>NZ_JPOJ01000001.1:1822500-2430000 GCF_000733855.1 Methylomicrobium agile
ATCCGCCACTGTCGTGCCGCTATCTTCTTCGAAACCGTAAGCGGCTACCAGGCCGTCGTTGCTGTTCGCTGGCGATTGCGTGGTTCCTCCCGTAGAAGAAGAGACATTGATGAAATTGCTGTTCGTTTTGGTATTGCTGCCGCCTGTGCCGGTAACCGTCAGGCTCACGGTGTAGGTGCCGGGTGCGCTGTAGATGTGGTTCGGGCTGGTTGCCGTACTGGTCGAACCGTCGCCGAAATTCCACGATCTGCCGGTGATGTTGCCCGAGGAGGTATCGGTAAAATTCACTGTCAAAGGTGCGCCGCCGGAGGTCGGGGTGGCCGAGAAATTGGCTACCGGGGCTGTGCCGCCGCTGACGGTAATAAAGCCCGGCTTGGTTTTGGTCGCGCTGCCGTTCGCGCCGGTAACCGTCAGGCTTACGTTATAGGTTCCCGGCGTCGCGTAAGTCACGGTGGTGACTTTAGCGCTGGAGTTCGTGACGGTAGGCGTGTACGAGCTTGGAAAATCCCATTTCCAGCTGGTGACTGTGCCCGTCGTTGCCGGTGTGAAATCCACCGTCAAAGGTGCCATGCCGCTGGTTTTGCTCGCGGTGAAATCGGCCGTCAACGCCGGCGTCGCGGCAGGCGCTGTTGTATTGATTTCATTGGAGTAAGCGCTTTCGGACGTTTTGGCCGTATCGTAGGCTTTTACCGCAAAAAAATACTGGGTGCCATCCTGCAGCCCCGAAACCGAATAAGTGGTTTTGCTGCCGGCGTCAACGGTCGTTGTGTACTTATTGCTGCTGGTTCCGTAAGAAACTTTATATCCTCCAATGTTGGAGGATGTACTGGCATCCCAGGCGAGGTTGATGGTTCCTGCGTATGAATTGACGCCGAACAAAAGCAGGGAAAGCAGGGTCAAAAAATTACGCGGAAAAAGCTTGCGTAAGGCGGTGTTCGTAATAAGAAAATTTTTCATTATTGTCGAGAGTGATTGAATGCCTGGCTCATCGAAAATCAAGCCGGACAAAGTGGATGATTTTTTTACCCAAAGCCGTCCCGCGGGGCTTGTCGAAGCCCTTGAGAAGGCACAAGGAAAAAGTCGATATGTTCCTGAATTCTTTAGGAACTTTTATATGATTTGAAAGTCTTGAATAGATGAGTACAAAACTCTTCTCCTAGTAAAAAATAGGGCCGAGGAGTTCCTTGATCGATCGCGACGAGTTCCATTATGGGTATGCGGCAGCCAACTAAGCAGCATTCGCATTGCTGCGTGGCCTGTCGCTCCCCACTGTCATTAGGAAAAAGCCCAGTTAGACTGGAAATTTTGCGCAGCACCTTTCCGATAGTTTTGCCGTGCTACCGTTTAGAGTGCGCATTTATCTGCCGGCAATCCTTTCGCATGCGGTTAAGGGATACCGGTGGCTTAAGTATGTGAATTTCTTGGATCTTTGAAAAAATAATTCACAATTGCATGTTTTTTATAAGCATATACCTCGATAGTTTTAATTTTGCGGATAGAAATCTAGTGTCTTCGGATGAAGGTCAGGCGGGTTTCCTGATATTTTAATCTATGGCTGAAGATCATAATCTACTTTAATTAACAATATATTAGTTAATATAAAAAATTCCCTGGCAAAGCTGTGAAAATAATAGTGTAGCTTTTATGGTCGGTATGTCCGTAGCTCAAGATCATAATCTACAATACTTAACAGGTCCTTATGTATATAAACAATATCTATTTAGTTATGCCGGGTTTATGTTTGCATGGCGTCGTGATGTTGGCTGTGTTAAATAATATCTATATTAAAAATCAATAATTTGAGTAAATATATAGCAGCGGTGCGGTTGCCGCCTTATGGCGTCCGGTTGCGGTTCGGAACCGGAAGGCCGGCCGGCGCAGGCTGCGGATAACAACGCTTTTCGCAAAAAGGAACGCCTATTTTCGAACGGATACCTGGGGCATTCGCCCGAGGCATTGACATGCAGGAGGAGTCATGGCTGAAAAGCATACCTACGGACAGATTTTGAAATCTTCAGCCTTGATCGGCGGCTCGTCCTTGGTGAACGTTGCGATCGGAGTCGTTCGCACCAAGGTCATGGCGATATTGCTGGGCCCGTCCGGCGTCGGGATGATGGGGCTGTACGGGGCGATCCTGGAACTGACGGTCAACATTGCCGGCATGGGCATCAACAGCAGCGGGGTGCGCCAGATTGCCGAGGCAGCCGGTTCCGGCGAGGCGGAAAGGGTGGCGCGGACTGCGGTCGTGCTGCGGCGGATTTCGATTTTTCTCGGCTTGATCGGCGCGGCTTTTCTGCTTGGATTTTCCCGGTTCGTGTCCACTTTGACTTTCGGCAGCGATCAATATGCTCCCGCCGTAGCGCTGCTTTCCATTGCCTTATTTTTCAATCTGGTTTCCGCTGGCCAGGGTGCATTGCTGCAAGGGATGCGCCGCATTTCGGATATGGCCAGGATGGGAATATGGGGCACGCTGGGAGGGGCGCTGATCAGCATCGGCGTCGTCTACTTGTTTCGCGAAGAGGGGCTTGTGCTGTCACTGGTATTGCCTGCCGCCATGTCGCTCGCCATCTCCTGGTGGTATAGCCGAAAAATTCATTTACACATGCCTCGAATATCGGCGGTCCAAATCGGGCATGAAGCCGCCGCCATGTTGAGGCTCGGCTTCGCTTTCATGGCCTGCGGCCTGTTGATGAGCGGCGCGGCTTATGCGGTGCGCCTGATCGTCGTACGCAAGGTCGGTTTCGATGCGGCCGGATTGTACCAGTCGGCCTGGGCGCTCGGCGGCCTTTATATCGGGTTCATTTTGCAGGCGATGGGCGCGGATTTTTATCCTCGCTTGACGGCGATCGCCAAGGACAATGCCGAATGCAACCGCGTGGTCAATGAGCAGGCCCATGTCAGCTTGTTGCTGGCTGGTCCGGGAGTCATAGGAACCCTGACTTTTGCACCGCTGGTTATTGCGATCTTTTATACCCCGAAGTTTGAGGGCGCGGTGGAGATTTTACGCTGGCTGTGCCTGGGCATGACTCTCCGCGTCATTTCCTGGCCGATGGGTTACATTATTGTAGTCAAGGGCGTGCAAAATCTATTGATATTTTCCGAGGTGGCCTGGACAGCCGTCTATCTCGGGCTTGCGTGGACCGGCGTGAACGCTTTCGGCTTAAAAGGCGCGGGTATCGCTTTCTTTGGGTCGTATGTGTTCCATGTACTGATGATCTACGTGATGGTCCGGAAGCTGAGCGGCTTTCGCTGGTCTACCGAAAACCTACAGACCAGCTTTCTTTTCCTGGCCCTGATCACGGCCGTTTTCTGCGGCTATTATGCCTTGCCTGCTTGGTTGGCGATGGGCGTCGGCACGCTGGCCGTCTTGTTAAGCGGCCTTTATTCGCTGCAAGTCTTGCTCGATCTTGTTTCCCCCGACCGGTTGCCCGGTCCCATCCTTAGATTATTGAAAGGATTCAAGTTGATCGATGCCGGCTCGTACGGATACGAAGATGCGGAGGCGCCGTGCGTCAAAATAACGGTAGCCGGAGCCGCACTTGTAAATAAACCGTTAACGGGCCTGAAACGGTTGATTTTTGCCATCATGATTTGTACCGCGTTTTCGCTGTGGGCCCATTGGTATAAAGAAGTCTACGGTTGGTCTGGCGAATGGAAATCTTTGGGTTTGGAAGTCGAGACATTGTTGCCGGCTTTGCCCGACAGACTGAAACATTGGACCGGAGGGTGAGGTGCGAGACGGCAAGGCCTGAGATGTCCCTGTGGAGGGGACGGCCTTTGCGGTAACAACGGAACGGGGCGGGGCTGTTTGCTTTCCGGGGAAAATGCCAGGGGATTAGACGAAGGGCGCCGCTTACGCGGCCTATTTTCATGGTAATGGGCGAAAATGAATCGGGTCAGCGGGAAAGGCGAATTCCGTCCCAGGAGTAGTTCAGAAAGAGCATTACGACATTGGATTCGCTCGATCCCACGTTCAAATTCGCTATGCCGTCGAGATTTTGCTGGCTTTGCGGTTGCCGATAGTTCTGCCAGTTATAGGCATAACTGCCCCTAAGCTGCCAATGTTTCGTCAGATCCCAGGTAATGCCCGCGGCTACGGTGAAGTAAGTGCGGTCAAATTGACCGTTTGAACGATTAATCGAATTGTTGGCAATCGACTCGTTCAAGCTATAGATCCCGGAGAGATTCATCATCAGATGCCGGGCCAGGCGGTACGAATAATTGGCAAAGAGTGATTGATTTTGCAGTGTCTGGCCGATGGCGCTGGGGTTGAGGGCGTTGGAATAACCGGTAGAGAACTGGGTTAGCCGCCCATCATAATGTAAGTTGATATTGGCGACGTGGCCTACGGTCCACGAGGAACTGCCGGCGGAAGCGATCGTACTCGAATCGTCCATCCGGGCATCGACCCATACCGGTCCTGCATTCGCGTTAATTTTCCATAAGCGGTTAATTTTATAATTTCCGCCGAGCTGGAAACCGAACAGGTTTTGGGTCGAAGCGTTCGAACTGGTGTATTGGATATTGGAAAAATAGAGTTTTTCATTCAGGACAAGGCGCCGGCTCCATTGATGATTGCCGCCGAGTCCGACGGTGTAGGTGTCGTTGCCGCTGAAGGAGAATGAATGATTGCTCGAAGCTATTCCGTTTTGCGAATTGTTATAGCTTGTTTTTGTATAAGAGGCATCGAGTATCAATTGATCGCGGGCCGTCCATTGCCAAGTCCACGACGGTGCCAGCAGATAGTTTTCGGACTGGCTATTGGGCAGAATCAAGCCTGTATCCACGATCTGTTGTGAGTAGGTACAGTTAACGCCGTATCCGCCATTCAAGTTAAAGATGCTGCGGCGGGTCCGGTATTCGCTTTTGGCGCCCAGATTGAAGTTATCGCAATCCCAGCGTGAGTCACTGTAGCGGCGAATATCCGCCTGGCCATCAACGGCAAGGTCCAGGTTTCCTGTCTTTCTGCTGGTGTGGAATCTCGGATTCAGGAGATAGCCCGCTACGGATTCTTGCCTGACGGGCGTCAACGAAAAATTGTCGTTATACTGGAACTGTTGGCCCAATTCTCCTTTTAACTCCCATTCGGCTGCGGCGATGTTTTTCCCGAAGAAACCGCAGGCAACGACAATCAATCCTATACTTCGGGTGCGGTACATGCTGTTATGGAAATCATTCAGGGCACGACCAGGGTGTCGCCGCTTTGCAAGAGGATATTCGATTCTATATTTTTGCCGTCTTCCACGGTGCCGTATTCGAAAGGCAGAGACCGGCTGTGTCCGTCCGCTTCACGTCTCAATACCAGGATATCGTTCTTTTTTGCGAATTCCGTCAAGCCTCCCGCCATGCTCAAAGCCTGCATGATATTCGTGGGGCTCGTCATCACGAACGCGCCAGGATGGGCGACTTCACCCATGACATAGATTCTGTTGCCTTCGACGGCGATCAGTCTGACGTTGATTTCGGCGTCGGCGATGAACTGACCCAGCAGGGAACGCAGCGTACCCACCAATTCCTCGGTCGTTTTGCCGGCAGCCCTCACGTGTTGCCTGACCAGAGGGAAAGAGATGGTACCGTCGGGCAGCACCACGACTTCCTGTTTCAGCTTTTCTTCTTCCCAGACGGTAATTTCCAGCTTGTCTCCCGGATTGAGCCGGTAGCTGTCGTCGGGCAGGGCAAGGACCGGAGGGGCCAGCCAGAGCAGGCAGCCGAAAAAAATGGCGGAAACAGCACCCTTGCCAGATAAAAATATCGGGCTTCTTTTGATAGTGAATGTGTTCATTTGCGAATAATCCTAAATCATCGAGAGCGATCTCCGCACCCGGCCCAGCCAGCGGGGCAACGGGTTTTTCAGAGTCTGGCCCATCATGGAAATCGCTCTTGTTGTCCATTCAATTGCAATCGCTTCCGCTTGAATCGAAGAAACATTGCGCGTATCTGCCGGGAATGTTTTCCAATTTCCGGCGGTGTCCCGTATCAAAGGTTTGGGTTGATGATCAATGTTTGATACGAAAAGTCTGTTTTATTTTGAGGTAATAATTTTTATCAGTCATTACACGAGTCACAGTTTATATTTAATGACAAGGTAGCGGTATCGGTAAAAAATGATAGTGGAGAGGTAAGTAATAGATACATCGATTATTTATTAAGTTGTTCTTCCCTTGGGCGCCGCTTCAGTCCGGCAGCCGATCGGCAATATATTCGCCGATGGCCAGCGACGCCGTGGCCGCGGGGCTGGGGGCGTTCAGGACATGCAGTGCGTTCGAGCGTACGACGAGATGAAAATCGTCCATTAACTCGCCGGAAGGTTTCATCGCTTGCGACCGGACGCCCGCGCCGCCGGGAGCGAGGTCGACGGGGCGAATGTCGGGCACCAGCCGCTGCAGCGCGCGGCAAAACCGGGCTTTGCTGAATGACTGGATCAATTCCGCGTAGGCTGTTGCCCGGTATTTTCGGAGAAAACGCCAGATTCCCGGAAAAAGCAGGGTATCCAGCAGGTCGTGCGGGTCGACATCCGTCAAGCGATAGCCTTCGCGCGCAAAGGCGAGGACGGCGTTCGGGCCGGCTTCCACGCCGCCGTGGATCTTCCGCGTGAAATGGACTCCCAGAAACGGAAATTGCGGATTGGGCACCGGGTAAATGAGGTTTTTTACCAGATGCCTGGCCTCCTGTCCGAGATGATAGTATTCGCCGCGGAAAGGTACGATATGGACATCCCGCCGTTCGCCGGCCAGCTTGGCTACGAGATCGCATTGCAGCCCGGCGCAGTTGATCAGGAAATCGGCGCTGAATTCTTCGCTTGACGTGTCGGCGACCCAGGCATCGGCTTTACTTTCGAGACGTTCGACTTTGGCGCCCGTAACGATCGTCCCTCCTCTTTCCTGCACGCGAAAGGCCAGCCGGTCACAAACCTGACCGTAGTCGACGATGCCTTCTTCGGGCACATGCACGGCGGCGATGCCGTTGACGTGAGGCTCGATTTTCCGCATGGCGGCTGCGTCGATTTTTCTCAGCCCGTTCAGTCCGTTGGCGATGCCGCGCCGAAGTAATTCATCCAGTCGCGGCAATTCATCGGGCGTGACGGCTACGACGAGTTTGCCGCAGATTTCGTGGGCGATGTTTTCCCGGCGGCAAAAGTCGGTCATTTGCCGTATGCCGCCGACCGCTAATCTCGCTTTGGCGGAACCGGGCGCATAATAAAGGCCCGCGTGCAGGACGCCGCTGTTGTGAGTGCTTTGGTGCGCGCCGACGCGCGTTTCTTTTTCAAGCAGGGTCACGTGCGCGGACGGGAGCCGCGCAAGCAGCCGGTAAGCCGTTGCCAGGCCGACCAGGCCGCCGCCGACGATCAGAAAAGTTTTTCGTGTTTTCATGGCGTCAATTCAAAAGATGAAAAAATCGCGGCGGAGCTTGTCCGGCAGCTGCGGTGGCAGCGAGCAGCCGGGCTCGGTGTAAAGATGTATTCAAGCCGGACCGATCGTCGGCATTCTGAAACCGCGTGTTCTTTCACGTCCATAAAGACCATCTGCTTTGGGTTAGGACCGCGACGGCGATCAGGGCGTTGGTCGTCATATGGGCGATAACCGCATCACCCAGCTGTCCGCGGCGGTGAAGGGCCAAAGCGTACCCCATTCCCGCCAGGGTGCCCGCAAGCCAGCGCTCATGGAGTAATCCAAACAGCACGGAGGTCAGCAGAAAAGACAACAAGGTAAGCCGTCCGAGCGGAACGCTTTCGAAATCTTTGGCGATCAGCTTACGGAGCAAATAGCCGCGAAAGGCGAACTCTTCAGCCAAGGGCACGGCAATCACCGAACCGAGCACCCGGAACACGAGCCAGGCGCCGGCCATCCCGTTCGGGAGTTCGGCCAATCCTTCCTGCATAGGCGTTACGCCTTCGGCCGCGTCCGGTTCCAAAAGCATCCAGAGCAGGAACACGGCGGTTCCGATGGCCGGCGCGTGCCAGGCCCATGCCCAGCCGAGATTCCTGTAGTATTTGCGAAAGTAGTAAAGCGTTGCGGCGAGAATCGCCATGCGCAACGGATAAAAGGAATCAAAGCCGGAAAAAAAGACGGACGTTATCATTGTGGCGGCCATGAGAGCCAATAGAGGAAAGAGCAACGCCGAGGCCGGATTTTTGGCGGGCGTTGCGGCAGGCAGGCCGGGTTGCGTCAAAGTAAAGCACTGCATCCGGTTTGACAGGGTAATCGCACCGATCGCGATTAGGGTAAAGATTATCCATCCCGCTTGGGAATGGAAGCCCTGCATGGCGGTTTCCGGTGAAAAGGAGGTTCCGATCGCTATCAGCAGGGCGATACGCACGGCGTTGGCTAACCAGACGGCTGCAATTCCCAGCGGGAACAGCCAGAAGACCTGCGGGAAACGCAGCTCTTTGCGGAACAGCCAGAGATAAAGGGCGAGAAACAGCACGATGAGCGAGATGCCTTCGATGCCCGAACAGGCATAGCTGATTTTGACGCGGAATGCAGCGGTGCCGAGGATAAGATTTTCGGGCTGAATGACGAGATCCGCATATATCCAGCCGAGCAGCGCATGGACGATGTATAAAGTGGGTGTGCCGAGCATATTCCAGAATTCGTTCTGCCCGAGCAATGAGGTTTCGAACCGGCCGAGCATGACAATGAGTGTCTGGGCCCCTGTTCCCAACAGGCAGCCGGCGAACAAGGCGGCGTACTCCCGGCGAACCAGGCGTTGCCAAAAGTGGCCGGGCGCGAACGCCATCATCCACGAAAACACCGTGACGCCTGCCATTCCGGTCCAGCCTGCGAGCCAGGGTAACGTGAGATGGGCGGGATCGCGGGGTATTCCGAATATGAGCTGAGTGAAACCGGCGAAGGCCGCAAACGCGAGCATGTGCCCTATCAGCCAGCTTTGCCAGCGATAGCCGATGCCGTGCTCCCGTAAATTAGCGAGGATCGCCTTATGCCGGGGGCTCAGGATAAGGCAGCACGCTCCGGCCATCCACAGGCCGGCAGGCCAGACCTCTTTTGAAAAATGAAATAGTTTTGCCGTCCAGTCGTTCTCGTACGGCTGGAGCGGCGGTGCTTCGTATCGCGCCGCCAGCGCCGTGATTTCGGCGGCCGCGATTCCCAGAATCAGCAGCCAGCGCATCGCTGACGGCTTCGAGGATGTCGATACATGGACTTGCATTACACTTTCAGAAGCCATTGGCTAAATACGGTGCATAAATGAAAGAGGCATTCGAAAATACCGATCCATGCATTTCGATCCTAAGAATGTTGTCGCATAATGTCGCCCCTGCCTTTTCTGTCTTTTGCCTTTCGATTGCGGCAAGATTGTAGGCTTTCGCAAGAAAAAGTTGCCAAAGAGAAGAGGCCGGACCAATAAACAGTCAAAAAAACCATTTACCGGTCCGGTTGTCATTCGTATCGCCGGTAAAATGTCAGCGGCGTTTAGATCGGGATTTTTCTCCCGCCAGCAACAAAAAGCCCGTCAGCAGCGCAAACGCGCGGGTACCCGATGCCGCGTCGATTTCCGGTACTACATAGAGCGCTCCGGACTGACTGGGGGGATTTTTGCCGATGTTGGTGTTCGTTTCATTGTTATTTTTTAACCATCCGAACTTATTATGGAACCAGCCGCTATGGGACTTGGCGCGTGACCAACCATGTGACCAAGTGCGTGACCAGGTATGTTTCCAGTTGTGAAAATTGGAGTCGGAACTGGGGTGGGACCACGCCAGTGGGCTGCCCGTAGTCAACAATATCACCATTAAGCCCATTATTATTTTTTGTCCTAATTTCATCATACACCTCGTTTTCTCATGGGTGAAAAAATCAAACCATAAACTACTGCCGATACGCTATGGGACATAAATAGAAGCAACTAATTTATTATTCTTGTTGAGCACAGTTTATATTAATAATGATATGCTGATACTTATAAAAAAGGATATTGAGAAGATAGGAAATAGATATCCATTTTATATATTCGAGAAGGGTTTTTGAGGCTTCATGAAACGGTGGATAAAGACTATGGGCGCACCGAAAATCAGCCGTAGTGGGTTGTTGGGTGTGCGGTTCGGAGTAAATGGCCGTCGGGCCGGAATGGGTCAAACGCCGGAAAATCCGGATTGTCCGGCGCGCTGTTCCGAATCTATTGAATTGCTATGGGTCCAGTAAAGACAGTCTATGCCGGCGAAAAAGCCGCGCTTGCTTGAGCGGCCGGTATTTATCGGACAGAGCGATTTTCGGGAAAAAGGCGGTATATAGAGCGATCAGCCGGCAAAAAACAGAGACTTGGCTTGACAAAGCGTGCAGGCGCGCAATAATTTACCTTTCGGCGCCGGTTCTTGACAAGCTCGCGGCAGCGAGCGCGGATACCCGCCCGGTGCAGTCTTTTTCCGTTGCTTATCCGGTCGACTTCCTTGCACTTGGTCTAGGCCGGGCTGTCTCTGAACATCCCCAAGAGCCGGAAGTCTCTCTCTCAAAACCTTTTTCATGAATTCATTTTTCTCCCGGAAAATTTTCCGCATCATCCTGATACTGCTGCTGGCACTGCCGCTAACCGGCTGTATTTACTGGTGGCGCGCCTATCAAACCTATTTGCAGATGAGTAAGTTCGACCGCTACTTCAAGGTTGCGGTTGCCGACGATTTTACCCTGCAATTCAAGGAGCCGATTCTGTACAGCGATGACTTCGTTTCTCTCGCCAAACTGCACGCGAGCGAAGAAAAACCGACTGCTGACGGGAAACGCTGGCGCTACTGGTTCCGGAAAGTCGATCGACAAGGCAAAGTGGTCAAACCGAAAATCGAGTTCTATTCCGATCTGAACTTCAACAGGCAGGACCGGATTACGGCCTGGTCGTTCTCCTCGCTTTTTCTCGAAATCGCGCCGCCGAAGCTTCTCGAAGTCTCCTTGCGTTCGATAGGCGGTGCGGACATCAATAAAGAAAAAATGCAGTTGAAAGCCGATACGTCGCATCTCGGCAAAATCCATGTGGACCTGCCCCTGAAAAGCAAGGTCGTGGAGAAACTGGGCGAGCCGTTACGCATCAACGACGGCCCTGATCAGGAGATCTACGTGTACCATTTCAAGCTGATCACGCACGGGATCGAAAAAGGATACGAAGACCGGGAATTGACCACTCTCAACCTCAGCTTCGATAAAAAAACGCAGGAGCTGACCAAAATGTCGGGCCGGTTTGCGGGGCTCAAGATTTCGATCAACTATGGTAATCTGGTAGGGAAGGCGCCTTCCGGTAGCATAGCGTCGAATTAGCGGGCGGTTTTAGGTATTCGTACCGATTGTGCGGACAGTTCGCAATGTAAACAATGACAGTCGAAGTAGACTGAGATTTACAATCAAGCTTGGGCTGGAGTGCTGTTAAGCATGCCATTGACTTGCAAAAAAGCCTAAGCCGTATTTAGAAAACAACAGAAGAGGTAAATCATCATGCAAATTCCGTTACAGATCATTTTCCGCGGCATTGAGCCCTCGGAGGCGGTTGAAGCAAGAATTCGGGAAAAAGTCGCCAAACTCGATCGGTTTCACTCGCACATCATGAGTTGCAGAGTGGCGGTGGAATCCGGTCATCACCATCATCACCAGGGCAATCTGTACCATATTCGCATCGACATTACCACGCCGGGCAAGGAAATCGTCACCAGCCGCGAGCGCCATGAAAACCAGGCTCACGAAGACGTATATGTCGCGATCCGCGACGCATTCAATGCCGCGACAAGGCAACTCGAAGATTACGTCCGGATGCAGCGCGGCGAAGTTAAAAACCATTCAGCGCAGGCAGGATAATCCGGATCCCAAAAAGGCGAAAGCGGAGTTTGTTCTTGCGTAAAAGCGGTTAGACGATCTCCGCAATATTCCAATGCTTCTCGCGCCGCGTTCAATGTGGCGCGGGAGCCTGCTTCAAACCCCTCGGTTACAATCTTGCAAGCTGCGTCCGGATTTTCATTCATTCCAGGCAAGGCGTTTGCAAGTCCTTAGCGTTCTCTGGTCATTTCGGTCAGGGGATTTGCCGGGACCCCCGGTCCGGATTGGCAAAAATCATGTATAGCGCGGCCTTCGTGTGTTCCGCCTTACCGTAAAGAAGGCGGCTTGAGCGCGCTCCCAACTCTTCACGAAAATAGGTTCTTACGGAAGCTAAGCGAAGCCGAAACCCATGGCACGGTCCTCATCGTTATACACAACTGAAGGCGTTCGGAGCCCTACTCATGCTTGACCGCAAACTCCGCGAAGTAGGTCGGGCACGCTTTTTGTGCCCGACAATGACCTGGCGTCAATCGCGAGACAATTTTGGATTAGCGCTCTCTTCGCGCAGGGTTTTCGCACCTCTGCCTCCTAAATGGACCGGCAGAAGTCCAAAGCTCGCTTTGGATCACTCTTCTATCACGTTCAAAGCGAGCTTTGAACGCCAACACTTGAGCTTTGCAGGACTTGTGTATCACGATGGGTGGCAGGGTCTGGGTTGAAGTGGCGATCTGGACCAGAAAGAATACTTGGATGCGTAGCGGGTGGTGGTTTTTGGGGGCGCGCCCGAGATAACAGGCATCTGTAGCCGACAGGCGCGCCGATCAATGAACTCAAACCGGCGGTGCGGGCCGTCGTAATGGGCTTGCCGATGTATAACCTCGGGATCCCATCCCGTGTCTGGATGCCCGGCTGCGTTAGGCAATAAAAAACCCGCTAAGCCAAGGCTTAGCGGGTTTTTGAATCTCTTTGCACGGCTCTGAACCATGAAATGGTACCGAGGGTCGGAATCGAACCGACACGATGTCACCATCACCGGATTTTGAATCCGGCGCGTCTACCAGTTCCGCCACCCCGGCAAAGAATCGACATTATAATGAAATAATTTTCATATTGGCAAGCATTTTTTTAAAATAGCAGGGAAAACCCTTAACATTGCCATCATGAAGAAAAGCGACTTTTTTTACCATCTGCCCGAAAATCTAATTGCCCAGCATCCGTTACCCGAGCGGCAGGCCAGCCGGCTGTTATGCATGCGGACTCCCGACTGGCGGATCGAGGACCGTAAGTTTACCGACTTTATCGATCTGGTCGACGTAAAGGACCTGCTGGTATTCAACGATACCCGGGTGATTCCTGCCCGGCTGTTCGGACGGAAAAGCACGGGCGGCCAGATCGAGATCCTGATCGAACGAATACGGGATGCGCATCGCGCCGTCGCGCATGTCCGGGCTAGCAAGGCGCCGAAGCCGGGTGCGGCAATCGTGCTGGATCGGGGGCATCAATGCAGGGTTGTCGGGCGGGCCGGTGATTTGTTCGAACTCGAATTCGATTCGGCGGCGCCGCTTCCGGAGATACTCGAACAGATCGGCCATGTGCCGCTGCCGCCTTATATCGACCGGGCCGACGAGCGGGAAGATCTGAGCCGGTACCAGACCGTTTTCGCGAAGCGGCCGGGTGCGGTGGCGGCGCCGACCGCGGGGCTGCATTTCGATCGGGAAATGATGGAACGGATTGCCGCGAAAGGCGTCTCGACCGCTTTCGTGACCCTGCATGTCGGGAGCGGCACGTTTCAGCCGGTGCGGGTCGAGAATCTGGCCGACCACGTGATGCACCAGGAATTTTTTTCGGTCCCTGCCGAAACGGTCGAAGCGGTTCGACAGGCGCGGGAGCGCGGCGGGCGTGTCGTCGCGATCGGCACGACTTCGGTTAGGGCACTTGAGTCGGCCAGCCGAAGCGGCCGGCTGGAAGCGGGCTGGGGCGATACTGATTTGTTCATTATGCCGGGATACCGTTTTCATGTGGTCGATGCACTGCTGACCAACTTTCATCTGCCCGAATCCACCCTTTTGATGCTGGTATCGGCTTTTGCCGGTTATGAAACGACCATGAAGGCGTATCGGCACGCGATCGACCACTCCTACCGTTTTTTCAGCTACGGCGATGCGATGTTTCTGGCAAGCGGTTAAGCGCTGAAGTGAAGGTTTCACGGATTCGGAGGGCGCTGGGTTGGGTCCTGAATTTACATACGCCTCCACCTTTGGCCATGCATTCGAGATGCTCGATGTCCCGCTCCAGCAGCTTCGCGATCAGGGTGCGGTCAAACTCGCAAACTTCCTGAAACTTTTGTGCCAGATCGTGATAGATGCAATTGACTGCCTCGATGGAGGCCGGCTCTTCGCCGGATGTGTTCAGCCTGGCCTTGAAGCCGAGTTCGTTCATGATTCTGATCAGCTCGGTAAGCCGCTCCGCGTCCTGTTTGCCGGCAAATTGCGGCAGCAAGCCTTGCGCCAAAGACTCCGCCAGATCATGTAGATAGCGTTTCAATTCCTCGGCTCCCATTTCCTGCCGTAATTTTGTCAGGAGCAGTTCGGAAAACCAGGCGTATTGTTTCTGAAAACTGTTGATGCCGGCTTCGGTCAGCACGAACACGCGCACCGGACGTCCGGCGGTCTTGTTCAGCATGCCGGTCTTTACGTAGCCGTCCCGCTCCAGTTTGTCGATATGCTGTTGCACCGCATTCCGGGAAATCGACAATTGAGCGGCAAGTTCATCGATGCTTAGGCCAACTTTGGTGTTGAGTAAAAGATCGAGAATTTGATGTTGCCTGGAACTTATGCTTTCAGCCATAAAAGCCTGTCTGTTTTTTAAGGTTTATCAGGATGCATCATAGCAAATACGCGTTTTTGCAGGAATGTTCCTCGCAAAAAGTAGTGACGTGCCCGGTTCGGGATTGCGGATTATTTTATTCTATTTTGCAATAAAAGTATTGCATAAGTGTAATATCGAGTTAGAATTATCGTCGCGGGTTTTTTTCGAGCTATCGGAAGGAGGCCGCATGAAGAACTTAATGTCCAGAAATTATGAGAAAATTACAATGAGTGATTCACTTTATGAAAGAATTGGCGGCGAAGCAGCGGTCAACGCCGCCGTGGAGCTTTTCTATCGGAAAGTCTTGAACGATTATCGGATCAACCGTTTCTTCGACAAAACCGACATGGACAGCCAGCTTGCCAAGCAAAAGGCGTTTTTCACTTATGCGTTCGGCGGGCCGAACCATTACACCGGCAAAGACATGCGCAGCGCACATGCGCGTCTGGTCAAAATGGGTATGGACGGTTCGCATTTCGATGTGGTGATGGAGCATTTGGGGGCTACGCTGCACGAATTGAATGTGCCTGGAGAGTTGATCGCCGAAGCTGCCGGTATTGCTCTCGGCGCGCGTTCGGATGTCCTGGGCTTGTAATCGAGCGATTGCAAACCGCGGCTTGATTGTCGAGATGGCATTATGTTCGACTTACTGATTAAAAACAACCGTTTTACCTGTCGGCCGGGCGAAACCGTGCTCGATGCGCTGCTGCGCGAGAATGTCAATATTCCTTACGGCTGTCGGGCAGGCATTTGCCAGAGCTGTGTCGTGCAAAGCCTCGACGTCACCCCGCCGGCCGAGGCGCAGGGAAACCTGAAAGACACGCTCAAAAGCAGCGGGCATTTTTTGGCCTGCCAATGCGTTCCCGAGCAAGCGATGAGGCTGAAGCTGCCCGCTCAGGAAGCCGGCTATACGGATTGTGCCGTCATTGGCAGTGAGCTGATGAACCGGAATACCCGCCTGTTGATCATCCGGGTCAATGACGCGCACAGGTACAAGGCCGGCCAGTTCGTCAATCTGCAGCGTAGCGACGGCCTGACGCGCAGCTATTCGATCGCGAACATTCCGCAATCGTCGGGGGCTCTCGAATTCCATATTCGCTGCCTGCCTGGCGGACGGTTCAGTGCCTGGGTACATGATGAGCTGAAGGTCGGCGACTCGCTTCGAGTTTCGGAGCCGCAAGGCCATTGTTTTTACCTGCCCGACCGCAAGGAGCAGGGACTCCTGCTGATCGGGACCGGCACCGGGCTGGCGCCCCTTGCGGGTATTCTGGCCGATGCGCTGGCCCACGGCCATTCGGGGCCGATCCGTCTTTTCCACGGCAGCCGCGAGAAGGAAGACCTGTATTGGACCGAGGAAATGCGCGAACTTGCCAAGCGCTACCCGAATCTTTCCTATACGCCGTGCGTTTCGAGCGGGGATGCACCGGAAGGCTTCGCTCCGGGACGTGCGAATGAGGTGGCCTTGGCTGCGCATCCCGACTTGTCCCGTTGGCGGGTATTTCTTTGCGGCCACCCGGATATGGTCAAAAACACCCAAAAGCAGGCTTATCTGAAAGGCGCCAGGCTGGCCGATATCTACTGCGACGCCTTTGTCGTCTCGACCGAGGCCGCAGACTGAATTGTCTTTCCAATTCTCCATGTTTCGCGCCGGACCGTAAAGGGACGGCGCTCTTTTCCTTCAAATATTCGATAAGCGGCAATGGCGGAATTTCATCAATACCGCGGGCCGGCGCGTCTCTGAGATAATAATATTTATTAATCAATAATTTGATTGTTGATGGGCATGCTGTGCATGCATTCATTCGGCAAACGATCCGCCAATTCTTGCATTAATTAATGATAATGATTATCATTTATCCGAGGGCCATAACATTGACCTCTCGTCGCTCTTGTTCGGCGCATCTGCAACCCTCTCTGCGGATGCGTCGAACATTTTTTCGTATTACTCGAAGCGAGGACTCTTATGCTCGAATCACAATCTGTTGATAAGGGGGAATTGGCGCGTCTGCATACGGCAACCTGCCTGTCGATGACGCGGTTCATCAATGGACACCAATGTCCCAAGCTGGCGCACATGATCGTTCACCAATTAAACCAACTGCTGGCCCATCCGGAATTGGAACCCGTTTCGAGCGCGCGCGACATGTACCTGCAAATGCTCGAACACTGGCAAAAGATCGCCGCGCAGCTTCTGGAACAACAACACCACGCCCGTAGAATCGCGGTTTACCATTGAGCGGGTCGATGAAAAGCGGAAAGCTCTCCGTAGCGGCGGGTGCGATGCCGCCAATGGATTCGCTCGGCGAGAAGCGCAGGATCAGCAGCAACGTTTCGTTCGGAACCCGGAACGAAAGCGTGATTCTTCCAATGAAGAAGCATGCCGCCTGCGCATCACCCGCAACGGCAAGCCGATGCTGACCAAATAGTGTTCTTGCCAACCCATAGCCAGCTATCCCGTACCGGGTAGGCGGCCACTCTGAATTCCGATACAGGAGGTACGGCCATGCCCACTATTATTCATAAAGTCGATTTTTCTGCGCCTGCGAACCGCCCGGACGGTTCGAGCCAATCGAGCCTTATCGGCCGGAAGGTGATTCCTTTCGCGCCGGAGTCCGAACATCTTGCGATGTATCGCCCTTTAGAGGCGTATCCTTGCTGTCGACGCCATGAGGGCGTCTTTGCCTTGCTGTTGGTGGTGGGTCTGCATTTTGCCGGGTTTGCCTGGCTGTCTGCGGCGGAGCATGAAGAGCCGCTGACTGCGCCGGCCCCGATCCAGGTTACCTGGATTGCTGCGCCCCAACCGAAGACAGAAAAACCGCCGGTCGCACCGGTCGCGCCGCCCTCGCCACCGAAACAGCAGACGGTAAACAAGCCCAAACCGAAGCCGAAGGCCGTTAAGCCGAAAAAAAGCCGTCCCAAAGCCGTGCTTTCTACCCATGCTCCGGCGCAGGTAACGGCTCCGGCACTGGCAGAAAACACGGAGAGAACCGCACCGCCCATGACAAAGCCTCATGAAGCGCCGGTCGCCAAACCGGCGTCCACTGCCGTTCGGCCGGCTCCCGCGGCGCCCTCGGCCGACAGCAGTCTGCCGCTGACTCTGCCGAATCTGAATGCCAATTATCTGGATAACCCGGCGCCTCATTATCCCGAGGGCGCGCGTGAACGCGGCGAACAGGGCAAGGTTCTGGTACGGGCGCTGATCAATGCCGACGGCACCGTCGCCGAGCTTGCGATGAAGCGAAGCAGCGGTTTTCCCGACCTCGACCGGTCCGCGCTGGAAACGGTCAAAAAATGGCGGTTCGTGCCGGCGCGGCGCGGCGCGGCGGCCGTTTCGGCCTGGGTCGTGGTGCCGATCTCTTTTTCTTTGGAAGGATAACAATGAATACGACAACCTCCCTGCAACATTTTCTTGCTCAAAGTGACGGCGTCGGCCGGACGCTGTTCTTTATTCTGGCGGCCATGTCGGTCGCCAGTTGGTACTTCATTCTGATCAAGGCTTGGCAGGGTATCCGCGCACGCCGCCGCTCCGCACAGTTTCTGCAAGCGTTCTGGAGTGCCGCATCTCTGGAACAGATTGCCGAACGATTGGAAGAGAAAACGCCGGAAGAGTCGTTTTCGCTGTTGACGCTGCATGCGATAAACGCCCGGCGCCATCATGCCCGGCACGGTGGAGAGCGGCTTCAGGAAGCGGGTTCCGCATCCGAATTTCTGACCCGCGCGATGCGTCGTATCATCGATGAAGAAACGGCGCGTCTGGAATGGGGGTTGACGGCGTTGGCTTCGATTGCAAGTACGGCGCCGTTCGTCGGCCTGTTCGGCACCGTTTGGGGGGTTTTTCACGCTTTGACCAACATAGGCCAGGGCGGGGCGGCCACTTTGGAACAAATCGCGGGTCCCGTCGGAGAGGCGCTGATCATGACCGGCCTGGGGCTGGCGGTGGCGATTCCGGCCGTGCTTGCCTACAACGCCTGCGCGCGCTCGAACCGGCTGGTGCTGGCGAAACTCGACGCCTTCGCGCATGACCTGTTCGCGCTGTTGACCACAGGCGCTTTGCCTGTCGTGCAGGGAGAACGCTGATGGCATTCGGAGGCTTCAATCAAAACAGTAATGCGCACCCGGTGGTCGAGATCAACATGGTGCCGCTGATCGACGTGATGCTGGTGCTGTTGATCATTTTCATGATTACGGCGCCCTTGATGACGCATGCGGTCAAGATCGATCTGCCGAAAGCCGACAGCATCGCCCAGACGCAGGAAACCCCGCACATCGATCTGGCGATCGATGCGGAGGGCCAGATCTTTTGGGATGCGGCCGCTGTCAGCCGCGATCAGCTCCGGGAGAACCTGCAGCGAATCGCAGCCGAGACGCCGCAGCCGGAACTGCACGTCCGCGCCGACCAGAACGTGCCGTACCGCAAAGTCGCGGAGGCGCTCGCCGATGCGGCCACGGCCGGAGTCAGCCGGATCGGTTTTATTTCCGAGCCGGAAGTCTCTCGCTAGCGCTTTCCATTTCGCACGCAGCAGAAAATGGCCGGCTTCGGCTCCGCGCGGCCGACGGATTGCGTTTTAATGCGTGGGCCGAAGCGCGTCCGTTCGCCTTCGCTTCGCCCGGAACGGAGAAAAATTCACTTCCTGCTCCGTAAGCTATTCGTCGTAACCAAAATGCGCTGGGCGAAGAGGCGATCTGCTGCGCGGTTTTATGCCGCCGGCTAAAGCTGCGATTGCAGATAGTTTTCCAGCCCTATCCGCCCGATCAACCCCAGTTGTTTTTCCAGCCAGTGCGTGTGGTCATCCTCGGTATCCTCCAGCATCACCCGCAGAATTTCGCGCGTCTGGTAGTCGCGCTGCTGTTCGCACACGGCGATCGCCTCGCGCAGCGCCGCCACGACGCTGAGTTCGAGCGCCAGATCGTTTTTCAGCATTTCCGGAACGCTGTTGCCGACGTTGAGAGGATTGCGCTTGGCGACATCGGGCGTGCCTTCCAAAAACAGGATGCGTTTGATCAGGGCGTCCGCGTGGCCCAATTCGTCCTGCACTTCGTGGGCGATGCGCTCGTACAGCTTTTCGAAGCCCCAGTTCTGGTACATCCGGGAGTGAATAAGGTATTGATCCGCCGCGGTCAGTTCGCCGGTCAATAGTTGATTCAGATATTCGATGACTTGTTGATTGCCTTGCATGCGTTCTATTTCCAAAGAATTAAAAATACGAACCGGACGTTGCAGGGAAAATGCATCGGCCGGGCTCGATCCGCTCTGCTGGGGATTATAAGCATGCCGGTCTCATTTAGGCAATCGGCCGCATTTGCGTTGCGTTCAATTGGCGCTTGGCGTCGGGATAAAACCCATATTCGGTCGGGACGGGGCTCGCTACCGATCTTAACGGAAAGTTGGATACTGACCGCTACACCGAAACCCGCACCTATGCCGGCTACCTGATGGATCAGTTCGAGCTGACCCCGGATGAAACTGCTGGGCGGCGTGCGTTATGATGTGTTCTCGGCTTCGCAGAACGACCGGCTGAACGATGCGAGCGATTTCGAGCGCATCGACCGTCAGTGGAATCCGCGCGCCGGGATCGTCTGGCAGCCGACCAAAGCGCAATCGTATGATTTCAGTTACGGCACCTCGTTCAATCCGTCCGCCGAAGCCTACGCTCTGAGCAATCAGACCGGCCCGTTGCCGCCCGAAAGGAACCGCAATTTCGAGATCGGCGCGAAGTACGACCTGTTCGACGGCAGGCTATCGGCGACCGCCGCCTTATTTAGGCTCGAAAAGACCAATGCCCGCACCGTGGCGGCGAATCAATCCGATCTGACCGTACTGTCGGGCGAACAGCGCACCGACGGTTTTGAACTGGGGCTGTTCGGCGAAATTCTGCCGCGTCTGGATTTGTCGATGACCTATGCCTATCTGGATGCCGAAGTGACCAAATCGAATACGGAGGCAGTCGGTACGGTCAGCAACGTTAATAAGTCGTTGCAGGGCATGATCCCGGTCAACGTGCCCCGGCACAGCGGCGTAACCTGGCTCGGTTATCATCTGACCGGTGCCTGGGAGATCGGCGGCGGGGTGTTCTACAGCAGCGAGCGGCATACCGACACGGTCTATTACGCGTCCGGGCAGACCCGTTCCGCGTTGCCGGGCGCTCCGGCGTTCGGGCAACTGTCGGTCAGGCTGAAATATTAACATGCAGGCCGTACAGGTATATCCTTTGCTCCTGGACGGCAGGCATTCGGCGAAAGGACGCGCGTAGGGTACGCTGCGCGTACCTTTGACAACACCTCAGCCGCAGAACATTCTGAAAAGGTACGCACAGCGTACCCTACCGTATGTCGTATCCAAGGCGTTGTTATGCTGAGGGTTCGCGGGGAACATCGGAGCGATAGGGACGCGGCCATCACATCCTGAGACTCTATGCATAAATCGCAAAATATTACTGTCAATCCCCGCCCCAAAACCGGGGGCGGCTATCTGCTCCTGCCGAAACGCTGGGCGCGCGGCAGTTTTTTGAAATGGTTGCGCCGAACCCACGGCTGGTTCGGGCTCTGGGGGGGCATCGCTGGGGCTGCTGTTCGGGATTACCGGCATTTTGTTGAATCACCATGAAGCGATGAAGATTCCCGCCGCTAAAATCGAAAAGTCCGAAGCGCATCTGGCATTGCCGGAGCCGCTTCCTGCCGATCCGAAAGTACTGGCGGAATGGCTCGGGCAGGAGTTCGGGCTAGACGCTCGTCATGCCAGGATTCAGCGCGAACCGGCGAGAACGGTCGTCTGGAACGGCATCAGTGTCGAGCAGCCGCCGCGCTGGCAGAGGTCACCTTGCGTACGCCGCGGGAATCGGGGCAGGCCGAATACTGGCCGGGCAACCGTTCCGTGACCGTCAAGCGCGGCACCGGCAACCTGTTTGTGTTGCTGACCAATCTGCATAAAGGCGTCGGCATGGGCATCGGCTGGGCGCTCGGAGCTTTGCGAGGCCAGCCTGGCCGTCCGCTAGATTGTGCTCGACGCGCTGAGCCGGAACGCTCTGTTTTTTGTCTGCGGCCCTGCCCAAACGGATCTTTCCGCCGCTGTTCAACCGCTACGAAGGCGCCTACAACGCCTTCGGCAATCACATCGACAATATGCGGTGCGCGTCTGCGCCGGCTCCGGCGTTCGGGTCCGCACCGATCTGTCCGTAACTTTGTTCTTCAGCGATCCCGATAGCTACGACGGCGGCGAACTGGTGGTCGAAGGCACCTTCGGCGAGCACGCAGTGAAACTGGCGGCCGGCGACATGGTGCTGTATCCGGGTTCAGCCTGCACCGGATCGAGCCGGTTACCCGCGGCGCCCGGCTGGCGTCGTTTTTCTGGATCGAGAGCCGGGTGCGCGAAACCGAACGCCGTCGCTTGCTGTTCGAAATGGACATGGCGATTCTGGAACTGCGCGAAACGCAGGGGGACACTCCGGCAGTAGTCAACCTGACCGACCGGCTGCTATCACAACCTGCTGCGCATGTGGGCGGATATGTAGCGGGCAGGACCTGTACTCCGGTTAGCGATAGCGTAATCGGAGGAAGGTTGCCGCTCACGTGCGTGCGATTACGCTGCGCCAATCGCATCTACATCCCCTAAAACAAACTTTCCCAGATTCGGTCGACCTTTTTGACGACTTCTTCGGTCATGGCGATCGTCCGGCCCCATTCCCGGTTCGTTTCCCCCGGCCATTTGTTGGTTGCGTCGAAGCCGACTTTCGAGCCGAGTCCCGAAACCGGCGAGGCGAAGTCCAGATAGTCGATCGGCGTGTTTTCGAGGATCGTCAGGTCGCGGGCCGGGTCCATCCGGGTGGTGATCGCCCAGATCACATCCTGCCAGTTGCGCACGTCGACATCGTCGTCCACCACGATCACGAACTTCGTATACATGAACTGGCGCAGAAACGACCAGGTGCCTAACATGATCCGTTTGGCGTGGCCGGCATACTGCTTTTTCATGCTGATCACCGCCATCCGGTACGAGCAGCCTTCCGGCGGCAGGTAAAAATCGACGATCTCCGGGAACTGTTTCTGCAGGATCGGCACGAACACTTCGTTCAGCGCGACGCCGAGGATCGCCGGTTCGTCGGGCGGGCGTCCGGTGTAGGTGCTGTGGTAGATCGGGTTGCGGCGCTGGGTGATCTTTTCGATCGTGAATACCGGAAATTCGTCGACTTCGTTGTAATAGCCGGTATGGTCGCCGAACGGGCCTTCGGGCGCGGTTTCACCGGGATAGATGAAGCCCTCCAGCACGATTTCGGCGCTGGCCGGCACCTGCAGCCAGTCGTTGCTCAGGCAGTTCGCCACTTCGGTTTTGCTGCCGCGCAAAAGGCCCGCGAACGCGTATTCGGACAGCGCGTCGGGCACCGGCGTGACCGCGCCGAGAATCGTCGCCGGATCGGCGCCCAGTGCGACCGCGACCGGATACGGCTCGCCGGGGCGGGCTTTCTGCCATTCCCGGAAATCGAGCGCGCCGCCCCGGTGCGCCAGCCAGCGCATGATCACCTTGTTCTTGCCGATCACTTGCTGGCGATAGATGCCGAGATTTTGCCGTTCCTTGAAAGGCCCCTTCGTGATGACCAAAGGCCAGGTGATCAATGGCCCGGCGTCTTCCGGCCAGCAGGTCTGGATCGGATAGCGGCTCAAGTCGATGTCGCTGCCTTCGATCACTTCCTGCTGGCAGGGCGGCTCCTTGACCAGCTTCGGCGCCATGTTCAGGACCTGTTTGAACACCGGAAACTTTTCGAACGCATCCCTCATGCCTTTCGGCGGCTCGGGCTCTTTCAGATAAGCCAATAGTTCGCCGATGCCGCGCAGTTCGCTGACCGAATCGGCGCCCATGCCCATCGCGACCCGACGCGCGGTGCCGAACAGGTTGCCGAGCAGCGGAACCGTCGAGTCGAGCGGATTTTCGAACAGCAGCGCGGGGCCGCCTGTTTTCAGCGTACGGTCGCAGATTTCGGTGATTTCGAGGCGCGGGTCGACCGGTACTTTGACGCGCTTCAGTTCGCCTTCCTTTTCGAGTTGTGCGATGAAATCGCGGAGGTCTTTATATTTCATACTTCGATGCCGTTGTGCCGGAGCAGTGCATCGATCGTCGGCTTGCGGCCGCGGAATTTGACGAACAGGTCCATCGCCTCTTCGCTGCCGCCTTTTTCGAGGATGTTCGTCAGGAAGGCATTGCCGGTTGCGGAGTCGAAGATGCCTTTCTCTTCGAACAGCGAAAACGCGTCGCTGGACAGCACTTCGGCCCATTTGTAGCTGTAGTAGCCGGCTGCGTAGCCGCCCGCGAAAATATGTCCGAAGCTGTGCGCGAAACGGTTGAAGGCGGGTGGAATCACGACCGCGATCTGTTCCCGGACCTGGTTCAGGGTTTCGTAGATGCGTCCGCCCTTGGCCGGCTCGTAGTCGCGATGGATTCTAAAATCGAACAGGCTGAATTCGAGCTGGCGGACCATCAGCATGCCGGACTGGAAGTTTTTTGCTGCGAGCATTTTGTTCAGCAGTTCATCGGGCAAGGGTTCGCCGGTTTGATACTGGCCGGACATCAACGGCAGCGCGTCTTTTTCCCAGCACCAGTTTTCCATGAACTGGCTCGGCAGCTCGACCGCGTCCCATTCGACGCCGTTGATGCCCGACACGCCGAGATGGTCGATTTTCGTCAGCATGTGCTGCAGGCCGTGGCCGAATTCGTGGAACAGCGTCGTCACTTCATCGTGCGTCAAAAGGGCCGGTTCATTCCCGGCCGGCGGGGTGAAGTTGCAGGTCAGGTAGGCGACCGGCGTTTGCACTTTGCCGTCGATCTTTTTGCGGCCGACGCAGTCGTCCATCCAGGCGCCGCCGCGTTTTTTCGGACGCGCGTATAAATCGATGAAGAATCTGCCGCGCAGTTCGCCGTTTTGGTCGATAATCTCGAAAAAGCGGACGGCCGGGTGCCAGGTATCGAAATCGTGGATTTCGGCGATGCGCAGGCCGTACAGCTTTTCCACTACCGCAAACAGGCCGGGCAATACTTTGGTGATCGGGAAATAGGCTTTCACTTCTTCCTGCGACAGCTGATAAAAATGCTGACGCATCTTTTCGGAGTAATAGCCGATATCCCAGCTTTGCAGGTCGCCCACGCCATAATAGGTGCGGGCGAAGTCGCGCAGTTCGGCCAGATCGCGCCGTGCCTGCCGCCAGGACTTGTCGGCCAGGTCTTCGAGAAAATGCGTCACCTCATTGGGCTTTTCGGCCATTTTCTTTGCCAGCGAGAGTTCGGCGTAATTTTCGAAACCCAACAGGCGCGCCTTCTCGTGGCGCAATGCAAGAATCTTCTCCATGATTTCGCTGTTGTCCCAGCGGCCGGCATCGGGGCCCTGGTCCGACGCACGGGTCGCATAAGCTTCGTAATGCTCGCGGCGCAACTCGCGGTTGTCCGCGTAGGTCATGACTGCGTGGTAGGACGGAAACTGCAGCGTGATCATCCAGCCTTCCTGCCCGTTCTGTTCGGCGGTTTGCCGGGCCTGCGCCAGGGCCGATGCGGGCAGGCCGGTCAGGTCGAGTTCGTTGGTGATCAGTTTCGTCCAGGCGTTCGTCGCATCGAGCACGTTTTCTTCAAAGCTGCTCGCCAATTGCGACAGTTCCTGGCTGATTTCCTTGTAGCGCTGCTTTTTTTCGGCGTCGAGATCGATGCCGGACAAATGAAAATCGCGCAGCGCGTTCCGGATGATCTTTTGCTGCGCGGTATCCAGCGCCGCATATTCTTCGCTCTCGGCGATCGACTTGTAGGCCCTGAACAGCGCTTCGTTCTGGCCCATTTCGGTCGAATAGGCGCTGAGTTTCGGCAGGCAGGCGTTATACGCTTCGCGGAGTTCGTCGCTGTTCACGACCGAATTCATGTGGCTGACCGGCGACCAGGCCTTGCCGAGCCGGTCCTCGGCGTTTTCGATCGGCTCGATCAGGTTCTTCCAGGTGTAGCGGTCGGCGGTGTTCAGGCAGCTTTCGACGGTAGCGCGCGCCTCCGCCAAAAGCTGATCGATCGCGGGTACGACATGTTCGGGTTTGATTTGCGAGAATAGCGGCAGTTCGGTATGGGCCAGTAATGGGTTGCTCATGAAAATATCCGGTAATGAAATCGAGTTGGCGTCATTATAAATAAGACAGTGCGGAACCGGCCGGGATTTCTTCGGCCGGCGAATTTATCGGGAAAAAGCGCGGTCAGTCGAAAATCGCCGATTGCAGATTTTTTGCCGCATCCAGGCCTTTGATCGTGGACTTGTTGCCTATCCCGGTCAAGCGGGCGCCGGCCAGATTGGCGCCGGTCAGATCGGCGTCTTCCAGGTGGCTGCCGGACAGGTCGGCGCCGCTCAAGTCGGCATGGGTCAGGTTCGCGCCGGATAAATCGACGCCGGCCAGCATTGCATTGTGCAGACGGCTGCCGCTCAGGTTCGCGTGCCGCATCAAGGCGCGGCTCAGATTCGCATCGCTCAGATCGGCGCCCGACAGATCGACGTTGTTCAGGCTGACCCGCATCAAGCCCATCGGCTGGTTCTTCATGTCCGCGCCCCAGTTCGCATGGGACAAATCGGCGCGGTTCAGATCGGACCGGTCCAGATTCGCGATGATCCGGCTGCCGGTCAGGTTGGCGCCGCTGAGGTCGGCGTTCATGATCGAAACCCCGAAGATGCTGGTGTTGGAGAGGTTTGCGCCGGACAAATTGATGCGGGTCATCACGGTCAGATCCAGATTCAATCCCGACAGGTTGCTTCGGCTGAAATTCGCCCGGCGCAGATCGGCGCCCCACAAATCCGCCTGCCGGAAGTCCAGACCGGACAAGTCCAGGCCGGTCAGGTCTTTCCGGCGCAGGTCGGCGGGACGGTTCTTGCTGGCCGCGGCAAGGCGCTTTTCGACTTCCGCACGGTCGATCTCGGCCGCACAAGCCATTCCGTAAAAGCCGATCGCCAGCAGGCCCATCAAGATGGATCGGAAAGTCATATCGACAAACTCCAGAAAAGTGAGAAGCTGAGTGAGCGGACAACTCTACCGCCGGAGCGAACGGATTGCAACCCGTCAAAGCCGTGCCGGCAAACGCCCGTTTCGCCTTGTCTTCGGCGGCCTTGAGGTTTTAGCGCGTGCCGCGAGGATCAGTGCGTCGGCGGTAAAATCGGCTCGATGCCGTCGAATTCGGCATTCGGATGGTGTTTCAGGATCTTTTGGGTGATTTCGGTGATTCGTTCGATCGGAATGTCGAGCAGCACCAGCAATTCGCCTTTTTCAATCGCCTCTTCGAACTGTTTGAGTTTGGAATTGCTTGCGCTCATGCCGGTCAGCCCGCCCGCCAGCGAGCCGATGGTGGCGCCGGCCAGGATAACGCCCAGGAGCGGCCCGCCGGCGATCACGAAGCCGGCGTAGGACAGGCCGATCAAGCCGGCCAGCAACCCGGAGGTGCCGCCCAGTACGATGCCGCGTTCGACGGCCGGGATGAAATCGGTTTTTTCCAGAATGGTGGCTTCCGGGAGGTCTTCGAGCGGAGTGTCGCGCTTGGCGAGTATGTGGATGTGGCGGTCGTTGAAGCCTTCCCGGTGGAGTTCGTCGACAATGTGATGCGTGGTTTTGATGTCCGGCACTAGAAAATAGATGCGTCTCATCGCGTTGCCCTCTCAATTTCGATCGGTTAAGAACCTGTCCCGAAAATAAGTTCGGATGCAGGCTGCACGGAGGATTTACTTGAAGGTTGGACTCGTCCGTTTGGCGTCCGGTTCATTGTTGACGCCGGGGATTCGGGGCTCGAAATAATGGATAACGGAAGGTGGCCGGTAAAGTCGCGCCAGACGCTCGGTTATCGCCTCGGCGGATGACGGCCTAGCGTCAACCGCTTCACCGTTGCCCGACATTTGGGCGACGAAGCGGCCGTTCGATGATCCGTAACCGTGACCTGATATCGTCGTCTTGAAAATGTCGGGCACAAAAAGCGTGCCCGACCTACAGGGCTACAGGGCTTGGTGCCAACCGGTTAAGATGTTCAGGATCCGGTCAAAAATAACTTTCGCTGATCGTTCCCGCCGCGTGCTCGTCGTTATACGCAAATCCTGCAATATTCATCCCGGGGAGTTCAAAGCCCGCTTTGAAAGGCGTATTCGGGAGCGATCCAAAGCCAGCTTTGGACTTCTGCCGGTCCGTTGATGGGATCGGGCTATCCGATGTATATAACGGCGAGCGCCGCGCGTGGGAGCGATGAAAGGGTTGAACGATTTGTCGACTAGAAATAATCCCAAGGATATTCCGGGCTTAAAATGGGTCTGAAACCGGCGGGCACGGGAAAAGGCGCGCTGATAAATTCATAAACGCCGACCAATTCACGCGTTACCGTCATGCCCAATCCTTTGGCCAGACCTACCGGAAAGCCCATTGCCCCGTTGCGGCGCGTTTCATGCACGATATTGCCCGGAATTTCGAGAACCCCGCAAGTCATTCCGGCGAGGCCGCGCCCGAATTTTCCGGCTGCCGTATTGTCGGCATTGGCGTTGGCGGCGATGCCCAGCCATAGTGCGGCAATCGCGACCGTCGAATAAAAACGTAATGTGTTCATCTATCAACCTCCCGTAGTCGGTGCTCTTGCACCTTATCGGCAAAAATTTTATCGAGTGGGCATAAATCAGGGAGTATCGAAGACGGTTTGGGGGATTTTTCCCGGGCCCGATTCGTTTCCTGTTATGCGTAGCCAGTATATTCAAGAAAATAACGCGCTCTCGACTATACTCGGCAATTATCCACCTCACATTAAGACCGCGTGAAATTCGCCTAATTCATGCCGCGGCCTATTTTTTCATTCTACCTCCAGCGCCTCGACCCGCTGGAATCCGCGCGGCAGGTGCAGGCCGCGTTTCGCGCGCGAGCCTATATACTGGGCGATGTCTCCCTCTTTCAATGTCAACTGGCGCTTGCCTGCGGTGATTTTCAACCGGCCGTTTGCGGGCAGTGCCGCCACCGCGGCTACCGCATCCTTGCCGGCCGCCAGATCCTCCGTAGGCATCTGGATCAGCTTGTTGCCCTTGCCTTTGACCAGTTCGGGCAGTTCCTGCGCCGGAAATATCAATAAGCGTCCCTGCAGGGTCGCGACCGCGAGCAGATCCTTCTCGCCGTGGAGTTGGACAGGTTTGACCACTCTGGCGCCTTCCGACAGCGTCAGCAGGACTTTGCCGGCCTTGTTTTTGCTGTAAAACTCTTTCATCTGCACCCGGAAACCGTAGCCGTAACTGCTCGCGACCAGATACCAGTCGTCCGGATCGCCGGCCAGAAGATGCGCAAACAGCGCGCCGGGCGGCGGATTCAGGCGGCCGGTCAACGGTTCGCCCTGCGATCTGGCCGAGGGAAGGTCGTGAGTGGTCGTGCCGTAGGCGCGGCCGGTCGAGTCGAGTAGGTAAACCGGCTGCGTCGAACGGCATTTGACCGCTTCCAGAAAACTGTCGCCGGCCCGGTAGTTCAGGCTTTCGACGTCGAAGTCGTGGCCCTTCGCGGCCCGGATCCAGCCTTTTTGCGACAGGATCACGGTCAACGGTTCGTTGTTGATCAATTGGGTCGTTTCCATCGCCTGCGCGGCTTCCCGTTCGACGATCGGCGAGCGGCGGTCGTCGCCGTATTTTTCCGCGTCGCGCTCCAGTTCCTTGCGGATCAGCCGATTCAACAGGCGCGGCGAACCGAGCGTCTTTTCGAGCGCGGCGCGCTCCTGCTGCAGTTCGTCCTGTTCGCCGCGGATCTTCATTTCTTCGAGCTTGGCGAGATAGCGTAGTTTCAGTTCCAGGATCGCCTCGGCCTGAATGTCGGTGATGCCGAAACGTTCCATCAGCACCGGCTTCGGATGATCTTCCTCGCGGATGATCCTGATCACTTCGTCGATGTTCAGGTAGGCGATCAACAGGCCTTCGAGGATATGCAGGCGCGCGAGCACCTTATCCAGCCGGTGCTGCAGGCGCTTCCGGACCGTTTCGGTGCGGAACTGCAGCCATTCGACCAGGATTTCGCGCAGGTCTCTGACCCGTGGCCGGTTGTCCAGGCCGATCATGTTCAGGTTGACCCGGTAGCTTTTTTCGAGGTCGGTGGTCGCGAACAGGTGCGACATCACCGCGTCGGTATCGGTGCGCTTCGATTTCGGAATCACCAGCAGACGGGTCGGATTCTCGTGGTCCGATTCGTCCCTGAGATCCTCGATCATCGGCAGTTTTTTCGCGAGCATTTGCGCGGCGATCTGCTCCATCAGCCTGGAACCGGAAACCTGGTACGGCAGCGCGGTGATCACGATGTTGCCGTCCTCGACTTCGTATTTCGCGCGCATTCTGATCGAGCCGCCGCCGTTCAGATACATCTTGCGGATGTCGTCTTTCGCCGAAACGATTTCGGCGTCGGTCGGGTAATCGGGGCCCTGGATATGTTCAAGCAACTGGTCGAGCGTGCTGTCCGGGGCGTCGAGCAGCCGGATGCAGGCGGCCGCGACTTCGCGCAGGTTGTGCGGCGGAATGTCGGTCGCCATCCCGACCGCGATGCCCATCGTGCCGTTCAGCAGCACGTTCGGGAGCCGGGCGGGGAGCAGTTCCGGCTCTTTCAGCGTGCCGTCGAAATTATCGGTCCATTCGACGGTGCCCTGGCCGAGCTCGCTGAGCAGGGTTTGCGCGTATTGAGTCAGGCGCGATTCGGTGTAGCGCATCGCCGCGAACGATTTTGGATCGTCGGGCGAGCCCCAGTTGCCCTGGCCGTCGATCAGCGGGTAGCGGTAGGAAAAATTCTGCGCCATCAGCACCATCGCCTCGTAGCAGGCCGAATCGCCGTGCGGATGGTATTTGCCGAGCACGTCGCCGACCGTGCGGGCCGATTTTTTATATTTGGCCAGCGCGGTCAGGCCGAGTTCGGACATCGCGTAGACGATGCGCCGTTGTACCGGCTTCAGGCCGTCCGCGATATGCGGCAGCGCCCGGTCCAGGATCACGTACATCGAATAATCGAGGTAGGCTTTCTCGGCGAACTCTTTTAAAGGCTGCTGTTCGAAATTGTCCTGAATGCCCACTTAGAGCAGCCCCTCCGGCAGATCGACCCGGATCGCGCGGTTTTTTTCGAGCAATTCCTCGCGATTTTTCTTGCGCTGTTCGGCATCCTTGAACAACTGACGCTCGGTGTCGGTTTCGAGTATCAATTGGGGCACTTCGATGCTGTGCCCGTGCCCGTCGATCGCGACCATCGTGAAATAGCAGGAAGTCGTGTGCCGCTTTTCGTGGGTCGTCAGATTTTCGGCGACGACCTTGATCCCCACCTCCATCGAGGAACGGCCGACATGGTTCACATGCGCATAAAAGGTCACCAGATCGCCGACGTTGATATTTTCCTTGAAAAACACCTGATCCAGCGCCGCGGTCACGACGTAATTCTTGCAGTATTTCGCCGCGCAGGCATAGGCGACCTGGTCGAGCAGTTTCAGCAGCGAGCCGCCGTGCACATTGCCGGCGAAATTGGCCATGTCCGGCGTCATCAGCACGGTCATCGCGAGGGATTTCTCTTGTTTAGTCATGTTGGGCGTTAAAAAAATGGTTGAGTTCTTCCACAGGAGGGAGAGTTAGGAGTGTGATCTCGAAGATCGGACAGGAAACGCAACGCTTCTCCTTTTTCGGAGATTTTTCCGATTGTTAAGTTCAGGGTACGCTCCGCGGCGCGCCTTATCACACTTTTATCATAACAGTATTGATTAAGGTCTGCCTATGGCATGATAATCCAGGCCGCTGCGGCGTACAAACCGGGGTTCGTACATGTTGCGGCCGTCGAAGATCACTTTGTCGCGCAACGAGCGGCTTAACGCGTCGAAATCGGGGCTTCTGAATTCTTTCCATTCGGTCACAATGACCAGCGCATCGGCATTTTCCAGGGCTTCGTGGGGCGAAGCGCAGAGTTTCAAACGCGGATTGCCGCCGTAAATCCGCCGGGCTTCGGCCAGCGCTTCGGGATCGTAGGCCTGAACGGCCGCGCCGGCCCCGCACAGGCTTTCGATCACCACCCGGCTCGGCGCTTCGCGCATGTCGTCGGTGTCGGGCTTGAAGGCGAGCCCCCAGAGCGCGAAGACCTTGCCTTCGAGCTTATTCTGGTAATAATCGGCAATTTTTTCGAACAGCCGGTTCTTCTGGCGGTTGTTCACATTTTCGACCGCGTTCAACAGTTCGGCATGGTAGCCTTGTTCGCGCGCGGTGCGTTCGAGCGCCTTCACATCCTTCGGAAAGCAGGAGCCGCCGTAGCCGCAGCCGGGATAGATGAAACTGTAGCCGATCCGGCTGTCCGAGCCGATGCCCTGGCGGACCTGTTCGATATCGGCGCCCAGATATTCGGCCAGATTCGCCAGCTCGTTCATGAAGCTGATCTTGGTCGCGAGCATCGCGTTGGCGGCGTACTTGGTCAGTTCGGCGGAACGCACGTCCATCGTGATGATCCTTTCGTGGCTGCGGTTGAACGGCGCATACAGCGCTCTAAGCAATTCCGCGGTGCGCGGGTTGTCTACGCCGATGATGATCCGGTCGGGCCGCATGAAGTCGTTCAGCGCCGCTCCTTCCTTCAAGAACTCCGGATTCGAAACCACGTCGAATTCGATTTCTTCGCCACGTTTTGCCAGTACTTCGCCGATTTTTGCCCTGACCTTGTCGGCGGTGCCGACCGGCACGGTCGATTTGTCGATCACGACCCGGTAATCGGTCATGTGCTCGGCGATGCTTTCGGCGACGGCCAGCACATAACGCAAATCGGCCGAGCCGTCTTCGTCGGGCGGCGTGCCGACCGCGATGAACTGGAAAACGCCGTGCTCAACCGCTTCCTGCGCGTCGGTCGTAAACCGAAGGCGGTCTGCCGCCTGATTTTCCCTGACCATCGCATCGAGGCCCGGTTCGAAGATCGGAATCCCACCCTGCTGCAACTTGGCGATTTTTTCCGCGTCTATATCCATGCAAACGACCTGGTTGCCGACATCCGCCAGACAGGCGCCCGTCACCAGACCGACATAACCGCTACCGAATACTGTAATTTTCATATCATTCGTTTTATTATTAGAAGAAGAATTTGATTCTAAACGGCGGTAACGCCTGTCTACGCTTCCGAGTAATCGAGTCAACAGCCCGTGCGGCTCTTGCATCCTCTTAACGATGTCGAAAAAAATCGATCCCAATAAATCGCTGCTGGACGGGTTTTCCGAGCCTGACCGCGAGCAACTGAACCAGGCGCTCGCCATTATTGCCAGGATTCCCGACGATCCTGATTATCACCGCCCGAAAGGATTTGAAGTGGCGGCTATTTTAACGGATTTTCATGTCGATCTGAAAACCACGCTGGCGGCCATTCTGAGCGACCCGCGGCTGAGCACCCTGGATCCCCAGCCGGACATCGCCGGCCTGTTCGGCGAAACGGTCGACTCCCTGGTCAAGGACGTGAACTGGCTGAACAAGCTTTCCGTTTACACGCCCGAAATGACGCACCAGCCGAACCAGACCGAAACCTTGCGGCGGATGCTGCTGTCGATGACGCACGACGTGCGGGCGGTATTGATCAAGCTGGCCTATCGGATCAAGCGGCTGCGCAGCCTCGCGGGCGAACCGGAAGAAGTGCGCCACTTCATCGCGCGCGAAACGCTCGACATTTATGCGCCGCTCGCCAACCGGATGGGGATTCACCAGTTCAAATGGGAGCTCGAAGACATGGCGTTCCGCTATTTGGAACCCCTGGTCTACAAGAGCATCGCCAAATCGCTGGCCGACAAGCGGACGGAGCGCGAGCGCTGCGTGAACCGTTTCATCGAACAACTGAACGCCGCGCTCGGCCTCGAAGGCATCACCGCCGAAGTGTACGGCCGGCCGAAACATATCTACAGTATCTGGAAAAAGATGCAGCGGAAGCAGCTCGACATCGAGGACCTGTACGATCTTCTGGCCGTGCGCGTGATCGTGACCAATCTGACCCAGTGCTATACCGTGCTGGGCCTCGTGCACAGCCTGTGGCAGACCATTCCGAAAGAGTTCGACGACTACATCGCCAACCCCAAGGAAAACGGCTATCAGTCGCTGCACACGGTCATCGTCGACAACGAAGGCAACCGGATCGAGGTGCAGATCCGCACCCGCGAAATGCACGAGTTCGCCGAAATGGGGGTTGCGGCACACTGGTCGTATAAGGAAGGCGGCCGACACAACGCCGCGGTCGAAAAAAACATCGCGTCCCTGCGCAAGCTGCTCGAAGAAAAGGACAATGACGAGACCCTGGCCGAGGATTTCAAGACCGAACTGTTCTCCGACCGCGTTTATGTGCTGACCCCGGCCGGCAAACTGATCGACCTGGTTAAAGGCTCGACGCCGCTCGATTTCGCCTATGCGATCCACACCGAAATCGGCCACCGCTGCCGCGGCGCCAAGGTGAACGGGCGCATTACGCCGTTGACCTATGCGTTGAAATCGGGCGAACAGGTCGAAGTTCTGACCGCGAAGGAAGGCGGGCCGAACCACAACTGGATCGATCCGAATCTGGGCTACCTGAAATCGCCGCACGCGATCGGGCGCGTCAAAAGCTGGTTCAAGAACCAGCAGATGGCGCAGAACATCGCGACCGGAAAGAGCATATTGGACAAGGAAACGCAGCGGCTCGGCCTGAAAATGGTCAACTTGAACGACTTGGCGAAGCACTTCAAGCATACCGACAAGGACAGGTTTTTCGAGGCGATCGGCCGCGGCGACATCAACAGCCGCCAGCTCGCCGCGTTTGTCAAGATTCCCGAGCTGGAAGCGCCGCCCGCCAAGGTGCGGCAAAAAAAGCCGTCCGCCAAATCGGCGGTTACCGTCGACGGGATCGACAACGTGCTGACCACCTTCGCGCACTGCTGTTCGCCGGTGCAGGGCGACGAGATCATCGGCTACATCTCGCACAAAAAAGGCATCATTATCCACCGGACGGCCTGCGAGAATATCCTGCACTTGCCGCCCGAAAAGCAGGCGCAGTTAATTCAGGTCGAATGGGGCGGCGACAAATCCTACTATTCGGTGCCGATTCGGATTCAGGCCCAGAGCGCCAAGGATTTGCTGGGCAACGTGACCCAGCTTCTGGCCCATTCGAAGATTCACATCTCGAACGCCTCGCTGAACACGCATCCGGATTTCTCGGCCGACCTGAACCTGACCATCCAGATCGAGAACATCGGCCAGCTGAGCCAGGTATTGAACCGGATCAGCTGCCTGCCGAACATTGTCGAGGTTTCGCGGCGGCAGACGGTTTGAAGGAGATAAAAATATCCGGCTCGCGTAGGTCCGGTTAGCGTAATCGGACGCCTGTGATCTTGGCACCACCTCTTTTCCTACAGCGTTTGTAGGGCGGATTCGCCGGCAGGCAATCCGCCATCGTTTTGAAGCCTGTTGGCGTTTTGCTGTCGCGAAAACGCCCTACAGCGTTTGTAGGGTGGATTCGCCGGCAGGCAATCCGCCATCGTTTTGAAGCCCGTTGGCGTTTTGCTATCGCGAAAACGCCCTACAGCGTTTGTAGGGCGGATTCGCCGTTAGGCAATCCGCCTTGCATTGAAGCCTGTTGGCGTTTTGCTATCGCGAAAACGCCCTACAACGTTTGTAGGGTGGATTCGCCGGCAGGCAATCCGCCTTGCATTGAAGTCTGTTGGCGTTTTGCTATCGCGAAAACGCCCTACAGTTTACTTCTTTCCCCCAATAAATCGACAATCATGCCGCAGATAGGCGATGATCCGAAACCGAGGCCCATTCAAACATCGAAAATGCCGGGCTTTGAAAACTTCATAATAAATGTTAGAGTTGCCGTTATCCAAAATCAGCCCTTAATCTCTTAATCATGCGCCCTATCGTTCACGCCGCCTTCTTATTGGCCCTTTCCCTTCCCGCGCACAGCGCCGCTCCTCTGATCGAGCGGATCAGTATTTCCAGCCAGGGCGACCAAGCGAATGCCGCGAGTTATCATTCGGCCTTATCGGCCGATGGCCGCTACGTGGCGTTTTCGTCGGCGGCAAGCAACCTGGTCGAAGGCGATACGAACGGGGCGGTCGATATATTCGTCCGTGACCGGCAAACCGGCACCACCGAGCGGATCAGCATCAACGCGGAGGGCCAGGAAGGAAACGCGGCCAGCGGCATCGACGTCTATCGGAGTGAAGCGGAGGGCGATTACCGATCATGGGATATCCCCATTTGCTCTCAACCCGATCCCGAATCCGACCTGGTATGCCCGGCCCCCCGTAACCACGGCATAGGCCGCATCGATGCCTTGGCGATGTCCGGCGATGGCCGCTTCATCGCCTTCAGCTCGCGCGCCAGCAATCTGGTCGCCGACGACACCAATAACAAGCAAGATATCTTTGTCTACGACAGGCAAAATCGAACGATCGAACGCGTGAGCCACGGCCCCGGCATGGCCGAAGCCAATGGCCGCTCATTTTTGCCGTCGCTGTCACAAGACGGGCGTTTTGTCGCTTATTTGTCCGCCGCGGACAATTTGATAGCCGGCGACAGTAACGGTGAAATCGACGTGTTCGTCACGGATCGCTCAAACGGTGCGACAGAACGCGTCAACGTGAGCGGCAGCGGCCAACCCACGGATGCGACGACCCGCTCGGCCCGCATCTCGGCCAACGGATACTATGTCATTTTTAGTTCCGATAGCCAATCCTGGGCGCCTTCCGCCAAGTTGGGTTACGCAAGAAATACCAACGTATTCGTGCACGACCGGAAAACCGGTCAAACCTCGGCCATCGATAACAAGCGCATCGAATTTTTTTCCCCCTCGGCCATGCCAGCCGTTGCAAATAATGGAGAAGAAGCCGTATTTCTGGCGACGCCTTTTCAATCTTTTGGCCCTTCTTGCGGCGGCCGCATAAACGATTACGCCTACCTGCAAAATGTCAACAGAAAGACTGTCGTCCCGCTCGAAGAGGATTACTATCGTTATTTCAGTGGCATGAGCGGGAGCTGTCTTGTTCTCGCTACCCTTCCGCAGTACACCCCGATCGATCCCGGTATGTGGGTCGAAAATCCGATCGAAGCGTTCGAAACGATCGCGCTATCCGGCAATGAACATTATGTATTTTTCAATCAAGCCCGCCACGTCATGCGTTACGACAGAATATCCCGGTCATCGGAACCGGTAAGCTACGACCCGGCCATCCCGCCGACGGGCCCGGCTGCGCGCGATCATCTGGGCGGCGTATCCGCCGACGGGAGAATCACGTCGTTCACGACGGATTCGGAACAGCGGATAAGCGGCGACGACAACGGCGTTGCGGACATCATTGTCACGCAATCGGCTGGCGACGAGGATACGGTAGACCTCGGCGTCGAATTCGGTCGATACAAACTGAGTCAGAATGGCGATGACCTTCAATTGACGATAAAGGTGATCAACTAGGGCGGCAAAGCTCTCGAAAGAATAAAGCTGAGCGGCAGAATGCCATTCGGTCTTAAACTGATGTCCGCGGTATCCGACAGCGGCGCTTGCGATGTGAAAAAACATTTGCAATGCCGTTTCGACGCGTTAGCGCCCGGTTCCGAAATCCACGTCGAATTGAGCATGCAAGTCAAAAAAAGAACCGGAACAATCGCTCTTAGGGCCAAAGCCGCCTCGGCCACCAAAGAAACGAAAAACTATCGGAAAAACAATCGCGCCACGCTCAAATTCACCCTGCCCGAATAATTCTCAAGGACCGTAGGGCGCAATAGGCGATAGCCGTATTGCGCCGAATGTTAGCCTCCGTGCGGCGCAATACGTTGTGCTATTGCGCCCTACGCCGGCTCTCCCGTTTGATCTTGCGTCCCGCGTCTTTTTCCTTTAGCCTTGCGCCTTTATCTTTTTATCCGCTTTTATGAATGCTCCGAAACGCCTGATTCTCGTCGACGGCTCGTCCTTCCTGTACCGCGCCTACCATGCGCTGCCGCCTTTGACCAGCCCGCAGGGCCTGGCGACCAACGCGGTCTACGGCGTTTCGAACATGCTGAAAAAGATGCTCGGCGATTATCCGGACGCGCATTTCGCGGTCGTTTTCGACGCGCCCGGCAACAACTTCCGGCACGATCTTTACGAGCACTACAAGGCGCACCGGCCGCCGATGCCGGACGATCTGCGCTGCCAGATCGAGCCTCTGCATCGGATGGTGAAGGCGATGGGGCTGCCGTTGATCATCGAGGCGGGGATCGAGGCGGACGATGTGCTCGGATGCCTGGCCAGGAAGGCGGAGAAGGAAGGTTTCGACATCATTATTTCGACCGGCGACAAGGACATGGCGCAGCTGGTCAACGAGCACATCTCGCTTGAAAACACGATGAACAATGTCCGGATGGGCGTTCAGGGCGTGATCGAAAAGTTCGGCGTTCGGCCGGACCAGATCGTTGACTATCTGGCGCTGATCGGCGATACGGTCGACAACATTCCGGGGGTGCCGAAGGTTGGTCCGAAAACGGCCGCGAAATGGCTCGAACAATACGGCACGCTGGACAATCTGGTCGCGCATGCGGCTGAGATTACCGGTAAGATCGGCGAGAATCTGCGTGCGAGTCTCGACCAGTTGCCGCTGTCGAAGCAGCTGGCCACGATCAAGTGCGAAGTCGAATTGCCGCACGAGATCGGCGAACTGACGCGCAAACCGATCGACCCGGCAGAACTGAGACCGCTGCTGTCCGAGTTCGGCTTTACTACCTGGCTGAAGGCGCTCGGCAGCGAGGCGGCTGCACCCCCCGCTGCCGCGCCGGAAGCTTTTGCCGGCAAAACCGAGTACGAAACGGTTTTGACGGAAGAACAATTCGAACGCTGGCTGGAGCAACTGGAGAAAGCCGAACTGTTCGCCTTCGACACCGAAACGACCAGCCTCGATTACAGCAAGGCCCGGATCGTCGGCGTGTCGTTCGCGGTCGAGCCGGGACAGGCGGCCTATGTGCCGCTCGCTCACGACTATCCCGGCGCGCCGGAACAGCTCGACAAGGCGCACGTACTGGAACGGCTCCGGCCGCTGCTCGAAAATCCGCGCAAGTCCAAGCTTGGGCAAAACATCAAATACGACCTGCACGTGCTGGCCAACGAGGGCATCGGCCTGCAAGGCATCGCGTACGACACGATGCTGGAGTCCTACGTCTATAACAGCACCGCGACCCGGCACAACATGGACGATCTGGCCAAGAAATACCTCGACGTCGACACGATCCGCTACGAGGACATCGCCGGCAAGGGCGCGAAGCAGCTGTCGTTCGAGGAAATCCCGATCGAACAGGCCGCTCCGTACGCGGCCGAGGATGCGGACATCACCCTGCGCCTGCACCGCAAACTGTGCCCGCAGCTTGCCGAACACGATGCGCTGTACCGGCTCTACAGCGAGATCGAGATGCCGCTGGTCAGCGTGCTGGCCCGGATCGAACGCAACGGCGTCGCGATCGATACGGAGATGCTCGCGCAGCAAAGCCTGGAGCTGGCCAGCCAGATCGTCAGCCTCGAACAGCATGCGCACGAGCTGGCCGGGCACAGCTTCAATCTCGGTTCGCCGAAACAGATCCAGGAAATCCTGTACGACCGGCTGCAGTTGCCGGTGCTGAAGAAAACGCCGAAGGGCCTGCCTTCCACCGACGAGTCGGTGCTGCAGGAACTGGCCGCCGATTATCCTTTGCCCCGGCTGATTCTCGAACACCGGGGCCTTAGCAAGCTCAAATCGACCTATACCGACAGGCTGCCCGAACAGGTCGATCCCAAGACCGGGCGGATTCACACTTCTTACCATCAGGCGGTCGCCGCGACCGGGCGGCTGTCGTCCTCGGACCCGAACCTGCAAAACATTCCGATCCGGAACGGCGAAGGGCGCAAGATCCGTCAGGCCTTCATCGCGCCGCGCGGCTTCAAGCTTCTCGCGGCCGATTATTCGCAGATCGAACTGCGCATCATGGCGCATCTGTCCGACGATGCGGGACTGCTGCGCGCGTTCGGCGACGGCGTGGACGTGCATACCGCCACTGCGGCGGAAGTGTTCGGCGTCGCGCCGGAAATGGTCACGCACGACTTGCGGCGCTCCGCCAAGGCGATCAATTTCGGGCTGATCTACGGGATGTCCTCGTTCGGTCTCGCGCAACAGCTCGGCGTGCCGCGGGGCAGGGCGCAGTCGTACATCGACCTGTATTTCGAGCGTTATCCCGGCGTGAAGGCTTACATGGATTCGATCCGGGCGCTGGCCCGGGAGCAAGGCTATGTCGAGACACTGTTCGGCCGGCGGCTGTATCTGCCCGACATCAACTCGCGCAACGCGTCGCAGCGCCAGTATGCCGAGCGCACCGCGATCAATGCGCCGATGCAGGGCACCGCGGCGGACATTATCAAGCGGGCGATGATCGCGGTCGACCGCTGGCTGACCGAGGAGCGCGCGGACGCGAAAATGATCATGCAGGTCCACGACGAACTGGTGTTCGAAGTCGCCGAAGACCAGCTCGACGATTGCCGGGCGAAAATCGAATCGATCATGAGCTACGCCGCCGACTTGAAGGTGCCGCTGCTCGTCGATATCGGCGTCGGCGATAACTGGGACGAGGCGCATTGAAATCAGCGGCTGCCACCGGTCGTTTCAGAACGGCAGTTACCGGGTTAAAATCGGTTTTTACCGTAGCGTTGTCGTAACGGCCGGACTGGCTGGGGCGTCAGATCGATTTTTTGATTCGCGAGGGGCCGCATGAACATGAGCGCCGAATTTCCGCCGCGGCCGAATGGCCGGGATTGCCATGACGACAGTCCGGACCCATGCGGCGCGTATGGGCCGGAGGGGAAACGGAGCCGCCATGAATGGATTGCGGTCGCCGCCTATTTCAAGGCCGAAAAACGCGGCTTTACCCCCGGCCGCGAATTGGAAGACTGGCTCGAAGCGGAGCTTGAATACGCGAAAAGCCGGGTCGAAAATTTCCTGCAAATCCTCGAAGAAGACGGCGCGCCGACAATGCGCGGCCTGCAAGCCCTGGCCCAATCCATCGGCGTCGAACGGCCGGAACGCTTCCCTGCCAAAACCGACCTGATTCAGGCCATCCAATGCGCCTGCCAAACGATACCGTGTTTCAGGATCGGTACCGAGGAGACCTGCCGCCAAGTCCCGGACTGCAAGTGGCGTTCCGAGTGCAAAAAACTGATTGCCGAATGGAAACGGCATGAAAAGCATCAGTGACGCGGCTTTTTTTTGTCCATCCGGCTTTAAAGTGCCGCAATGACGGCCAAATGCTTTATCATTAGCGCCTCAAAAAAATAATAACCGCGAACCGCTTCAAACCACTATGAGTCTGTCTCCAGAAAATTCGAACGACCGCCGCCTGTCCCTGATTCTTTTATTCGCCGCCACCCTGTTCGCCAGCGCGTCGTTGATGTTCGTGCTGCAGCCGATGTTCGGAAAGATCCTACTGCCTTTGCTGGGCGGTTCGCCGTCGGTCTGGAATACCTGCATGGTGTTCTATCAAACGCTGCTGTTCCTCGGCTATTTGTATGCGCACCTGATTTCGACGCGGCAAAACACGCACCGGCAGGTGCTGATTCACGGCGCGGTGATTCTGGTCAGTCTGCTGGCGCTGCCGGTCGCGATGCCCGAAAACGCGGCGCCGCCAACCGAAAGCAATCCGACCTTCTGGCTGCTCTGGACGTTGTTGATTGCGATCGGCCTGCCTTTTTTCGTGGTTTCGACGACGGCGCCGTTGATCCAGAAATGGTTTGCGAACGCCGGACACCATACCAGCCATGACCCTTATTACCTCTATGCAGCCAGCAATGCGGGCAGCTTGATCGCGCTGCTCAGCTACCCGTTTTTGTTGGAGCCGAACATCGGGCTGGACCTGCAAAAGGCAGACTGGAGCATCGGTTACGGGCTGCTGTGCCTGTTGATTGCCGGTTGCGCGTTTGCGCTGTGGAAATCGCATCGGCTGAATCCGATCGTCGAGGAGGCAGTCGGCGGCGATAACGGCCTGAGCCCTTACACACAACTGCACTGGCTGGCGCTGGCCTTCGTGCCTTCCAGCCTGCTGCTCGGCCTGACCAACTTCATCAGCACCGATATCGCTTCGGTGCCGCTGTTGTGGATCATTCCGCTGACGCTGTACCTGTTGACTTTCATCATCGTGTTTTCGAAATGGCACGATGCGATCCATCCGTGGATGGTCAAGCTGCAGCCGATGATCCTGCTGCCGTTCATCGCCTATTCGTTCATCAACCCGGCGATCATTCCGTACTGGGTCAACCTGGCCCTGCATCTGGCCGCGTTCTTCATCGCGGTGATGGTCTGCCACGGCGAGCTGGCCAAGGCCCGGCCGCATACCCGGCACCTGACCACCTATTATCTGATCATGTCGTTCGCGGGCATGCTCGGGGGTATGTTCAATACTTTCGTCGCGCCGTTCGTGTTCAATGGCGTTTACGAATACCCGATCATGATCGTGGCCGCCTTGCTGTTGCGCCCTGGCCTGAAACTGTCGATCGGCGCGGAAAAGCTCGATTGGCTGAAGCAGGCGCTGTTTCCGGCCGTGCTGCTCGTATTCGGGATCGCGGTGTATCTGGGGATCGGGAATTTACCGGAATATCTCGATACGATCGGCGTCGGCCTTTTGGTTTTGGCCGGCCTGCTGTACGCGTTCAGAAGCCGGCCGCTGACGCTGGCGCTGTCGACCGGCGTGCTGATTTTCTTCACGATGGGGCTGCACGGCCTGTTGTCGAACACGCTGTACCAGGAACGCACCTTCTTCGGCGTGCTGTCGGTTCGTGAGAGCGTGCTGACTGATGAAGCCGGCCGGCCGGAAAGATTCCACGAGTTTTATCACGGCACCACCAAGCACGGCGCGCAACGCATCAATTCCGACCAGGCTTTGACGCCGTTGACCTATTTCAGCCGGCCGGGACCGATCGGACAAGTGTTCAGCGTGTTCGACAACGTCGATCAAAATTGGGAGATCGGCGTCGTCGGCCTCGGTGCCGGCACGTTGAACTGTTACGCGAAACCGACCCAAAGCTGGACGTTTTACGAGCTCGACCCGCTGGTCGTCGATGTGGCGAGCAATCCGAAATACTTCACCTACATCAGCCGCTGCAATCCGAAGGTGAACATGAAGGTCGGCGATGCGCGCCTGTCGCTCGAAAAAGAGCCGGATCAAAAATTCGATCTGTACATCATCGACGCGTTCAGCTCCGATTCGATCCCGACGCATTTGCTGACCCAGGAAGCGATCCGGCTGTATTTCAAAAAACTGAAGCCAAACGGCATCCTGGCGCTGCACATCACCAACCGGCATCTGGCGTTGAAGAAAGTGCTGGCTGACCATGCCAAGCAACTGCATTATGACGCGCTGCTGCAGGAATTCGTCCCGCAGCAGGAAATTCCTTTGGTCGCGGCCACCGACTGGGTCGTAATGGCGGAAAAGCCGGAAACGCTGGATTCGCTACGTGCCAGCGGCCTCGGCAGATGGCAGAAGCTGCCGATCACCTTCGGCCTGAAGCCGTGGACCGACGATTTCACGAATATCGTCACGATCTGGAAATAAACCTTCCGGGATAGCAAAACGCCAACAGGCCTCAAAGCCATGGCGGATTGCCTGGCGGCGAATCCGCCCTACAAGAGCTAAATGCCGTCTCGCCAAGGGGATATGCCTTTACCGTAAGATACCCAAGTAGATATTGTTACCCACGCCAAGCGTTATGAAGAGCAGCGTTGTAGGGCGTTTTCGCGATAGCAAAACGCCAGCAGGCCTCAAAGCCATGGCGGATTGCCTAGCGGCGAATCCGCCCTACAAGAGCTAAATGCCGCCTCGCCAAGGGACCGTAAGATACCCAAATAGATATTGTTACCCACGTCAAGCGTTATGAAGAGCAGCGTTGTAGGGCGTTTTCGCGATAGCAAAACGCCAACAGGCTTCAAAGCCATGGCGGATTGCCTGGCGGCGAATCCGCCCTACAAGAGCTATTGGGGGAGGGGACGCAATGGGCAAAAAAACCAGGGTCCGGCATTAATAATACAATATCTTTTTCAGTTCGGGATGCGCCAGAAATTCCCGAATCGGTACCACCGCTACATAGGTGTTCTTATAGCGGTGCCGATAATACGGGAATTGCGCCGGCAGATCGGATTCTCTTTTAAAACGCATCAGTAAATAATCATCCGGATGCTCGGGCATCCATTCCTCAAGAAGGGGTAAAAAGTGGAAGACCTTAACGGGTTTCGTCAGGCGTCCGGTAAAAATATATTCACCGTGATAGACGGCGCCCATATAAGCCACTTCCTTGCCTTGATTTAAAACTTCGGTAATTTGGGCGCCGATGGGGCGCGTGTCGAAACGTTCGCCGATAACGGAAAAAACCGCCGAAGAGATAATCAGCACACTGATCACGATGGCGGTGCTGACGGCAAAAACCGACTCCGGAGCATTTTTGGCCCGGTATCGCCATAATAATCCCGCCACGATCAATACGCCTGCCCCCCATAGCGGGGACAATGCCGCGAGTTCGGCAATGCGGTGCTGGAATGCGTCGGTCCAGGGTAGGGCTGCCATCACGCCGCCGAGCAGCGCCAATGAGGCCGTTATCCCTTGGTGGGCGTGCCGCCAGTCGGATCGGCGCTCGTCGGCCTGTTCCGCCGCTCTGGCCAGCACCAGCACCAATAACGGAAACATCGGCAACAGGTAGTGGATGCGCTTGCCGCTGATCGCCGAAAACACGATAAACAACGGCACGCCCCAGGCCGCGCAAAAACGCAGGCCCGCCTCTTTCGGATTCAACGTTTTCAGACCCTGCCAGATCGGTTTCATCAATAGCCAGGGTAATAACACGGCCGGCATAAATTGCGCATACCACCACCACGGTAACGGATGGGCGAACGACTCGACCAGGCGCCCCTGCGTTTGTCCCCAGAAAATCGCATTCCGATAAACTTCACCGCCCGCCATGCCGGCCGGAAGCGCCCAGCACAGCGCAATCGCGGCACCCAGTAGAATGCTGAAGGCGAGCCCGGCATACCACCTTTTCCAATAAGATCCGGGCCGGAGTTCGCGGTGCCACCAGGGCGCCGTCAACGCCACCGGCAATAAGTGCAGCAGGACCACCGGGCCTTTGGAGAGTACGCCTCCGCCGACGGCGGCGCCGAGCAGCAGCCAGCGCGGCAGCGTCAGTCCCGCGTCGGCCAGTTTCAAAAGGCCGTAAATGCCGAGAGCGACGAAAAACGCCAGCATCATGTCGAACATGGTCAACGTGCTGAAGACGATCCAGAAGCCCGAACCCAGCAGCATGATCGGCGCCATGTCGGCGACCGTTTTGCATTCCGGCCATAATAACCGGGCGATGGCGGAAGTCAGATAAACGGTACCCAGCGCGAACAGCGGCGAAACGAGCCGCAACGACCAGTCATTGACGCCGAGCAGCAGCCAGGTGAGCTGCATCAGCCAGAACAGCAGCGGCGGTTTGTGGCTGTAAAGTTCGCCGTTCAGGTGCGGCACCAGAAAATCGCTGCGCAGCCACATTTCCCAGGCCACCGCTGCGTAGCGGGTTTCATCGACCGGCAGCAAAGGTCTGGCATAGAGCGCAACGCTGACGAGTATCGCCCAGATGACGAATACCCAGGTTTTGACGGACAGAAAATGATACATAGAGTGGCCCGTGCCGGGCGGATTCAGGTGGACACTCAGGTGTTGAGCTGCCGGCGTTCGTAGATCACGAAATAAAGGTTGCGGAGATAGATGAACAGGCCGCTGGCTTGGCCGAGAATGAAAACCGGGTCTTGCCGATAAACCGCATAGGCCAGCAGGGTGATGCCCCCGGCGATGCTGAAATACCAGAAGGCGATCGGGAACACGCTTTTTTTCTGCTTTTCGCTCTGGATCCATTGCACCAGAAAGCGGGCGGAAAACAGGGCCTGGCCCAGAAAGCCGACAGCCAGCCAAAGGGTTTCTTTATCCAAGTTCAATTTCGTGGGTCTCCGGTAATTTTGCGCGTTTTTGCAGCCAGATCACGCCCAGCAGATCGGTGATGCCCGCCCACAGGCGATCGAGCGTTCCGTAGTTGGAAACGCCTACGCCGCGCGGCCGATGATTGACCGGTTCGGAAACGACCGCGCCGCCGGCCCGAATCACCAGTGCCGGCAAAAACCGGTGCATGTGGTCGAAATAAGGCAGTTCCAGGAATTTCTCCCTGGCGAAGACTTTCAGGCCGCAGCCGGTATCCGGCGTATTGTCCCCGAGCAGCGTGGATCTGACCGCATTCGCGAATTTGGACGAGAACAGGCGCCATTTCGAATCGTAGCGCTTGTTGCGCCAGCCTGCAATCATCCACAAGTCGGCGTTGTTCCGGCTCTTTTCAAGCAAGGTCTCGTACAGACGGGGAATGTCGGCGGGATCGTTTTGTCCGTCACCGTCCAGCGTGGCGATCCAGGGATAAACCGCAGCCTTCACACCGGTGCGGACCGCCGTGCTTTGGCCGCAGCTTTGCCGGTGCCGGATCACGCGCAATGCCTTGTAGTGCCGCATGGCTTCTTTCAGTTCGGTTTCGGTCCGGTCGCGGCTGCCGTCGTCCACGTAAATGATCTCATAAGCTTCGGCTTGTGTCATGGCGGATTCTATTTCTTCGATCAGCGGCAAAATATTGCCGGCTTCATTATGGACAGGAACGACGATGGAAATTTTCATTGAGGTGTTTTGCAGCGAACCGAATACTATACGGCGTAAATTTTACGAAATGATGACAGCCGCCCACAATCCGGGCGGATTTGAGAATGATTTAGATAGTGTCGTCATAAGATAGCTGTCCACAGGGCGATGCACCGGATCTGCACAGCGGCCAGGAACGATGCGGTGTTCTTGGCATAGCGTGTGGCAATACCTCGCCAGCGCTTGAGGTGCAAGAACGCGTTTTCTACTAAATGCCGCAGTTTGTACAGGTCGCGATCGTAGTCGCGGGGTTGTTTTCGATTGCGGCGTGGCGGAATGACCACCGTCATCTGATTTGCTTCGGCTTGGGCTACGATAGCATCGCTATCGTAGCCTTTGTCCGCCAATAAGTACTGAGCATCCACGCCTTCGATCAAGGCTGAAGCCTGCGAACAATCTGCTGTGGTACCTGCTGTAATAAGGATTCTGACCGGCATACCATGCGCATCCACGGCCAGATGTATCTTACTGTTGAGCCCCCTTTTGTGACCGCCATGCCCTGATTGCCGCCTTGCGCGCCGGTCGCATGCGGATGGACTTTGATGTGGCTGGCATCAATCATCAACCATTCATAGTCGGGTTCGGTGACCAACTGTTCCAACAGGGCTTCCCAGACGCCGTGATCTCGCCAACGGCAAAACCGGCGATGGGTGTTCTTCCAATCGCCATAGTCAGGTGGCAGGTCGCGCCATGGCGCACCGGTACGCAAAATCCAGAAGACCGCATTGATAAACAAGCGGTTGTCTCGCGCTTTTCCGCCCCAGGCCCCGGCACGGCCGGGCAGATGGGGTTCCAGTAAGCTCCAAACCGTATCGGAAATGTCATGGCGGCGGTGGGCAGGTTGGGACATGGCTCTTTAATCTCATCAGCAACGACAATCTCCGTATTATACCTGACAAAGACTTATCTTGTGACGACACTATCTAGTTTTTCGGTAATTTCAAGCAATAAAAAAGGCTGCATCCGAATGAAATGCAGCCTTTTTCGATGAGCGGCCGGGCCACCCGCAAGATGCCCGAAAGCTTAACGTTTGGAGTATTGCGGACGTTTTCTGGCTTTGTGCAAGCCGACTTTCTTGCGTTCGACCACGCGCGAGTCGCGGGTGACGTAGCCTGCCTTACGCAGGGCTTGGCGCAAGGTTTCGTCGTATTCCATCAGGGCGCGGGTCAGGCCATGACGGATCGCACCGGCCTGGCCGGATGGGCCGCCGCCTTTGACGACCACGTTGACGTCGAATTCGCCTTCCATCTTCACGCATTCCAGCGGTTGACGGGAGACCATCTGATCGGTCTTGCGGCCGAAGTATTCTTCGATCGATTTTTGGTTGATAGTGATTTTGCCGGTGCCTTTGGTGGCGTAAACCCGTGCTACTGCACTTTTACGACGACCTGTTCCGTAATATTGAGCTGCTGCCATGGGTTACTCGCTTAAAATTCTAAAACTTTGGGCTGTTGCGCCTGATGATTGTGTTCCGGGCCCGAATAGACCTTCAACTTCTTGAACATCGCGCGGCCGAGCGGGTTGTTCGGCAGCATGCCTTTGACGGCGGTGGTCAGGATGCGGTCCGGGTAGGTTTTTCTCAATTTGCCGAGGCTGACGGTTTTCAGATTACCGATATAGCCGGTGTGGTGATGATACAGCTTGTCCTTTTCTTTGTTGCCGGTCACGCCGATTTTTTCGACATTCACGACAATGATGTAATCCCCGGTATCCACATGCGGCGTATATTCGGGCTTGTGTTTGCCGCGCAGACGACGTGCAATCTCAGAAGCAAGACGGCCAAGCGTCTTCCCTTCCGCATCAACCACGTACCAATCGCGCTTAACTTCTGCAGGTTTTGCACTAAATGTTTTCATCGTAAGTTCGGTCTTGCTTTTAAAGGAACAATAAAAAAGACTGCGAATTCTACTAAATTGTCAACGAGTTTTCAAGCTGATTTGCGCTTTAACCGATCGTAAAAGGCCGAAATGTCGGCAATAATTCTGAAAATCACTCGTCCTGTTCGGCGTTGTCGTCCAGTTCCAGCCACATGGCGTTGATCACCGCCAGCGCGCAGGCCAAGCTCACACCCAATATCCAAGCGAAATACCACATGATGCACCTCCTAATAAAGCGTATGTTCGTTGCCGCGGATGTGCTCCACCGTCACCTTGCCGCGCAATACCCGGTATACCCAGATCGTATAAGCCAGCACGATCGGCATCAGCACTGCCGTGGCGGCCAGCAGCAATTGCAGCGTGTACTGGCTCGAACTTGCGTCCCAGACCGTCAGGCTGCTGTGCGGATGGGTGTTCGACGGCATGATGAACGGAAACATCGAACCGCCCGCCGTCACGACCGCGCCGATCACCATCAGGCTGCTGACCACGAATGCCGACCCGTGACGGTTTCCCGCGCTGCACTTGACGACCAGCCAGGAACCGGCCAGTACGACTGCAGGCGCCGCGGCCAGCCAGGGAAAGAGGCGGTAATTGTTCAGCCATAGGCCCGGCGCCTTGACGACCGTTTTGGCCAAGGGGTTTGCGGCTATGGAGGTGTCGATCGGCGAAACGATCCGGTAGCCATCCACGTCGAGTCCGACCCAGACGCCGGCCAGTACGAAACCGGCCGCGAATAGCGGGCTGCTCCGGCGGATCACCCGCAGCGCGCGCTCCGCCAGTGCGCCTTCGGTGCGCCAGTGCAAAAACACCGCCCCGTGCAACGTGAACAGGGCGACGCCGGTGGCGGCGCACAGCAGCGGAAAAGGCCGGAACAAGTCCCAGAAGCCGCCCGAGTAAACCGATCGCAGTTCATCGGTGAGCTGGAACGGCAGGCCCACGATCAGGTTGCCGGCCGCGAGGCTCAGTACCGTCGCCGGCACCAGGCCGCCGACGAACAAGGCCCAGTCCCAGGCATTGCGCCAGCGCGGATCCGGCAGCTTGCTCCGGTAGTCGAACCCGACCGGGCGCAAAAACAACGCGAACAGCAGCACCAGCAAGCCGGTATAAAGCCCCGAGAAAAATGCCGCGTATACGATCGACCAGGCGCCGAAACTGATGCCGCCCAGGGTGATCAGCCAGGTCTGGCTGCCTTCCCAGGTTGGCCCGATCGTATTCAGCATAACCCGGCGTTCGTCGTCGGTCTTGCCGACGAACGGCAGCAGGATGCCGATGCCGAAGTCGAAACCGTCCAGAACCGCGAAGCCGCACACCAGAAAGACCAGAATGCCCCACCAGATCAGCCGCAAAATTTCGAAATCAAGCATGGCCTTGCTCCCGTTCAAAATGATAGCGGCCGGTATGCAGGCTACTCGGTCCCTGGCGGATGTATTTGACCATCAGTAACAATTCGATGACCAGCAGCACCGTATAGAAAAACCCGAAACCCGCCAGGCTCAGATACAGTTGCTCGGCACTGAGGCTCGAACTGCTCAGATGGGTCGGCAGAATTTCGGCGATGGTCCAGGGCTGCCGGCCGTATTCGGCCACCACCCAGCCCAGTTCGGAAGCGATCCACGGCAGCGGAATGCCGTAAAACGCCAAGCGCAGCAGCCAGCGTTGGGCATGCGCGGTGTGTTTGGCATTGAAATAAAATGCCGCCGCGAAGATGAACAGCATCGCGACGCCACAAAACACCATGATCCGGAAACTCCAGAAAATCGGCGCGACTTTCGGCACCGACCGGCGGGTCGCGGTTTCGATCTGCTCCTCTGTCGCATCGACGACGTTCGGCGCATAGCGTTTCAGCAACAAGCCGTAGCCGAGATCGGCCTTATGAGTCTCGAAAAGCGCTTTGGCGGCGGCGTTGTTTTTATCCTGGCGGATGATCTGCAGGTTTTCGTACGCAATGATTCCGTTCTTGATCCGTTCGCGATTCGTATTCAGTATCTCCTTTAGTCCGAGTACCGGCTCGTCGACCGAGCGCGTGGCGATCAGGCCCATCACCCAGGGAAATTTGACCGCGTAGTCGGTGTGCATCGTTTCCTCGTTCGGAAAACCGATCAGCGTGAACGATGCCGGCGGCTTTTCGGTTTCCCACTCGGCTTCGATCGCGGCGAGCTTGACTTTTTGCACTTCGCCGACCGTATAGCCGCTTTCGTCGCCGAGCACGATCACCGACAGTACCGAGGCCAGGCCGAAGCCGGCCGCGATCCGGAACGAGCGCCGCGCAAAGGCGCTGTCGCGGTCTTTCAGCAGGTAATAAGCGCTGATCCCGAGCACGAACATCGAGCCGGTCACATAACCCGCCGCCACCGTATGCACGAACTTGACCTGCGCGACCGGGCTGAAAAACAGATCTTCGAAACTGCTCAGCTCCATCCGCATCCTGTCGTAGTTGAAGGCGGCACCGACCGGATGCTGCATCCAGGCGTTCGCGATCAGAATCCACAGTGCCGACAGGCTGGTGCCCAGGGCCAACAGCCAGGTCGTGCACAAATGCTGCAATTTGCCGAGCTTGTCCCAGCCGAAGAAGAACAAACCCACGAAGGTCGATTCGAGGAAGAACGCCATCATGCCTTCGATCGCCAGCGGCACGCCGAAAATATCGCCGACATAGTGCGAGTAATAAGCCCAGTTGGTGCCGAATTGAAATTCGAGCGTAATGCCGGTCATTATGCCCATCGCGAAATTGATCGCGAACAGCTTGCCCCAGAAGCGGGTCATGTCCTTGTAAATCAGCCGGCCGGTCATCACATAGACCGACTCCATGATCGCCAGCAAAAACGATAGCCCGAGCGTCAACGGCACGAATAGAAAATGATACATTGCGGTCAGCGCGAATTGCAGCCGCGACAGTTCGACGACCTCATCGACAATCATCAGGGTTTCTCCTGTAAACGGTTCATTGAAGGATTCAGCAGGGCTTGCGCTACGCTGCCCGCATCAACCGGAACTTTCTTCCCCGCGAAAAAAGCCCACCATAAAATGCCCAGCAAACAAAATTTGATACATAGCGCTATCGAAAGATCGCGCGCCAAATCGGCATTGCCGGAGCCGTCCGGTTTTTTACGGCGGCGAAATAACCCCTGAAGTTTCGGCATGGCGAGTCTCGAATGGATTTTCAGCGTAACTTACCGAAGACAAAATCGGCTGCGAGGCGTTCAGTGCAAATTCGGCTCCCGACGTAAAGCCGCAGCCGGCAAAAAAGGGCCTTCTCCTTCGCGGACGGAGCCATTCCGGAGAAGGCGAGGATGAGGATGACGAATAAGCATTGGCTTTGCTCTCGAAGAAACATAATGCAAGGGTCATGCCACGATTCCGGAATCCCGGTTTTCGCCGCCGGCCTTCGTGCGAGGCAGGTTTTTTGCGGACGTTTTGTTTCGATGATGTTTCTTGTGAAACGTAATCTTGTTTCAATACGAGAAATGAAACCGAGCCGGCGGTTCTGTTCTCCAGTGCAGAGCGTATCGGATTCGCCGCCGCGAGACACCCCCGGAGCGTATCGCCATGCCCGACGCTTCGTCGGAGGCGCCGGGTTGGAACGAAAAACTAAAGCTTCCGAACCTCAATCACCCCGGTTGCCAACGCGATCTCGCGAAGAAAACACAACAGGCCGCCGATCAGCGTTAGCATCGCCGCGACGAAAAGCAGTGCCACCGTACCCGACAGATCCGCGCGCAACTCGGCGCCGATGAACAGCGCCGCGATCGACAGGCAGATGCACAGGGCCGAGACGGTGCATAAGGAGATTGCCCAATGGTTCCAGAGCGCCCGCTGCGACAAGGTGCGCATCTCGTCATGGTGCTGCCGCAGCGCATCGCCTTCCATTTTGTTCAGCAGACGGTAACGGTCCACCACCCGGCCGAGACGTCCGGCAAGCACGCTCAAGATCGAGCCGATGCCGGTCAGCAGAAAGACCGGGGCAACGGCTTGCTGAATCGCATGGGCAACGGGGGGGATATTGTTGGCTAGGGCATCCACTGGGCTTTCCTCAAAAGGCAGACGGTTCGGAAAAATCCGGTTGCCGGCAAGATAATGACAAAAATTGCTGCCGTCAAGCTGCCGCGGATTGGGCGGAATTCGGCGCGCAACCGCTGACCGTTATCGCGCCAAGGGTTTTACGGTCGTTTCTCCGGAACTTATCGAATCAACCGGGAAACCAAGGATACATTACCCGTCACGTACGGGCTGTCTCGCGCGAATTGATGCTTTCCACCAAAGGAGCGCCGCATGAAAAAGCTTCATCGAATCGTCAGAAAAGGCCAGTTTCACTGGGTCGGCGACGGATTTCCGGTGCGGACGCTGTTCTCTTACGCGACGCCCGACGCCGAGGTCAGCCCGTTTTTGCTGCTGGACTATGCCGGTCCCGCCGAATTTCCTCCCGCATCCAAACCCCGAGGCGTGGGATTCCATCCGCATCGCGGTTTCGAAACGGTCACGATCCTGTACCAGGGCGAGGTCGAACACCGCGACACCGCCGGCAATGGCGGTTTGATCGGCCCCGGCGAGGTGCAGTGGATGACCGCGGCAAAAGGGCTGATGCACCAGGAAATGCACTCGGCCGCGTTTACCCGGCAGGGAGGAACCTTCGAAGCGATACAGCTCTGGGTGAATTTGCCCGCCCAATACAAGCAAGTGGACCCGCATTATCAGGCGATCGCGAAGGCGCAGATTCCGGAAGTCAGGCTGGACGGGAAAGGCAGCCTGATCAGGGTGATCGCCGGCAGCTATCAGGACGTAAAAGGCCCGGCCGATACTTACACGCCGGTCAATTTATGGGACCTCAGACTGTCGGCCGGACAAACTCTCGCCCTCGACCTGCCCGAAAACTACACGACGATCCTGCTTGCTCTGCACGGGTGCCTGCAAATCAACCGCGAAGCCATGCTGAACGAGGCGGAACTGGCCTTTTTCGAAAACCGGGGCGACCGTATCGAGCTGAACGCGGTTTCGGATTCGATACTGCTGGTGATGAACGGCGAGCCGATCGCCGAACCGATCGCGGGTTACGGACCGTTCGTAATGAATACCCAGGAGGAAATCCGGCAGGCGATGGCGGATTTCAATTACCGGTAACCGGGATAACAAGCTCCGCAAAAGCCTGTCAGGGCGTTTTCCGCAAGGCACGGCGCAAAGTCGCCACCTGGCGGGTCGTGACCGGCGAAGCGGCATTACCCCAACTGCTGCGGATGAAACTCAGCACTTCGGCTATTTGCCCGTCGGTAAATTTCGCGGCGAACCCCGGCATTTTATGGGGTTTCGGTGTGGCCACGGTTTTCGGGGGCTCGGCGCCTTCGAGCAGCAGCCGGATCAGCGAGGTCGGGTTGTCGGCCAGCACGAGCGAATTTCCGGCCAGTTTCGGAGTATGACCGGGCTTCCCTTCCCCCGTGAGCCGGTGGCATTTGGCGCAAAACGACGCATAGAGGCCCGCGCCCGGCCGTTCGACTTCGCCGCGTTGTAACGCCGCGAGCTTGACCGCGACCTCCGGCCCCTCGGGCCGATACGAGGCGTCTTCGCCGCGGGCGGGAAGCGACTTCAAATAAAGAGCGATCGCTTTCAAGTCGTCGTCGCGCAGATACTGCATGCTGTTTTCGACCACGTCGGTCATGCTGCCGAACGCCATCGCGCCTCCGCCATGTCCGACCCGCAGAAATTCCACGATGTCCGCTTCCCGCCAGCGTCCGAGTCCGGAGGCCGGGTCTCCCCGGAGGTTCGACGCATACCAGTGGTTGATCACGGCACCGCTCAAATAATGCGGCGAGGCTTCCGAATAGGCTTTTTCCTGAAAGGCGAACCCGCGCGGCGTATGGCAGGCGCCGCAATGGCCGAGCGACTGCACCAGATAGGCACCGCGGTTCCACTCCGCACTCCGTTTTTCATTCGGCTTGAAGCGTGCGTGCTCGACGAAAGCCAAATCCCAGAAAAACAGGCCGACGCGCTGGTTAAACGGGAAAGGCAGCCGGGTTTCCGGCGGCGCGGAGCTGACCGGGCCGACTTCATGCATGAAATAATCGTAAAGCGCACGGATGTCTTCATCGCTGAGCGCGGTAAAGGATGTGTAAGGCATCGCGGGGTAGAGCCTCCTGCCGTCTTTGGCGATCCCGTCGCGGACCGCGCGCGTGAAATCGTCCAGCGTATAGCGGCCGATGCCGTGGACCGGATCCGGGGTGATATTGGTCGAATAAATGATTCCGACAGGCGATTCGATCGGCAGCCCGCCCGCGTAAGGCGCCGCCTCCGGCCCGGCCGTATGGCAGGAAATACAGTCGCCGGCCTTGGCCAGATAGGCGCCCCGGCTCATGTCCGCCGCTTCGATCTGAGGGATCGCCGCCAGCCCGATGCACAGGGCCGCGCCGGCGGCGAAGAGGGTTGCGAATGACCGGTTCATCACGACGGCGAGCCGCACGGCGGCACCAGCAATAGTGCGCAGGCATTGAAAATGACCGCCGCGATGAAGATAAAACTCGACATCAGGCCGAGCGTTGCCAAAAAGCGGTTCCGCGCTTTACCCGATTCGGAGGAAAATCCGCCGGTTCCGGGCGGCCGGCGCGCTGCCAGCCGCCACGCGCGCCAGCCCATGCTTCCCGAAAACAGCGCCAGGCCGATACAGGCCACATTGATCGCCGCGAGCAGCCAGGGCAACTCCGCCCAAAGCGGCGCGGACAGCGGCGTCCGGTAGGGATAACAGGCATAAGCGGCCAGCGGCTCGCTCAGTACGAGCTGTGCCGTCCACGCCGCCGGCGCCCCGAACAAGCCCAGCAAGATACGCACTGTGCTCAGCCTGTTTTGCCGGCGAGCCGGAACTTCCAATTCGGATATCGGATTCATCGTTCTTGACTAACCCAAATACGGAAAGAGATATAAGGCGGAAAACACGAACAGCCAGACCGCATCGACAAAGTGCCAGTACAGGCCGCCGATCGTGACCGCGGCATGGCGCCGGTGATCGAAATAACCGAGCGCGATCCAGATCGCAAGCAGCGCCAGCATGACGAGCCCTACCGCTACGTGCAGCAGATGAAAGCCGGTGATCGTGAAATACAGCGAGCCGTACAAACTCGACGCCAGGCCGTAGGGTTTGTTGTGCCATTCGCCCAGTTGGATCGCCACGAAGCCTGCACCGAGCAGCGACGCGGCGACCATCGCCGCCAAGCTACGGCGCGGCTGTCTCAACCGCAAGCAGCGTTCGCCTGCCCAAACGAAGACGCTGCTGGACAATAAAATGACGGTATTGATCCCCGGCACCAGCAGCCTCGGCAACCCTTCCGGCGGCCAGTGCCGCTCGGTTTGAGACGCCAGATAGAAGTAAGAAAACAGCAGGTAGCCGAACAGCGCACCTTCGGTTGCGATCAGCGCCATCACGCCCCACCAGCCGCCCGAGCGTTTGCCCGCGCTGCCGATCGGCAACGGTTTTTCCGACGTCGTCAGCGCCTCAGCCACGGCCCGCCTCCGTTACACGGCTAACGCCCGGCACCCGCTGGACCAGTTTTTGCCTGGGCCACATCCAGGCGACCAGCGACAGGCCGGCGGCAGCCGTCATCAGAAAAGTAAATCGGTTCCAGTCCAGCAGCAGGCCCGCGAATCCCAAGGAGCTGAACAATGCCAGGAAAAACGGCGCATAAGTATCGTCCGGCATTTTCAGAATCACGTCCGGAACCGCGTCGAGCGCCGTCGTTCCGAGCGTTTCCCGCCCGTCCATCAATAAATAGCCTGTCTGAAGATTCGAACGGCCTTCCGCGGCATCGAGCCGGTCCTCCCATAACGGATGCCGGCTGGCGATCAAAGGAATCACCGCAAAATTGTAAGGCGGCGGTGGAGAAGGCACTGCCCATTCCAGGGTGGGCGCGTCCCAAGGATTCTGCGGGGCCAGGGCGCCGCGCTTCAGGCTGACGGCAATGTTGGCCAGAAAGATCAGAACGCCGGCCGCAAACACGAACGAGCCGATCGAAGTGATCAGGTTGACGGTGTTCCAGCCCATGTTCGGGGCATAGGTATAGATCCGCCGCGGCATGCCCAACAGGCCGGCCACATGCATCGGAAAGAAGCCGAGATTGAAGCCGATGAACAGCACCCAGAAGCTCCATTTTCCCCAGGTTTCGTTCATCATCCGGCCGCAGAATTTCGGGAACCAGTAATAGACGCCGCCGATGACCGGAAACACGTTGATGCCGAGCAACACGTAATGCAGATGTGCCACCACGAAATAGGTATCGTTCAGCTGTAAATCCAGCGGTACCGCCGCCGTCATCACGCCGGAAAGGCCGCCTATCACGAACAACAGGACGAACCCGGCAAAAAACAGAAACGGCGTCTGGAATACCGGCCGCCCGAGCCAGATCGTCGCGATCCAGGCGAATACCGCGACCGCGCTCGGGATCGAAATCGCCAGACTGGTCGCGCCGAAAAACGAGATCGCCAGCGCCGGCAGGCCGGTCGCGAACATGTGGTGAATCCACACGCCGAAACCGAGCAGCATCGTCGCCATCGTCGACAACGCCACCGCCGCATAGCCGACCAGCGGGCGCCGGCAGAACGTCGGCAGCGCATCCGAAACGATCCCCATCGCGGGCAGCACGATCACGTAGACCCAGGGATGGCCGAACATCCAGAACAGGTGCTGCCAGAGCATCGGCTTGCCGCCGTTCAGCGGATCGAAGAAATGCGTGCCGTTCTGCCGGTCCAGCCATAACAGGAAAAAAGCGAGGCTGACCGAAGGCACCGCGAACAGGTTGGCGACCGACGCGGTCAGCGTGCCCCAGACCAGGATCGGCACCTTGTCGATCGACATGCCGGGCGCGCGCATCCGGAACAGCGTGACGATGAAATTGACCGCGCCGACCGTCGTCGAAATGCCGAGCAGCACCATGCCGAGCGCATACACGTCGATATTCGGGCCGGTGTTATATTCCGGGCCGGACAGCGGCACATAGTTGAACCAGCCGGCATTGGCCCCTTCCCCTAACGGAAAGCTGGCGTAGAGAAAGAGGCCGGCGAACAGGAACAGCCAATAAGAAAGCGCATTCAGGCGCGGAAACGCCATGTCGCGCGAGCCCAGCATCAGCGGCCACAGGTAATTGGAAAACCCGGACAGCACCGGCAGCGCGTACAGGAAAATCATCGTAATGCCGTGCATCGTGAAGAGCTGGTTGTACTGTTCCGGGGTCAACAGGTGCCGGTCCGGCCCGGCGAGCTGCACGCGCATGATCAGCGCTTCAACCCCGCCGATCAGCAAAAAAATAAACGAAGTGACCAGGTAGCGCAGGCCGATTTCCTTATGGTCGACCGTCGACAGCCAGCCGCGCCAGCCGGGGGGCGATTCCCACAGTTCGGAGAGGTATCTTTCCGCGTCCGAGCCGATCGGAGCGCTGCCGACTTCGGGGATGCGTGCGAGCGTGCGATCGGGTGGGGTTTCGACTGCGTCCTTCATAGCCAGCGCTCCTAATCGAGGGTCGATAAAAATGCCGACAATGCGGCCGTTTCGCCGGGTGTCAGCGCGAAAGCGGGCATGCGGGCGCCCGGCTTGAGAGCCTGGACACGGGTGATCCATTCGATCCGGTGTTCGGCCGTATTGGTCAACAATCCCGCCGCCAGCATTCGGCGGGAGTTCAGATGCGTCAAATCGGGCGCATGCTTGCCTCCCGCATCAGTGCCGCGTACCGAATGGCAGCCGGCGCACTGCTCGATAAAAAACTTCCGGCCGGCGGCGGCATCGGGCTCTGAAGCGGGTGCGGCCGCTTTGCGCTGGGCGTCCTGCCATGCCTGGAAAGCGACCGGGCTTTGCGCGACGATTTCGAACCCCATGTGCGCATGCTGCAGGCCGCAAAACTGCACGCATTGCCCGCGATAAATGCCTTCGGCGTCGGCCTGGAGCCATTGCCGGTTTTGCAGGCCGGGAATCATTTGCGTTTTTCCGGCCAGCCGCGGCGCCCAAAACGCATGAATCACATCGGCGCTTTGCAGTCTGACCCGCACGGGCCGGCCGACCGGAATATGGATTTCGTTCGCGGTGACAAAGCGGCGGCTGGGGTCGTCATCGTCGTATTCGACCTTCCACCACCAGTCGTAAGCGGTGACTGTCACCGCCAATGCCGGGGTTTGCGTAGGTTGGGCGACCTTATCCAGCGTGATCAGCATATAGACGGCGAGCGCGAACAGCGCCGCGGTGGACAGGCCGGTGCCGATGTAGATCCAGCGCATGCCCTCGTTTTCGCGGCCGACCGTCCGAGGGGCCGCCAGCGTGCGTTTGCGAAACAAGGCGCCCGCCAGCAGCAGCGCGATAATCGCCAAAACCGCGACCACGACGGCCGTAAACACCCATCCGAGGTGCATCGTGGGCAGGGAGGCCGGGCCATCGCTATGCAGAAAATAGTTCAGCGGCGCGGCTTCGGCCGCCATCGCCATGTCCGGCATACCTCCAAAGGCAAGCGGAAAAAAAGCGCTCCCGGCCGCAACGCAATGTCGATATTCGGATCCTGAATCGTGCATCGGCGCCCTTTAGAAAAAGTGACGAAGCGAGAGATTTAGTGATGCGGCAGAACCTCTTCTTCCGGTCTCAATGCCGCGAATTAAATTCACTCCGATCGTTCGACCGCAAAGCTTCGGAATATTTCCCGTAGATCGAATTCTTTATTGGCCGTTTCGGGGGTGGCATCGGTGGTGACCGGCCGAATTGCCGCCACGCTGTAGTTAGAAATAGCTCAGCCAGGCAAGATGCGGGTATCGGCGTTTGATTCGGATGAAAGCGTCGCAGCAGGGATACAGCAGCAACAGCAATGCCAGCCAGATCCCGTAAACCATCGGCAAGTCGTAGCCGAATTCGGGGGAAGGCATTTCGGGGTACGGCCTTTCGGCGGAACCGGTCAGCAGCCAGTTGGCTGGCAGTTGCCGGTAGCGGGTGACGGCCAGAGCCGCGCCATGAATCAGATAGATATGCAGCAGATAGAAAAATAACGGCGCCTTGCCGACGGTCAGCAACGGGCGCCGGATGGGTTCCGGCTTGAACCCCTCGAAAAACGCCAGGCCGATAAACATCAGGCCCGCCGTTGCCAGCAAATACAGCAGCGAGGGCGGGTATTTTTGGAAATTCAGGATCGAAAACAGCGTAAACAGCGCGTTTTCTTGCGGCGCCCAGGCCTGGGGATCGCCGTAGAAGTTGCCGAGGCGCAGCGATAGAAACAATCCGAGACATAAAAGGCCCAGCCGGAACAGCACGGTTTTTCTGTTCGGTTCGAGAAACACCGGCCCCAGGCAATAGCCCGCCGCCATCACGCCGATCCAGGGAATCAGCGGATAGAGCGAATCGAAGGAACGGCCGGGCCAGAATTCGAATGTGCCCGGTTCGTGCAGAAGTATCCACAGCCAACGGGGAAGGGGGCTATTGCCGGCGTGAATCCCGTCGAAGGCGTTATGGCCGGCGATCAGCAGCACCGCGAACAGCGCAATCGCCCGGCGCGGCAGAAAGACCAGCGCGGCCAGCGCCAGCATCGACCAGCCCAGCGCCCAGATCACTTGGCCGAGCGCGTAACTGTAATCCCAGTTGAACGTCCAGCCGAAACGCACCAGCGTCAATTCCAATACGATCAGCCAGAGCCCGCGGCTGGCCAGATAAGCGGAAAGCTGCGTTTGCGTCAGGTTTTTGCGGTAGGTCGACAAGAACGCGCCGGCGCCGGCCAGCAGCATGAAGGTGGGCGCGCACAGATGCGTGATCCAGCGCGTCAAAAAATAGGCGGCATCGGTCCGGCTCAGATCGACCGGATTGAACATCGCGTTCGAGAAATAATCGCGGGTATGGTCCAGCGCCATCAGAACCATCACGAGTCCGCGCATCATGTCGATCGATTCCAGGCGCTGCAGTGTAGGCTTCATTTGGAGGACCTTTCAATCAACGGAGCAAAAAGGCAAGCCTTCCGTGGCATTGAAATGCGAATTAAGCACTGCATCGGCGTTGCTCCATCAACTATGCAGAGCAAATCCCCCCTGCCCCCCTTTTTCAAAGGGGGGATGTTGCCGGCAGAATCGCTCTCTTTTCAAAGGGGGATGTCGCCAGTCTGTAGTCTGTTAGGATGGGTAGAGCGAAGCGAAACCCATCGTGGATAGCTATTATAGTACTTCTCCGATTGATGGGTTTCGCTTCGCTCTACCCATCCTACCTTGTTTCAGGCCCGGACGGGATATTGATCCCGTCCGTAACGTTTAAAGCGGGGTGGACAGGGAGGATGATTTTATGTTTGCGGAGAATTTTCAAACAGTGGGGACGGGGTTTATAACCTGTCCCGCTCAGTTGAGCATTGACCACGTCGACAACCAAATAACGTTTGACAATGCCGCTTCCCCCCCCCTTTGAAAAAGGGGGGGGATTTTAAATTAGGCTGCTCCCACAGCATGACAGCCTTTAGCTCTTAACCCGTATTGAATTTCGCCGATTATAACCCTGTTTCAAAAAAGCGTTCGCCCCGAGTTGGCGGGACGGTCAAACGAGACGTTTTGGCCGGGAGAGGGCTCGCGGCCGGATCATGCCGGTTTGACCGCGCTGACCAGCGCATTTGCGCCGTCCCGAAAATGCAGGCGCGTGTTTGCGAAACCGGTGTCGGCCATCATTTCCAGCGCCGGCTGAAGGCGCATGATGTGCTCCTCGGACTCGTCGCTGAACAGGTGGACGATCCATTGCTCCAGCAGATCGTGCCTCTTCAGTTCGGTAAACACCCGGAAATAATGCCTGACCTCTGCCTGGGTGCTTTTGAGATGTTCGGCGGCATCGTCGAGCGCGTAACGGTCGCCGTTCACGAACAGGCCACCGGGTTTCAGTACGCGCAGGATTTCTTTCAGCACGCTTTGCCGGTAGCCGTACAAAAAATTGTGCAGCGTGTACGCGCTGACGACGGCATCAACCGAGGCATCCGGCGTTGCCTGCAAATGCGACAGCGCATCGCGCTCGATCAGCCGCAGCCGTTTTGCGGCCAGTGCTGCGGCCAGGTTATGCCGCGCCTGCGCCAGCATCGCGGGCGCATTATCGACACTTTCGACAAGCGCAACCTTGCGGCTGGCCAGCAGGCAGGCGGTAGTGATGCCGGTGCCCGAACCGATTTCGAGCAGATTCAGCGAGGCCTCGGGATAAGGCGGCATCCAGCCGTCGACGTATTCGCCTACGCGGCGGCTTATTTCCGCCGCGGACGGGCAAATCACCGCCAGCATCCCGTATTCTTCGGCAAGCGGTCCCTCGAATAAAAGCTCCGCGGCGTGTTTCGGATTCATCGTATTCATACCGTATTCATTTAAGTTACAAAATGAGGGAAATTACTGGACAAGAAAGCCGTTGTCAAACGGGCGCAGGCTCATTTGGCCTGTTTTCGGCAAGTCTCTTCGGCATCTGCCCGCGGCGGAGAAAAAGCCGGAATCATTGAAGCATGCCGTGAAGGTGTGGTATACAAGGCGGCTGGCAACGTTCGGGGAGGACTATCAATGAAATGATGATGAATACGAATGCCGCGATCTCGACGAATAACGATAAATGCAAGGGAGATCGCCAAATGACTGTCGGAACGAAAGGCTGTCGAAAAACTCTCGTGTCGGTGCGCTTCGGGCGCCCTGAAAATCCTGAGGCCGAAATATAGCCGGAATCGTGAATCCGGGGAGCGGGGAAACGAGGACGGTTATTCGATAGTTTGTCTGTTCGGACGGATACTTACCCGTGTGCGGGCGTCCAAGAATAAAAAATAAATGCCCCAATCCGCTGCACATGAACGCTCTTTTGAATGAGGAAATAATTATGCAAGAATTCTTACCCGTCGTAAAAGCCACTTTGCTGGAGTGGGCGCAACTTGCGCTTGGCAACCCGTTGTTTGCCGCGGCCCTGGTACTCGCCACCGCGCTGCTGGCCTCCCTCGTCGGCATGATCAGGAGGGTGCCGCTCAAAAGAAGGGCGGCCGCCAGCGAGAAGGCGCGCGCCGAGCTGGCGGACCAGCTTTCGATGACGCAGCAACAGACCGCCGGTCTGCAGGAGCGCCTGGTGCTGCGCAATCAGCAGATTTCCGGCACGGTTCAGGCGCTGGCGGCCGGTTTCGATGTAGGCGAACAACCTGTGCCCGCGGTCAGCGAAGATCTGGTGTCCGAGGATTTGTGGCAGCAGCATGAGAGGATTGTTACCCAATTGGCGGACTCTTTGCGCGTTGAGCGGCAGGCCAAAGCCGAGCTGCAGCAATCTTATCAAACCGAGAAGGAGCGTCGCGCCGAAAAAGAGGCGATCATCGACAATCTGCAGAATACGCTGGCCGAGAAAACGCTTCAAATCACCGGCCTGGAACGGCAGGTCGCCGAAATTCTCGAAAAACATAGCGCCCAATCGGCGCGGCTCACGGAACTCGAACGGCAGCGCCTGGAGTGGGACGATACGGAAAAACAACGGCAGCAAATGGCGGAAAAGCTGGCGGCGATGGAGGCCGAACTGGGCCGGCTGCAAAAAGCGGTAGAAACCCGTCAGGGAGCCGAACCGGCTCCGGCGCCAATTCATCCTGAGCCGGTTGCGGAAGCCGAGCAGGTTCTGCCGGAAATTCATCCCGAACCGGTTCGGGCGGCTGCGTCGTCACTGGTTGAAGCGATCATTCCCCAGGCGCCTGCGGAGCTTGTGGCATTTACCCCGGCTTCCCTGCCTGCGGCAGCCGAAGCCGCCGTGATCCCGGCTCCGGCGGCGATCGAGCAGGCGGCAGGGGCGCCGGATCAGCCGCAAGCGATCGTGCTGCCGGATTGGGATTACCAACCGGAAATAGCCGTCCCGACAAAAGCGGAAGCGCAATCCGCGTCCAAGGGGCAGGCAGCCGGTTTTGCCGGCAAATTGAAGGGCCTGTTCGGCAAGTCTCAACCGGAATCCAAACCGGAATCCGGCGCGCCCGTCGAGAGAGCCGAGGCAACCCGTTATTCCGCGGCGGAAATTCCGCCCGAAACGCGGCCCGAGCCGCAGCCGCAACCTTCGGCCGGCTCCGTGCAGGACCCGTTGGGTAAAATGAAGGGCCTGTTGGGATTGTCCAGGCAAAAAGCCGCCGAGGCGAAAGCGGAGCCTGTCGAATCCCGTGCGGCTGAACCCGCTGCGCCCGCCTCCCCGGATGCCGTTGAGTCAGATTCCGCGAAAAGCCAAATGAAAAAAATTAAAAACCTGTTCGGAATGGCCAAAGGATAAGGGTAATGGAACCGGCCTTCACTTTTTCGAGCAAGTCGATCTGCAGGGCGGGCTTTATCCGCAGCAAACCGCATTGAACGATGTCGACGCCGCTCACCGCCTCCGACCATAGCCGGGACCGCGCCGGCCTGACCTATATCTACCCGGTTTTGTCCCGGCGCGCCGGCGGCATATCGATCGGCGTCAATTTCAATACGAACAATGCCTGCAACTGGCAGTGCATTTATTGCCAGGTGCCGGATTTGGCGATCGGCGCCGCGCCGGAACTCGATTTCGGGCTGCTCGAAGCCGAACTACGCGGTTTTCTGGAACAGGTCCGGTCCGGGGCGTTTTTCCGCCGCTTTCAGGTTCCGGAGGATCGGCGGACGATCAAGGATATCGCCCTTTCGGGAAACGGCGAGCCGACCAGCGTGCTGCGGTTTGCCGAGGCGATTGAACTGATCGGCGGTATTGCAACCGAAGCCGGGCTGTTCCCCGCCAGCCGGTATGTGTTGATCACCAACGGCAGCCTGGTGCATCGGCCCAAGGTCCGGGAAGGCCTGAAAGCGCTGAGCCGGTTCGGCGGCGAAGTCTGGTTCAAGCTCGATAGTGCGACGCCGGCGGGCAGACGACTGATCAACAAGGCCGGGCAAGGTGTCGAAGCGAGCCTGAACAACCTGGTTTTGGCGTCCGGCTGCTGCCGGACCAAAGTGCAGATCTGCCTGGTGGACATCGACCGGCAGGGATTTGCGGAGCAGGAAAGAACCGCGCTGCTGGAGGCGCTGCAGGCCGTCAAAGAACGCAGCGGAGTACGCGAGATTCTGCTCTATACGATAGCCAGGCCCTCCCTGCAGCCCGAAGCGGGGCGCCTTGGCCGAATGCCGGAGCCGGTCATGCGGGCGTTTGCGGAGGCGCTGCGGGCGTTGGGTTTCGAGGTTTCGATCAGTCTCTAGGTCTTTGCCTCGGACGCGAGTAATCGCTCCACATCTTTTGTCGCCAGCGGTTCGGCAAAGTGATAGCCTTGTCCGCACCGGCATCCCCAGGATAGAAGCCGCTCGGCCTGTTCGGCGGTTTCGATGCCTTCGGCGGCGACTTTCTTGCCCAATTCGCCTGCCAGTGACAGAATCGACCGCACGATCGCACTTTTGCGGTCGGAAGTGCCGCTAACCGAGCGGACCGCGCTGCGATCGATTTTGATCGTGTGAATCGACGGATGCTGGAGCAGATTCAGGGAGGCTTTACCCCCGGCGTCGAAATCGTCGAGATGCAACTGCACGCCGAGTTCGTCAAGTTCGGCCAGGATATGGGACGAAACGAGGGGGTCGGCGGCGGCGACTTCTTCCGGAATTTCCAGGCACAAATAGCGCGCGTCCAGGCCGGATGCCGCCAATGCCTGGGTCAGCTGGTTCCGTAAACTCGGGTGCAGAAATTGCGTTTGCGATAAATTGACCGCGACCGACAGGGCGGCATTCGCAGGCGACAATTGCTGCCAGGCCCGAAGCTGCCGGCAGGATTCGTGCAGCATCCAGGCGCTGATTTTGACCAGAATGCCGATTTTTTCCGCCAGCGCCCAAAAATCGGCGGGCGCCAAAAGGCCATGCTCGGAATACTGCCAATGCAGCAACGCCTCGAAGCCGGAGAGGGTTCCGCTGGCGAGTTCTACGATCGGTTGGTAATGAATACGGAATTCGTTGCGTTCGATAGCCAGGTTCAAGTCGGCTTCCAGTTGCAGCAGCCGTATGGCGTAATTATTCTGAACGGTATTGAACACCCTCAGTCGCCGGTCTCCTTGGGTTTTTGCCTGACGCAGCGCAAAAACAGCGTCGTGCAATATGTCTTCGGTCCGCTGGTAGCGCGGTTCGCTCAGGACGATCCCGATGCTGGCCGAGATGAAAGCTTCCTGCCCTTCGATAATGACCGCTTCGGCTATTTTGTCCAGAATGCGTTGGGCGATACGGACCACGTCCAGCAGATCATTGATATGGGTGAGTAGAACCATAAATTCATCGCCGCCGACCCGTGCGAGGGTGTCCGCGCCGCGCAGGTTTTCTCTCAGACGTTGGGCGACGGCGCTCAATACCATGTCGCCGAAGACATCCCCGTAGCTGTCGATGATGTGCCTGAAACGGTCCAGGTCGATGACGAGCAGCGCAAAAGCATAATCGGGATAGCGCTTGGCATGTTCGAAAGCCTGGCTCAGCCGGTCGGTCAGCAAGATTTCATTGGGCAGGCCGGTCAGTACGTCATGCACGGCAAAATGGCGTAATTTTTCCTCTACGTATTTGCGGGCGGTCAGTTCGCGAAAAACGATCACTATCCCGGCCACATTGCCGCTTTTATCGCGTATCGGCGCCGCGCTTTTGTCGACGGGAATCTCCATGCCTTCCCGGTTGATCAGCGCGGTGTCGGGCGACAGATCGATGATTAGGCCGTTTTCCAGCACGCGTTCCACCAGATTGGTGATCGGAATTCCCGTCGTCTGGTAAACCAGCCGCAGCACTTCGCCGAAAGGCCGGCCGAGCGCCTCGGGTTGCGGCCAGCCGGTCAGCACTTCCGCCATTCGGTTCATAAAGGTAATGGAGCCGTCGAGGCGGGTCGCAATGACGCCGTCGCCCAGGCTTTCGAGCGTCGTGCCCAGCCAGCGTTCCATCTGCCTGAGCTTGGTTTCGGCGCTGTGTCGGTACAGGGCGATATCGATGGCGATCTGCAGTTCGCGTTCTTCGAAAGGTTTCAGTACATAGCCGTAAGGCTCGGTGATTTTCGCGCGGTTCAGCGTGGCTTCGTCCGAGTGGGCGGTCAGAAACACGACCGGCAGGGCGTGCTGCTTGCGGATTTCGTCGGCCGCGGCGATGCCGTCCATCGCCCCGCTCAAGTGGATGTCCATCAGCACCAGATCGGGCTGCAGCGTGCCGATGCGTTCCAGGGCGGATTCGGCCGATGTGACGAACTCCGGCACATCGTAGCCCATTCGGATCAGTGTCCGTTGAATATCCAGAGCGATGATGACTTCATCCTCGACTACCAGCATGCGCGCTTTAAGCATGGTTACCTTTTTTCTTGGGGATGGAAATGGAAAATACGGTTTCCGGCCGGCGCCGAACCGTCAACTGTCCATTTAACTGCAATACGAAAGATTGCACCAGATGTAAGCCCATGGATAACGGTTTTGTAATTTCCACGTCGTCCGGAATGCCTCGGCCATTATCGCCGACCTCCAGTATCAGCCTGTCCGGCTTGTCGTTCGCCAGTTTGATCCACAGTGCCCCGGAAGGATTGGCGGGCGGTGGTGTAAAGGCGTACTTGAAGCTGTTCGAGACCAATTCGCTGATGATCAATCCAATCGGTACGGTCTGCTCGACATCGAGCTCGACATCGGCGATTTGTATTTTGAGCTGGATCGACGAGGCGGCTTGGCCGTATGAGCGGCGGAGCGAGTTGACCAGGCTGGTGATGTATTCGGCCATTTTGATCCGGGCCAGACTGCGGGATTGGTATAAATGCTCGTGTGCCAGCGCCATGGAATGGACCCGCTGCTGGCTGTCCAGGAACGCGCAGCGGGCGGCCGGATCGGTGAGGGAAGCGGCCTGGAGGCGAAGCAGGCTGGCGATCACTTGTAGATTATTTTTGACCCGGTGGTGAATTTCTTTCAGCAGTACTTCTTTTTCCCGCAGGGAGGCGACTGCCCGGGATTCGGCAAGCTGACGTTCGGCCAGTTCGTTTTTGATGCGGGCATTGATGGTTTCGAGTTCCCGGGTGCGGAGTTTTACCTGCCGTTCGAGCATCTGGTTCAGCTCCTGCATTTTTTCTTCCGCGCGCTTTCTTTCGGTAATGTCCTGCATTGCGCCGATCATTCGGCAGGGTTTGCCCCGGTTGTCTCGGAGCACGAATCCACGGTCGAGCACGCAGGCATAATGGCCGTCGCTTCGCAGGAAACGATATTCGTACTCCCAGTGGTCGACGGCGGGATTGTCAAGCACCACGCGCACACTCGCCGCAACGCGCTGCTGATCGTCGGGGTGTACTCGTTCGAGTCCCCAGCGGGCCGTCTGCGGTGCATCGACCGCATCCCGCCAGCCGAAGACGTCCATGCTCGCCTCGCTCCAGCGTTGCAAGTCGTGCATGATGTCCCAGTCCCAAATGACATCGCGGGTAGCCTTCCAGGCCAGCCGCAAGCGTTCTTCGCTTTCGCGCAAGGCCTCCTCGGCCTGCTTCCAGTCGTGAATGTCGGTGTTGCTGCCGACCCATTTGATGACCTGGCCGTTATCGCTCAAAAGCGGCGTCGCCCGGACATTGGTCCATCGCCAGCCGTCGTTTCGGGATTTTATCCGGAATTCTGCGTTGATGTCGTGCCGGGTAGCGACCGCTTCGTGCCATTGCCGTGCGGCGTAATCCCTATCTTCCGGATGGACGGCATCGAGCCAGCCGTAACCGATCCATTCCTCGAAGGTCTGGCCCGTATAGGCGCGCCAGGACGGGCTGTCCACTGCCACAACGCCATCCGCTCCGGCTTCCCAGACGGCCTGGGCATAAGATTCGACCAGCTTGCGAAAGCGCTCTTCGCTTTCGCGGAGGGCTTCCTGAGCCAGTTTGAAAGGCGTTGTCTCGCGCAGAGACAAGACCAGGCCGGTTACCGATTCATCCAGGTCCGTAGCCGGCACCAGGCTCCAATCCCAATAAGTGGTCCCGCGCTCCGGCTGATCGGGAAATACGAACGGTTTGTCCTTGTAAAACACCGCTTTGCCGGTATCCCGCACCTGGCGGAAGATCGTCTCGTTTTCCGGATCCGGGTACAGGTCGAAATGGTTTTTTCCGAGCAGTTCTTCGGGCTTCATTCCGCAAGTATCGGCATAGGATGCATTGACCCAAATGAAGTGGAACCGGGGATCGAGATAGACCAGCATCACGTCGGTGGCCTGCATGATGCTGAGCAGCAGGATTTGTTGCTGTTCCAGGGCTTCTTCGGTCAGTTTGCGCCGATGAATGTTGCGGCCGACGGTCGCCCAGCCGGAAATCCGGCCTTTTTCGTCGCGGAGGTTGAAGACGTTGCAAAGCATCCAGATCGCCTTGCCGGTTTGAAAGTGCCGGAAGCGTATTTCCACTTCGGCGTTTCCCTCCCGCATGACGCGGGGAAAGAACTCGTCGCTGACGTGAGCCCGGTCTTCGGGGAAATAATAGTCCTGTACCCGCACGCTGCACGCTGCGGTCAAATCTTCAAGGCCCATCATCCGCATTCCGGCAGGATTTACATAGAAAGGCTTGAAGTTCCGGTCGCACATGCCGATGAATTCGGTGCTGCCTTCGGCAAGTGCGACAAAACGATCGCGCTCCGCTTCGGCAAGTTTGCGTCTTGTCACGTCGACCAGTGTGACCAATAGCATATTGCCTTCGCGGGTGACGAGCGAACTGCCGTCGACCTGGGCCGTAAATTGGGTTCCGTCCCGTCTTAATCCGATCATTTCGCTGCCTATGCCTTTTATCTTGAACAGGAGCTTTACGGTGAACGGCTCCCGGTAGGCATAGGGATGATCCTGCGCCGGATCTTTCAACAACGTTTCGAGCGCGCGGCCCTGCAGTTGTCCCGGCTGGTAGCCGAACAGGGCTTCGGACTGCCGATTCGCGAGCCTGACCTTTCCTTCGAGATCGGCCATCAGCAGCCCGTTCGGAGACGCCTGGAAGAGCAGACGGAAACGTTCTTCGCCTTCCTGCAAAGCGGCGAAGCCGGTCTCGCGTTCGGAGTCGGCCTTGTTCAGCAACTTTGCCGCCAGGTAGATCATCCCGCTGAACGCCACGATATGAAAAGTAATGAAAAGCGCCCAGCCGAAATCGGCGCTGTATAATCCCGAATGCTGGCCTTTCAGTTGGATCAGGCCGATCGCAAACGGCAGCAAAACAGCAGCCGGCAGGAGATTTCGCGCCATGACGCTGCCGGCGAACGGACTGATCAGCCAGGTCAGGTAGCGCTTGGGGCGCGCGCTGAGAATTCCGATGCCCAGTCCGAACAGGGATACGGCCGCATGAAGCGGAATCGACACATACGGCCGGGTTTGATAGAGAGCGGACACCTCGTAGCAGGCATGCCCTACCAGCGCAAGAAGCGCAAACAACAGAATTTGCAACGCTAAAAATGGTGCGATCCAGCCGGCTTCCGCATCCAGCGCGACCAAGGCCATGCCGGCTAAAAAAAGACAATAGGCGGCGCTTGGAGAGGGGCTGCCGGAATGCGGCGCACTTTTCTCCGCGACCGTGTCCGGAAACAGCCATTGGTCCGGGCTGACGTCTCCGAGATATTCCAGCAGGACCAGTCCGCCGAGCACTGCAACTATAGCGGAAAAGATTTGTCCGAGCATTTGCCGGTTCGGGTTCCGGCCGGTTCGGTGCAGCAGCCGGAGCGCCGTACCGGAAAGCAGCAGTCCGGCCGCGACCACCGGCTGTATGGCCGCAGGGTTCGGCCAAATGCCTTTTAGCTCGGCGATGCCGAAAATCCAGCCCGTGATCGCCAGCAGGCTGACCAGTATGACGAACAGGGCCATCCCGTCAGTCAGTCGAGCGGCCGCCGGGGCGAAAGGAAAGACAAAGCGGCTAGAGCAATTCTGCATGATCTTCTCGGGCGACCGGGCGACTCACAAGATTAACCGAAAGTGGCCGCAGCCAACCCTGTTAGCCTTGTACGGTCGGGGGATAGCGGTTATCCGGATTGCAAGCCGGCAGTGCACAGGAGGAGGCGGGCTTCGAATGAGGCAGGTTTCCTGTTGCAGTAATGAAATAGATGCGCGCATTTATCAAGGAGATCGGTTTTTATCAGGGCTTAATTCGGCGGCGGTCAATAAAATGCTTGGACTGAGTAATCCGGGTTTCTATCCCGTCGACCTTATTACTTTCGTCAGTCGAGGATAGCTTTTTATTTCCGGCCCTGTACGCTCAAGCGCTTTAACCGAAGCCGCGGCCGCACTTTCGGCGATTCGCCGTGGAGAATATAACTGGCTAACCTTGCCAATATCGGTTAAAATTGCTAGTTGATTTTATGTGCGAATGTGGCGGAACTGGTAGACGCGCTGGATTTAGGTTCCAGTGGTAACCCCGTGAGAGTTCGAGTCTCTCCATTCGCACCATATTTATATTCCTATAAAGAAGCAGCCGATTCAGGTTGACTTTTCTGTTCCTAAGCCCGCAAGGCGCTCTTAAAAATTACGTATTCCAAACAATTTGAGGTAAAGAAATGCAGGTCTCTGTCGAAAAGACATCAGAATTAAGCAGAAAAATGGTTGTAAGCGTGCCTGAAGAGGTCGTTCAGCAGAAAGTCGCAGAGCGCTTAAAGTCATTATCGAAAAATGTGAAGATTGATGGTTTTCGGCCCGGCAAGGCGCCACAGCAAGTGATCAACAAACTGTACGGCGAGCGCGTGCGCGGCGAGGTGACCGGCGACCTGATCCAGAGCACTTATTTTGAAGCCCTGGCCAAAGAGCAGCTGAGACCGGCCGGCTATCCCAACATTCATTCCGCCGACCAGAGCGAAGGCTTCAAATACACCGCCGAATTCGAAGTGTATCCCGAGATTTCGCTGGACGGTGTCAATGGCATGGAAATCAAGCGTCCCGTTGCCGAAGTGACCGAAAGCGATATCGACGCGATGATCGAAAAATTGCGGCTGCGGAATAAGACTTGGCAAACCGCCGAGCGTGCCTCACAGGCGCAGGATCGCATCACGATCACGTTTTCCGGCAGCGTCGACGGCGAAAACTTTACCGACGGCAAGGTTGAAAATTATCCGGTCGAAATCGGTGCCGGGCAAATGATTCCAGGCTTCGAAGACAACCTGATCGGCCTGGCGGCGGCCGAGCAAAAAATCTTTACCACGGCTTTTCCGGAAAACTACGGCAAGGAGTCTCTGGCCGGCAAAGCGGCCGAATTCGAAGTCGAAGTGATTAAAGTCGAAGAATCCGTACTGCCTGAGGTTGATGCTGAATTCATTAAAAAGCACGGGATCGAGGACGGCGACATGGCCGCTTTCCGCGAGGATATCCGCAATACGATGGAGCGCCAGTTGACGCAAGCCTTGGCGGCCCGCCTGAAAAACGCGGTGATGGACGCGCTGTACGGCGCGGTTCAGGTCACGGTTCCGAATGCGCTGATCGACGGCGAAATCGAAAATCTGATGGCGCCTTACAAGGAAAACGCGAAGAAAAGAAAGGTCAAGTTGGAAGAGTTGGATTTGCCGAGAGATTTGTTCGAAGAGCAGGCCCGCCGCCGCGTCGCCTTGGGCCTGATTCTGTCCGATGTGATCGACAAGGGCGAAATCAAGCTGGATGACACCCGCGTCCGCAACACCGTCGAAGAGATGGCGCAAAACTATGAGCAACCGCAGGATGTCATCAACTGGTATTATGCGGACGAAAAGCGGCTCGACGAAATCAAGAACATGGTGCTGGAAGACCAGGCCGTGGACTGGCTCGTCGCCAAAGCCAAGGTTCAGGACGAAAATCTGAGCTTTTACGATTTGATGGACAACCAAACACGGTAATACAGCCATGGGCAAACCACAGATAATCAATCCGTCAATGACGATCGAAGCGGCGGGCGGCCTGGTGCCGATCGTCGTCGAGCAAACCGCGCGCGGCGAGCGTTCCTTCGACATTTACTCGCGCCTCTTGAAAGAGCGGGTGATTTTCCTGGTCGGCCAGGTCGAAGACTATATGGCCAACCTGGTCGTTGCCCAGCTTTTGTTTCTGGAATCGGAAAACCCGGATAAAGATATTCATTTATACATCAACTCGCCGGGCGGTTCGGTGACCGCCGGCATGTCGATTTACGACACGATGCAGTTTATCAAACCCGACGTCAGCACGATGTGCATTGGCCAGGCCGCCAGCATGGGGGCGCTGCTCTTGACCGGCGGCGCGAAAGGCAAGCGTTATTGCCTGCCGCACTCCCGGATGATGATTCACCAGCCGTTGGGCGGTTTCCAGGGCCAGGCGTCGGATATCGCGATTCATGCGAAGGAAATTCTGGGCGTGCGCGATAAACTGAATAAAATCATGGCGCATCACACCGGCCAGCCGATCGAAAAGATTCAGGTCGATACCGACCGGGACAATTTCATGAATGCCGATGATGCGGTCAGTTACGGCCTGGTTGATAAGGTTCTGGCAAGCCGGTTATAAATCCGGACGAATTTGCTTTGTTTTCCGAAAGTTTCGGGATATTCTTTGCCTGAGGCTAAGTGTAATTCCTCGACTTTAGGATAATTTCGGGTATTGATATGAGTAACGACAAAAGGGGCAAAGACGAAGACAAATTGCTGTACTGTTCTTTTTGCGGGAAGAGTCAGCATGAAGTCCGCAAGCTGATCGCGGGTCCCTCCGTGTATGTCTGCGACGAATGCGTCGAACTTTGCAACGACATCATCAAGGACGAATTGCAGGAAGAGGTTTCCTCTTTTAAAAACGGCCACTTGCCGAAACCGAAAGAAATCAAGAAAGAGCTCGATGCCTATGTGATCGGCCAGGAGCGTGCGAAGAAAATCCTCGCGGTTGCGGTTTACAACCACTACAAGCGGCTTCGCAATAAAACCCGGAAAGACGGTATCGAGATCGGCAAAAGCAACATCCTGCTGATCGGTCCGACCGGCTCCGGTAAGACTCTGCTCGCCGAAACGCTGGCGCGCCTGTTGGATGTGCCGTTTACGATTGCGGATGCGACAACCTTGACCGAAGCCGGTTATGTCGGCGAAGACGTGGAAAACATCATCCTGAAGATTCTGCAGAAATGCGACTACGATGTCGAAAAGGCCGAAACCGGGATCGTCTATATCGACGAGATCGACAAAATTTCGCGCAAATCCGATAATCCGTCGATTACCCGGGATGTCTCCGGCGAAGGTGTGCAGCAGGCGCTGTTGAAACTGATCGAAGGGACGATCGCTTCGGTGCCTCCGCAAGGCGGCCGCAAGCATCCGCAGCAGGAGTTTTTGCAGGTGAATACCGCGAACATCCTGTTCATTGTCGGCGGCGCGTTCGCGGGGCTCGACCGGGTGATCAAGGCGCGTTCCGAAAAAGGCGGCATCGGATTTTCGGCCGACGTCAAATCGAAGGAAGAAACGAAGAACGTCGGTCAGGTGTTTTCCGAAGTCGAGGCCGAGGATTTGATCAAGTACGGCCTGATTCCGGAATTCGTCGGCCGTCTGCCGGTCGTTGCGACGCTGGAAGAGCTCGATGAAGATGCGCTGGTGCAGATTCTGACCGAGCCGAAGAACGCGCTGGTCAAGCAGTACCAACACTTGTTCGAAATGGAAGGGGCCGAGCTCGAGTTTCGTGTCGAATCGTTGCGCGCGATTGCGCAGAAATCGATGGAGCGCAAAACCGGCGCGCGCGGACTCCGGACGATCGTCGAAAACGTGCTGCTGAATACGATGTACGATCTGCCTTCGGAAGAGGATATCTGCAAGGTCGTGATCGACGAGAACGTGATTCGCGGCGAATCCGAACCGATCCTGGTTTACAAGACGGATCTGAAAAAGGCTTCGTCGGAAGTCTAAATAAAATAAGGAGCTGAAAAAGCTCCTTTTTTATGGACTATAGAAAAGGACTACGCATTTGAACGTCTTGTGTTGCTTGAATCGTTCAGCGCCACCCTGCCGTTACGAAAGCGAAAGACAGATTAGGCAGCAATGAGAGTCGGGACAGATTAAGGCAATGAAGAATTGGCTATTTCTATCCGTTGCAATTGTTTCGGAGGTGTTGGCGACATCCGCCCTGAAAGCCAGCGACGGCTTCAACAGATTTTGGCCTTCGGCGGTTGTTGTGCTTGGCTACGGGATTGCGTTCTACTTCCTTTCGCTCACCCTGCGCTCCATTCCAGTCGGCATTGCCTATGCAGTCTGGTCCGGGGTTGGCATGGTTTTAATTTCCCTTATCGCATGGCTGGGCTTCGGGCAGAGGCTGGATATACCGGCCATGATCGGTATCGGCCTGATCATCGCCGGCGTTATCGTGCTTAATGTGTTCTCAAAGTCGGCGGTGCATTAACCGCCTGATCCTCCAGACCAACCGCTGGACCGTGCTTTCGTCCGGTTACTTGATTCAGTGTTGGTTTCCCTGATCGATCCTACGTCGAGATAATTAACAGCTTACTGATTCTTCGCGCGCATGTGCGGGAACAGCAAGACGTCGCGGATCGACGGCGCATCCGCGAACAGCATCACCAGCCGGTCGATGCCGATCCCTTCCCCCGCAGTCGGCGGCATGCCGTGTTCGAGTGCGACGATGTAATCCGCATCGAAATGCATCGCCTCGTCGTCGCCGGCTTCCTTTTCCTCGACCTGTTTCTGGAAACGTGCGGCCTGGTCTTCCGCATCGTTCAATTCGGTAAAGCCGTTCGCGATTTCGCGCCCGCCGACGAAAAACTCGAAACGGTCGGTGATGAACGGGTCTTGGTCGTTCCGGCGCGCCAAGGGCGAGACTTCGACTGGATAGGCGGTGATGAAGGTCGGATTCATCAGGCGGTTTTCGACCGTTTTTTCGAAAATCTCGATCTGCAGTTTGCCAAGACCGTAGCCGTCCTTGACCGGCAAATTCAGCTTCTTGCAGACAGCGACCGCGCCTTCGCGGTTGTCGATGTCGGATGCCTTCAGGTCGGGATTGAAACGCAGGATCGACTCGAACACGGTCATCCGTTCGAACGGCTTGCCGAAATCGTATTCCTCGCCCTGGTAAGTGATCAGCGTCTGGCCGACGACTTCTTCGGCCAGGCCACGCAACATTGCTTCGGTCAGATCCATCAGGTCGCCGTACTCGGCATAGGCCTGATAGAATTCGAGCATCGTAAATTCCGGATTGTGGCGGGTCGACAGGCCTTCGTTCCGGAAATTGCGGTTGATTTCGAAGACCCGCTCGAAGCCTCCGACCACCAGCCGTTTCAGGTACAGCTCCGGCGCGATCCGGAGGAACAGCTGCATGTCCAGCGCATTATGATGGGTCACGAACGGCCGTGCGGTCGCGCCGCCGGGAATCGCCTGCATCATCGGCGTTTCCACTTCCAGGAAGTCGCGCTTGATCAGAAACTCGCGGATATAGGCAACGATCCGTGAGCGCAGCAAAAACGTCTTGCGCGACGATTCGCTCATGATCAGATCCAGATAGCGCTGGCGATACTTGATTTCCTGATCGGCGATGCCGTGGAATTTTTCCGGCAAGGGGCGCAGCGATTTGGTCAGGAGGCGTATATCGTCGACCTTGACGCTGAGTTCGCCTGCGTTGGTCTTGAACAAGACGCCTTCCGCGCCGACGATGTCGCCGATGTCCCATTTCTTGAACTGTTCGTTGTAGAAATCGCCGGGCAGGCTGTCGCGAGTCACATACAGCTGAATCTTGCCGGACATGTCCTGAATATGGCAGAAGCTCGCCTTGCCCATCACGCGCCGGGTCATGATTCGGCCCGCGACCTTCACGCGCAGTGGATTCTCTTCGAGTTCTTCCTTCGATTTCTCGCCGTATTCGGCAAAAAGCTCGCCGGCGACCACGTTGCGGCGGAAATCGGTCGGGAACGCGATGCCGTTTTCGCGCAGTGTGCTGAGCTTCGCGCGGCGCAGCCGGATCAGTTCCTGTTCATCTTGTTCAATTTCAGACATTTTTACTTTTTCTCAAGCATGGAATTTCTAATTACAAACCGCTCTTCAGGCTTGCCTCGATAAACATGTCGAGATTGCCGTCCAGCACCGCCTGCGGGTTTCCGGTTTCGACGCCGGTGCGAAGATCCTTGATCCGCGACTGGTCGAGCACATAGGAGCGAATCTGGCTGCCCCAACCGATGTCCGATTTGCTGTCTTCGAGTGCCTGCTGGGTTTCGCTGCGCTTCATCATTTCGAGCTCGTACAGCTTGGCTTTTAGTTGCTTCATCGCCGTGTCTTTGTTTTTATGCTGCGAGCGGTCGCTCTGGCACTGCACGACGATGCCGCTGGGATTATGCGTGATCCGCACCGCCGATTCGGTCCGGTTGATGTGCTGGCCGCCGGCGCCCGAAGCACGGTAAACGTCGATGCGCAGGTCGGCCGGATTGATTTCGATCGCGATGTTGTCGTCGACTTCCGGCGACACGAAGACCGAAGCGAACGAGGTATGGCGGCGGTTGCCCGAGTCGAATGGCGATTTGCGGACCAGCCGGTGCACGCCGGTTTCGGTGCGCAGCCAGCCGAACGCATAGTCGCCCTCGAACTTGATCGTCGCGCTTTTGATGCCGGCCACATCGCCCGGCGACTCTTCGATCAGTTCAGTCTTGAAGCCCTTGCTTTCGCCCCAGCGCAGATACATGCGCTCGATCATCGAGGCCCAATCCTGCGCCTCGGTGCCGCCGGAGCCGGCCTGGATATCCAGGAACGCATTGTTCGGGTCCATTTCGCCGGCGAACATCCGCCGGAATTCGAGCGTCGCCACCTGGCTTTCCAGATGCTCCAGATCGCTTGCGACCGTGTCGACTGTATCTGCGTCGCCTTCTTCTACCGCCATCGCCAAGAGCTCTTCGGCATCATTCAGGCCGGAAGTCAGTTCGTTGATCGTGTTCACGACCATTTCTAGCTGGCCGCGCTCCTTGCCTAAAGCTTGCGCCTGCTCCGGGTTGTCCCAGATCTTCGGGTTTTCGAGCTCTCTTAAAACTTCGACCAGACGTTCGCTTTTGGTGTCGAAGTCAAAGATACCCCCTAAGCGACTCGGTGCGCTCTCTGAGGTCGGCGATTTTGTATTTGATCGGATTGATTTCTTGCATGGGTAGAAACGGAAAAACGGCCGTCCGCAACAGAATCGGTAGACCAGACCGGCGCGGCTGAATTGAAAAGCCGCCAATTATAACGCATATCAAATTCAGTTACATGAACAACTTATCCAAGTTTCGCCGGCCATAAGTGAGACAGTAACCCGGAATTGAGAGTAAAATAGGCGGGATATCATGGGTGCCGGGCTGCAATCGGGTCCGCTCCTCTCATTAGTTTAGTTTGGAAGGACAGCTTGATGACTGAAATAACTGAAGTACCGAGTCCTTTTTGCGGTATCGGCACCGACGACCTGAGCGTTCGGGTCGACGGCCTGGCGCTGAAGGTGACGGCCAACGGTTGTGCGGTGAACACGCCCGCGTTCGAGCAGGCGATTACCGATACCCAACCACGGGTTGACGGCAAGGAGGTCAGTCTGGAAGCGGCCGCGAAAAAGGCGGCAGCGTTGCTCAAAGATACGAAGCTGCCGGTGATAGGCGGCTGCGCGACCGACGTGAACGGAATGCGTGCGCTGCTCGCACTGGCCGACCGCGCCGGCGCGGTGGTCGACAATATGAATTTCTCGGCCGCCCGTAATAATCTCTTGGTCTTACAAGATTCGGGCTGGATGAATACCACGCTGGCCGAAGTCAAAAACCGCTGCGATCTGTTGCTGGTCGTCGGCACCGACCTCGAAGCGTTCGCGCCGCGTTTTTTCGAGCGCTACATCTGGAATAAGGACGCGATGTTCGTCGACGACACCGCAAATCGTCAGGTGATCTATCTCGGCAAGGCGCCGTCGGGCAACGCCTCGACTTCGCCGAACGGCCAAACCGCGAAAGTCCTGACTTGTAACGATGCGGAACTGCCCGGAGTAATCGCAGTCCTACGGGCACTGGTCAAAGGCCGCCCGCTGCAGGCCGAATCGGTCGGCGGGATCGCGGTTGCGGACCTGCAGGCTCTGGCCAACCAGTTGAAGGCGGCGCGCTACAGCGTCGTGACCTGGGCCGCCGGCGCATTGGGATTCCGCCAGGCCGAACTGACCGTGCAGGTTCTGTCCGAAATGATCAAAGACCTAAATGTCTCTACCCGCTGCTCCGGCCTGCCGCTCGGCGGCAAGGAAGGCGACCAGACCGCCAACCAGGTCTGCGGCTGGACGACCGGCTATCCGGCACGGACTCGGTTCTCGCGCGGCTATCCCGAATACGACCCGTACCTGAACGAGGCGAACGCACTGGTCGATAGCGGCGAAGCGGACGCGCTGGTCTGGGTACAGGCGTTCAACGTGAAATCAGTGCCACCGACCGACCATATGCCGACGATCGTGATCGGCCGTTCCGGGATGACTTTCGCGAAAGAACCGGACGTGTTCATTCCGGTCGGCACCCCCGGCATCGATCACGCCGGCCATGCCTACCGGATGGACAACGTGGTCGCGATCCGGCTCAAGAAATTGCGCGATTCCGGCCTGCCGAGCACGGCCGACGCGCTGAATGCGATTGAAAACGCTCTACGCGAGATGACTGTATGATGATAAAACTCACGGGCGGGACCGTCTACGATCCTGCCGCCGGCATCGACGGCAAAAAACAGGACATTTACATTCAGGATGGGCGCATCGTCAAGAAGCCCGCGAAGGACGTGCCGATCGACAAGGAATACGACCTGAAAGGTAAAGTGGTGATGTCCGGCGCGATCGACATGCATACGCATATCGGCGGCGGCAAGGGCAACATCGCCCGGACCCTGCTGCCGGAAGACCACCGCCACGATCCGGTCGCACGTACCGAGTGCACCCGCTCCGGCTGCGGCCATGCGATGCCGAGCACGTTCGTGACCGGTTACCGCTATGCCGAGATGGGCTACACGGCCGGCTTCGAACCGGCGGTGCTGCCGGTCAACGCGCGCCAGGCGCACATGGAAATGGGCGACATTCCTATCCTGGACAAGGGCGGCTACGTGATGCTCGGCAGTGATGATTATCTGCTCAGGATGCTGACCGCGAAAAAAGACCAGAAAGCGGTCAACGACTACGTCGCCTGGACGATCAATGCGGCCAAAGCGATCGGCGTCAAAGTGGTCAACCCCGGCGGCATCAACGCGTTCAAGTTCAACCAGCGCAAGCTCGATCTGGACGAGCAGAACAGCCATTACGGCGTCACGCCGCGGCAGATTTTACAGTCGCTCGCGACCGCGGTGAAGGAACTCGGCGTTTCGCATCCTTTGCACGTGCACGGCTGCAACCTCGGCGTGCCCGGCAACATGGAAACGACGCTGAACACGATCGAAGGGATCGGCGGCCTGCCGATGCACCTGACGCACATTCAGTTCCACAGCTACGGCACCGAGGGCGATTTCAAATTTTCATCTGGCGCGGCGCAGATCGCCGAAGCGGTCAACAAACACAAGAACATCACGATCGATGTCGGCCAGATCCTGTTCGGCCAAACTGTCACCGCCTCCGGCGACAACATGCGCCAGCACGCGAACCACAAGCATGCGAACCCGAACAAATGGGTCACGATGGACATCGAGTGCGACGCCGGCTGCGGGGTCGTGCCGTTCAAATACCGCGACCAGAACTTCGTGAACGCGCTGCAATGGGCGATCGGGCTGGAAACCTTCCTGCTGGTCGACGACCCGTGGCGGATCTTTCTGACCACCGACCATCCGAACGGCGCCCCATTCACCACCTATCCGCACTTGATCCGCTTGCTGATGGACAAGAGTTTTCGAAACGACATGCTCGCGACGCTCCATCCCGAAGCGCAAAAGATGACGACCTTGGCTTCGATCGACCGCGAATACACCTTAAACGAAATCGCGATCATGACCCGCGCCGGCGCGGCGAAGCTGATCGGCCTGCATGACCGCGGCGGACTCAGCCCAGGCAACTGGGCCGACATCACGGTCTACACCGACAACGCCGACCGCGAAAAGATGTTTGAAAAGCCCGACTACGTGTTCAAGGACGGCGATCTGGTCGTCCGGGACGGTAAGGTGATCGCGACCAAGTGGGGCACCACCCATGTCGTCCAGCCCGATTTCGACCCGTCGGTCGAGAAAGGCCTGAAGGACTACTTCGACCGTTATCTGACCATGAAACTCGGCAATTTTAAAATCAGCGACGACGAAATCACCGAAGACGGACGCGGTAGTATTACCGTGCATCCGTTGAAAGGTCGCGCTTAGGTTTTAGGTGGCTCGAGAATGTTGTCCACCTGAAATCAGCCGGTTTTTAGGCATTGTCATCTTTATATGTATTTTGACGAGCATAACCCGCCGCATTTTCATGTCAAATATATAGCGATATGATTGTTAGCGTAAAATCAGCAAAATATCTGGATGCGTACCGGTTGAACCTGGTTTTTGACACCGGCGAATCCGGTGACGTCGATTTACGGGATCTCGTTTTTAAATATGAAGCTGCATCGCCTTTACGAAGCATTGATAATTTTAAATCCTTCAAATTGGACGAATGGGCAACCGTAGTTTGGGATTGCGGTTTTGACGTATCCCCTGAAACGCTTTACGAAAGAGCGACTGGAAAGCGCGTCGACTGGGTTCAATAACTGACAAAGTTCAAGGACCCACACCAAGAATTTCACCGGAGTCATGATATGCCTACTACGATTTTAGCGGAGACAGCCGCGAGCATTGCGGAACTTAAAAAAGATCCGGTCGGCACCGTTGCTGCCGGTGACGGTTTTCCGGTCGCCATTCTTGATCATAACGAGCCGGCTTTTTACTGTATTCCAGCCAAAGCCTATGAGGCACTGATGGATAAGCTGGAAGATGTCGAACTAGCGGCCATCGTTGAGGCAAGAACAAATCAGCCCGAAATAGAAATGGATTGGGATGACCTATAAACTGCGCTTTAAAGAACAAGCGCTGGAAGAATGGAATAATCTCGATCAAACGATTCGCGAGCAATTCGCTAAAAAATTGAGAGGATTGAAGGAAAATCCGCGAATCGATAGCGCGAGGCTAAGCAGCCTGAAAAATTGCTACAAAATCAAATTGCGCAAAGCGGGTTATCGGCTGGTTTACGAAGTACGCGAACAGGAAGTCGTTATCTTGATCGTGGCGATCGGCAAGCGGGAACGGAATCAAGTCTACAAAACAGCGGCAAAACGGCTTTAGAAAAATAAATGTATCCATGATTGAGCACAACTTTATGATTATCAACGGCGTAACGATAGACGCAACCTTCGCGGAAGCGTTTCCGATGAACCCGTAAGGTGGATTCACCGGTAGGTAATCCGCCATAAGCTTTAGGATAAAAACCATGCCGACGATTTCCATGTTTTACGGCATCCTAATCAAAATGTTCTTCGATGATCACGCACCGCCGCATTTTCATGCTGAATATGGCGAATACGAATTGATCGTTGCTATTAGCCCGATCAAAATTATCAAAGGGGATGCGCCAAAGCGTGTTAGATCGATGGTTTTAGAATGGACAGCGCTACATCAGGAGGAATTATTGCTGGATTGGGAACTTTGTAAAAATATGCAACCTCCTGTTGCTATCGAACCCTTGGAGTGATGCCATGTTTTATATCAAAACGATAGAACCGAATGCAGCCAATTACAGCATCAAAATAACGTTTAGCGATAATGTCACGATTATTGCCGATTTTAAAGAGCTATTGGAAAAGGGCGTGATGATCGCATTAAAAAATCCTGCCACTTTTAATCAAGTGCAAATAGGGCATAAAGGCCGTTCAATTCTATGGCCCGAGCAGGATATTGATTTCTGCGCCGACAGCTTGCGATTAAAATTTTATTCGTCGCAAGCCGCGTAAATGTGAAATTTAACATTCCTCCGCTTTGCGATCGCCGTCAGTTTACAATATGAAAATCCTGATAAGTGCTAGTTTGTAAACCGTTTTTCTAACCTTTAAAAATTATGGAACTCTCGATCAGCGATGAAAAAAACAAAGAGTTGCTATGACGGTGGCTGAAAAACAGAATAAAAAACGATAATGAGAAAAACAATATGATTATCAACGGTGTAACGATAGACGCAACTTTTGCCGAAGCGTTTCCGATGAAGGCGACGCGCGCGATCATTACCGCGCAGAACGAAAAATGGGCGATGATTTCCGCGCAGGCGATGACCGGCTTCGCGACCTCGGTGATCGCCTGCGGCTGCGAGGCGGGTATCGAGCGGGTGCTTGACCCCTCCGAAACGCCGGACGGGCGACCCGGCGTCTCGATCATGATCTTCGCGATGGGCGGTAAGGGCTTGGCGAAACAGCTCGAAACCCGCGCCGGCCAGTGCGTGCTGACCTCGCCGACTTCGGCGCTGTTTGCCGGTATAGACGCCGGTAAGCCGATTCCGCTGGGCAAGAATTTGCGCTATTTCGGCGACGGTTTTCAGGTTTCGAAAGTGATCGGCGGAAAGCGTTATTGGCGGATTCCGGTGATGGATGGTGAATTCCTTACCGAAGCAACGACTGGCCAGGTCGATGCGGTCGGTGGTGGCAACTTTCTGGTGCTGGCCGAATCGCAGCCGCAGGCGCTGGCCGCCTGCGAAGCCGCGATTGATGCGATGCGCCAAGTGCCGAATGTGATTATGCCGTTTCCCGGCGGTGTCGTCCGCTCCGGCTCAAAAGTCGGTTCCAAATACAAGGCGCTCGGTGCTTCGACCAACGACGCGTTCTGCCCGACCCTGAAAGGGATGACCCAGACCGAACTGTCATCGGAAGTCGAGTCGGTGATGGAAATCGTGATCGACGGCTTGACCAAGGAAGACATCGACAAGGCCATGCGCGTCGGCATCCAGGCCGTCTGCGACCTCGGCGCCGCGCACGGCATCAAGCGGGTCAGTGCCGGCAACTACGGCGGCAAACTCGGACCGTTCCACTTCCACCTGCAGGAGATCATGGCATGAGCGCGCTCACCTTTACGCTGAAACACCGGCCCGACCAGCGCGTCGACCTATCGCCGTTGGTCTGCCAGAACCTCGAAGGCAAGGAAATCGCCGAGATTGCTGCGCTCGAACTGCAATCCGGCAAGGCGAAACTGCGCGTCGATACCTTGTTCAATATTGCCATGGGCGATGCGCAGAACATCGTGATTAGAAACAGCTTCGGCAAACTCGACTTCATCGGCAAGGAGCTGAATAGCGGCAGTATCGTTGTCGAAGGCGATGCCGGCGCTTATCTTGGCATGGGCATGAAATCCGGCAGCATCCGGGTTACCGGCAATGCCGGCCTGTATGCGGCCTGCGAAATGAAAAAAGGCACGCTCGAAATCGACGGCGACGCCGGCGACTTCCTTGGCGGTGCGCTGCCCGGCAACAAGATCGGCATGAAAGGGGGACTGATCCTGGTCAGAGGTAACGTGGGCGAACGCGCCGGCGACCACATGCGCCGCGGCACTATTCTGATCGAAGGCAACGCGGGCGACTACTGCGGCTCCAGAATGACTGCCGGTACGATCGCGGTGATGGGCCGGACCGGCCGCTACCTTGGCTACGCAATGCGCCGAGGCACCCTGCTGCTGTGGAACCCGCCGCAGCTTCCGGCCAGTTTCAACGATTGCGGCGCGCATACATTGGGATTTTTGCCGATGTTGTTTGCTTCGTTCAAGAGTTTGAACTCGCGCTTTGCCGATGCGGCGGTTGCGTTTAACCGCGTACGACGCTATGCGGGGGATATGGCGGAAACAGGGCGGGGCGAAGTGTTAGTCAAATTGTAGGATGTGCTGAACGAAGTGAAGCGCATCGAGTGCCTTTAGGTATCGTTCGCGATCGATACCCTGAAGGGCACTCGGTGCGCCTCCTTCGTCGGCACATCCTACGGCTTTTCGTCACCGCCAAGACTTAGGCCGGGATATGCACTCATCCCTGGGCAGATACTAAAAAGAATCTGATGAATCACGAAACTGAAGTTTTTTTCGGGCTGCTCGTCGTTTTTGCAGCAGCTCAAATTGGGGCGGAAGTCGCCCAACGCCTTCGACTGCCGGCTCTGGTCGGCGAAATTGCCGCGGGCTGTGTTATTGGACCTTCCGTCTTGGACTGGGTGCATGTCACCGAACCGCTCGAGATGCTGTCAGGGCTTGGCGCGGTACTGCTGCTGTTCTCGGTGGGTTTGGAGAACCGCATCGGCGACCTGCGCAAAGTGGGAGGCAGCGCTACGCTGGTTGGTGTGCTGGGCGTGATCGTCCCGTTCGTGTTGGGCTCCGCATGGGCCAAATGGAGCGGATTCGATACGCCCAAAGCCTTATTCATCGCCGCCGCTTTTGTGGCAACCTCTGCGGGCGTCACCGCAAGAGTGCTGCAAGAGCTCGGTGTATTGGATCGGACCTTCAGCCGAATCATTCTGGGGGCCGCCGTCATCGATGATATATTGGCCATGCTGCTGTTGGGGGTTGTCTCGGCCATCCAAAGCGGCGGCGCCGTTGATGTCACCCATCTGCTTATCGTGCTCGGGCAGGCCATCGCCTTCATTATTCTGATCGCCTGGGCCGGCACCCATATCATGCGCCGCTCTTCGCCCATCCTGGATGCGCCGATCAATCCTTTTTCCGCGCTGACGTTGTCCCTGGCGCTGTGTCTGGCTCTCGCAGATGCGGCTTCTTACCTGGGCCTGGCGGCCATCATTGGCGCCTTTCTGGCCGGATTGATCGCGGCGGAGACACGGCAAAGAGAAACCCTATCGCTGCAGCTTCAGCCGATTCTGGCCTTCCTGGTGCCTTTCTTTTTCGTGGTGACCGGCGCGCAAGTCGATCTGGCGGGATTGAGCGAGCTCTCGACATTAGGGGCGCTCGCCGGTATTACGCTGTTGGCCGTGGTAGGAAAACTGCTGGGGTGCGGGCTCGGCGCCTGGTCCTTGGGCCGAAAATCAGCCCTGATCGTTGGCGTCGGCATGGTGCCGCGCGGCGATGTGGGCATCATCGTGGCCAGCCTGGGCCAACATGCCGGCATCATCAATAACGAAACTTATACTCTGCTGATCGCGATGGTGCTGTTGACTACGGTCGTCGCGCCGCCGCTGCTTTCACTCATTCTTTCTCGTGAAGCCGCGTAGGTTGGGTTGCCAAAAAGCAGGCAACCCAACAATTATGGCTTTCGATATGTTGGGTTGTCTTCGCCAAACCCACCTGCAACCCGTTGTAACTTTCGGCCTCCGCTTAATTCGTGACCTATAGCTAACCTGATATCTGTAGGGCGGATTCGCCGTCAGGCAATCCGCCGCGCTTTGAAGCCTATTGGCGTTTTGCTATCGCGAAAACGCCCTACAGGGCTTACTCTTACGGGTTCAGCCCGTAGGGTACGCTGTGCGTACCTTTCGACATCGAGGGTACGCACTCGGCAACTGCTCCATGCGTTGCCCTAACTCCCGCATCCCTGCAGTCGAGCGTACCCCTACGGGGCTGGCCGGACTTAACGGCAGGGCGCCCTTCAGAAGGTGAGGACTTCCCTACACGCGGTATGAAAATGCTCTAGTCGGTGGCAAAGCAGTAGAAGTAGCCGGCGCCTCCGGTGCTGACCAGGTCAGTCTGGCTGCAGCCTTTGCTGTCATGGGTCGAATTCCACGATACGTTGCCGCCGGTGGCGCCGCGGTTGGTGCGGTCGGCATGACCGACTCTAACCGACCCTTCGCCGCTGCTCGTGTAGTTCTTGCAGGTGTGGTCGGCCGCGTCGGTATAAGCCCTGCCGTCGGGCTTGGAGCCGGTAATGATATCGTGCTGGTTCGGAGCCTCGCCCACGCCCTTGATCGGCTCGCCCTTTTCGGTGAGCGTTGTCTTCCGATGTACATTGTTGCCGAGCTGGCCGAGCTCCACGGTGTCGCCGTGCAGGTGGGCGATGTCGTTGGCGACGATGGCGCCATTCGCATTGGCCCAGGGTCCTTGGCCGATACGGTCGCGGGCATTGACCGCGGGCTGGCCGCCGTCCGCCTGCGTACTCAGATAGGCCCTCCAGGTCCGGTTGCCGGCGCCGACGGCACCGGCCAGTTTCTGGCAATGCGCGTCGGCGCCCGCCAGCCCTCCGAGATTCGCGCCGTTGCCGATACCGCTGCTGGTTACGAAAAATCCCAGCGGCGGCTTCGCGGCTTCTTGGGGCGGTTGCGCCGCACAGGAAACATGGGCGCTCAGAACGATCAAGGCGACAAGAAAGCTATTTTTTTTATTCATCTTTTCTCAATTAGGGTTCAACAAAAACGGTGGTGAAGAGCAGCGCCGTGTAGGTCGGGCACGTTTTTTGTGCCCGACATTTTCGATGTAACGGTATGAGGTCACGGTTACGGATCATCGAACGGCCTCTTCGCTGCCCAAATGTCGGGCAACGGTGGAGCTGTTGCCCGACCTACTGGGCTATTTTTTTTATTCATCTTTTCTCAATTAGGGTTCAACAAAAACGGTGGTGAAGAGCAGCGCCGTGTAGGTCGGGCACGCTTTTTGTGCCCGACATTTTCGATGTAACGGTATGAGGTTACGGTTACGGATCATCGAACGGCCTCTTCGCTGCCCAAATGTCGGGCAACGGTGGAGCTGTTGCCCGACCTACTGGGCTATTTTTTTTATTCATCTTTTCTCAATTAGGGTTCAACAAAAACGGTGGTGAAGAGCAGCGCCGTGTAGGTCGGGCACGCTTTTTGTGCCCGACATTTTCGATGTAACGGTATGAGGTCACGGTTACGGATCATCGAACGGCCTCTTCGCTGCCCAAATGTCGGGCAACGGTGGAGCTGTTGCCCGACCTACTGGGCTGGGTTTCAGGCGATGATTCGAAACCAGGACCTCTTCAAACAGGGCAAAGTTGGGCGCAAAGCATGCCCGACCGGGATTCGAATGCAGTATTGACGTCGCGGACGGGTTTGGGAAACCTCGCGGCGTTGGAGACAGCGTAAAGCCGATCTGAAAGGGTGGGGACGGGCCTGAAACCCGCCCCGCGGGAACGTGGAGGGTGGAGCTAACCCCGCATGATCAGCTGTTGCCTGCCTTCAGATGCGAAACGGCTTCTTCGGCATGTTGAGCGGCGACTTCGGCGTGATCCTGTTTGCCGTGCGCGATGGCTTCTTCCAATGCTTTAATGCCGGCCGTTACGTGGGTTTTGGCTTCGCCGCTGGCGACGCTTTCGGCTTTCTGGGCGTGTTTGAGCGCATTTTCGGCATGATCGACCAATTGCGGCGCATGCCCGGCCTTACCGTGGGACAGTGCATGTTCGGCGTGTTTCAGCGCTTCGGCGGCATGTTCCTCGGCAAAAGCGCCGGTGCTTGCAAATAATAAGGCCGCGATGATCGCGATATGCTTTTTCATAAATTCACCTGATATATAGGGTATGGGGTTTAATTTCGAAAATAACGGAACGCCAGACAGGGCCGATTCGTTGCGCAAAAGTTTTGGATTCCTTTTGCGACAACAGGGCTTTGGCATCGTTTGCCGTCGAAATTTAATGGTCAATTTATGTGCCAACATTTAATTCCATGATTTTAAATAAAAAGCCGAACCGCAGGACGAATGCGCTGCTGGCTGCCGGGCAGGGATTGCTGGCGTCCTGTCCGCCGGTCAGCAGGCACCGGGCGGGCGTCATGGAATAGGATTGGGTAAAAGGCTCCTTGGGATCCGGTTAATAATAATTTTCCTCATGATTCCCGCGCCGAGCACTCGTCGTTATACCCAATCCCCGCAAAGCTCCGGTATTGGAGTTCAAAGCTTGCTTTGAACGTCGTATTCAGGCGTGATCCACAAAGCCGGTTTTGGACTCCTGCAGGCCGGGTATCGGCTCAGGTTCCCGCTCAGAAAGTTATTTTTAGCCGCATCCTTATGAAGAAATATTGGTGATACAGCAACAGAAGGTCAACAGTTGCTGCTTCCATGCCAACAGTTCGGAGGTGGAATTTCAAATAAATATTTCATATTATCAGTATGTTACGTGTTGGCATGGTTTTTTCTTGATATTGGGTTCAGCCGTAGACTCCGATCTCGGCATCTGCCCGGATTCTTCCGAATCAATATCATTTGAGGATATGCCTTATGAAAAAATCACGACAACTGGCTTTTGCCATTTCCCTGCTGGCCGGCGCCCAGTCCGCCAGCGCCTTGACCCCCTGGACGGACGGCGCGCCGGATCTGATCGTTTATACCTCCGGCGGCGCGGCGCAGGACCAGGCCATCAATCGGGTCGTCTCGGTTACGCTGGCGGCGCCGGGCACCCTGGATACGTTCAGTGACGTTTCCGGGTCCAGCATCGGCGGACGCTGGCAGTCGTTTTACTTTACCGGCAACGCGAATTTGTCCGGCGGGCTGGCCGGCAAGAAAATCGTGCTGGAAAAACGCTCTTACGGCGCCGCCGGCTATGGCGTTATCCCTTTGTTCGCCAATAACAGCGAGGGGCTGCCGCTGGAGCATTTGAATATTGTCGGAACAGGCTTGGCCGACTGGGAGGTCGACGGCGCGGAAGGCGGCAAGAAGTGGAAGAAAACCATCAGCCAGGCCAATGCGGCTACGTATCTGACCAAAGTCGTTTCCGACGGCGGTTTTCTGGGCGTGGACCCCGACATTCTGCTGAAACCGAATACCGAAAATTATCCGGAGCAGGTGAATGAAGTGATCACCGGCGCGCCGGAACCCGATTGGCCTCTCACGTTGAATCAGGTTCCCCAGGGGTTTACCCAGGTTTCTACCGGAGGATTGGTTTACGGGGTGGCGGTAACCGAAGAGCTGTATAAAGTGCTGCAAGCCGCTCAGAAAAGAGCCGGCTCGCTGCCGGACTCGGTGACGATCGGTGCTTACGACGCCAATTCGTTGCCGAATCTGAACCGGAACCTGTTGGCTTCGCTGCTGGCCGGCAAGATCGCGAGCTGGGAGCAGGTCAAGATCGTCGACAAAAACACCCATGATGCGGTCAGCCTGGTCGAGGTGGCTGCCGATGCCGGCATTGCGGCGCCGTTCACGAACGGCGACGGCAAAACGCCGGTCGGCGTCAGCCGGCGCAACAAAGGCGCGGCGGTTGGCGCGGTTGCTTACGCCAAGTTCCTGAATTATCCCGGTACCGCCAACGCGAATAAGCCGGCGGATAACACGCCGGACGGCGATGAAGACATTGCGGCCCCGATCGTCAAGTCTCCCGGCGGCGTCAACGCGACGAACAATTTGCTGAAAGACTGGAACAGCGGCACCAATGCCTCCGGCCTGAATCCGGGATTGCAGAAAATCTGGGGCATCGCGGTCAACACCGGCGACAAGGATGCGGGCGTGAATCCCTGGCGCTACGTGAAGATCGACGGTTTCGCGCCGACGATCGAAAACGTCGCGGCTGGCGTTTATCCGAGTTGGGCGGAAGGCGTCGTGCTCTATCGCACCAATAAATCCAGCGACTCGCAATGGGCCGATAAAAAGGCGCTGCTGAAGACGTTCGCGGACGATCTGGGCAGTCCGGCCGTTGCCAAAGCCGTGAATACGAACCTGCCTTTCGGCATCAGCGGCATTTTTGCGACCACCAAAGATCCGCGCGGCTTTACCGCGGAGATTCCGTTCAACCCTGACAACCCCGTGGTTCCGTTGACCCATTTCTGCGAGGCCACCGGTTCGACGCAGACCAGTATCGTTCCGGTGGCCGACGACCAGGCCACGGGCGGACTTCAAATCCAGTTGAAATAGGCCGGCAGGTTCGAGGAACTCAAGATGACTTTATTATCTATTCGTTATACGGAGCGGCTGTTTTCGCCGTTCCCTGGCATACGGCCGGGCCTCGCGCCGGCGACGCGTTGCGGCTGATCGCCGGGCTTTTAGCGCTTGCCTTTGCGCTGTCCGTTTCGCCGGCGGCGGAAGCGGCCAGCAATAAAAAGCCTCAGGCCAAGATCGCCAAGGTCGCGCCGGCGAACGAAGGCGAGCCGGTAACGCTGGATGGCAGCCTCAGTTCCGATCCGGAAGGCGGTCCGCTGACCTATGCCTGGACGCAAATCAAGGGCACGCCCACCGTCGCGGTCAGTGGCGCGGCTACGTCCAAGCTGACCCTGACGGCGCCGCCGATTCAAAAGACCGATAAAAAAACCAAGCCGGTCAAGTTCACGTTCCAACTGGCCACCACCGACGATCAGGGCGCGACGGTCGTCAAAAAAACCGTGCTGACGGTCAAGCCGCTCAATGCGCCGCCGCTGGCGGACGCCGGCCCCGCCATTAGCGCGGGCTTTTCGCAAAACGTGGCGTTGACCAGCCTGAGTACCGATCCCGATGCCGCGCGCGGCGGCCGGATTGTCAAGTACCAGTGGAAGTACCTTAAAAAGAAAAGCGATCCCAAGGTCAAATTGAACAACGCCAAAGCCGCGCAGGCCTCGTTTACGAGTCCTTCGACGCCCGCGCAGTTGGAGTTTCAACTGACCGTGATCGACAACGACAAAGCGAAGGCGACCGATACGGTCATTGTGACGGTCGCCGACGTGCAGCCGTTGAATGCGGCGTTCTCGCTGGATAAAAAGGCGCTGGCGCCGGGCGAAACGGCGACCGCGGGCGCTTCCGGAATCACCGGCGGCAAGGGGCCTTACAAAGTCAAGTTCGAATGGGGCGACGGCTCGGCGGCCGAAGAGATTCAATTGGCCGCCGGCGAGACCTCGAAAACCCGGAGCCATCAGTACGCGAACGCGGGCAGCTTTACTCAAAAAGTCACCGTGATCGATGCGGACGGCACGCAAAAAGCCGGTCCCGGCGAAACCGTGACGGTGACGGCGCCGGTGCCGCCCGCGTTGGGGGCCTCGTTGAGCGTCACGTCGACCACGCTGACGGCCGGCGGCCAGCTCACCGCGCAAGCCACGGCGATTACCGGCGGCACGGCCCCCTATACGGTTGCGTTCGATTGGGGCGACGGCAGTCAGGCGACTCAGGAAACCCTGGGCAGCGGCGTGACCTCCAAGGCGAGCAGCCACGTCTATGCCGGCGCGGGAACCTACAGCTTGACGATTACGGTAACTGACAGTGCCAGCGGCAGCAAGACGCAAACGTTCCAGATTACCGTTTCCAATCCGCAGGCGCCGGCCTTGGGCGGAACGTTGAGTCTGACGCAGGCGACCGTGCCCTTCAATACCCCGGTCGAAGCGAAGATCGACATTACCGGCGGCACCGGGCCCTATCAGGTGACGTTCGCCTGGGGCGACGGCCAAAGCGACGGCCCGACCCCGTTGAATTCGGGCATCGCGTCCGCGACCGGCAGCCATTTCTACGGACTGGTCGGCGGTTACACGATCACCGCGACGATCACCGACGCGAACAACGCGACGAAGGTGGTCACCGCGAATGCGGCGGTCAGCCCGGTCGATGCGCCGCTGGCGGCTTGCCAATAGGCAGGAGGCCGACACATAGGACTCGCCGATTCGGCGGCAGGGATGCGCCAGGAGAAAACGGGGATACGCCGCAACGGCATCCGCGAGTTTTCATCGGGACCGAGCCGAGGGCTTCGGCTCGGCCCCGTTTTTGGCATCTATTAAAGGGGGGAGAGTCCGCTCCAGCGTTCCGGCACCGCGCCGGAATTTTTCAGTCAAGCATGCGGTTCGGGGACGCGCCTTCCGCCCCGCGCCGTATCGCCTCTTCATGGCCTGCGGCGGCGGAAGATTCCGCCGCCGCAGGCCATACCGCATTCGGGGCTGTTGATTTATCAGCAGCCTTTCAGCAGTTGCTGCTGGCAAAGCAACACCCAAATGCTCTGTCATGATGGAAATTCTTTATTAATTCAATGAGATGATGAATGGCACAGGATGTGCTAGGCGACTGGATATATTACGGTTATTTCAAATCTATGCATAAATTCATCGGACGCACCCTGTTGACATGGGGCGTTATTTCCCTATTCCCGCCGGCCTGGCCATCGGCCCATGCCGAGCCCGCTGCCGAAACGGAAGAGGTTCCGCCCGCGTTCGACCTGCTGATGTTTCAGGTGGACGGCAATACGGTGCTGGACCCGCAGTTGATCGAAAAAACCGTGTACCCGTTTCTCGGCCCCGGAAAATCGATCGAGGATGTCGACAAGGCCAGGCAGGCGCTGGAAGACGTGTACCGCAAAAACGGCTATCCGACGGTAATCGTCGAAATTCCCGAGCAGGATGTGGTGAACGCCTCGGTACGCCTGCAAGTGGTCGAAGGCACGGTCGAACGGCTGAAGATTTCCGGCTCCCGCTATTACGAACTGGGCAGGATCCGGGCCGATATTCCTGCCCTGGCGGCGGGCAAAGTGCCGCACATGCCCGAGGTTCAACAGCAGTTGACCGCCTTGAACCAGACTTCGGCGGACCGCCAGGTCACGCCGGTGTTCCGCGCCGGCGACACGCCGGGCAAGACCGAAGTGGAGCTGCATGTAAAGGACGAAGTCCCGCTGCACGGCAGCCTCGAAGTGAACGGCCGCAATCCGGAAAGCACCTCGCGGACGCGCCTGATCGGCTCGCTGCGTTACGACAACTTGTGGCAGCGCTTTCACAGCGCGTCGCTGCAGTACCAGGTGTCTCCCGAAAATTACGACGAGGTGGAAGTCTGGTCGGGCACCTATGTGCTGCCGACCGGCTGGGCCGATACGCGCCTGGCTTTATACGGGATCGGCATCAATTCCAATACCGCGATCGGCACCAGCGTGGGCGGCCTGACCGTGGTCGGCAGCGGCGATATTTACGGCGCGCGCCTGATCAAGCCGTTCGGCCTGCAAGAGAATGTCACCCACAGCCTGACCCTGGGCTTCGATTACAAGAGTTTCAACCAGGGTGTGACGTTGCAGGGCCAGGACATGGCGCCGACCCCGGTCAGTTATCCGGCCTTTCAAATCGGCTATGACGGCAGTTGGCGGCAGCCGGGCGCGCTCACCAGCTTGGGCGCGGCCGCCAATTTTTCGGTCCGCGGGCTGGGCAGCGATCCGCAGGAATTCGAAAACCGGCGCAAGGACGCGCCGACCAACTACGCCTATCTGACGGCCAACCTGAAACACTTGCGCGAATTGTTCTGGGATTTCCGGCTGGCGGCCCGCGCGTCGGGACAGCTGTCCTACAGCCCGCTGATCAGCAACGAACAGTTTTCCGCCGGCGGCCCAATGAGCGTGCGCGGCTACCACCAGACCCAGCAACTGGGCGACGACGGCCTGAACACTTCCCTGGAACTCCAGTCGCCGCTGTTGAAGCGGCAGGATTGGGACTTCGTCGACAATTTGCGCCTGAGCGCCTTTATCGATTACGCCTACCTGTGGATACAGGATCCGCTGCCGGATACGCCGTCTTTCTACCGGCTGGCCGGCGCGGGCATCGGCCTGCACGCGCAGCTGTTCAAGCACTGGAACGGCGAAGTGGAATGGGCTTATCCGTTCTACCGGCAGGGCACGGTCGATGTCGGCAACCAGCGCATCGATTTTCGCCTGGCCTATGAATTTTAATTTTGCTGCAACCCTATCGGCCATGAACCAGGATTCCGCTCCCAGAACCCATGAACACGTTTTCCGGCTGAAGCCGCTGGTCACCGCGATCAGAATGCTGATCGCCGGCGGACTGGCGTTCGGGATGGATGTGCCGCTGGTGCGCGCCGAATTGCCGGTGCCGCTGAACACCGGGCCGCTGACCCAGACGCCGGTCGATATCGCGACCCAGGGCCAGGCGACCGCCCAGATCGCCGGCAACGCGTTGAACATCAAGCAGATTACCGACAAGGCGACGCTGGACTGGAAAAGCTTCAACATCGACGCGGGCAGCCGCGTGCGCTTCGACCAGCCCGGCGCGACCTCGATCGCGCTGAACCGCATCCATGACCTGAGCCCAAGCCGGATCATGGGCTCGCTGCAAGCCAACGGCCAGGTTTATCTGGTCAACCAGAACGGTTTCGTGTTCGGCAAGGATTCGCAGGTCAACGTCAACTCGCTGGTCGCGACGACGCTGGGCATCAGCGACGAAACCTTCCAGCGCGGCATCACCAAGGTCTTCGATATCGACAACAGCGCCGCGTTGCAGGGCAGCGGCGAGATCTACCTGAAAAACGACCTGGGTCAGTACGTGCGCGACCAGCACGGCGATAAGGTCAAGATCCAGATCTTTATCGAAAACGGCGCGCAAATCAAAACGAACGGCGCCGGCGGCCGGGTGATCATCGCGGCGCCGAGCGTGACCAACGCCGGCACGATCGAAACCCCGGACGGCCAGACGATCATTGCGGCCGCCCAGGACAAGGTTTATCTACAGGAAGCCGGCAGCGATTCGGACATCCGCGGCCTGCTGGTCGAAGTGAATAAAGGCGGCGAAGTCGACAATCTCGGCAAGATCATGGCCGAACGCGGCAACGTCAGCCTGATGGGCTTTGCGGTCAACCAGAAGGGCATCGCTTCGGCGACCACCTCGGTACAATTGAACGGCACGGTCAGGCTGCTGGCGCGCGAAGGCATCCAGAACCCTGCCTCGACAAGCGGCAAGCTGCTGCCTGCGGCGACGGTCCGGACGGCCGACTCGGGCGACGGCCTCGGCACCCGGGCGACCGTGACGCTGGGCAAGGGCAGCGTGACCAGCGTCGAATTGGATGCCGATAAAACCGCGACCGCGATCGACGCCCAGGCGCAGCCGCGTTCGAAAATCGAAATCAGCGGCCATCAGGTCAGGCTGCAGAGTCAGTCACTGGTGCAGGCGAAATCGGGCAACGTATCGATCCAGGCGGTGGACAATCCTGCCAATCCGGCGATCAAAGGCAGCGCGCGGATTTACCTGGAAAAAGGCAGCAAGGTGGACGTGTCCGGCGTCAAAAACGTCAGCCTGGCGATGGAGCGGAATGTCGTCGAGGTGGAACTGCGCAAGAACGAACTGCGCGATTCGCCCTTGCAGCGCGACGGCGTTCTGGCCGGCGAGACGGTCTCGGTCGACCTGCGCGATGCCGATCTGGTCTACGATGCCGAGACCGGCGCCCTGACCAAGGCCAGCATCCCGATCGCCGACATCAAAGGCGCGGTGGACCGGATCGCGCGCAACATCGACGAGCGCAGCACCTCGGGCGGCACCATCGATCTGAAATCGAGCGGGGATATCATCGCGAAGCAGGGCAGTACGCTCGACTTCTCCGGCGGCTCGGTCAGTTACCGGGACGGTTTCATCAGCACCACCAAACTGGTTTCGGGCAGCGAGATTTTCGATATTTCCGAAGCCGATCCGAACCGCCTTTACGATGCGGCTCTGTTCGGGGACCGGATCAAATACGCGCCCTGGGCGATCCGCCAGCGTTTGCCGGCGGCTTCGCTGACGCGGCACTTCGAGGCGGGCTATGTCGAAGGCAAGGCAGGCGGCAGCCTGAACATCAGCGCCTATGAAGCGCGGCTGGACGGCACGCTGAACGGCACTACGATCGACGGCCCCTACCAGCGGACGCCCGACCAGCGCACGCCGGGCAGCACGCTGAACATCGACCTGAGCAACGACAATCTGTTCGGACGCCAGGACATCGTGTTCGCAACCGCGCCGGTCTTGTCCGGCTTGGGCGAGGACGACCCGCTGCCGCGCAAAGCCGAAGGTTCGGCCGAAGCCGCCGCACTGGTTCTCGATCCGGGCCTGTTCAAAAGTGGCGGCATTCGGAATGTCGACATCAAAACCAACGGTTCGATACGGATCGACCAGGGCGCACAAATCGAGATGGCGGATCACGCGGCGCTGACCCTGGAATCGACCGGGCTCGAAATGTTCGGATCGATTACCAGCCGCTCGGGCGAGGTGACGTTCAAACCGATCGAACTCAGCGCTTCGGGGCTGCTGCCCAGTTTTATTACCCTGGGTTCCCGCGCTTCGATCGACGTCAGCGGCTTGTGGATCAACGACTGGCTGAACGTTCGGAACGGCAAGCCTTTGACGTCCGTGCCGATAGACGGCGGCCATGTGTCGCTGATCACCGAGCAGGGCGATTTGCGCCTCGAACAGGGCAGCCGGATCGATGTCAGCGGCGGCGCCTGGTTCCAGACCGACGGCTCGCTCGCGGAAGGCAAGGGCGGCACCATCGATTTGCTGGCCCAGACCCATCAGGGCGGCGGCAAGATTTCCAATCTGCTGCTCGACGGCAGCCTGTCGGGATGGGCGCTGCATGACGGCGGGCGTTTGAACATCAGCACCGGCGCGGTGGTGATCGGACCTGCCGGGGCCGCGTCCCAGCAATCGAATTCCGGGGTGACGCCGCTCGTGCTGCAGCCCGGCTTTTTTCAGCAGGGCGGCTTCGGCGATTATTCCGTCACCTCGAATTATGACGGCTTGACGGTGGCGGACAACGTGCAGGTACGGCCTTTGCAGAGCAATCTGCAGCTCAAGAGCGACGCTTACCTGAAGCCCAGCGGCGCTTCGCTGAAAAACGTCGCGTCCGCGGTTACGCTGCCGGAGTACCTGCGCACTCCGACCGGTCTGACGCTGTCCGTGCGCCAGTCGGCGAGCCAGGACCGTAACGCCGTGCTGAATGTCGCCAAGGGCGCGGCGATCCGGGCGGACATCGGAAGCACCGTCACCTTGAATTCGGACACTTCGATCTTTCTCGACGGCACGATCGAAGCGCCGGGCGGCCAAATATTCCTGACCCTGGACGTGCCGACCGCGGGCGACAGCGGATTTTTCGCCTCCCAGGGCATCTGGCTCGGCGCCGAAAGCCGGCTGGCGGCGCGCGGCGTTTACCGGGCCGAATTGAACCCCTACAACTTGCGCATGGGCGACGTGCTGCCCGGAGGCCTTGTCGAGCTGACCGCGAACCGCGGCTATATCGTGGCCTACGCCGGTTCCGAGATCGACGTTTCCGGCACGACCAGTACGCTCGATTTCCGGGAAGTGCAGGCCAGGGGAACCGACATCAAGGTGGTTTCGAAGGCGATTGGCTCCGCCGGCGGCACGATCAGCCTGAAAGCCGGCGAAGGCATCCTGGCCGACGGCGCGTTCAAGGCGCAGGGCGGCAAGGGCGCCGGCGGCGGTACGCTGGCTTTCGAATTGGACGGCGGCCTCCGGCAGAAACCCGAATTCCCGATTCCCGGAGGCGGCTTTCCGGACGACCAGGCGGTCTCCAAGCCGCGTACGCTCGAAATCGCGGCGGACTCGGCCGCCTCGATTCCGGCCGAATTGCGTCCGGGCGATGCGGTCGGCGCCGCCTACAATGGCCGTGCCTTGCTGAGCGCTGATCGACTAAACGCCTCCGGTGCCGCGTCGCTGTCGTTCAAGACCGATGCGGCCGCCGGCAACCAGTATACCGGCAGCATTCTGTTCAAGGGCGACGTCAGGCTCGATGCGGCCAGAAGCATCGTGTTGGACTCGCCTACCCTGAAAACCCAGGACGGGCAGGTGACCCTGAACACCGCTTACGCCGCGCTGGGCTCGACGCAAAGCCGGCTGGATACGCCGTTGGGCGACGGTTCGTTCGTTAGCAGGCTGGCGCCGGAGGCGGTCGGCGGCAGCGGGCAATTTACCGTCAACGCGAAGGGCATCGATCTGGTCGGCGGCTTGAGCTTCAACGGTTTCGGAAACGTCAAGCTGGCCAGCGAGGGCGACGTGCGCGCGGTGGGCATCCGCATCCGGCGCGACACCAAGGATTTTCTCGGCGAACTGAAGCTGGCCGGCGATTTGACCATCGCGGCGAGCCAGCTCTATCCCGCCACGCTGACCGACTATACGATCAATGTGAGCGGCGGCGACCGGACCGTGCGCATCGAAAGCAGCGGCGGCGCTTCGGCGCCGGTGCTGTCGGCCGGCGGCAGTCTGACCGTCAATGCGCCGAACATCGTCCAGGCCGGCGCGCTGAAAGCGCCGTTCGGAACGCTGGCGCTGAACGCCGAACAGACGCTGGAACTGGCGCCGGGCAGCCTGACCTCGGTGTCGGGCGACGGGTTGACCGTGCCGTTCGGCCAGGTGTCGGGCGGGATGAACTGGCTGTATCCGCTGGATACGACCGGCGCGATCAACAGGCTGATCGATACGCCGCCCGAGAAACGGCTGACGCTGACGGGACAGGACATCGCGATGCGGGACGGCGCCAAGGTCGATTTGTCCGGCGGCGGCGACCTCTACGCCTACGAATTCATTCCGGGCCCCGGCGGCAGCACCGACGTGCTGAATCCGAACAGCGCCGGCTTTACGCAGCAGTTCGCGGTGATTCCGGGGCTCGGCAATGCGCTGACGCCTTACGATCCGTTGGAATCTCCGGGAGCCGGCCTGAACGTCGGCGACAGCGTTTACCTGAGCGGAGGCTCGGGCTTGAGCGCCGGCTGGTATACGCTGCTGCCGGCCCATTACGCCTTGCTGCCGGGCGCGTACTTGGTCACGCCCAAAGCCGGCTTCAAGGATTTGCAGCCCGGCCAAGTGCAGCAGGATTTCGCCGGCGCGACCATCGTCGCCGGGCGTTACGGTGTGCCGGGCGCCGGCATCCAGGATGCCCGCTGGCAAGGGTTCGCGGTCGAGCAAGGCGACATCGCCCGGACCCGGTCCGAATTCAAGGACTATTCGGCCAATACCTTCTTTGCCGATAAAGCGGCCGCCGAAGGCGCCGCTGCGCCGCAGCTTCCGAAGGATGCCGGCAGTTTGTCGATCGATGTCCGCAACAGCCTGGCGCTGGGCGCCGAACTCGCCGCGGCCCCCGCGCTGAACGGCCTGGGCGGGCAGGTCGACATCAGCGCCGACCGCCTCCGCGTGGTCGGCAGCCGCGACGACGTGGCGTCGAGCCCGGCCGGCACGGTCAGCCTGTTCGACGACGATCTGAACGCGCTGAATGCGCCGAGCCTGCTGCTGGGCGGCGTGCGCAGCAAGGAAAAGGGCGGGCAGCGCGTGAGAGTGTCAACACAGACCTTGAACGTGGCCGGCGACGCGCGGTTGAGCGGCCAGGAAATCGTGCTGGCCGCGCGCGACCAGCTCAAACTGGAGAGCGGCGCCGTGGTCGAGAGCGCCGGCAATACGGGCAAGGCCGGACCCGATCTGCTGGTGGACAATAAGGGCGCGGCCAACAGCGACGGCGCCTTGCTGCGGGTGTCTTCCTCGCCGCAGGTGAACGTCGTCCGCGATAAGGCGGTGACCGGCAACACCGGCACGCTGACGGTCGAAGACGGCGCGCGGCTCGCGGCCGGCGGTTCGATGCTGCTCGATTCGACCCGGAATACCGTGTTCGACGGCGACATCGACATGCAGGGCGGCTCCCTGGCCTTGAAGTCGAGCCGCATCAGCCTGGGCGAAGCGCCCGCCGATACGCCGGGCCTGGTGTTGTCGAAAACCGCGTTCGATCTGGACGAGTTGCAGTTGATCAGCGCGACCGACCTGGATATTTACGGCGCGGTCGGGATCGACGCGAAACGGCTCCAGATCGGCGCGGCGGCGATCAACGGCTTCAATAACGCCGGTTCCACGGCCGAGTTTTCCGCCGACAGCATCCGCCTGTTCAATGACGGTTCCGCTTCACAACACAACGGGACCGGCGCCGGCAGCCTGGTGTTCAATGCGCGCGAGTTCGAGCTGGGCAGCGGTGCTTATGCGGTCGACGGATTCGGTCAGGTGACCGTGAATGCCGCCGAGGCGGTGAAGGGCGCGGGTCAGGTGCTGGACCCCGCGACCGGCAACAGCAGCCTGTCGGCGCCCGGCACCTGGCGCGTCGACGGCGACCTGGCCCTGAACGCCGGACATTTCATCGGCGACGCAGGCGCCACGACCGCTATCGACGCCACGGGCCATCGGGTTTCATTGGCTTCGCCGGCCGGCGCGGAAGGACTGGCTTCGGGCGGGCTGGGCGTCCGCTGGTCGATCACGGCCGATGCGATTGACAGCAGCGGCCGTTTCGATCTGCCTTCCGGGATTCTGGAGCTGAATGCGCTGACCGGCAATCTGGATTTGAACGCGGGCACTTCGATCGACGTGTCCGGCCGGACCGTCCCGTTCGACACACTTACTCGCTTTTCGCCCGCGGGCACCGTGATGCTGGCTTCGGCGCTCGGCAACGTCGCTTTGGCCGGCGGAGCCGAAATCCGGTTGGCCGGCGCGGCGAGCGACGGCGAGCAGGCCGGCGACGCGGGCCTGCTCGATGTCCGGGCGGCCCGAGGGCAATTTTTCTGGAACGGTCTGGTCAGCGCGTTGGGCGGCGAACTGGCGAATGCCGAACAGCGTGCGGGCAGTCTGCGCCTCGACGTGAAAACTTTCGGCGACGGCGGCTTTTCGGACCTGAACGCCAAACTTGCGGCGGCCGGATTTGCCGAGGAAGTGTCTCTGCGCCAGCGCAGCGGCGACGTGAACATCGCCGCCGGCGATACCGTGGCGGCGCGCCAATTCAATCTTTCGGCCGACCAGGGCAAGGTGAGTCTGAACGGAACGCTCGACGTGAGCGGCAGCCAGGGCGGCGACGTCACGATTTACGGTAGAAACGGCATCGCGCTCGGCCCTTCCGCCCGCATCGACGCGAGTTCCTCCGCTTCGGGCGCGGAAGGCGGCCGCGTCACGCTGGATACCGTGCACCGGGACGACGCCGGCAGCGGTCTCCTGGATCTGGCCGGCGGCGCGATCGAGCTGGCCGGCGGCGAAGGCGGGCCGGGCGGCTCGCTGCATCTGCGCACCGGCCGGGATGCGGACAATACGGTCAACGTGGCCGCGCTCCATACCGCGATCACCGGCGCGGACCCCGACCGGGCCGTGCTGGAGGCCGCGCGCGTTTACGACGGCCAAACGACGATCACCGCCGCGAACATCGCGTCCTGGAAGGCGGATACCGCCGATTTCATGGCGCATGCGCCCAGCTTGCAGGATTTCTCCGGCGCCGGCATCGCCCTGCTGCCGGGCCTGGAAATCCGCGGCGAAAACCTGACGCTGGCGGATACCTGGGATCTGATCGACTGGCGCTACGGCGGCGGCAATGCCTTGCCCGGCTTTTTGACCCTCAGAGCCGGCAACGACCTGAACGTCAACGCCTCGCTGACCGACGCTTTCGCGACCGATTCGATTCCGGGCCAGACCAACCGGGTCTACCAGGACATGCTGCAAGCGGGCAAGTCCTGGAGCTATAACCTGATCGCGGGCAACGACGTGAATCTGGCCTCGTCCTATCTGGCGCGGAATCCTTTGACGCCGAATTCGAGCACGCCGGTCAAAACCCAGGTCAAGGTGCGGACCGGCACCGGTTCGATCGCGATCGACGCAAGCCACGACATCCGCTTCGTCAGCGATCCGTCCGACGCGACGGCGGCCGCGGCGGTTTACACGATCGGCACGACCGCCAAATACACCCGGGATCAATTGCTGAACGGCGAAGTGCCCGGCGTGCCTGCGCGCCTGGCCGGCGAGAGCGACGCGGATTACCTGAACCGCCTGGACCCTGCGTTGATGGACGAGCTGCTTCGCTTCGGCTATCTGGACGAGACCCGGATCGGCACGCTGTTTCAAAAAGCCGAATTCCCGACCCAGGGCGGCGACATCCAACTGCGCGCGGGCGGCGACATCGACGGCGTGAATACCGGGCAGAAAATGACCGACTGGCTGGTCCGGAGCGGCACGCTGGCGGACAACAACACGCCGACGCTGTGGGGCATCAACGTCAGCGGCGACCGCAGCAATCAGACCGGCAGCACCCCTGCCGCCAAAGGCATCCGCAACTTCAACCAGAACGTCGGCGCGCTGGGCGGCGGCAACGTCACCGTCGAAGCCGGCGGCAATATCCGCAATCTGTCGGTGATGATCCCGACCACCGGCAAGCCGCTCGGCACGGTCGGCTCCGCGCCGAACCAATGGCTCAAGAACGGCATGGCGGTCAACGGCGGCGGCGATCTGGCGGTGACGGCCGGCAACGACATCGTCGGCGGCGAATTTTATACCGGACTCGGCACCGCCGCGCTGAAGGCCGGCGGCAGCGTGGCGGCCAACGCCGCCGGAAAAGGCGCGGTATTCGAACTGGGCGACGCCCGCTTCGCCATTCAGGCGCGCCAGGACATCAACCTGGGCGGCGTCTACAACCCGACCGTAACGAAACAGACGCAGTTGGTCGGCGGCGAGTCGCGGTTTTTCACCTATGGCGCCGGCAGCGCGGTCGAGTTCTTGTCGACCGCGGGGAACATCCTGTTCCAGAACAACGCCGGCACCGGCTTCGAGTATTCGGTTTATCCCGGCACCGTCAAAGCGGCCGCGCTGTCCGGCGATATTTCGATCAACAAATCGATGACTCTGTTTCCGTCCGTCCAGGGTCAACTGGAGCTTTTGGCCGGCAGGAACGTCCGTTCTTCGGCGGTCGCCGGCGAGACGGTGGCGGTGAACATGTCCGATGCGGACGTGTCGCTGCTGCCGGACAGCCTGTCGCCGGCCCGGTCGCTGGAAGGCAGCCTGAAGGACGGCCTGATCAGGGCGCAGGAGCGGCTCGATCCGTTCAGCCCGGTGGCGAACATCATTCATGCCGCGACCCCGGTGCACCTGAACAACGGCAGCAAACCGGCGGTCGTGGCCAATCTTGGCGACATCGCCTTCGCGCCGGGCGCGCAGGTGATTTTCTTCCTGCCGAAGGCTTCCGAATTCGTCGCGGGCCGGGACATCAAGAATTTGAGCTTGTCGGCGCAGAATCTGACGAGCGGGGACGTTACGCGGATTCAGGCGGGCCGCGACATCGCCTTCAATACCCAGATCAGTCCGGACGGGGTCGTGCTGGCCAATCCGAACAAGATCGAGGTGGGCGGACCTGGCCAATTGCAGGTGCTGGCGGGCCGCAACATCAACCTGGGCAGTTCCGCCGGCATTCAGACGATCGGCAACATCGTGAATCCGGCCTTGAGCCAGAATGGGGCCTCGATCAACGTGCTGGCCGGGCTCTCCGACGCGATCGATTTCGACGGCTTCATCGAACGCTATCAGGCGCAGCCCGAATACCGCGCGGCATTGCAGGCGCTGGCGGGGCTCGGCGAAGGCGAGCAGCGCGAGCATCTGGACGTGTTTCTGAAGGTGCTGTTCGAGGAAATCAAGCAGTCGGCGGCCGCGGCGGCCGCCGCCCCGACCGGCGAACGCGCGAAGCTTTATCAGCGCGGTTTCGATGCCATTAAAACGTTGTTTCCGGGCGATCAATACGCCGGCGACCTCAGCCTCGTATTCAGCCAGATCAAGACGCTGGACGGCGGCGGCATCAACCTGGCCGCGCCCGGCGGCAAGATCGACGTCGGGCTGGCGGGCCAGCTCGCAGGCATCCGCAAGGCCGCGGACGAGCTTGGCATCGTGGTGCAGCAGGAAGGCGACCTGAACGCGCTGATCGAAAAGGATTTCAACGTGAACCAGTCGCGCGTATTCACGCTGAGCGGCGGCGATATCACGGTCTGGTCGTCGAAAGGCAGCATCGACGCCGGCAAAGGCGCCAAGTCGGCGATCGCGGCGCCGCCGCCGGTCACGATGGTCGATGAGAAGGGCAACATCGTCACGATCTTTCCGCCGATCGTGTCCGGCAGCGGCATCCAGGCGATCGGCGACGGCCAGGTCACGCTGGCGGCGCCGCAGGGGATCGTCGACGCGGGCGAGGCGGGCATCAGCGGCGGGCGGATCGTGATCGCGGCGACCGCGGTGGTCGGCGCTTCCAACATCCAGGCTTCCGGCGGCACGGTCGGCGTGCCGACCGCGCCGCCGGCGCCGGTAGTGCCTTCGGGCGCGGACAGCGCCGCGGCCAGCGCGGCGAAATCGGCCACCGACAGCGCCGAGAACAGCGGCGGGCAGGATGACGACGAGCAAAAGAACGGCCGGAAGTCGGTCGTCAGCATGATCAGCACCGACGTGGTCGGCTACGGCAACTGCTCGGTCAACGATATCCGCGAAGGCAAGCCGGGCTGCGGGATTTAATTTCCGGTTGGAGACCTGCCAGGTTTTTAAAACCTGGCAGGTCTCTAGGCCCGATCGGGGCCTGTAGAGACCTGTAGGATGTGCTGAAGAAGTGAAGCGCATCGCATCGCATCGCTCCGCGTATTTCAGGAGATTGCTCGCGAACGATGGGCTTCCTTGCGTCAGCCCATCCTACGAAGGCCGGCTTCAAGGCAAAGGCAGTGACGAAATTTAACGAGCTTTCAATTTTTAGGACTTTATTTTCGATGAACAAATCGCTTATCGGCCGTTTCCGGTTGGGAATGGCGCTTCTCCTGATCCCGTTGTGCGCCCAGGCGTGGTGGAACGACGACTGGTCATCGCGCAAACAGTTGACCGTGGATGCCGGCGCGACCGGCGCCGACATTCGGGAAACCCTGCACGACGTTCCGCTGCTGGTGCGCCTGCACGCGGGCAACTTCGGGTTTTTTCTCGACCTGGCGGAAAACGGCAAGGACCTGCGCTTCATGCTGGACGACAAGACCCAACTGAAACACCACGTCGAAAAGCTGGATACGCTGACCGAGCTCGGGCTGGTCTGGGTCAAGATGCCGGTCGTCCGCGGCGGCGAGAGCACCGACGGCTTTTCGATGTATTACGGCAACGCGAACGCGGCGGACGGTTCCGATGCGCAGGGCATCTATGACGCGAACCAGGCGCTGGTCTTCCATTTCCGCGAAGGCGAGGCGCTGCCGCAGGACGCCACCGCTTATGCGCTGCATGCGGCGTCCTCCAAGGCGGCGATCGATCCGGCCGGCTTTATCGGAGCCGCGGCGAAATTCGACGGCCAGGGCGGGATTGGCGTCAACGCGAACCCGGCCCTGGCGGTTGCGCCCGACAGCGGCCTGACCTTCAGCGCCTGGATCAAAATCGATCAGCCCCAAGGGAATGCCGTGCTGTTCGAAGCGAAGGACGCGGCCGGACGCATCGAACTGGCGCTGGAAGGCACCTCCGCGATCGCCCGCTACCAGGGCGCGGGCGGCAATGCGGCGCAAACGGCCGCGGCCGCTGTCGAGCCGGCGAAATGGCAGCATCTGGCGCTGGTCGCCAAAAGGGACGCGCTGGAACTGTACCTGAACGGCCAAAGCGTCGGCACCGCGCCGATCGAGCTGGCCGCGTTCACGCCGGCGCTGGCGATCGGCGGTGACGGGCAGGGCCGGAACCTGACCGGCCTGCTCGACGAAGTGCAGGTGGCCAAACAGGCGCGCAGCGCGGATTGGATCAAGCTGCAATTCCGCAGCCAGAGCCCCGATTTCACCGTGCTCAATTTCGGCCAGGACGAATCTTCGGGTTCGGGCGACGACCTGAATTATTTCGCGATCATCCTGCAAAGCCTGACCGTCGACGGCTGGGTCGTAATCGCGCTGTGCGGCGTGATGCTGGTGATCAGCCTCCTGGTGATGATCGGCAAGGCCCTGACCCTGAACCGGGCCCGCAAGGAAAATGCGGACTTCCTGGTGCAATACCGCAATCTTGCCGTCACCGATTTCGGCCAGCTGGATGCCGAAGAAACCGAGGAAGAGCGCGAGAACGAACAATCGGAGTTTCTGTCGGCGGTGGCCGGCAAGCACGACCATTTCCAGGGTTCGCCGATTTACCACATCTATCATGCCGGCGTGCAGGAGCTGAAGCTGCATTTCGGCGGAGCCGACACCGCGCTGAGCGCGGAAGCGCTGAACGTGGTGCGCGCCCGGCTGGACGCGGCGGTGGTGCGGGAGAGCCAGAAGCTGAACAAGAACATGGTGCTGCTGACGATCGCGATTTCCGGCGGCCCGTTCCTCGGCCTGCTCGGCACCGTGCTCGGGGTGATGATCACCTTCGCGGTGATCGCGGCGACCGGCGACGTGAACATCAACTCGATCGCGCCGGGCATCTCCGGCGCGCTGCTAGCGACCGTCGCGGGGCTGGCGGTCGCGATTCCGGCGCTGTTCGCCTACAACTACCTGTTGACCCGGATCAAGGAGGTGACCGCCGACATGCAGGTCTTCACCGATGAATTCCTGGCGATCGTGTCGCTGCGCAGCGCCGACCGGCAGCGGGGAGCCTAGCCATGAAAGTCGGAGAAGAAGGCAAAGTTTACGACGACATCAACATCACGCCGATGCTCGACGTGGCCTACGTGCTGTTGTTGATCTTCATCATCATGACGACCGCGACGGTACAGGGCATCACGGTCAACCTGCCGAAGGCCAGCAGCACCCCGTCGCTGTCGAAGCCGAAGACCAAGGCGATTTCGATCGCGCAGGACGGCACGATCTATCTCGACACCTATCCGGTTTCGATTCAGGAACTGGAAACCCGGCTCGCGCAATACAAGGCCGCGACGCCGGACCTGCCGGTCGTGCTGAAGGCCGACGCGACGATCCCGTATGAAAAAGTGATCGAGGTGCTGGATGTGGTGACCCGGCTCGAAATCGGCCAGCTCGGGCTGGTAACGCAGAAACTGGTGAAGTAAGGGCGATGGATTCACGCAAGCAATGGCTGAAACGGCTGCCCATGATCATCGGCGGCGTCCTGGCCCTGCTGATCGCGGTCGGCGTGTACTGGATTCAGGGCCTGTTCGAAAAACCGCTGCAGCCGAAAAAGCAGATCCAGCAGATCACCGTGATCCAGCCGCCCCCGCCGCCGCCTCCGCCGCCGGAACAGAAACCGCCGGAGCCCGAACCCGAGCCGGAGAAGGTCCCGGAGCCTGAGCCCGAGGAAGAGCCGCCGCCCGAACCCGACGAGGCGGAACAGCCGCCCGGCGAGGAACTGGGCGTCGATGCCGAAGGCGGAGCCGGCTCGGACGGTTTCGGGCTGGTCGGAAAAAAAGGCGGCCGGGGACTGCTGGGCGGCAGCGGCGGCAGCGCGATTCTCTGGTACGGCGGCCAGGTCAAGCGCCGCCTGGAAGGCGAGATACAAACCTTGCTGGCCGGAAGCCCGGCCGGCAAGGCGGCTTACAGCGTGCTGCTGAATGTCTGGGTCGGTGCGGACGGCAGGGTCTCTCGCGCCGAGCTGGCCTCGGGCAGCGGCAAGTCCGACATCGATCAGAGCATCCGCTCGGCTTTGCCGAAACTGCGTTTCGCGTTATCGAAAGCGCCGCCGGAAAACATGCCTCAGCCGCTGAAAATCAAGGTCACTTCGAGAATTTAAAACAGTAGGTAGGGTGGATAAGCGAAGCGCATCCACCGTCGGAAGCAAATTTGGCGGATGTGCTTCGCTTATCCACCCTACATCGAAGCAATTGGCTACGGCTCAATCTCATCGAATCAATATTCAAGCATTACCGAGAGTAACAATGATCGTTATCAGAAACACCCTGGCCGCCGTCTTGACGGGCGCCTTTCTGTCGCCTGCGTTGGCCGGCGAGAAAGAGGAACTTCTCAAACTCAAGAAACAGATGGACGGCGAGCGCGAAGAGCTGCTGGAACTGAAAAACACCGCGGAAAACCTGGTCGAACTGTTCGTCGAACAGGGCCTGCTGGACAAGCAGAAAGCGGAACGGCTGATCAATAAGGCAAAGGCGAAAGCGCAAACCGAAGCGAAACAGCAGCTGGTCCAGGAGCAGGAGCAGGCGGAGGAGCCGTTGGCGCACAATGCCGCGGCCGCAGGGCCGGGCGTCGGGACCGGCAACGGCAAATCGGTGTTTGTCGGTTATGTGCCCGAATTCGTGAAGGAAGAAATCCGCCAGCAGGTGCGCGCCGATTTGAAAAACGAAGTCGTCAAGGAAGTCAAGGCGGACGCCAAGCAGGAACAATGGGGAATTCCGGGCGCCTTGCCGGAATGGGTCGCGAATACCAAGCTCAGCTTCGACATGCGCATCCGCGGCGCCGACGATTTTTTTCAGCCGGATAACGAGCCGCTGCTCGATTATCTGTCGATCAACGAGGAAGGGGGGCATCTGGCTGCGCGCAATAAGGGCCGGGAATATTTGAATACCACGAAGGACAGGTTTCGGTTTTCCGAACGCTTCCGTCTCGGCCTGGACATGAAGATCGACGAGCATCTGAAAGCGGGCCTCCGGCTGGCGACCAGCAATATCCGCAACCCGGTGTCCAACGATCAGGCATTGGGGAATACCGGCCAATCTTTCGAATTCGCGATCGACCGGGGATTCCTGCAATACGACTTCGTCGACAACAAAGGCAACGACTGGTTTACGGTCTACGGCGGCCGTTTCGCGAATCCCTGGGTGTCGACCGACGTGGTGTTCGATCCGGACTTGAGCTTCCAAGGGCTGGCCGGCACCTTCCGGTATCGATTCAACCAGGATTCCGCCAAAGTCAAATCGTATAAGGCGGCGCTGACCAACGATCTCGGCGGCCGCGCCGGGATCAACTTCGGTCCGCAAACGCCGGATAGTGTGTTCGCCACGCTGGGCGTCTTCCCGATCCAGGAAATCAACCTGTCGACCGCCGACAAATGGCTGTTCGGCGGACAGCTCGGCGCGGACTGGCTGGTGCGGAACGATTCGCGGCTCAAAGTCGCGGCCTCCTATTACGATTATAAGAATATTCGCGCCCGGCCGAACGCGCGCGGCAGTTTCGAGAACGATTGGACCGCGCCCGAGTTTATCCAGAAGGGCAATTCGCTGGTGCCGATTAACCTGAACGACGGTTTCAATCCGCGCTGCACCAGCGCGCAGAGCGCGATCGGCCAGGGCTGTCTGTACGGCCTGGCTTCGGATTTCAGGATATTCAACTTGACAGCCATTTACGATGTCGACTTTGCGGGCACCCATGTCGTGCTGACCGGCGATTACGCGAAAAACTTCGGCTATGACGCGGCCCGGATCGAACGAGAGTTTCCGGGGCTCCTGGCCGACAATACGGCCAAAACCAGCGCGTTCCAGGTCAGGCTCGACGTCGGCGATCCGGACATCCGGCGCTTCATGGCCTGGAACGTGTTTCTGGCCTACCGCTACGTAGAGCGCGACGCGGTGCTGGATGCGTTCACCGAATCGCTGTTCCACGCCGGCGGCACCGACGCGAAAGGCTGGTGGATCGGCGGCAGCTACGGACTGGCCAGAAATACCTGGGTCAACCTGCGCTGGAGCAGCACCGATTCGATCGATGGGCCGAAGCTGAGCATCGATACGGCCGCGGTCGACCTGAACGTACGCTTCTAACCGGGTGAGGATTTATGAATAAGTTTCCGATTTTTGCCGGAATAAGGCTTCCGGTGTCGAGCAAAGGCTGGTTGTTGTTGGCGTTCTTGCTGGTTGCGCCGTCCTGGAGCCTGGAAATCCGCGCCGCGCCCAAGCAGAACGACGCGGCGGCGCAGGCCCTGCGCAAAGCCCAGGGCATGCTGCGGCAGTTGAGCGAGGAAAAAGCCGCGCTCGAAACCGAGAAAAAAGCGCTGGCGGACGAAGCGGAAAAGCTGCGTGGCGAGGTCGCCCGGCTCGAACCGCTCAAAGGCCAGGTCGAACAATACCGGGCCGGCCTGGAGAGCTCGCGAGGCGCCAACGGCGCGCTGCAGGAACAATTGCAGCGCGCGGGCACGCGCGAGCGCAATCTGCAGGACAAGCTGAAGGAAATCGTCGCCCAGGCCAGAGCGATCCAGAACGATAACCAACTGCTGGTCGCGGCGGTTCGGGAGCGGGAAAAATGGATCGGCCAATGCGCCGAAAACAATAAGGCGCTGATCGCGGCCAACGGCGAAATGCTCGAACAATACCGGAACAAGGGTTTTTGGGACAAACTTGCCGAGATCGAGCCGATTACCGGGATCGGCAAGGTCGAAACCGAAAATCTGGCCGAGGCTTACCAATTCAAACTGCAAGACCTGAAGGTGACGCCGTTTGAAACTGAAGCGCAGGCGGACACGAACGCAGACGGAGCCGGCCAGCCGCCGGTTTCCGCTCAGGCCGGCCGGAGCGAATGAGTCCGCTGCGGCGGTGGGTGAGCTGGTTGTTTTACAGCACCGGTGTTGCGGGAGTGCCCGCCCGCCAGCAGTCCGGAGGCGGCGGCCGGACGGGATATTTATCTCGTCCGTAACGTTTTAAAGAGGGACGGATAGGGATGATGATTTTGTGTTTGCGGAGAATTTTCAAACATTGAGGACGGGGTTATAAGCCGGCCAAGCGGTAGGGTACGCTGTGCGTACCATGAGAGGTGGAAAGCTCTTGTAGGGCGGATTCGCCGCCAGGCAATCCGCCATCACATTCAGCGATCCGTCATCCTGCGGCGGAACCCGGCAGAGCCGGTTCCGCCTTACGGATTGGCGTTTTGCTGTCGCGAAAACGCCCTACAGCTTTCCTATTTCAAATCCAGCCTTGAACTCCGAGGCTTGCGTTTTACAGGACGGGTATCTAACGGCGAGCGCGCGCGTGGAAACTATGAGAGGGAAGTTATTATCGACCGAATCCTTAGTGAGTTCCTTCCGTGGGCCGAGGCAAATCCCCAGCCCGTTTTTTTGTCCGTTATTTTTTCGGCGCGGGCGTGGAGGTGGCCGGTCCCATCCCGACGATTTGAAGAATCGTATCTTCGTCCTTGGCCCCGTCGTAATGGACTTCATTGCCGTAGTGAGTGACGAAGCTGCCCGCCGGCACTGGCTTTAAATCGTCCGGATTATAGTCGCTGCCGGTGCCGACCCACCAGGTGCCGGAAAGGACCGTAATGAACCGGTCGTGCGGATGCGCGTGCGGCTTGCTGTTGTGATGGGCTTTCCATTTATTCAGCACCACGTACAGGCCGGGTTTTGAAGGATCGCCGACCAGCACCGCGGTTTCCGAGCCGCTGGGATTGGCGACCCATTTGATCTGGTCAGGCAGTTTGATCGATATGGCCTTGGGATCGAGGTCGGCGGCGGCCGCGGCGCCAACGCACAGGGACAGGCCGATTGCCAGCAGGCGCCGGTCGGGAATGGAGGGGCGGATGATATGAAACATCGGATTCTCCTGACAAGGGATGTGTGGGGATCAAGGTGCGGCGGAAATGCGGAATTGAGCCGGATCCGGCGGCGTCACGGCCTTTTCGCTATGCGGCGTGCCGGCCGGCACCCAAGCGTAAGGTACCGGCTGCCCCCGGTAGAGCTGGCGGTTGATGGTTGCCTTGCCGGTCACCGGGTCTTTCCCGACTTTGGCGTAGGGATTGACGTATTCCCAGACGATGTCGCCGCCGGGCGTCACCTGAAACAATCGGCCGCTCTGGCCTTCGTCGATGAAGGTATTGCCGTTCGGCAGGCGGCGGGCCGCGCTGATATGCGTGCTGCGGAACGACCAGGCCGGCTCGCCGGAGCTTTCGCCGCTGTACTGCCAGACGATCTCGTTTTTGACCGGGTCGATTTCCAGTACCCGCGAGCCGCCGGTTCTGGGCACCGCGGCCGGCGGGTAGCCGGCGACGCCCTGATTGTCGAATACCAGCAAGTTGCCGGCGCCGGGCAGATCTTCCGGAATGATGTGGGCGTCATGCTGGGCGCTGATCTGATCGACCGGCCTCGGCACCTGGCGGGGCAATTGGCCTTCGAGCGTCGCGTCGGCATAATGCGGCCCCAGTCGCCAGACGATTTTGCCGGACTTCCGGTCGATGATCGCGATGAAGTTGGCGTTGCGGGAGTCGAACAGCAGATTGCCGGGCGCGAAGCGCTTGTCGCCGGCCGCGAACCAGCGGTTCGGTCCGACCACCTTCAGGTTGTTCACATGCAGATAGTCCGCGATCGGCGCATTCCTGACCAGCTTCAGTTCGGCAGGCGTAAAGCCGAATGCTTGCAAGTGTTCGGAAGCGACCCATCTCCATACCACCTCGCCGGCCGGATTGACTTCGTAGATTACATCGTCCAGCACCTGTGGCTGTTTGAAGCCTTTGATGGGATGGACCCGATTGGCCAGCACCACGGTATTGCCGTTCGGCAGCCGGGCCCAGTCGTGATGTTGTTGCGCGGCGCCGCCGGGCGCCTTTTCGCCGAAACGCCATACCGTCTTACCTTCCCAATCCAGTTCGCCGATGGTCTTGGCGATGCGCCGGTTGATCTGGCCCGGCACCAGGCTCGTTCCCTGGCCCTCGGCTGTTTCCAGCGTCACGAACACATGCCCCAGTTTCCCGCCGTTCACGGCCGGATCGATCAGCGTGCTGTGGCTGGCGGCGTCTTTCCATTCGTGCACCGGATTGCCGTTCATGTCGATCAGGCGGGCGACATTGTCGCCGCCGGTAAACAACACGAAGCTGTTGTAAGCGCGGGCCGGGTCGTAGAGGGTCGTGCCGGTCGGATAGATGCTGGGCGCAGCGGAGACCGCGGCGGCAACGAGGCCGCTAGCCAACAGGTAAGCGGCATGACGCCGCACGTTTTTTGCAAGGCCGGACGCATGAAAGCGCGTCCGCGTCGGAGCGGGATTTGATTCGGAAAATGGAGTCATGTCGGGTTAGGGCGAATGGCCGGGTTGTTGATCGATGAGCTTCCGGATTCCAGCAAGTTTTATTCCAGCATCTTTAAACACAACCTTCAGTTGTAGGGTACGCTGTGCGTACCATGAAGGGTGAAAAGCCCCGTAGGTTGGGTTAGCGAAGCGTAACCCAACACTCGAAGCCGAATCCTGTTGGGTTACGCTTCGCTAACCCAACCTACGGGACTTCAGTTGTAGGGTACGCTGTGCGTACTATGAAGGGTGAAAAGGTACGCACAGCGTACCCTACGGGGCTCTGCATGCCGGATGGGATATTTATCCCGTCCGTGGAAGCACCGCAAGGAAAAGGCTGCTGGCTGAAGTACAGATCGTCAGCAGGGCATGTGGACGAATCAACAGCTTCAGATTGTGATTCAGGCGCTTTCCGAAGCGTGCTTCGCGTTTTTATAGAATTGAAAAGCATTTGAATATCATCGGGTTATTCATTTTTTACCGGCAGGAGGCGATCCTGCCGCAGTCCTTGGCATACGGCTTGCGTTAAGGCTTGGTAATGGCCAAGGCATCGTATTCCCCGGGAACGGAACGGTTTGCCTTGCCTGAGAACGGATTTATCAACGTTTAACGCATAGGTGAATGAGTGAAAGAACATGAAACGGGCGTATTTCCAGTAAGCGCCGAACGACAGGATGTGCCGCCCTCGATCAGCCGCCGGCGCAAACTGGCGTCTTCGGTGGCGCTGGCGGTTGCGGGCGCTGCACTGCTGGGGGCTTACAATGTGTCCGCTGCGCCGGCGGACGAGGCCAAGAAGGCGGCGGGAGGCGAGCCGTCCGTTGCCGAACTGAAGGCCCAGGTCGAACGCCTGACGCGGGAGCTAGAAGCCTCCAAGCAGCGCGAGCAGGATTTGATTAACCAGGGCGCTGCCGAAGCGCCGTTGGATACGCCGGTGGCTGCCGGCGCGGTGGCGGGAGGAAACGGTCAGGGCGAGGCGGTGGCGGCGGCCGAGCCGCAAGCCGAAGAGGAGAAACCGGAAGAGCCCAAGAATCTGGCCGAAGTGACAGTGACCTCGCGGCGGAAGGAAGAAAAACTGCAGGACGTGCCGATTCCGATCGCGGTGATCGGCGGCGAGCAGATGAAGCGGGACAACATTGTCAGCGTGCAGGATTTTGCGCGCCGGGTGCCCAACCTCGGTGTGACCAATACCAATGCCCGGCAGACCAGTATCGCGTTGCGTGGGTTGGGCAAGAACAGCGGCAACGAATCGATGGAGTCCAGCGTCGGCGTGATGATCGACAACGTCTGGCAATCGTGGGTCGGCTCGACCTGGGTCAACTTCGCCGATATCGATCATGTCGAGGTCTTGCGCGGTCCGCAGGGAACGTTGCAGGGCAAGAACAGCAACCTGGGCCTGATCAACGTGGTCAGTCAGACGCCCAGCTTCAAGTCGGGTTATTACGCGGACGGCTTTGCCGGCAACCGTAATTCCCTGCAGGGCAAGTTCGGCGCGACCGGCACGATTTTGCCCGGCTTACTGGCCTACCGCGCGTCCGGCTATATCGACAAGCGCGACGGCTGGGTCCAAAATCTCGACGTCGCCGTGACCGACGGCAAATTGCAGGAAACCGATTCGATGGGCGGACGTCTCCAGTTTTTGCTGACGCCGAGCGACACGCTGTCGGCGCGCTTCATCCTGGATCGAACCTCTTCCACGCAAAGCATGAGCGTGAATCCCAACATGCTGGATCCGGCGACCTTTGCGGACGGCACGGTTCGCCCGACCACCTACAGCTCCCGTCTGGCGCGGGACTGGTTCGATGTCTTCGAACGGTCCGGACAGCCGATCACGGTGATCGGCGATCCCCGGAAAGTCGCGCAGGACAATAAACTGAAATCCCGCGCCGATAGCGAGGGCGTGTCCGCCGAAATTAATTGGGACGTGCTGGGCCACCGCTTCACCTCGGTTTCGGCCTACCGGAATTCGCTGTTCGAACCGCACCATGACGGCGACCGGTCGGTGGCCGACATCATGCGGATCGGGGGGGTGACCGTCGATAATGAACAGTGGTCGCAGGAGTTTCGCATCGCCTCCAAGGAGCCGGGGCCGATCGATTACCAGGCCGGCGTCTTCACGATGCGCAGCGTGGCGGAAACCCTCAGCCAGAACCATTATGGCGACGACGCGGGCGCTTTTTATGCCAGCAACGCGCAATACGGCCGGCTGAATTCGACGGCCGTGGGACGGCAAATGATGTCGGCGTCGATGCGCGAGTTGATGGATACGGCCTATCTGAATCCCGCCACCGACAGTTACGCCGCCTACGGGCAGATCAACTGGCATATCACCGACGCGGCGACGCTGACGCTGGGCTTGCGCGATACGTTCGAGCAGCGTTCCAACTCGGGCAACCATTACGCCATCGGGGGCGCCGATTTGACCGCCTTGGCTTCCTCGATCGGCGCAACCGCGCAGAACCTGACCGATGCGCTGGCGATTCGGAGCGGACAGATCAAACCGAATTGGGTGGCCGCGCGGCAGGGTTTCGACCAGAACTCGCAAAACTGGCTGGTCAATCCGAGCTATAAAATCACCGATGACATCATGGCTTATTTCTCGGTCGCAGGCGGCCAGAAATCCGGCGCCGCGCAATTCAACGCGAATACCGGCGAGGTCGAAAACGTCGATCCGGAAAACGTGATGGATTACGAATTGGGGATCAAGAGCAGCTGGCTGAATAAAACGCTGGTGTTCAACCTGAACTTGTACCAGACCGATATCGAAGGCTTCCAATCGCAACTGGTCATACCGGACGAAGTGCGGCCCGGCCAGTTCAGGACCCGTTTGGGTAACGTCGATGGCATCCAGCTGCGCGGCATCGAGCTGGAGTCGAGCTGGGACGTCACGCCCGGCCTGAATCTGTTTATGAACGGTTCGTACAATCACGCGATTTATACCGACTTCAAGAACGCGCCTTGCCCGCCCGAGGCGAACAAGGCGGTTTGCGACCAGACCGGCCTGACGCTGCCGAATGCGCCGGCTTTCACCGCCAACTTCGGTTTCGATTACCGGGTGCCGTTCGGTTTCGGCGTCGTCGACGATTATGGATTGCAGTGGCACGCCTATATGGTGGACAGCTTCAAGTCCGCGGCCAACTATAACGCCAGCCTCTCCGCATCCGGCAAGCAGCCGGCCTATCACGTGACCGACGGCGGTATCGGCCTGGGCACCAAGGACGGCAAATACAACCTGGATCTGGTCGGCAGGAACGTCTTCGACACGATCTATTTGACCAACTCCAGCAACTGGTCCAGTACCGGCGCTTCCACCGGGACTTACGGCGATGCGCGTTATTACGGGGTGCATTTCCGGGCCAAATTTTAACGCTGGCGGACCGGGCGGCGTTATGCCCGGTTCTGTTAAGGAGGCTCTGATTAAGTCCGGGAAACCTCCTTCGGGCAATGCCGTTATGTCAATGGGCCGTAGGGTGGATAAGCGAAGCGCATCCACCACACAATCGCCGAATACGCTTCGCTTATCCGGCCTACGGGAATCCTTAGATTTAACGGTCTTGCGGAAGAAGGGGACTTTATTCAGCGTTTCCTTGAGCTTGAGACTAAACGTAATGCAATTTCAGGAGAATTTCATGTTATTCAAATCAATTTCCGCGTTAGGGATTTTATTCGCTGCAACTGCCGTGCAGGCCGACGATCCGGTCACGCCGGCGATACCGGGCGTCGCGGCCGGCGGGGTGGTGATCGAACTGATCAAGGACGGCTTCAAGGGCACCGAAGGGCCGATCGCGCATCCCGACGGCAGCCTGTTGTTTACCGAAACGCAGGCCAACAACATCGTGCGCATCGCTCCCGACGACAAGGTGTCGGTGTTTTTGAAAAACTCCAACGGGTCCAACGGACTGGCCTGGACGCCGGAAGGCGAACTCGTTGCGGTGCAGGTGGCGAAAACCCAGGTCGGCGTTGTCTACCCCGTCAACAAGAAAAAGACCCTGGCCGAAAAATTCGAAGGCGCGGCATTCCAGCGCCCGAACGATCTGGTGCGCGCCAGCAACGGCGGCATTTATTTTACCGACAGCGGCACGCGGCCGACGAAGGAACAGCCCAATCCGCCGCCGTCGCATCCGGGCGTGTTTTACATTAGCCCGTCCGGCGAATTGAAGCGGCTGGCCAACGATATCGAACGGCCCAACGGCATTCAATTGAGCAAGGACGAAAAAGTGCTGTATGTCGCCAATACGCCCGGCGAACATATCCTCGCCTACGATATCGCCGCCGACGGATCGATCGGGAATCGGCGCAACTTCGCCAAGCTGGAAGGCTGGAAGCAAGGCGAAGATAAAACCTGGTCCAGCGGCGCCGATGGTTTGGCTCTGGATGATGAGGACCGGCTGTATGTGGCATCGAATGCCGGCGTCGAGGTGTTCGACGCCAAGGGCGCGGCGCTGGGCGTGATTCCGATTCCGAATAAGCCGCAGAATCTGGCCTTCGCGGGTAAGGACAAGAAAATCCTGTATGTGGTCGGGCGCGGCGCCGCCTACAAAATCCCGCTGCTGGTGCAAGGCATCGGCAGCCGGGCGAAGTAAGCCGCCGGTATCCCTTCGTTTTAGTCCCGTAGTGTGCTCCTGACGGGTCAAGGATTGATTCCTTGGCCCGTTTTTTTTGTTGACTGCAGGTTTCGGGATGATCTTGCGAATGCCTGAAGGATGCATGGCGATAAGTTACACCGTTTGCCGGTATCTCTATCTGAAGCGGGGGAGCCGTGCAATACCATGAAGTCATGGATGTTGCGTAGACCGGGTAAGTCAAGCGCACTTGTGCTCTTTGGGGTATCCGGCGATTGCGTGGCGGATGCGCTTCGCTTATCCACCCTACACCCATCCTACGACCCTACATTCTTACAGTCGTACCCATCCTACGGCTCTTGTAGCGCTTGTAGGGCGGATTCGCCGTCAGGCTCCGCCATTGCTTTGAAGCCTGCTGGCGTTTTGTTATCGCGAAAACGCCCTACAGCTCTGGAGGCGATCAAGTGGGTATAGCGTTGTGGGAGCGACGCTTTCGTCGCGATGCTCGATGGCCGTTGATATTGAAAACCTTATGGCGGAACCGCTAGACCCCTTATGGCGGAACCGCTGGCGCGTTCCGCCCTACCCATTCTGCATTCTTGCAAGTCGTACCCATCCCACGACCCTTGTGAGCGGATTCGCCGAAGGCAATCCGCCATCAGGATGGCAAATGGTGTTTTGCTATCGCGAAAACACCCTACGGTTCTGCAATTTTCGGTGAGCCGGTCTGCGCTAAGGTCTTGCTAGCCGAGCAGCAGCCGGTGTTGTACGGCTGTTGGTATTTCATCAGCGAGAAAATGGGAGAGAGTTCCGGATTCTCTTCCGCATTGCTCACGTTCCGGAAATCAAGCAAAAAATCCTTATGAATCATTCGTAAAGACGGTTTTTTCCGATGCGTCGGAAAATCGACCGGTTCTGGCATACATGTTGCTTCGTGCTCTGAGTGCAATATGAGCCCCGCGTATCGACGGATGCGTTTTACGAAAATAAAGAGAAGAAACCATGATCAAAAATACCGCAAATACCCTTCTGCTGGCGATGATGCTGGTCGCTCCGCTCGGTTTGGCCGACGCGGCGGAACATGGCGGCAAGCCCGCGCCGGCCGCCAAGCCTTACCTTTACAAAACCCCGAAACTTAATCGCGCTCAATTCGATGTGCTGTTGGCCAAGCCGGAAGAATTGCTGATTATCGACGTGCGCCGTCCCGATGAAGTCAGCAAGATCGGCGGCTTTCCGGTTTATCTGAGCGTTCAGGCCAAACAGCTGGACGCGGCGCTGCCTTTCATTCCCAAGGAAAGATCCATCGTGACCGTTTCGAATCACGCCGGCCGCGCGGGTGCCGCAGGCGATTTCCTGGCCGATAAAGGCTTCAAGGTGGTCGGGGCGGTAGGGTCGCAGAATTATGAAGAGGAAGGTGGAAAAGTTACGCGAATCGAGCCGGTGCAGAAAAAAGCCAAGTAGCCGCGCGATAAACGCAGCGTGACGAATAACTGAGTACGGTTGCTGCCAGCGCCGCCGTTCGGGACGGTGAAATCGAGAGAATTTCATCTCCGCTTGTTTTGGAGTAGGTCAATGAAAAGAAAATTATCTTATGTGCTTTTTTGGGGGATTTCGGTGGCGTTGAGCATCGATGCCCCAACGGCGGACGATACCCCGGCGGCCGGCAAGGAAAATGCGCCGGCAGTAAAGTCCAAGTCGAAACTGTGGTCGTATCAGCCGGTGCAAGCGCCGGTGTTTCCGCCGGTCAAGCAGCAGGGCTGGGTTAGAACGCCGATCGACAACTATATTCTGGCGCAACTGGAAGCCAAGGGGCTGCAGCCGTCCAAGGACATCGACCGCGCCGCGTTTATCCGCCGCGCGACGCTGGATGTCTGGGGCGTGATTCCGACTCCGGAAGAAGTCGACGCGTTCGTGAACGACAAGTCCGACAACGCGTACGAGAAGCTGGTCGACCGCCTGCTGGCTTCCCCGAAATACGGCGAGCGCCAGGGGCGTAAATGGCTGGATCTGGCCCGCTACGCGGACAGCACCGGCTTCCAGAACGACAACGACCGGCTGAACATGTGGCGCTACCGCGATTACGTGATCAATGCGTTCAATCAGGACAAATCTTACGACCGTTTCATCCAGGAGCAGTTGGCGGGCGACGAGTTATGGCCGGGAGACGAGCAGGCTTTAATTGCGACCGGCTTCATGGCGCAGTTCCCGGACAATGCGAACTCGCGCGACCTGGTGCAGCGCAAATACCAGATCACCACCGATATTACCGATACGGTCGGCAAGGTGGTGCTGGGCCAGACGGTCGAGTGCGCGCGCTGCCATAACCACAAATTCGACAAGATTAGCCAGAAGGATTATTTCTCGCTGCAGGCGTTTTTCGCGAACGTGGCGCCGGTCGACAACATTCCGGCCAGGAAGGGCGACGTCGAGCGCGATTACGAAAAACAGTACGCCAAGTGGGAAGAAGCCACCAAAGAGATTCGCGCCAAGCAGAAAGCGATCATCGACACGCATCGCGAAGAGGCGCTGAAGTATCACAAGGAACGTTATCTGACCGACTCGCGGGAAGCGATCTTCAAGCCGAAAGAAAAACGGAACGCGCAGGACCGCTGGATCAACCATCGCCTGGCCAATGTGACCGACGAGCGCAGCATGCAGTCCTTCTTCCAGGAGAAAGGCGAGAGTACCGATCCGAAAACCTACGACAAAAAGATCGCGGCACAATGGGCGGAGTTGGATAAATTACAAAAAGAGCTCAGAAAATTCAACGATTTGAAGCCGGCCACCAGCTCCGACACGATTTCGGCGATGACCGAGCTGGGCCATCCCGATGCGCCGCCGAGCTATGTCTATGCGGTCGGCGACCACGAAAAGCCGCAAGAAGAGGTACAGCCTGCGTTTCCGGCCGCGATCACCGACGAGAAGCCGGACATCAAGCCGCTGCCGTTCTCGTCCGGGCGCCGCGCCGCGCTGGTCAAGTGGCTGACCAGTCCGACCAACCCGCTGACCGCGCGCGTTTATGTCAATCGGGTCTGGGATCAATATTTCGGCAGAGGCATCGTGGCAACGGTCAGCGATTTCGGCAAGGCCGGCGAAAAGCCGACCCATCCGGAACTGCTCGACTATCTGGCCGGCAAGTTCGTGAAGGACGGCTGGAGCGTCAAGAAACTGCACCGCGAAATCCTGCTGTCGAGCGTCTACCGGCAGTCTTCCGACTACCGCGAGGATGTCCAGAAAGCCGATGCCGAAAATAAATTCTTGGCGGTGTTCCCGCGCAAACGCCTGGAAGCCGAGCAGGTGCGGGATTCCTTGCTGGTGGCGGCCGCCAAGCTGGAGGATAAGGTCGGCGGCCCCAGCGTGTACCCGCCGTTGCCGAAAGTGATCAACACCAACGGCGGCAATTTCGCGAACGATCCGGCCTGGCGTACTTCGAAGGACGCTCACGACCACAACCGCCGCAGCCTGTACGTGTTTACGCGCCGCAGCATCCCGTACCCGATCCTGGATTCGTTCAACATGGCCTCGCCGCAGGAAGCGCACAGCAAGCGCGAGGTGACCACCACCCCGTTGCAGGCGTTGACCTTGTTCAACAGCGAACTGATTTTCGACTGGTCGAAGGCGCTGGCCGGCCGGGTCATCAACGAAGGCGGCAAGGACGAAGCCGCGCGTATCGACCGCTTGTATCAGATCCTGTTCGCCCGCCATGCGGACGATGCCGAAAAACAAGCGCTGCTGACATTCCTGAAGGAACAGGAAGGCGTGATCCGCGAAAAAGCCGCGGACGGCAAGTTCGAGATCAATATCCCGACCGGCCTGAAGGACAAGAAGCTGGACGATCCGATCCGGGCGGCGGCGTTCGTGGATTTGGTACACGCGGTGGCCAATTCGAACGAGTTCATTTACCGGTTTTAAAAAATTATTATTCAGAGGCTTACATTATGAAAAACAAATCGCGTCGAGATTTTTTGATTAAAACCGGCTACGGATTGGGGGGCTTGGGTGGACTGGCCGTGACCGGCCTGATTCCGGGGGGCGGGGTGATCGCCAGTGCGCTGGCCGACGATGCCGGCCTGCAGGCGCTGGCCGGCGCCAATCCGCTGGCATCGAAAGCGCCGCATTTCCCGGCCAAGGCCAAGACCGTAATCTGGCTGCACATGGCCGGCGCGCCGAGCACGCTGGACCTGTACGACTACAAACCGGAGCTGGTCAAACGGGCCGGAACCGGCATACCGGCGTCGTTCCTGCAAGGAATTAAAACTAGCACCCAGGGCGGCATCACCAAACTGATCGCGACCAAGCGCACCTGGAAGCAGTACGGGCAGAGCGGCGCCTGGTTCTCGGATTGGCTGCCGAATCTGGCCGAGCATGCGGACGATCTGGCCTTCATCAAGTCCAGCGTCACGATCGGCGCGACCCATGACATTTCGATCATGAAGCTGAACTCCGGCGGCCTGAACCCCGGCCGGCCGACGCTGGGCGCTTGGGTGCAGTATGCGCTGGGTTCGGCGAACCCGAACCTGCCGGCCTATGTGGTGCTCTACAACGACAAGCGCGAGCCGAGAGGCGGCGTCACCAACTGGGAGTCGGGCTTTCTGCCGGCGGTTTATCAGGGCACCCCGTTCCGTCCAGGCAACTCGCCGATTCTGCACCTGAACAACCCGGAATATCTGGCCACGGCCGAAAAACGCCATGCGCTGGACTTGCTGAAACGGTTGAACGAAAAGCACGGTTCGCGCTATCCCGAGGACACCGAACTGAAGGCCCGCACCGAATCCTACGAGCTGGCTTACCGGATGCAGGAAACCGCGCCGGAAGCGGTCGACTACAGCAAGGAATCCGATGCAACCAAAGAATTGTACGGACTCAACGACGAGCTGACCAAGCCGTACGGCGAACTGCTGCTGCGCGCCCGGCGTCTGGCCGAGCGCGGCGTGCGCTTCATCCAGGTGGTTTCCGGCCCGACCGACATCAAGGGCGACAGCCGTGACTGGGACGCGCACCAGAACATCGAAGACAATCACGGCAAGCATACCAAGATCGTCGACAAGCCGATCGCGGGCTTGCTGAAGGATTTGAAGGAGAAGGGCCTGCTGGACTCGACGCTGGTCGTATGGACCTCCGAGTTCGGCCGCACGCCATGGAGCGAATCGGGCGACGGCCGCGACCACAATCCCTGGGGTTACACCCAATGGATCGCGGGCGGCGGCATCAAGGCGGGCTACACCCATGGCGGCACCGACGAACTCGGCGTGCAGGCGCTGAAGGGGACCGAGGTCGATACCTACGACCTGCATGCAACGGTCTTGAACCAGTTGGGGCTCGATCACCTGAAGCTGATCTACAAGTACCAGGGCCGTTCCGAACGGCCGACCGTGGTTTACGGCAAGGTGGTCAAAGAACTGATCGCCTGAGGATGCTGCCATGAAAGCGCTTGCGCTGCCGGTCGATCAAGGCCGGTTCGGCCTTCGGGTTGAGCCGGCGGCCGGCAAGCGCGGCAAGGATTACAGGGATACCGGGATGAGGACTGTTTTTTAAGATGCGAAATGCAATGATTTTAGGCGCGATCTTGTTCGCGTCGGCGACCGGCAACGCGTCGGCCGAAAGCGATTTCGACTTCGAGGAATTGATGAACGATGTCGAAACCAAGACGCAGGAAGTGCAGAACAATATAGCGGCGAAGGATTTCGCCACTGCCGGCAAGGAAGCGGAGGAACTGAAACAGGCGTTCAAGCTGGTCGAAGGCTACTTCGCCGACCGCGGCGATGCGGCCGATGCGGTCGCCAATGCGCAGGATTACCAGAAAAAGGCGCAAGCGATTCAGGATGCGCTGAGCGCCGGCGATGCCGCCAAGGCGGCCGATACCGCCGCCGATTTTTCCAAACAATGCCGCGGCGCCTGCCACGACAAGTATAAACCTTTGTAAAAACGGAATGATGATGAAACATTTATTTCTAACAATCCTGCTTTCCCATCTGCTTGCCTTGCCGGCATTTGCGGTCCTGCCCGAAGGCCATCCGGCCCCCGCTGTGCAGGCGCAAGCCTCGCTGGCCGGCAAAGCCTTCGATTATTCACTGCAGGAGGCGCTGCAGAAGGGCCTCGTGGTGGTGTATTTCTTCCCTTCGGCCTATACCGGCGGCTGCAACATTCAGGCGCACGGTTTCGCGGTGGATCACGATAAATTCGCCGCCGCCGGAGCCACTATCGTCGGCGTCTCGCTGGACAGCATCGAACGGCTGAATTCGTTTTCCGCCGATCCTCAATATTGCGCCGGCAAGTTTCCGGTGGTCGCGGATGTCGACGGCAGCATCGCGAAAGCCTTCGACGTGGCGGTCCGGGATCCGTCGCCCGGCAAGACCGATACGCGCGGGGACGAAATTACGCACGGCTTCGCCGAGCGGGCGACCTTCATCATTACTCCCGACGGCAAAATCGCCGCCACGGTCGGCGGCCTGAAACCGAAAGAAAATGTCGCCAAGGCCCTGGAAATCGTGCAGCAACTGAAAGCAGGGCGGAAGGCGATCTGAAGGATGGCGTTTTCGCAATGGATGGCCGCGGGGTTGCTCTTGGCGTTTTCATCAATCGGCGCAAGCGCGGCCGGGCTTGGCGGTGAAGGCTTGCCTTCGCGCGCCGGTAACGGCGATCCCGTGGCGGGCAGGGAAAAGGCCGACTCCGGCCGCTGCCTGGAATGCCACGGCGATGACGGCAACAGCGGCGACTCCAGGATTCCGAATCATGCCGGCCAATATGCCGGCTATCTGGTCAAGCAACTCCATGATTTTCAAACCGGCGCGCGGCAGCATGCGGTGATGTCGGTGATGGCGGAAGATCTGGACGCGGCCGACATGGCCGACATTGCGGCCTATTTCGCCGCTCAACAGCCGATGCAGGGCCGCGACGGCAGCGGCAAGCGCGCCGCGCCCGGCCTGTTTCTGCACGGCGATGCCGGCCGCGGCATTCCGGCCTGCGCCGACTGCCACGGCCGGCACGGGGAGGGCCGGGCGGGCGAGGACGGCACGCTTTATCCGCTGATCGGCGGCCAGCGCAAGGTGTATTTGCGCGCCCAGTTGACTGCCTGGAAGCTGGGCGAACGCAAAAACAGCCCCGACGGCGTGATGAACCGGATCGCCGCGTCTTTGAGCGACGATGAATTCGAGGCGTTGGTCGATTATCTGTCGGGGCTCCGGCCTCCCTAGTTTTAACGAATGAAGTTTAGGATCACAGCAATGAAATTTTTGAACTGGCTGCTCTACGAAGTTCACCGTTGGCTTGGAATTGCGTTGGCCGTGTTCATGTTCGCGTGGTTTTTGACCGGCATCGCGATCATGTATTCGACGCCGGCCACGCAAAGCCGAATCCAGCAATTGGCCCACGCCGAAGCCTTGGCGCCGCAGCCAGGCTGGCTGAGCCTGGGCGAGACCTGGGAACGCAGCGCCGCGCAGCGTCGAGCGGCGGCGGCCGAACGTCGGGTCGAAGCGCCCGGCGACGCCGATGCGGCAGACAAACAACCGGCCGTGCCTCCGGCGATCGCCGATGCCCGCCTGCTCAGAATAGCCGGCGCGCCGGTCTGGCTGGTCGAGGATACGCAAGGGATGCGTTTTGCGTTGTCGGCCAACGACGGCTCGCTGCGCGAGACTTCGGCCGAGCAGGCTTTGCAGATCGCCGGGGACTGGTTTAAAGCCGGGGACGCGGCGCCGCCCGCGCTGCGTTACCTGGCGTCGGTCGAGAAAACGATCATCCTGCGCAATCAGGATACTTTACGCCCGTTTCATCATATCGCCGCCGAGGACGGCAGGGAACTGCTGATTTCCGCGCGCACCGGCGAGGTGTTGCACGCCTCGACCCGTCTGGAGCGGGCGTTTTATTGGAGCGGCAACTGGCTGCATCTTCTCAAGCCCCTGGAAGCGGTCGGCCTCGGCGAATACCGCCACGCCATCCAGTTGGGGCTGGGCCTGTTCGCGACGGTCGCCTCCTTGACCGGGCTGATCATCGGCTGGCTGCGCTGGCGGCCGGGGTTCGGCGGCAAGCCGACCTATTCGCAGGGCCGCACGCAGCCTTACCGCGAATTCTGGGCCAAATGGCATTTCTGGAGCGGGCTGCTCGGCGGCACCGCCGCGCTGTGCTGGGCTTTCAGCGGTTTTCTCGATACCAATCCGGGAAAATGGTTTACCGAGGCGAATTACAGTCAGGCGGAATTGAGCCGTTTCCTGGGCGGCGGCGAATTGCCGGCGGCAATGCGCGACTGGCGGTCGGGACCTTCGCTCGCGTCGGCAGAGGGCGGCGCCGAAATCGTCGGCCTGAACTGGCGGCGCCTGGGCGGCGAAGCGATATTGCTGGCGGAAACCCGCGAGGGCGGGCGCCTGCCGCTGACAGGGAGCGGCGGCGGCTTCGGCGAGGCCGCTGTCAAGGCGGCCGTACAGCGCCTGGCCGGCGAAACGAAAGTCACGAGTATCGAAACGTTGCTCGATTACGACAGTTATTATTACCCCCGGCATCATCAAGACCTGAAGGACAGGCCTTTGCCGGTGTATTTGGCGAAACTCGCCGACGACAGCGGCACGTTGATCTATCTCGATCCGCAGGACGGCCGCCTGATCGGCAAATTCGACCGCAGCCGCCGCGTTTTCCGCTGGCTGTATTCGGCATTGCACCACTGGGATTTCGGCTGGCTGTATTACCGGCCGATCTGGGACGTCTGGATGCTGGTCTGGATTTCGTTCGGTCTGGTGCTCGGGGCCAGCTCGCTGGTGATCGGCTGGCGGCGGCTGAAAAAGTCTTTCGCGCCGAAAAAACAGGCCGTCCCGCGGGCGGTGCAAGCCGCGAAGCTGAAGGCGGAGAACGCGGTTTGACGGCATATCTTTATCGTGAAACCTGCCAGGTTTTGAAAACCCGGCAGGTCTAAAACTGAAACTATATAAATGATTTGGAGAGTAAACATGGGCTTTAGCATTCCCCATCTGTTGATGGTATTGGCGATTGCGATTCTGGTTTTCGGCACCCGGCGCCTGAAGCATGCCGGTTCCGACCTGGGCGAGGCGATCAAAGGGTTTCGGAACGCGGTCAGAGAAAGCGAGAACTCTCAGACCCTGATTCATCGAGGCGGTGGAGCCTTGGAGGCCGAGATCGCCGAACCGCAAAAATCCAAGGTTTGATCCGAACGTGTTCGAAATCGGCTTATCGGAATTAATGATGGTCGGCCTGGTCGCGCTGGTCGTGATCGGCCCGGAAAAACTGCCCGCGGTGGCGCGGCATGCGGGCTTCTGGCTGGGCAAGTCCCGGCGGACGATCGCGGCGGTCAAGGCGGAAATGCAGCGCGAATTACAGGCCGAGGAATTGCGGCGGCAGTGGGCCGCCGGAGAGCTGCAAAGTGCGCTGGACGACGGCAGGGCGGCGGCGATGGAAATCGATGCCGCGATGGACGCTCTGGCGGAGTCGGCGGCCGGACGTGATGCGCCTACACCGTCATCCTGAGCGCTCTTGAATAGCGGCATGCTCAATGCGAAGCATGGGCACGGCCTTATGCCGGAAATGCATTTGTAATTCGAATAATATCGTTTTTAAGCAGACGACAGAAACCCTATCATACAATCAAAACGGGTTTGAACGACGACTGGACGACCGGAGGTTTCGTTTCGCCCTTTATGAAAATTTTATCGATGAAAGCATTTTTCGGGAGCATGCCCCGATTCCAGCTAAAGAGGGACTCTGATGACATTACTGGCTTTTGACGAACTGCAGTCGCGCTCGCAGTCGCTTTCGCTCCGGGCGACGGCAATGGTTTTCGAAGACCCCGTTTCCCGCCGCCTGCTCGAACAGATCGAACGGATTGCGCCCAGCGACGCCACCGTATTGATCATCGGCGAAACCGGCACCGGCAAGGAACTGGTCGCCCGCCACATTCACTCCCTCAGCCGGCGCAGCCGGAACACTTTCGGCGCCTTGAACTGCGCGGCATTGAGCGAAAACCTGATCGAAAGCGAATTGTTCGGCCACGAAAAAGGCGCTTTCACCGGCGCGTTGGCGGGCAAGGACGGCTGGTTCAAGATTGCCGACAAAGGTACCCTGTTCCTCGACGAGGTCGGCGACTTGCCGCTGGGCCTGCAGGCCAAGCTGCTCAGGGTTCTGCAGGAGCGCGAGGTGGTCAGGGTCGGTTCCCGCCAGGCCGTGCCGGTGGATGTCAGGATCATCGCCGCCACCAACGTGAATCTGGAGGAAGCGGTGGCGGCCTCGCATTTCCGCGCCGACTTGTATTACCGGTTCAATGTCGCCACGATTCATCTGTCGCCGCTGCGCGATCGGCCCGGCGATATTCTGCCGCTGGCCCGGCACTTTCTGAAAATTTACGGCGACCGTCTGAGCTACGGCGAGATCAATCTGTTGCCTGCCGCCGAGCAGTTATTGTTGAACTACGACTGGCCGGGCAACATCCGCGAGCTGGAAAACGCGATTCACCGCTCGCTGTTGGTCTGCCCCGGCAATCGCCTCCGGCCCGAAGATTTCAAGCTGTCCGGCGTCCGCGCCGTCGATGCTACACCCGCGATATCGATCACTTCTTTGGAGAATGCGCTGCTGCGCCTCTGCGAACAAGCGCCGCCCCAGTTATACGATCTGATCGAGGAAACGGTGATCCGCACCGCGTTCGAGTTCTGCGAGGAAAACCAGGTGCAGACCGCCAAGCTGTTGAACATCAGCCGTAACGTGTTGCGGCATAAACTGGCGGTATACGGCATGTTGCCGAACGGCCAGAAAAAAACCGCCGACGGCGGGATAGCCGCGGTGGCGCTGGCTTAGGATGTGGCTAAAAATCATTTTCCGGCATGCTGCCCCGATCGTTTTCACCGCGGCGCGCGTTCTCGTAGGGCGGCAACGGGGCGGAGGCGTTTTTTAAACACAAGTGTAGGGTACGCTGTGCGTACCATTGGGGATGAAAAGGTACGCACAGCGTACCCTACAACTACAACGCATGCCGGACGGGATATTTATTCCGTCCGTAACGTTTGAAGACAGGGCCGTAGGATGTGGTGAGGAACGAACCGCATCGTTTGCGATTGGCATCGTTCGCGATTGATGCGGTTCCTATCGTCACCACATCCTATGACCCTCCAGATGACGCGGCATATTTCCGTGAACATCAAAGATGGCTTTGCCGTGTTGCCTGAACGTTGGGGGGTGGAGCGGACTTTTGCCTGGCTTGGACAGTTTCGGCTTTTCGCCAAGGATTTTGAAGTCCTCGCCGCCACCGCTGAAAGCGGGGTACGGATTGCCATGATCACATTAATCCTTGCAAAATGCTTGTGATGTTTTGCAAGACAGCTTCTAAATCCCGTCCCGCTCAGTTTCCGACGACAACGATCCCGGACGCTTCATCATGCGTATAACGGCGCCTCGGTTTTTTCCCAGCCTAAATACGGGGTGCCGTAAAAGTCTCCTTCGACCAGCTCGAAACCCGTGTTCTGCGCCAGCGCACTGCCTTTGATCTGGGTCACGTTCGCCAGCAGGCTTTGCCCGCCGATCGAGCGGACCAGCGCATTCCATTGGCTCAGTTTCTCGATCATTCCGGCTTCGCGTATCCGGTCCAGCGAATTGGCCGACAGGCTGACGAAATTCGGTTCCAATGCCTGAATGAGCTGGTTGGCTTGCCGGCCGAGCGCGGCATAGTCGAATTTCAGCGCGATTCGATAGCCGCGGCTCCGGTAATTTTCCAGGCCTTGGTTCAACTGCTGCTGAAAACGCGCATAGGCGGGACTGACCGGCACCGTAATCGCCACGTTGCGGGTTTCCAGTCCGCAGCGGACGATGATTTCCTCGAAATAGACGCCGTGATTTTCCCTCACGCCGAGAATATGCCGCGGATCGACATCCAGAAACAAGGCGTCGGTCTCCGACTGCGCCGGCAGCAAGAGATAATTCAGCATGTGGACGGTCCGCGACAGCCTGTCGAAATTCAGGATCGACAGCGTATCGATCGAGGGAGACAACGGGTGCTTCAGCAAATGCTCGATGTCGTCTCCGTATAAAGGTTCCGCCGGACTGTTGGTCAGCACCTGTCCAGCGCAGTATCCGGCGATCCGCGACGGATTTTCGGTCGCCCGGACCGGCGACAGCCGGCTGCCGATCTGAATCGGGCCGAATAAACCGTGAACGACGCCGTTATTGAAGACGAACGGCCGCGAATTGCCGTGAAATCCCAATCGGTCGTTGAAGTGTTCGACTAACTGCTGTAATGGCATGGTATGCAAGCCCTAAATAAAACGCGCGGGAAAATGACCCATGATTAACGATAACCGATAGGTTAGGGCATTCGGCGGGCGAAAGGAAACGATAGTTTTAGAAATCCATATCTAAATCGATAATAACCTGATCACTGCGTAGAGAGAGCGGTAGGGCGTTTTCGCGATAGCAAAACGCCAATCCGTAATCCGTAAGGCGGAACCGGCTCTGCCGGGTTCCGCCGCAGGATGACGGATCGCTGAGTGTAACGGCGGATCGCCTGTCGGCATCCGCCCTACAAGAGCTTTCACGGTAAAAAGGTCGGCAAAGAGGGGGCCGGCCCGTAATCCAAGAGGTCATCCCGGATTGTGCGTGCGCTGCGCCACCAGGTGAACGTAGCGCCCCATGTCCCGGTAGGTGGGCATCCGGCAATAACGGTATTCCAGCTCGAACAGTTCGGCCGGATCGCTGTTTTTCAGGGCCTCTTTGTCGAGATAGTCGTGGAATACCCGAATGCCGGTATGCGCCATGATCTTGAATCCCCACGTTTCGAGCTGTTCGAGAATTTTGTGCGGATATTGCGGATTGGGCGGGGTCAGCTTGTCGCCCTTGCCGAGATAGCTGTCGTCCAACAGGTGCCTGAGACGCCAGCCGCCTTTCAGCGCATTGGTGTAAACCATCGCGTTCCGGTTGTAGAACAGCAACGACAGGTAGCCTCCCGTTGCGACCCGGTCGGCGATGATCTGCAGCGTCGGGATCGGCTCCGCCAGCCATTCCAGCAGCGCATGGCACAGAACCAAGTCGAAGCGGGGCAGTTCGGGTGCCAGCGCCTGCGCCGCCCGGTGGTGGAACTGGGCTTCCAGCCTCTGGCTCAGGAAAAGTTGTTCGGCGCGGGCCAGCATTTTTTCGGACAGATCGCACAGCGTCAGCCGGTGCCCTTTTTCGGCCAGTTCCGCGCTGATTTGCGCGAAGCCGCAGCCGGCGTCCCAAACGGTGAGCGGCTCGGGGTAGCGGTAGAAGGGATCGAGATCCTCTTTCAGCAGCTTGAGGCGCCAGTCGCCCTTTGCGGTCGCATAGATTTTCTTCTCGAATCGCTCGATCAGTTTATCGAAATTTTTGTCCTGTTTGAGTTTCATGGCCGCTCGCCGTTTGCCGTCTTCGGCGGGGCTGCCGAAGCGCGGCCTTTAGCTTATCAAATCCGCACGCGGTGCACACCCGCCTGTCAGGCGGCTTTGATCGAGGATGTGGCTAAAAATAATCTCCCGGCATGCCGCTGATCGCTCCTCATTTGTAGGTACGCCGTGCGTACCTGAGGGGCAAGGTACGCACAGCGTACCCTACAGAGGTTCCTCGGGCAGGGGAGCAAGCCGGCAGAGCGACAAAGCGCGCGTTGTCACTCCGGTTCGGAGCTTTCTTTACCGAAAGGAGGCGATTGCAGCCGCTGCGCGATATCCCGATTGTTCAGCATTTGCGCGATCCGCCCGCAGGGGACCGGCTGTCCGAACAAGAACCCCTGCACGGCGTCGCAGCCGTAGCGCTTGACGTAATCGTACTGGAGCCGGGTCTCGACGCCTTCGGCCACGACTTTCAGATTCAGGTTGTGAGCCATGGCGATGATGGTCCGCACGAGCGTTTCGTCGTCGGGGTCCTGGCCCAGGTCGCGTACGAACGATTGGTCGATTTTCAGGGTGTGCAGCGGCAACTGTTTCAGCCGGCTCAGCGAAGAGTAGGCGGTGCCGAAATCGTCGATGCTGACCTCGATGCCGAGCTCCCTGACCCATTCCAGGACTTTCCGGGCGTTGGCGTTGCCGGGCCCGAACAGGCTTTCGGTAATCTCCAGTTCGAGTTTGACGCCCGGAAAGCCCGTGCGCCGGAGGATGCCGGAAATCACCAAGTGCAGGTCTTCCCGGATAAACTGCGCGGGAGACAGGTTCACGGCCAGGCGGATATCCTTGTCGGCCTGAGTGCACCAGGGCCGCATTTCGCGGCAGGCGGTTTCGAGAACCCACTCGTCGATCGAGGCAATCAGGCCGCATTCCTCGGCCAGCGGGATGAATTCCGCGGGCGCAATGGGCCCTTCTTCGGGGTCGTCCCAGCGCACCAGGGCTTCGAAGCCGACAATCTCCAGACTGACCGTCTCGCGCCGGGATTGATAGAGGATGCTCAATCCGCCTTCGCGGATGGCTTGTTTTAATTTGGTTTCCAGCGCCAGGCGGCGTTCGGCGCGGGCGTTCATGTCGGCCGAAAAGAAAGTGTACTGGTTGCCGCCGCGGTCCTTGGAACGGTACATGGCGGTGTCGGCGTTCTTGACGATCGTCTCGGCGCGGCTGCCGTCCTCCGGGAACAGGCTGACTCCGATGCTGGCCGTTACATGCAGGCTGTAGCCGTCCACCTGGATCGGCTCGGCGATCGCGGCGGTGATTTTCATCGCCACCTCGGACGCATCGGTTTCCTGGCGGGGCTGCGGCAACAGCACCGCAAATTCGTCGCCGCCGAGGCGGGCCAGCGTGTCGCTGCTTCGCAAGCAGGCTTTCAGCCGTTGCGCCACCTGGATTAGAAGCTTGTCTCCGACGGCGTGGCCCAAGGTATCGTTGATAATCTTGAAGCGGTCCAGGTCGAGGAACATCACCGCGATGCGCCGGCCTTCGCGCTTGGCCTGGCTGGCCGCCAGGCGAAGATGGTCGTCGAAGGTGACGCGGTTGGACAGGCCGGTCAGCGTATCATGGTAGGCTTGGTGCTCCAGTTGCCGCGTCAATTCGGTCAGCTCCCGGGTGCGCGCGCGCACCTTTTCTTCCAGCTCGTTGCGCGCCTTCTGCAGTTCGATGTCGCGCAGTTGAATCTGGCTCAGCATGCCGTTGAAGTCGTCGACCAGCGCGCCGATCTCGTCGGCGGACAGTTTTTCGGCACGCAGGCTGTAATCCTGTGACTCGGACACGCGCCGGGCCGTCCGGGCGAGTTTCAGGATCGGCTCGGATACGAGCCGCTGGAGCCGGCTGGAAAACAGTACGGCAATCAGGAGCGACAGCGAAAACACGCCGGCGCCGATGGCCAGCTCCCGCAACTGCCGGTGTTTCCATCCGCTGAGGTCCGAGATCAGCATGACGCTGCCGATGCGATCGCCGTCGAAAACGATCGGCGAAACGGCGAACAGATTGCCGTTGACGATTCCCGAATCCTGTTCCGGCACGATGGCCGGAACGCTTCCGGTTTCTCGCGTGTAATGCGCAAATAGCCGGCCTTGAGCCGAGAACAGGGCCGCGCCGACGATATCCGGTTCTTTCTTCAGGCTCGACAGCGTATCGAGCGCCGCGTCCGGATCGCCGAATGCCAAGGCCGCCACGGTATTGAAGCCGATGATATCGGCCTGGGTGCGGAGTCTGTCGAACATTGCATGGCGCAACGACAGGAGATCGTTTACGGCGAAGCCGAAGACCGATAACAGCAGGGCGCAGCTGCTGGTCAGCAGCAGCAGGCGCATCAGTTTTTTTCTCAGCGAGGTTTTGCCTGTGATAATCATAAGCTTCAGGTTCCGTCGCCGACGATTTTGGCTAGTTTGAGCAGATTGGAGCTCATCCGGAGGCCGGTCCTGCGCGCCTTGGCCAGATTGATTTCGAAGCCGATCCTCGCCGCGTTGCGCACCAGCGTTATCAGGGCGGGCCGATGCGGGGAAGGGAGATCGGTGTCCGTCAGATCGGCGATCGTCAGCAGGGGGCGGTTCGGGGCTTGCCGGGACTCTTCGCTGAAGTGCCGCATTTCATCCGGCCCGACCAGCAGGATGCGGCAGGAATCGCTTTGTGCCAGCGACCGGATCAGGCCGATCTGTAAGGGACGCCCGTTTACGATTTTTCCTTCGATGGTCCGGATCGCTTCGCCGAAGGGATTGCTTCGATACAGGCACAGCAGCAGCGGGGTTACCTGCTGTTCGGGGGCTTCCTTCGGCCAGGAAACGAAACGCGCGATGTTCAGAACGAATGACGCTTTTATTCGCCCGGCGCGGTCGGTTTCCGTTTCCGCTTCTGCGAGCGGAGGCCATAAGGCGGCGAGCAAGGCTCCGGTCATTGCGTAACGCCGGATCCACCCCGGTTTGGGTAGGGGCTGCAGGCTGTCTCTAGCGGTTTTTGCCCGTCTTCCGATCCAGGGCCGCAACTCCATGTGATGCAACCCCCACTTTCCGGCCGCGGCGTTCCGAGCCGAATGGTTAAAAACCGCGTAATCCTTGCCACTGACGTTGGGGACGGCCAACAGCGGCCCGGTTTCGGGAGGATTCAGGAAGCATTTGCTGAAATGAAAGCGACGTTCGAAATCCATATCGATGGCCTCGGTATGCATTCAGTTGAGTTCCAATGCGCATGCGCGCGCCGCATCAGGCGATTGAAGCCGGTAACCGTGCCGCCTGCCAGGACCGCGCATCCCGTTGCGTTCATTATATCCCAGAGCCCGCCTTTGGTTTTCTATTTCGTATTCACGGTATTGGCTCAGAGCTGTAGAACTGTAGGGCGTTTTCGCGACAGCAAAACGCCAATGGCCTTCAAAGCGAGGCGGATTGCCTGGCGGCGAATCCGCCCAGCTCTATTTCGTATTCACGGGTTACCTCTGTAATAAACATCCGCCCGTTCCAACAAGTTGGCGGTTTCGTCTAGTTCGGGTGATGCGGGGAATTATCTGAAAAATGGGGCCTGCCGGATTACGTTTTTCCCTCCCGTATCCTGCCGCTTGCCTTCCTCTGAACCGTTCATAAACTTCGACTCGGAAAGCGAAATTTGCTACAATGCCTGAGTTAACCACCGATTCAACCTGATCTTTCCGCAGCACATCGCCGGCGTGCCTGGGAAGGAGTGTAGGAACCAGCAATGGCCGGTCAGCGCTGATAGCGTAGCGGCTTTGCTTAGAATAAAACAGCCATGTCGAACTACGCGAAAGAAATCATTCCTGTCAATCTCGAAGACGAGATGCGCCAGTCCTATCTCGATTACGCGATGAGCGTGATCGTCGGGCGCGCCTTGCCGGATGTCAGGGACGGCCTGAAGCCGGTGCATCGGCGCGTGCTGTATGCGATGAGCGAGCTCGGCAACGACTGGAACAAGCCCTATAAAAAGTCCGCGCGTGTGGTCGGCGACGTGATCGGTAAATACCACCCGCACGGCGACACCGCGGTTTACGACACGATCGTGCGGATGGCGCAGCCGTTTTCGATGCGCTACATGCTGATCGACGGCCAGGGCAACTTCGGTTCGGTTGACGGCGATTCCCCGGCGGCGATGCGTTACACCGAAGTCCGGATGGCGAAAATCTCGCACGAACTGCTCGCCGACCTCGACAAGGAAACGGTCGATTTCATTCCGAACTACGACGAATCCGAGTCCGAGCCGAAAGTGCTGCCGACCCGGATTCCGGCGCTCCTGATCAACGGGTCGTCCGGCATCGCGGTCGGGATGGCGACCAATATTCCGCCGCACAATCTGAACGAAACGGTCGGCGCCTGCCTGGCGCTGATCGACCATCCCGAAGCCACGATCCTCGAACTGATGGAGCACCTGCCGGGCCCCGATTTCCCGACCGCCGGCATCATCAACGGCGCCTCCGGCATCTACAGCGCCTACACGACCGGCCGCGGCAAGATCTACCTGCGCGCGCGCTGCCATTTCGAGGACATCGGCGACAGCAACCGGCAGGCGATTATCGCCACCGAGCTGCCTTATCAGGTCAACAAGGCGACCCTGCAGATGAAGATCGCCGAACTGGTCAAGGAAGGCAGGATCGAAGGCATTTCAGCGATCCGCGACGAGTCCGACAAGGACGGCATGCGTCTGGTCATCGAACTGCGCCGCGGCGAAATGCCCGAGGTCGTGCTGAACAATCTGTACAAACAGACCCAGTTCCAGAGCGTGTTCGGAATCAACATGGTCGCGCTGCTCGACGGCCGTCCGCACCTGTTGAATCTGAAAGAGATTCTGAACGCGTTCATCGACCACCGCCGCGAAATCGTCACCCGCCGGACGATCTACAACCTGCGCAAGGCGCGGGAGCGGGCGCATATCCTGGAAGGTCTCGCGGTCGCGCTGGCGAACATCGACGAGATGATCGAGCTGATCAAGAACTCGGCGAGCCCTGCGGTGGCGAGGGAAGGCTTGCTGGCCAGAACCTGGAACAGCGGTTTGGTGACTTCGCTGCTCGAACGCGCCGATGCCGACCGGTCGCGTCCGGAAGACCTGCCGCCCGGCTTCGGGATCGCGGGCGGCAGGTACCGTCTTTCCGAGGCGCAGGCGCAGGCGATTCTCGACTTGCGGCTGCACCGCCTGACCGGGCTCGAACAGGACAAGATCATCGATGAATACAAGGAACTCCTGCGGCGGATCGACGAATACCTGGAAATTCTGGGTAGCGATATCCGCCTGATGGAGGTCGTTAGGGAGGAGCTGGTCGAGATCCGGGACAATTACCGCGACGAGCGCCGCACCGAAATCATTCACGACCGCCTGGATCTGTCCGAAGAGGATCTGATCACCGAAGAAGACATGGTCGTCACGATGTCGCACGCAGGCTACGTGAAGGCCCAGCCGCTCAGCGATTACAAGGCGCAGCGGCGCGGCGGCCGCGGCAAGCTGGCGACCGCGACCAAGGAGGAAGATTTTGTCGACAAGCTGATCGTCGCCAACAGCCACGATACGATCCTGTGTTTTTCCTCGCTCGGCAAGGCCTATTGGCTGAAAGTCTATCAACTGCCGATCGCCAGCCGCACCTCGCGCGGCAAGCCGTTCGTGAACCTGTTGCCTCTGGAGCAGGGCGAAAAGATCAACGCGATGCTGCCGGTCCGGGAGTTCAGCGAGAACAAATACATTTTCATGGCGACCACGGCGGGCACGGTCAAGAAGACGCCGCTGATCGAGTTCGAGCGCCAGCGTACCGGCGGCAAGATTGCGATCGATCTGCAGGAAGGCGACAGGCTGGTCGGCTGCGCGATCACCGACGGTAGCCAGAACGTCCTGCTGTTCAGCAGCGACGGCAAAGCCGTCTGCTTCAACGAAACCGACGTCAGGCCGATGGGTAGGAATGCGGCCGGTGTGCGCGGAATGCGCCTGGCGGAAGGCCAACAGGTCATTTCGCTGATCATCGGCACCGAGGGCACGGTCCTGAACATCACCGAAAACGGCTATGGCAAGCGGACCCGGCTCGAAGAGTTCCCTTGCCACAACCGCGGCGGCCAAGGCGTGATCGCGATCCAGACTTCGGCGCGCAACGGCGCGGTCGTAGGCGCGGTGCTGGTCAACGCGCACGACGAAATCATGCTGATCACCGACGGCGGCACGCTGGTGCGCACGCCGGTGGACGGCATTTCGGTGCTCAGCCGGAATACCCAGGGCGTCACGATCATCCGTCTGGACAAAAAGGAAAAAGTGATCGGCGTCGACCGGATCGAGGGGTTGGGCGGCGAAGAGGAAGACGACATCGAACAAGAAGGCGCACCGGAGAACGGTGCGGACAACGAAGCGGAATCAGGAGAAGAGTGATTATGTCACGAGTTTACAATTTTAGCGCCGGCCCTTCGGCGCTGCCGGAAGAAGTGCTGAACCAGGCGCGGGAAGAAATGCTCGAATGGCGCGACAGCGGCATGTCGGTGATGGAAATGAGCCATCGCGGCAAGTTTTTCTCAATCATCGCCGATGAACTGGAACAGGATCTTCGCGAGCTGATGGCGGTCCCGGAAAACTACAAGGTACTCTTCCTGCAGGGCGGCGCGACCGCGCAGTTTTCGATGATCCCGCAAAATCTGCTGCGCGGCAAGACCAAGGCCTGTTACGTGAACACCGGCGCCTGGTCCGAAAAGGCCATCAAGGACGCGGGCAACTACTGCGAGGCGGTGCTCAGCGCGAGTTCCGAAGATACCCGATTCACCACGATCCCCGATGTCGCCGGCTGGCGCGTCGACCCGGATGCGGCTTATCTGCACTATACCTCGAACGAAACGATCCACGGCGTCGAATTCCAGTCGATCCCGGATAGCAAGGGGTTGACTCTGGTGTCCGACATGTCGTCGAACATCCTGTCGCGGCCTGTCGACATCGGCAAATTCGGTCTGATCTATGCGGGCACCCAGAAAAACATGGGACCGGCCGGCGTCACCGTGGTGATCGTGCGCGACGATCTGATCGGACATGCGCCGAAATCCGTGCCGCAGGTCTTCAATTATGCGGATCAGGCCAAGAACGGCTCGATGCTGAATACGCCGGCGACCTACAACTGGTATCTGGTCGGCCTGGTCTTGAAATGGCTGAAGGCGCAGGGCGGCGTCGCCGCGATCGAACAGCGCAATATCGCGAAGAGCCGGCTGCTTTACGATCTGGTCGACAAATCGTCGCTGTACCGGAATCCGGTCGAAGTGCCTTACCGTTCGCGGATGAACGTGCCGTTCATTCTGGTCGACGACGCGCTCGACAAGCCGTTCCTGGCCGCGGCGGAAGCGAACGGCCTGTTCGAACTGAAAGGCCACCGTTCGGTCGGCGGCATGCGTGCGAGCATTTATAATGCGATGCCGGAAGCCGGCGTGAAGGCGCTGTGCGAATTCATGGCCGAATTCGAAAGAACGCATTAAGCCGCCACTGCGAGGCGAAGTGTTTATGTCGTCCATCCCGTCCGTCAGGCCGCTTGCGGAAATCAGAACCGAAATCGACGCGATCGATGCCGAGATCCTGCGCCTGATCAACCGGCGCGCGCAGTGCGCCGAAGAGGTCGCGAAAGCCAAGATCGCCGACGGCGAACAGGGCACCTTTTACCGGCCGGACCGCGAGGCGATGGTGCTGAGAAGGATCAAGGACTTGAATCGGGGGCCGCTCCCGGACCCGACCGCGATGCGCTTCTTTCGCGAGCTGATGTCCGCCTGTCTCGCGCTCGAAAAGCCGCTTGAAGTCGCTTTTTTGGGACCTGAGGGCACTTTTTCCCAGCAGGCGGTGTTCAAGCATTTCGGCTCCTCCGTAAATACCCAGCCGGTTGCGGCGATCAGTGACGTATTCAATGCGGTCGAACTGGACAAATGCCATTTCGGCGTGGTGCCGGTCGAAAACTCGACCGAAGGCGTGATCAACCACACGCTGGACCGCTTCTTGATGTCGCCGCTCAGAATCTGCGGTGAGGTCGAGGTCCGGGTTCATCAAAACTTGATGGGCCATGCCGCCTCCCTGTCCGAGATTCGCGAGATTTTTTCTCATCAGCAATCGCTGGCGCAGTGCCGGCTTTGGCTCGACCGGCACCTGCCGCAGGTGAAGGTGACAGCGGTCAGCAGCAATGCCGAAGCCGCGCGGCTGGCGTCGCTGGACAAGCATGCCGCCGCGATCGCGGGCGTGGCGGCTGCCGAGGTTTACCAATTGCCGGTACTTGAAACCAGTATCGAAGACCAGGCGAACAATACGACCCGCTTCATCGTGATCGGCAAACAGGATTCCGCCCCGACCGGCAAGGACAAGACCTCGCTGGTGTTTTCGACCGGCAACCAGCCGGGCGCGCTGTATAAAGCCCTGGAATCGTTCGCGAAATTCGGTATCGGAATGGTGAATATCGAATCCCGCCCGTCGCGGCAGGAGCTGTGGGAATATGTGTTTTTCATCGATATCGACGGGCATGGCGCGGACCCGAAAGTCGCCGAAGCGTTGGGTCTGCTGAGAGCGAATGTGAACATGCTCAAGCTGCTCGGCTCCTATCCGAAGGCCGTACTTTGATGATTTGACGAGGGTATGAGCGAAGCGCGTCCGCTCCGCCTGCCGGCCCTGCGTGCCGCTTGAGTTTTTGAATTTCCTTGCTGCGACCAGAAGACGAGATATCTATGAACACTCCATCATCGCTTTACCAATATGCCGTTGCCGGCGTTCAGCAACTGGTGCCCTATGTGCCCGGCAAACCGATCGAGGAATTGCAGCGCGAGTTGGGGCTCGAGCGCGTGGTCAAGCTCGCGTCGAACGAAAATCCGCTGGGGCCCAGCAAGAAAGCCTTGGCGGCGATGCAAAAGGCGATGGCCGAGTTGGCGCTGTATCCCGACGGCAGCGGTTTCAACCTGAAAAAGGCATTGGCGAAAAAATTCCTCGTCGATCCCGCGCAAATCACGCTCGGCAACGGTTCGAACGAGATTCTGGAACTGGTCGCGCGGGCATTTCTGGCGCCCGGCCTGAATGCGGTGTTTTCCCAGCATGCCTTCGCGGTCTATCCGATCGTGACCCAGGCCGCCGGGGCCGCGTCGATCGTCGCGCCGGCCGTGCATTATTCGCACGATCTGCAGGCGATCCGGGAGCGCGTCAACGCGCAGACGCGCGTGGTGTTCATCGCGAATCCGAACAATCCGACCGGTACGCTGCTGTCGCAGCCGCATCTGGAAGATTTCGTCAAATCGCTGCCGCCGAGCTGCGTCTGCGTGCTCGATGAGGCCTATTACGAATTCGTGCACAGCAAGGGCGAACAGGATGCGGTCGAATGGCTTGGGCAATGCCCCAATCTGGTGGTTATGCGCACCTTTTCAAAAGCCTACGGGCTGGCCGGCCTGCGCGTGGGCTATTGTTTTTCGAGCCCGGAAATGGCCGATATCCTGAACCGGGTCAGACAGCCGTTCAATAACAATTCGATGGCGCTGGCCGCCGCCGAGGCGGCGCTGGACGACGTCGAGCACTTGCAGAATACGGTCAAGAACAATACGCTCGGTATGAAGCAATTGGTCGAGGGCTTCAAAAATCTGGGGCTTGGCTGGATTACGTCGGCCGGCAATTTCGTTTCGGTCGACCTCAGCGAGCCGGCCTATCCGGTCTACGAAGCCCTGCTGCGGAAAGGGGTGATCGTCCGGCCGGTGGCGAATTACGAAATGCCGAACCATCTTCGCATCAGCATCGGCACGCCGGAAGAAAACAATCTGTTCCTGCAGGCGCTGACCGAATGTCTGAATGATGTTTGACCGGCTCTGCATCATTGGCGTCGGCCTGATCGGCGGGTCGGTCGCGCGCGCCGCACGCAGTCAGGGCCTGGCCAGATGCATCGTCGGCTATGGCCGCGAGCAGGAAAAACCGAACCTCGAAACCGCAAAGCGGCTGGGCGTGATCGATGAGTATTTTCTCGATATCGGGCCGGCGCTGCGGGAGGCCGACGGGGTCGTGATCGCGGTCCCTGTCGGGGCGATCGAATCGGTTTTTGAGCAGTTGAAGCCTTACTGGTCCGACAACTGCATCTACAGCGATGTTGGCAGCACCAAGAGCAATGTGATCGCCGCCGCCGGGCGCGTATTCGGCACGGTGCCGGCCAATCTGGTGCCGGCGCATCCGATTGCGGGTGCCGAAAACAGCGGCGTCGAAGCGGCTCTGCCCGACCTTTTCCAGCGCCGGCGCCTGATTGTCACGCCGCTGCCTCAAACCGAGCCTTCCGCGCTGAATAAAATCCAAGTTTTCTGGGAACGCATGGGCGCACAGGTTTCGGTGATGAGTGCGGACCATCACGATGCGGTGCTGGCGGCGACCAGCCATCTGCCGCATTTGCTTGCGTTCGCGCTGGTCGATATGCTCGGACGGCAGGACGAGCAGTGCGAGATCTTCAAGTATGCGGCCGGCGGTTTCCGCGACTTTACCCGGATCGCGTCGAGCGACCCGACCATGTGGAGGGACATCTGCGCCGCGAACAAAGAGCAGCTGATTCCGCTGCTGCATCAACTCAAAACCGAACTGGACAAGATCGAACAATTGCTGGCGGATAACGATGGCCGGCGCCTTTTTGAAACCTTCTCGTATGCCAGGAATGCGAGGCAACGCTTTTTAGATCAGTTAGAAAATTAATATGAGCAAATCCATTACCTTCAAAGTCAATCCGGGCGGCAGTTTGAAAGGCGAGGCGCGGGTGCCTGGCGACAAATCGGTTTCGCACCGTTCGATCATGCTGGGTTCGCTGGCGGAAGGCGTCACCCGCGTCAAAGGCTTTCTCGAAGCCGAGGATGCGCTGGCGACCCTGCAGGCGTTCCGCGACATGGGCGTCGAGATCGAAGGCCCGGTCAACGGCGAACTGACCATTCACGGCGTCGGCAAGCATGGCTTGAAGGCGCCGGAAAAGGAATTGTATCTCGGCAATTCCGGCACCTCGATGCGGCTTTTGAGCGGCCTTCTGGCGGGGCAGGCGTTCGATGCCGTGTTGACCGGCGACAAATCGCTGTCGGGCCGGCCGATGAAACGGGTTACCGAGCCGTTGAAAACGATGGGCGCCGAAATCAAAACCACCGAAAAAGGCACCGCGCCTTTGCGTATCACCGGCAAGGACGGCCAACTGAACGGAATCGATTACACGATGCCGATGGCGAGCGCGCAGGTCAAATCCTGCCTGCTTCTGGCCGGGATGTACGCGCAAGGAGACACTTCGGTGACCGAGCCCGCGCCGACCCGCGACCATACCGAACGGATGCTGGCCGGCTTTAATTACCCGGTCAAGAAGGAAGGCAACAAGGTCACGATCAATGCGGACGGCAAACTGACCGCCTGTGAAATCGACGTGCCGAGCGACATTTCTTCGGCCGCGTTTTTCCTGGTCGGCGCCTCGATCGCGCCCGGTTCCGACCTGCTCTTGAAGCATGTCGGGATCAACCCGACCCGCACCGGCGTGATCGACATTCTGAAGCTGATGGGTGCCCGTATCGAGGTGCTGAACGAGCGCATCGTCGGCGGCGAGCCGGTCGCCGATTTGCATGTGACTCACAGCCGGTTGAATGGCATCGACATTCCGGAAGAGCTGGTGCCTCTGGCGATCGACGAGTTTCCGGTGCTGTTCGTCGCCGCCGCCTGCGCGGAAGGCCAAACCCGCCTGAGCGGCGCGGAAGAACTGCGCGTGAAGGAATCCGACCGGATTCAGGTGATGGCCGACGGCCTAAAGATTTTAGGCGTCGATGCCGAGCCGACGCCGGACGGGATGCTGATCCAGGGCGGCAAGCCGATCGGCGGCGGTACGGTCGAGTCGCACGGCGATCACCGGATCGCGATGGCGTTTTCGATCGCGGGCCTCAAGGCGCATGCGCCGATCACGATTCTGGATTGCCTGAACGTGAACACTTCCTTTCCCGAGTTCAAGGATCTGGTCAAACGGCTCGGCCTCGACATCAGTGTTGCGGAGGCATGATGGCGGTTCCGGTGCTGACGATCGACGGGCCGAGCGGGGCCGGCAAAGGCACGGTCAGCCGTTTGGTCGCCAAGATGCTGGGCTGGCACTACCTGGACAGCGGTTCGATTTACCGTTCGCTGGCGCTGGCCGTGTCGAAGCAGGGGATCGATTTGGCCGATGAGGCGGGGATTGTCAAGGCGGCAGAGGCGATACGGCTCGAATTCGAATGCGGCGAGGAACTAACCGTTAGATTGAACGGTCAAGACATTACTGCAGAGATTCCTTTGGAAAGTACCGGAAATAGGGCTTCGACCGTCGCGGCGATCCCGGAAGTCAGGCGCGTCCTGTTGCAAAAACAAAGGGATTTCAAGCAGTTGCCAGGGCTCGTCGCGGACGGCCGCGATATGGGTACGGTGGTGTTTCCCGAAGCGCCTTTCAAGGTGTTTTTGACCGCAAGCGCTTCGGAAAGGGCCGTGAGGCGATATAAACAGTTGAAAGAAAAAGGAATTGATGCTAGTCTAGTACAAATAACGAATGAGATAGAAGAACGCGATCGCCGCGACAGGGAGCGGGCAACGGCCCCTTTAGCGATGGCGAGCGATGCGCTTTTTCTCGATTCTTCCGATATGACGATAGACTCAGTCGTCGAGGAAATCCTGAACTTAGTCCGCAAGGGTTAATAAACGGCCGCAATCTCCGGATATGCGGTTTTCATCCACTTTAACATTAATTATGCCGGCCGTTCTGCGGCGGGCGGGATACGAACAAAATGAGCGAAAGCTTTGCTGCGTTACTTGAAGAAAGTTTAAACAAGACGAAAATGTCGCCAGGCGACATGCTGATCGGCACCGTTGTCGACATTGAAAACGACATGATCATTGTCAGCACCCATGCCAAGTCGGAAGGCGTGATTCCGAAGTGGCAGTTCCTGAACAACGATGGCGAATTGGAAGTCAAGATCGGCGACGAAGTCGAAGTCGCATTGGATCTCTTCGAAGACGGCTTGGGAGCTACTCTTCTGTCGCGCGACAAAGCGAAGAAGAACAAGGCCTGGGCCGAACTCGAAAACGCTTTCGAAAAAAGCGCCACCGTGGTCGGCCGGATCAACGGCAAGGTCCGCGGCGGCTTTACCGTGGCGGTCGGCGCATTGCGCGCGTTCCTGCCGGGTTCCTTGGTCGACGTGCGCCCGATTCGCGACACCGCGTTCCTGGAAAACCGCGATCTGGAATTCAAGGTCATCAAGATCGACCAGAAACGCAACAACGTGGTTCTGTCCCGCCGCGCCGTCGTCGAGAAGGAATACAGCGAGGAGCGCGAAGAACTGCTGAAGACGCTCGAAGAGGGCGCGGTCGTGACCGGTATCGTGAAGAACCTGACCGACTACGGCGCCTTTATCGACCTCGGCGGCATCGACGGCCTGCTGCACATTACCGACATGGCCTGGCGCCGTGTTCGCCATCCTTCCGAGTGCGTCGAAATCGGCCAGGAAGTGAAGGTCAGGGTACTGAAATACGACAAAGACAAGAACCGCGTCTCGCTGGGCATGAAGCAAATGGGCGAAGACCCGTGGCAAAACATCGCCCGCCGTTATCCTGCGGGCCACCGCGTATTCGGCAAGGTCAACAATCTGACCGACTACGGTTGCTTCGTCGAAATCGAAGAAGGCGTTGAAGGTTTGGTTCACGTGTCCGAAATGGACTGGACCAACAAGAACGTCAATCCATCCAAGATCGTCCAGTTGGGCGACGAAGTCGAAGTGATGATCCTGGAAATCGACGAAGACCGCCGCCGTATTTCGCTGGGCATGAAGCAGTGTAAGATCAATCCGTGGGATGAATTTGCGGCGACCCACAACAAGGGCGACAAGATTTCGGGCAAGATCAAATCGATTACCGATTTCGGCATCTTCATCGGCCTGGAAGGCGGCATCGACGGTCTGGTGCACATGTCCGATATTTCCTGGGCGGACGACGGCGAAACCGCGGTACGCGATTATAAGAAAGGCGACGAGATCGAAACGGTCATCCTGGCGGTCGATCCGGAGCGCGAACGCATCTCGCTGGGCATCAAGCAGCTGGAACAGGATCCGTTCCAAAACTTCCTGGCAACCCATGAAAAAGGCAGCCTGGTCAAGGGCGTGATCAAGGAAGTCGATGCGAAAGGCGCCACCGTCACCTTGGCCGACTATGTCGAAGGCTATATCCGCGCTTCCGAAATCCAGCGCGACCGCGTCGAAGATGCGCGCACGCTGCTGAAGGAAGGCGAAACCGTCGAAGCCAAATTCATCGGCGTCGACAAGAAGAGCAAGTCGATTTCATTGTCGATCAAGGCGAAGGATCAGGACGAAGAAACCAGCGCAATCAAGGACTACACGCAACAATCGGCTACGCCGACGCTGGGCGATCTGTTCAAGCAAATTGAAAAATAAACACCATCGATCCGGGATGCGCCGTTCGGCGCGTCCCATTCATGCTTTTAATTTTTCGCAGGATTGAATGTGACAAAATCCGAACTGATCGAAGCATTGGCCCGGCAGCAGCCTCATCTCGCCATCAAGGATGTCGAACTGGCGGTCAAATGCATCATCGAAAAAATGAACCACGCCTTGTCTACCGGCGATCGGATCGAAATCAGAGGCTTTGGCAGCTTTTCTTTACACATGCGTCCGCCGCGCATGGGGCGGAACCCGAAAACAGGCGAATCGGTCGCTCTGGCCAAAAAGTTTGTTCCGCACTTCAAACCCGGCAAGGAATTGCGGGACCGCGTGGACAGCTCTGCCGATAAATATGAAATCACCGGCTAACCGAAACGGTTTGCCGACCTCCCTTCCTTTATCTCCATTGAATTGCCTTGTAAAAGCATCGGGGCAATGAACGCGGCTTGACAAAAACCAGAGCGGACACACTTTCGTAGGGTACGCTTTGCGTACCTCATTGGAGCAGTCCAGAAGGCTTCGAAACGGTGCGCGGAAGCGTATTGCGCGGGTTTGTAATTTCCGTCAAGCCCTATATCCCTTCCTTCATCGGAAGTCAAAGTGGCATCGGAATAAATCCGTGTGAGAACGGGGGGTATTTTAAAAGAAAATCAGGGGCGCCTGTTCCAGCAAGAGGTCGGCGCACCCTGAAGGTTAGCTTGTTGCCGCTTAATGATGGCAGCCTGAGCTGTGAATATGTCCGTGATCGAGTTCTTCCTGCGTGGCCGGCCTGACGTTCACGATTTCGACGTCGAAGGTCAGCGGCACCCCGGCCAGCGGATGATTGCCGTCGATGGTGATGTTGTCGCCGTCGATGTCGACGATCGAGACGATACCGGGTCCCGAGCTGACTTCGGCATGAAACTGCATACCGACTTCGAGAGGGTCGATGCCTTCGAACATCGAGCGCGGAATGACCTGTACCCGCTCCGGCATGAATTCGCCGTAGGCATCCTCGGCCGGAATGCGTACCGTGAATTGATCGCCGATTTCTTTACCTGTCAATTCCTGCTCCAGGCCGGAAATGATGTTGCCTTTGCCGTGCAGATAAACGAGCGCATCGCTACCGATGGAGCTGTCGATCACTTCGCCTTCGTCATTGGTCAGCGTATAGTGAATCGAAACCGCCATATTGTTAGCTACTTGCATGATGTAAACCCATAGTGATATAAATCTCTATCATATCGGTTTAATCCGGCTTTGTCAGAAAAATATTGCGAAATATCAGCAAGAAAGCCGGAGATCGCGCCCATATTCCGGCACGAAATCCGTAGGGTACGCTATGCGTACCTTGAACAACGCTTCTGCAATGTAACATTTCGAAAAGGTACGCACAGCGTACCCTACGGGAATTTCGAAGCGATGCGCCTTATCCGAACCGGGATAGCCTTATTTCCGCGTCTGCGTCCGCCACAAATTGACGATATCGGCCACATCGAGATCGGCCTTGCCTTCGCGCCAGCCGGTGAAATAATCGACGTCGTTGCTTTTCGGTTCCGGATTCGGCCGGTAGATCTGTACGCGCGTTGGCAGCGGCGCGGCTTCTCCGACAACCAGGGCCTCGCCACGGCCGAGCGAGGTCAGGATGTCGGTCAAGTCGCCTTCCGCCTCGGGAACGAGACCTCTGATATAAGCCTGGTCGTCCGGATTGGTGGTGCGCAGGCAAATGAACGAACTGCATTGAGCCAGCATCGTTTCGGACAGTTCGGTCGGCCGCTGGCTGACCACGCCGATCGAGACGCCGTATTTCCGGCCTTCCTTCGCGATTCGTTCCATCATCCGCTTGGTGCCGTCGAACTGGCCGCCTTTCTCGCGCGGAATATACGCATGCGCTTCCTCGCAGATCAGCGTGATCGGAAATTCGCGCCGGTGCGGATTCCAGTAATTGAATTCGTAGGCCAGCCGGCCGACCTGCGCCGAGACGGCCGGCCTGACGTCGGTCGGCACCGAGCTCAAATCGACCACCGTGATATTGGCTTTTTTGTGGCCCAGGCCCACGAATTCGCCGAGCAGTTCGGCCATGCTCTCGGAATTGTTCCGGCGTTTCGGCTTCAACAAAAAGTCGTAGCGTACGTCGTTGAAGCGGCTTTGCATCCGGATCAGAAACTCGTCGAACATGCCGAACAGTGCGCCTTGCGATTTGCCGAAATCCTTCCGTTCCTCGTTCGCGGCCTTGAACAGCATATACATCTCGGCGAGCGAGAAATGGATCGGCGTATCGATCGACACGGTCGGCAGTCCGATCCGCTTGGCTTCCTTGCGTTTGAGCTGTTGCAGAATCTCGCGCATGTACGACATCTGGATCGTCGCGCCCTTGTCGTCGCGGTCGATGAACAGGTCGACCAGTTCGGCATAGGTCATCATCCAGTACGGCATTTCCATTTCCATCGCGTCGATGTAATTGACCTGATTTTCCGCGAAGGCGGACTGCACGACGCCGTTTTCGTCCTTCCAGCAATACTCGCCGTGCAGGTCGAGCATGATCAGATGGGTTCTGGGCATCGCCCGGATCGTGTTCTGGATCAGGCTGGTGACGGTCCAGGATTTGCCGGAGCCGGACTGGCCGAGAATCGCGAAATGCCGGCCGAACAGCGCGCGCGGGTCGAGGCTTAAATGGTAATCCTTGTGCGCCGACAACTGGCCGATGAAAAACTGGTAGCTCCGGTATTTCGAAAAAATCGCGTTGATCTCGTCGAGCCCGACCGCATAAACCTTGGCGCCCGGCGTCGGATAATGGCGCACGCCGCGCACGAACAGGCCGTCCTCCTGAATTTCGCCGACAGGGATCAGGGAGATGAAGCGATCCGATTTGCGGGCGCCGTTACCGTCATAGCGATCCCTTTCCCAGATCTTGAACACCAGCGCCAGAACCCCGATGTTCGCTTGGCGGATCACTACATAAGAGCCGATATGGCCGGCCAGAATCTCTTCATTGCCGACCTTGATGATCGGCAGTTCGCTGGCGTGTTCGTCGGCGATCCGGGCTTCCATCCCGTCGCCGCGGACTTCGGATAAATAGCCGATATGAATGGGGGCTTGTTGTTCGGACATTCTTGAACCTATCTAAAATGAAGCATTGCCATTAAGATTAGATCAGTTCGGCCAGAGTTGAAGGAAACGGGCTTCGATCTCTCCTGTACGGAGAGCGGGCCGAAGCGGAGTGGTAAGGCGGGGGACAAGGTGCGGATTGGTTTGGACAAGGGCACGCAGGATTTTACCCGTTGCGAAGATGGCGGCAAGGATAGCCGTGCCGGCGGCTTGAGAAAGTTACCGGTACCCGGCCGAAATGAATATTGTAGGGTACGCTGCGCGTACTCTTGGGCTTGAAAAGGTACGCACAGCGTACCCTACTGCGGAAGCATACAAGCGATGTTGCCGCCATGATGAATAGACGGCGGTTGCCGCGTTCTGCAATTCTAGGCATACTCATTTCCAAGATAATCTTTTCCAGGAACGCGCTGCATGACCGACTCGCAAAAATGGCTGCTGTTTTCGATCACCGGTCTCGCGGCCTGGCTGACTTATCTGCTCGCGCCGATACTGACGCCGTTCGTGGTTTCAATGACGCTAGCTTATCTGGGCGATCCGTTGACCGACCGGCTGGAGCGGTACCGGCTATCCCGAACGCTGGCGGTTACCGTAGTCTTTCTTGCGATGACCCTGATCTTCGTCCTGATTCTGCTCTGGCTGGTTCCCCAGCTTGAACGGCAGATCGGACACTTTATCGACAGCCTGCCGGCCTATGCGCAATTCCTGAACGAAAGCGCGATTCCGTGGCTGAACCGGCGTTTCAATTTCGATGTCCGGCCGTTCGACACTCAGGCCCTGGTCGAGCTGATCAAAAGCCATTGGCAGAGCGCGGGCGGCGTTGCGCAGTCACTGCTGCGTTCGCTGTCGCATTCCGGCGGAATGCTCCTGGGTTGGCTGATGAACCTGCTGCTGGTCCCGGTCGTGACGTTTTATCTGCTGCGCGACTGGGACAGCCTGATGGCCAAACTGTACAATCTTTTGCCCCGGCGTATCGCGCCGAACGTCGCCGAGCTGACCGGCGAATTCGATACGGTCCTGTCGGCGTTCCTGCGCGGGCAATTCTACGTGATGCTGGCTTTGGGCACGATTTACAGCGTCGGGCTCGCGCTGGTCGGAATCGATCTGGCCTTGCTGATCGGCATGACGTCCGGCCTGCTCAGCTTCGTGCCGTATCTCGGCACGGCGATCGGGATCTTCAGCGCATCGTTGGCGGCATTGCTGCAGTTCCAGGATACGGTGCACCTGCTCTGGGTTCTGGCCGTATTCGGCGTCGGCCAGGTGTTGGAAGGTTCGGTGCTGACCCCTTTGCTGGTCGGCGACAAGATCGGGCTGCATCCGGTCGCGGTGATTTTCGCGGTGTTGGCCGGCGGGCAACTGTTCGGGTTTATCGGGATCCTGCTGGCATTGCCTATCGCTTCGATGATCATGGTCGTGCTCAGGCATGCGCACGACTGGTATAAGGACAGCGATTTTTACAGCCTGACTTGAAAACGCATAGACCTGCCAGGTTTTAAAAACCTGGCAGGTCTTCGGATGGGAGTCGGGTTCGGAACGTTAGACGTAAACGACCTTCGGCTTGCCTTCGCCGCCGATCAGCTTGCCGACCGGATACACCGTTTCGCCCAAAGCGGCCAGAATGTCCGATGCCGCCTGTTCGTCTTCCGGCGCCACGCAGACGATCATGCCGATTCCGCAATTGAAAGTCGTCAGCATATCGGCCTCGGCGATATGGCCCTGCGCCTGCAGCCACTCGAAAACCGGCGGCATTTGCCAGGCCGAAAGATCGATCTCCGCATGGGTGCCGTCCAGCAGGACGCGGGGCAGGTTCTCGGTGATGCCGCCGCCGGTAATGTGCGCCAGCGCATGCACGTCGATTTTTTCGAGCAGCGCCAGCAGCGGCTTCACATAGATCCTCGTCGGCGTAAGCAGGGTTTTGCCGAGCGTTTTGCCTTCGAACGGGGCGTCCAGGGCGGCGCCGCTGACCGCAAGAATCTTGCGGATCAGCGAATAACCGTTCGAATGCGGACCCGAAGAGGCAATCCCGAGCAGCTTGTCGCCGGCCTTGACCTTGCTGCCGTCCAGCGCCCTGCTTTTCTCGACGATGCCGACGCAAAAGCCGGCCAGGTCGTATTCGCCGTCCGGATACATGCCCGGCATTTCCGCCGTTTCGCCGCCGACCAGCGCCGCGCCGGCTTGCTCGCAGCCCTTGCCGATGCCTTCGATCACCGCCGCGGCGGTGTCGACGTCGAGCTTTCCGGTCGCGAAATAGTCGAGAAAAAACAGCGGCTCGGCCCCTTGCACGATAATGTCGTTCACGCACATCGCAACCAGATCGATGCCGATCGTATCGTGCACATTCATCTCATTCGCCAGCTTCAGCTTGGTGCCGACGCCGTCGGTGCCGGAAACCAGAACCGGCTCGCGGAAGCGGTCCAAAGGCAGCTCGAACATCGAACCGAAACCGCCCAATCCCGCCATCACGCCGGGAATCCGCGTTCTTGCCGCAATCGGCTTGATCCGTTCGACCAGGCTGTTGCCGGCTTCGATATCGACGCCGGCGCTTTTGTAATTCAGGCTCTGTTGCTCGCTCAAGGCAGTGCTCTCTCAATAAAATGCAATCGGCTTATTGTACAAGACAACCCGCATTTTGGGCGAACCTGTCGAAGGGCTTTTTAGGGCGAAACGGCCGATAGGTTTCTAATCAGTAAAAACTTTACGGTTGAATTTACATCTAAAACTCATTAAAGTGCGTCGGATTGGTTCCTCGGCAGGGATGGATTTTTTCAAAAGTCACTGGTAGGTATGTCTATGAAAACAAGAATAATAAAAGTTATATCCGTCATCGCGATCCTTCTGACGGCGCAATCCGCGTTCGCCTACAAAGACGAAAAAGTGGAAGAAACCTGCAAGAAACCCAAATTCACCGACTTCACGTTGAAAGAATACATCGAACCGGAAAGGGCTGAAGTTTCCCCGGAAACCGCGTTCGAATTCAAAGTTTCGGCCTGGTCGAACCCGAGCACGATCCGCCTGACCGGCAAAGGCGAAAAAATTCCTTTTACGGTCGAAAGCAACAGCAGCTTTCACCGGGTCAAAGCCAAGCTGCCTGCCAGCCTGAACGGCAAATTCGTCCGGATCAATGCCGCGGTCAAAGCGGTGTTGGGCTGCGAAGAGAAGGAGGGTTGGCTGGTCAAAGTGGCCGAAAGCGCCCCAGCCGCCCCGGCGCCGGCAACGCCTGCGGAGGAGGCCAAGCCTGAAAATGCCGAGTCGGCGCCACAAAACGAAGCCCCTGCCACGCCTTCCGCACCGGCGAATCCGGCGCCTGCGGGAGCGGCCGAATCCGCCCAACCCGGGGCATCCGCACCGCAGTAATGCTTTTTCGCTGCGCCGGATTCTTCGAATTTGCCCGGTGCAACTGCCGATCTTCCGCAAACGGAAGATCGGCGCTCCGTAACAAAAACTGTTTTTACGCAAAATCGGCAAGAACTCTTTCGATGCCGGGCGTTCTAATCCGGAAAAATATTTTCGATAGCTTCCCGGCATGTGTTTCATTCCTCTAACCCCCAAGCTTCCATGAGCGCGTCCGACAATCGCCAAGGCCCTGTACGCGGCCGTATCCGCTATGCGCTCGGCCAATCTGCCTTGGGCGCGGTGCTGGCCGCGATGAGCGAGCGCGGCCTTTGCGAAATCGCCCTGGGAGACGATCCCGATGAACTGGCGCGCGACTTTCAACGGCGTTTTCCGGAGGCCGAGCCGGCGAGCGGCAAGGAAGCCGAAGCTTGGCTTGTCAAAGTGATCCGTTTTGTCGAAATGCCGGCATCGGGTTTGGATCTGCCGCTGGATATCCGGGGCACCGCGTTTCAGCAAAAAGTCTGGCAAGCGTTAAGACAAATTCCGGCCGGTACGAAAGTCAGCTATACGGACATCGCGGAACGGATCGGGGCTCCGAAGAAGTCGGTGCGCGCAGTCGCCGCCGCCATCGCCGCCAATACGCTGGCAGTGGCGGTTCCCTGTCATCGCGTGATCAGGGCCGACGGCAGCTTGTCGGGCTACCGCTGGGGCGTCGAACGCAAGGCCGAGCTGCTCCGCCGGGAAAGCGGGGTCGGCGGGTCCAACCGATAAGCCGCCCGGCCTGCAGCCCAGGCCCCGAATTTGCCGCAAAAGCAAAGAAATGGATATGCGCTTGTCGACGCAAACGCGCTGTTTTCCTGCCGAAGCGCATCGAGTCCTCGTTTTTTATTAAGGGATTGCCGCCTTACTTTCAGGCACCCGCAGGCCCCGGCATTCATGCCCCGTTAATATCCGGCAGAGTACGGTAATCCCGCCGATCGCGGCTAAAATGATCCTGTTCTTCAAAATCCATACATTAATCCGCATTTGAGGGAATCAATTTTCTATGGCGCGTACCGTACTGGTTGTTGACGATCTGGCCGACTGGAATCCGTATTATCCCAGCGAGCATGTGATCACCTTTGAAACCTATCTGGCCACCGAGCAGAGCGGCGCGGACGAACGCGTACGGGTAATCAATCTGTGCGGCAGTTACAAGTACCTGTCCGACGGCTATTACTGTTCGCTGCTGGCCGAAGCGCGCGGCCATCATGTGATCCCCTCGGTCAAGGCGTTGAACGATCTGGGCAGGAAAGCCCTGTACCGGCTGCAGATCGAGGATTTGTCGCAGGCGCTGGACAAGGCCTTCAAGACCAAAAACAAACACGGAGAAATCAAGCTGCTCAGCTATTTCGGCACCACGCCGGATCCGGATTTTCAGGATCTGGCGCGACTGCTCTTCGAACGCTTTTCGTGCCCCGTGCTGGAAGTCACCCTGAGCTACCGGGACCGGTGGGAAATCACCGCGTTGCGCGCAGTCTCCCACCGGAGCCTCGACGATACGCAACAGACGCTGTTTGCCGAGGCGCTCGACCGGTTCAGCAAGAAGGTCTGGCGCAAGGGACGCGCCCGCAAAGCGATGCGCTACGATCTCGCGATTCTGGTCAATCCGGAAGAAAAGCTGCCGCCGAGCAACGCCGGCGCGCTGAAAAAATTCATTGCGGCCGGCCGGCAGTTCGGCATCGATGTCGAGTTGATCACCCAGCAGCATTATGTCCGCCTGCCGGAGTTCGACGCTTTGTTCATTCGCGAAACGACCGCGATCGATCATCATACTTACCGCTTCGCCAAAAAGGCCGAGGCTGAAGGGCTGGTCGTGATCGACGATCCGACTTCGATGCTGCGCTGTACGAACAAGATTTATCTGGCCGACCTGTTTCGCACCCATAAGGTACCTTCGCCGAACGCTTGGCTGCTGCACAAGGGTAATTCGATGCACCTGGACCGGCTGGAGGCCGAAGCCGGCTATCCGGTCGTCATCAAGATCCCGGACGGCTCGTTTTCGCGGGGTATCGTGAAGATGAACAACCGTCAGGAACTTGAGCAAAAGCTGCCGGAGCTGTTCCAAAAATCCGCGCTGCTGCTGGCCCAGGAATTTCTTTATACCGACTTCGACTGGCGCATCGGCGTATTCAACAACCAGCCGCTTTACGCCTGCCGCTATTATATGGTGAAGAATCATTGGCAAATCTACCGGCACGGCGGCAGCCGGACAGATTCCGGCCATTTCGAAACCCTGCCGACTTTCGAAGTGCCCCGAGTCGTGATCGACGCGGCTCTGAAAGCCACGCAGCCGATCGGGAACGGTTTTTACGGCGTCGACGTGAAGGAAAAAAACGGCAGGGGCTACGTGATCGAAGTGAACGACAACCCGAATATCGACAGCGGCATCGAAGACAGATTTCTGGGCGACGAACTCTACCGGCTGATCATGAAGGAATTGCTGCGGCGAATGGAAAATCGCAGCAAGGGAATCTAAGGATTGGGTCGATTATCACTTTCCCCTGTCGTTCCCCGCCGGGCGCTTATCGTGATCTCCCCTTTGCCGGCTTGGACTACACCTCAAAGAATACAAACCGCTGTAGGGTACGCTGTGCGTACCATTGGCGGGGTGAAAAGGTACGCACAGCGTACCCTACAATTGCGTCAAAGTCCGTAGGATGGGTACGGATGCAGGAGGTAGGGCAATGCATGGAGCAGTTGCCGAGAGGCGTCAGCCGAAACCCATCGTGAATAGCTAAACGGCTACGCTTCGGCGTTTAGCGCCGCGCGGAGTTCGGCGGCCGATTGCGGCCGGTCTTGCGGAGAAACCGCCATCGCCCAATCGATGGCGTTCAACAGCGGCTCGGAGTATTTCCGCTTGAACAATTTTACCACAGGCTCCAGGGCGTCTTTTTCGGCCCGTTCGGGAGCCGGTTGCGGCGATTTCATTTCCAGGCAGACGCGCATGCTGGCGCCTATCGCATAAATGTCGGTCCACGGCCCGAGCGGAGTGCAAAGATCATATTGCTCGACCGGCGAAAAGCCTTTCGTCAGCACTTTGGTCTTATGCTGGGGATTGGCGCAGGGAAAGCTCTGATAAGCGCCGAAATCGAGCAATACCGAATCGTTGCCGGGCTGCACCAGAATATTGGCCGGTTTGATGTCCAGGTGCAGAAAGCCGTGCTGGTGAATATAGCCGACGCCGTCCAATAAGGAATTGAACACCGCCTTGACGAACGCTTCGGTGATATTCCAGGATTTCCTGACCAGTAATTTTTCGAGCGTGACGCCGTAATTGTAGACCATCACCATATAAACGGTCGAATTGGCTTCGAAGAAATTGATCACCTCGACGATATTCGGATGCTTCAGCGTAGCGAGCACCCGGGCCTCCTCGAAAAACAACCGGCGGCCGCGCCTGAACATGACGCGGGATTCCTCGTCGTTCAACACGACCACATTGTTCCAGGTCCGATGCGCCAATTTGCGCGGCAGGTATTCCTTGATCGCAACCTGCACCTGATCGGAAGTCTGCCGGGCCAGATAGACCGAGCTGAATCCGCCGTGCGCCAATTCCCGTTCGATCACATACTGGTCTATAATGGTGCCGGTTTGCAGATAATTCCACTCTTTGGGATATGTTTCGGGTTCGTAATATTCCGCCATCTTTCCACTTCGCTTTAAAGCTCCGTTTATTATAGGTGATGAATGACTAAAAGTATGACCGCGTTTGCCAGCGGCGAGGCCGAGATCGGCGCGCTGACGATCAATTGTGAACTGCGGTCGGTCAATCACCGCTATCTCGACATTTCGATCAAGCTGCCGGAGCGCCTGCGTTTTGCCGAGGCCGATATCCGTTCCGCGATCACCGCGAAAATCAGCCGCGGCAAAATCGAATGCACGCTGACCTTTAAGAAACTGGCCAAGGACTCGCCGAGTTTGTTCGTCAACCGGGAAGCGGTCGCCGCGCTGCTGGCCGCCGCCCAGCAAATCGAGGCGCAAATGACCGGCCCGTTGTCCTTCTCCGCGCTCGATGTGCTGGCCTTTCCGGGCATTCAGCAGGAGCCCGAGCTGGACAAGGAAACACTGAGCCGGGGTATCGCCGGACTGGTCGGCCAGACCCTGCTGAAACTGCTGGAGGTACGCGAACGGGAAGGCCGGCAACTGCAAAGCCTGATCCGCGACCGCTGCAAGAAAATGCAGCTTCACGCCGCCGCCGCGAGGAAACGGATTCCGGAAGTGCTGCAGGCGATCCGCAACAAACTGAAGGACCGCATTGCGGAGCTGGTCGCGCAGCCCGATTTCGACCGCCTCGAACAGGAACTGGTGTTCCTGGCGCAAAAGCTCGACATCGACGAGGAACTGGACCGGTTGGAAACGCATATCACGGAAGTGCTGCGCGTAATCGAGCAGAACGAACCGGTCGGGCGGCGGCTCGATTTTCTGATGCAGGAAATGAACCGCGAAGCGAACACGCTCGGCTCCAAATCGGCCGACAAGGAAATCACCAAAATCTCGATCGAACTGAAAGTGCTGATCGAGCAGATCAGGGAACAGATCCAGAACATCGAATAGCGCCAGCAAGGTAGGATGGGTAGGGCGGATTCGCCGCCAGGCAATCCGCCATCGCTTTGAAGCCTGTCGGCGTTTTGCTATCGCGAAAACGCCCTACGGCATGGATCGAGCCGATCGGGAAACAGATCCCGCAAGGCCGGGTAGGGCGGATTCGCCGCCAGGCAATCCGCCATGGCTTTGAAGCCTGTCGGCGTTTTGCTATCGCGAAAACGCCCTACGGCAAGGATCGAGCCGATCGGGAAACAGATCCCGCAAGGCCGGGTAGGGCGGATTCGCCGCCAGGCAATCCGCCATGGCTTTGAAGCCTGTCGGCGTTTTGCTATCGCGAAAACGCCCTACGGCATGGATCGAGCCGATCGGGAAACAGATCCCGCAAGGCCGGGTAGGGCGGATTCGCCGCCAGGCAATCCGCCATCGCTTTGAAGCCTGTCGGCGTTTTGCTATCGCGAAAACGCCCTACGGCAAGGATCGAGCCGATCGGGAAACAGATCCCGCAAGGCCGGGTAGGGCGGATTCGCCGCCAGGCAATCCGCCATGGCTTTGAAGCCTGTCGGCGTTTTGCTATCGCGAAAACGCCCTACGGCAGGGATCGAGCCGATCGGGAAACAGATCCCGCAAGGCCGGGTAGGGCGGATTCGCCGCCAGGCAATCCGCCATGGCTTTGAAGCCTGTCGGCGTTTTGCTATCGCGAAAACGCCCTACGGTACTTAACGGCATGGATTATAAACGCCGTCCCACTCAGGGAGCGCCAGTTCCCTACTTGTAGATAAATCCCCCTAGCCGGTGGGGAAGACATCAGCTTTCTAACAACTCTGACCTTGCTTTTTGGCGTATCTTCACCTAAACTTAAGGATGTGGAAGAGCTTGGCCAATGATGGCCAATGATGGCCAATGATGGCCAATGATGGCCAATGATGGCCAATGATGGCCAATGATGGCCAATGATGGCCAATGATGGCCAATGATGGCCAATGATGGCCAATGATGGCCAATGATGGCCGATGTTAGTACAGGCGGCCCTCATTTTTCATGAGCATCACATCATCGAAATGCGCAATTATTGAGGGAAATGAATGAAAACAAAATTTACCAAGTCGCTTTTGGCATCCGCCATTCTGGCTGCGAGCGTATCATCGGCGGAAGCCGTGCCGATTAAAACCTATGAGGGCGCCTGGAATTCCACGATTAAATACAAAGTGGGCCGCGCAGTGAGCTATGACGGCAAACTTTACGTTTCCGTCCTGAACGCGCCGCGTAACCCAAATGTTAACAAAACACCTAACGCCACCGAAAATTCCCAATTTTGGCAATTAGTCGATTTACAAGGCAGCGGCGGGACGGAGGGAGCGACAGGCGCCACCGGGGCTACGGGCGCCACGGGCGAAGCAGGCCCGATAGGACTGCAAGGCCCGGCCGGTGCCACGGGTGCAGCAGGCCCAGCCGGCGCCACGGGCGCGGCAGGCCCAGCCGGTGCCACGGGCGCGGCAGGCGCTACCGGTGCCACGGGCGTGGCGGGCCCAGCCGGCGCCACGGGCGCGGTAGGCGCTACCGGTGCCACGGGCGCAGCGGGTCCAGCCGGCGCTACCGGCGCCACCGGTGAAGCGGGTCCGGCCGGCGCCACGGGCGCAGCGGGCCCGGCCGGTGCCACGGGCGCGGCAGGCGCAACCGGCGCCACGGGCGCGGCAGGTCCAGCCGGCGCCACGGGCGCGGCGGGCGCAACCGGCGCCACGGGCGCGGCAGGTCCAGCCGGCGCCACGGGCGCGGCAGGCGCAACCGGCGCCACGGGCGCCACGGGCGCGGCAGGTCCAGCCGGCGCCACGGGAGCGGCGGGCGCAACCGGCGCCACGGGCGCGGCAGGCCCAGCCGGCGCCACGGGCGCGGCAGGCGCTACCGGTGCCACGGGCGCGGCCGGAGCGACAGGCGCTACTGGTGCCACGGGCGCGGGCGCTACCGGAGCAACGGGCGCGACCGGTGAAACAGGCCCAGCCGGCCCAACAGGAGAAACAGGCCCAACCGGCCCAGCGGGTGACATTGGCCCAACAGGCGGCGTAGGCCCAACCGGCCCAACCGGTGCCGGTATTGAAGCATTCGGTTATTTCTATTATGAGTCGGCGTATGAAGAAAATGTTGTTGTCGATGAAGGAGTTGACGTTCCTCTTTTCGATAACGGGCCGGTGCAGGGAATTACTCATACCGCCAGCAACGCATTTGTGTCCATAACCTCGACCGGCACCTATAAGATCGATTATAAAGTCAATCTCACGGACGGTCTCGGATCCGTAATAGCGATCACAGTCAACGGCATGGCTAATCCGTCAACGTCTGTACCCGTCCTGGCTGTACCAGGCCAAGTTTCCGGCACGGCGATTTTGGAGCTGAATGCAGGCGACAAAATCACGCTCCGTAATTTTTCGTTGATACCATTTACTTTGAGTGACGAGGCCGGGGTCGGTGCGCAGTTGAGCGTCTTGCGCTTGGATTAAGAGCCGGAGCTGTAACGGCGATTGCGCCGAACGGCACAAAATCGATCCGTCCATGTCGATATCCGTATCGGCGTGCGGCGGACGTTGTGCCGGTCGCGGCAAGTCGTGTAGGTCGGGCACGCGCTTTTCGTGCCCGACATTTCCCACGCCTTGAAAAGTGACAGGGTTTTAGACTCGCGCCATATTCCGAAGCATGATCGCCACATGGACGTCGGGCTACGCGGTTGAACAATTGTTTTTCTGGTTCTGTCCAGAGTCGTGTAGTCGCGTAGGTCGGGCACGCGCTTTTCGTGCCCGACATTTCCCATGCCTTGAAAAGTGACAGGGTTTTAGACCCGCGCCATATTCCGAAGCATGATCGCCACATGGACGTCGGGCAACGATAAAACCGTTGCCCGACCTACGCGGTTGAACAATTGTTTTTCTGGTTCTGTCCAGAGTGGGAAGTCGCGTAGGTCGGGCGCGCGCTTTTCGCGCCCGACATTTCCCATGCCTTGAAAAGCGACGGGGTTTTAGACCCGCGCCATATTCCGAGGCATGACCGCCGCATGGACGTCGGGCAACGATAAAACCGTTGCCCGACCTACGCGGTTGAACAATTGTTTTTCTGGTTCTGTCCAGTCGCGTAGGTCGGGCGCGCGCTTTTCGCGCCCGACATTTCCCATGCCTTGAAAAGCGACGGGGTTTTAGACCCGCGCCATATTCCGAGGCATGACCGCCGCATGGACGTCGGGCAACGATAAAGCCGTTGCCCGACCTACGCGGTTGAACAATTGTTTTTCTGGTTCTGTCCAGTCGCGTAGGTCGGGCACGCGCTTTTCGTGCCCGACATTTCCCATGCCTTGAAAAGTGACAGGGTTTTAGACCCGCGCCATATTCCGAAGCATGATCGCCACATGGACGTCGGGCAACGATAAAACCGTTGCCCGACCTACGCGGTTGAACAATTGTTTTTCTGGTTCTGTCCAGAGTGGGAAGAACCCACTTGCGTTTATCGGGAGGCAGGCCGGTTTCCGGCCTGCCGCATGTACTACAGGAGGTTTTATGGCCCGTATCGGCCTGTGTATGATCGTCAAAAACGAAGCGCCGATCATCCGCCGCTGTCTGGAAAACGTGCAGCCTTTGGCGGACTACGTGCTGATCGTGGACACCGGTTCCACGGACGGCACGCAAGCGGCGATTCGCCGGTTTTTGCATGAACGGTCCGTGCCCGGCGAAGTGATCGAGGAGCCGTGGCGCGACTTTGCCTATAATCGCAGCTTTGCGCTGCAAAAGCTCCGGGAGCATCGGGACATTGACTATGGCCTGATGATCGATGCCGACGAGGTGCTGGTCTATGAGCCCGGCTTCGAGCCGAAGCGTTTCAAGCAGGGGCTGACCCTGGACCTTTACGATATCGAAACCCGCTACGGCAATATCAGTTATACAAGGCCGCAGTTGTTCAGCAATCGGCTGGACTTTTGCTACAAGGGCGTCTTGCATGAATATCTGGACGGCCCGCCCCCGTTGTCCCGCGCGCGCGCCAGCGGCTTTTTCAACCGTCCCTTGCAGGACAGCGCGCGCAGCCATAACCCCCAAAAATTTCAGGACGATGCCCGTTTGCTGGAAGCCGCCCTGGCCGAGGAAACCGATCCGTTCCTGATTTCCCGCTATACCTTTTACCTGGCGCAAAGTTATCGCGACAGCGGCGATCACGCGCCGGCGCTGCAGGCTTACCTGCGCCGCGCAGGGCAGGGATTCTGGCGGGAAGAGGTCTTTGTCAGCCTGCTCAATGCCGCCCGCCTCAAAGAGCGTTTAGGGCATGAGGCGGCCGAGATCGTACAGGCCTTCATGGCGGCGCATGAAAGTCTGCCCACCCGCCTGGAAGGGCTGCATGGCGCGGCCCGTATCTGCCGGATCCACAATTTATACCAGCAAGGCTACATTCTGGCGCGGCATGCCTTGCGTCTGCCGCCCCCCGCCACCGGCTTGTTCGTCGAAGCCTGGATAGCCGATTACGGCTTGCGGGACGAGTATGCCGTACTGGCCTACTGGACGGGACATTACCGCGAAACGTTCGATATCTGTCTGCAATTGTTGAAGGAAAACCGGGCGCCCGCCAACTACCGGCCGCGCCTGCGCCAAAATGCCGAGTTCGCCATAAGCAAATTAAGCCAGCCCGAATTGGCCAAATTGATTCCGGCAATCTGACTGTGGCGGCTCGCCTGGCGGTGAATCTACTACCAATACAAGGATGGGCTGAGGCACGAAGCCCATCGTTCGCGATCGATGCGCTTCGCTGCGTTCAACACATCCTACGGCTCTTGTGTAGGGCGGATTCGCCGCCAGGCAATCCGCCCGCTTTGAAGCCTGTTGGCGTTTTGCTATCGCGAAAACGCCCTACAGCCCTCACATCCTGCGCGGGTTGTTTGGTCCGCGTAGATCCGATTCGCGTAGCGTAACCCGCGTAAGGCGGAACGCGCCAGCGGTTCCGCCAGAACAGACATTGGCTTTGGAAGCGGTAGCGTTCAACTGTAACGGGTTTGCCGCTCGACCGTCGCCAGCCGGCGCAAATTGCCCAGCACCTGCGTCAGTACCGCCGAATCGGTATCGAGCGGATATGCCATATACGACGGCAGTTTGAATTCCGGACTGCAGGGGACGCGGTGCAGGCGCCTTGCCCAGACGAAGGATTCGGCCATCCGGATCGGCAGGAAACACGAGCCGCCGTTGGACAAAATCAACTGAATGCCGAGCCAGCCGATATTGACCACTTGCGCGGGTCGCTCCATATCGGGATAGAAGCCGCTGTGCTGAGCGTAAAACTCGGGCCCCCAATCGACATAGATATAGTCGTCTCCCGGCCAGGGGTCGTTCGGCCGGGTAGTCAGCAGCACCAGCGTCTCGTCGAATAAATGTTCGACTTTCAGCCCCGGGCTGTGCTGCGGGGCGTACATCATCCCGATATCCACGGTGCCCTCGATCAGCCGCCGCATCAAATCGTCCTCAAAGCCGATGTCGCAGCGCAGCGACACATCCGGCAACGACGTGCGAATCTCGCCGATCCAGCGCGGCAGCATCGTTTCCCACAGCGCGATGCGCGCGCCGACGGTAATGCTGGCCCGAAAGCGGCTGGGCAGGCCGATATCGTGTTTCGCCTGCTCCAGCGTCAACAACATCGATTTCGCATGCTTCAGGAACCGCCTGCCCTGCTGGGTCAAATGCGCCCCGGACCGGTTGCGCACGAACAAAGGCACCCGCAGATACTCTTCCAGGCGCTGGATGCGCATGCTGACGGTGGATTGCGTCACGTAGAGGCGGTTGGCCGCCTCCTGAAAGCTGCCGTTCGCCGCTACGCTCAAAAAAGTACGGATCTGTTCGATATCCATCGCGTTTCCATTTGTTTTTTCGATATTAAAGTCAAATATAAATCATTTGTTTCATTTGTAAATTGAATTTATATTGGTAATTAAAAGTGATCGCCCTATTCTGGGTCATTGTCATTCGCTACCGAGTCGGGCGGTCCATTTCGGCGCAGAGATAAATTTCGCTTTCAGGGCTCAGGCAGGAGGTTTGCGATGTTCGAGAAATACGCACAAAAGGGTTGGTATTGGCTGTTGCCGGCGTTGATGCTGGCCGGCTGCCAGACGGCTCCCACGGTCAGATTGCCCGGCGCGGCGGCGTCGGCGATCAAGACGGTCAGAATAGTGGCCGTCGAGGCGCCGCCCCTGGAGGTGTTGCCCGACCCGCTCGAAACCCGGATGCCGAATTACGCGCATGAATACAATATGGTTTTGGCTTTGCCCGGCACTGGCACTGCGCAGGAAGCCGTGTACCGGAGTCCTGGCGGTATCCTGATCGCTGGCAAGGTCGGGCAGGGCGACAGCGTGGAAATCGCCGACCTGTCGGCGAATGGCGACGCTTCGGCCTTGTCCGGTTATTGGATGCCGACGCTTGAACTGGCCTCCGCCGCGGAAGCGCAGTTGAAGGCCGCGCATATTACGGCCGACCTGAAGCCTCAAGCCGCCCGCCTGCCGATCGCCGCCGGAGAACGCACCGCGTATATCGGACACTGGCGGGAAGCGGTCGATCGATGGTACGCCCGGAACGCTCCCGCATCCCTTGAAGGGGCGCAAACAGCCGACGCGGTGCTCGAAGTCGGCATCGGCCGCTACCGTATTTTCGAAGGCCAGACGTCCCTTCAGGTCTTGCTCAAATTGATCGATCCGCACACGGGTCAAGTGCTCGCCAAGACCAGCAAAAAATCGCTAGTAGTCGGCGACACGGCAATACCCGCACTGCTCTATCCGCAAGGCGAAAGGTTCAAGGCTTCGATCCGCGAGAACGGCGGCCGGCTGATCGCGGAGGCGATGCAGGACATCGGCCTGACGCCGGTGCGCTTGTCGGCACTGTCAACTCCGTAGTCGGAAGCGGCTTGTGGAGAAAGGTTATGAGCATATCGCTAAAACAGAAGATCGGTTTCGGTTTGCCGATCGTAATCCTGTCGTATATGCTGTTCGATACGTTGCTCGAACTGTTTCTCGAACTCCTGGATTTGGCTTTCGAAGGCATCGAATACGTCTTCGATGCGGCCATCGAACATTTGTTCGATACATCGCGCCATACGGCGCAGGTCGTCACTTTTTACCTGTTGTTTCTGATTGCGGCGGCCTCCCTCTACAGGCTGAGCCGCCGGTTGCCGGGCTGGTACGAGGCATTCAAAGCCGAGTGGATCGATACACGCCATCAGTTGGGTGCAGTGACGCTGGATTATTGGCATACCTCATCGGCATCGGATCGAATGAAATGGGGATCGGCCTTCACAATCGGCGTGGGTATGCTGATGTGGGGACTTTTGATCTGACGGGATTAAAAAAAAAGCCAGCGGTGCCCGCTTAATTAATCGGACAGAGGCGCTGGCGGCCGTTAACGGGCCGGCCTTTAAGGTCGTCGGCAATATCGGGCCGCGCCGTTTTTGCTTTATCATAGTATCGATTCGCTATTTTTTGAGAGTTTGCCAAATCTTATGCTGCGGATTTTCCGTATGACTACACGCTTCGCAACCGCCTTCCCCGTCAGGAAATCTTCATAGCATGGGCCTCATTTATAGCAAACGGCTGCGCGGCTGGCGCTTCGTGCTGTTCAACCTGTGTCTGGGCCTTGGTCATGCGGTGGTGATTTTCAATGCGGGAGCCTATATCGCGATGCTGCCGCGCGTGGCGGGCGGGCTTTCCATTCCGCCCAGCTTCGCGACCTGGACCCAGACCGATTACATGACCAGCCTGGCGCTCGGTTTTCCGCTCGGCTCGTGGTTTGCGCGGCAGAAGGGCGAATACCGCCCGTTCGTCTGGGCCTTCATGTTGTTTGCGGCCGCTTCGGCCGTCTGCGCCTACAGCACTTCACTCTACGGATACCTGGCCGCACGGGTCGTACTCGGTTTCGCGGGCGGCGTAACCCTGCCTTTGGGCCAGACGCTGGTTCTGAAAGAATATCCCGACCGCAAAAAGTCGGTCGGCATTGGCGTCTGGAGCCTGTTCACGCTGACGCCGTTCACATTTGGCCCTCCGCTCGGCGGCTGGATCGCGGACCATCTGGGCTGGCGCTGGCTGTTTCTGTTCAATGTTCCCGTCTCGCTCGCGATCGCCGGCATTGTCGGCGCCTTGCTGTACGGGCGCGGCGCAAAAACCGCCTTCAGCCATTTCGACTGGATCGGCTTCGGCCTGCTGGCTGTCGCGATGGGCAGCTTCCAGACCCTGCTGAATCAGGGCAACGACTGGGACTGGACGAATTCGGGCTATCTGAATGCGTTGATTGTCATCTGTATCGCCGCCCTGTTGTACTGGATCGTCTGGGAACTCGGCAGACGCCGGCCCTTCCTGGACGTCCGCTTATTCGCGCACCGCAATTTCACGATCGGGGTACTGCTGCTTTCGATCGGTTTTCTGTTTTTCCAGGGGTTGCTGTCGCTCCTGATCGTGCAGCTGCAACTAACGATGGGCTATTCTTCGTTCCTCGCGGGCCTTGTGTTTTTGCCGATGGCGATTTTCGCGAAGCCGGTCGCGGGAGTCTTTCATGAAGTCGTCAAACGCTGCGACGCCCGCCCGCTGGCCTGCGCCAACCTGCTCGGCTTCGCGGGCGTTTATTTCTGGCTGAGCCGCTTCGACGATTCCGCGTCTTTCGATCGGTTGTTCTGGCCTAAATTGATCGAAGGCATTTGCCTCGGCACGTTCTTCGGGCCGCTGACCACATTGATGCTGCACGGTTTGCCGCCGGCCCAACAGCCCCGCGCGGTGGATATTGCCGGCCTGATGCGGATCGCGGCCGGCGCGATCGGCATTTCGCTGCAAACGGTTGTATTCTACCGGCGCGCGCCTTTCCATATGACCCGCCTGGCCGAAACCCTGACGCCGCTCGATCCGCCTTACAGCCTGGCAATGGAGACACTGACCGGCGCCGGCTTTGCGGAACCGGCCGCTACGGTGCAACTGGCGAAAATCGCCAAGCAGCAGGCGGCCATTCACAGCGTCAACGATGCCTTCTGGATCGCCGGCTGCGCCTTCACCGCAATGGCGCTGCTGGTCTGGCTGGCGCAGCCGACCCGGGAGCCGCGGCGCCTCCCGTGGGTGCGCCGCGCGCTGGAACTGCTGGCGAGGGAAGTATGAACGCATTACGGCGGCGCTTTGCCGCATGCCTGGGCGCGCTGCTCCTGGCTCCATCCTGCGCCTGGCTTCCCGAGCCCGGCGCGCGCGCCGGCAAAATCCCCATGCCGCGCGTCGATAAGACGCTGGCGGCGGCTCGACAGGCATTGCCGGCCAGCCCCCGCTGGCCCTCGGAGAAATGGTGGCAAAGCTTCGCGATACCGGCGTTGGACCGGCTGGTCGAAACCGCGCTGGCCGACAGTCCGACCCTCAAAACCGTCGAGGCGCGGCTGCGCCAGGCGCAAACCCTGGTCGATGCCGAGGCGGCCAATCAATATCCAACCGTCGACGCCAATATCGGTTTCAGCGCCCAACGTTTTTCCGCCAACAGCGTGCAGGCCAAACTGGCGGGCGAACATTTCCGGCAGCTGTTGATCAATCCGTTCGTGTTGCGCTACCACCTGGATTTGTGGGGCGAGGACAAGGCGGCGCTGGAAGCCGCGATCGGCAAGGCGATGGCTGCGGAGATCGAGCTGGCCGACGCCCGCCTGCTGCTCTCGGCCGCGGTCGCCGGCGCCTATTTCGATCTGGCTTCGGCATCGGCCCGGCTCGACGCCGCCGCCCGCCTCACCGCCGAGCGGAGCGAATGGCTCAAATGGGCCGAATCGCGGCTCTCCACCGGACTTTCGTCCACCGCGCCGCTGTTGAAAGCGAAAATGGACCTCAACGATGCGAAGCAACAGGAGGCGGCGATTCGCGCCGAAATCCAACTGCTGCAAAACCGCCTTGCGGCGCTGGCCGGGAAAGGACCCGACTGGGGGCGGCAAGTCGCGTCCGCTCCCCTGGTCCTGCCCCGGCTGCTGCCCTTGCCGAACGACCTGCCGCTGCGCCTGCTCGCGCATCGTCCCGACGTGCAGGCCGCGCGGCTGCGCGCCGAAGCCGAAGCGAAGCTGATTGATGTCGCGAAAACGGCATTTTATCCCGATGTGAATCTCGTCTCCTTTGCGGGGCTCCACAGCGTCAGCATGACCGATGTGATTTTGCAGGGGTCGAGCCTCGCTTATGCGGTCGGTCCGTCGATCGACTTTCCGATTTTCGAAGGCGGACGCCTGCGCGCCGAACTCCAGTATCGGGAGGCCGCCTACGACGCCGCGGTCGAGCATTACAACGGCCAGGTACTGCACGCGGTGCAGGAAGTCGCCGACGCGCTGGCCGGCTGGCAAAAGATAGATGAACAGGTGAATGAGCAGCGGCAAACGCTTGCCGCGGCGGAAACGGCCCGGCGGCTGGCGGAAAGCGAGTACCGTTCCGGGCTGAGCGACCGCCGCGGCCTGATCGAAGCGAATACGGCCGTTTCCTTCCAACGTCTCCGGCTGGCCGGCCTCGAAGGCGATTATTGCAAAACCGCCGTACAACTCACCCGCGTTCTGGGCGGCGGCTATCTGAACAAGGCCGTTGAATAAAGGAAACCATGCATAAAACGATACGCCCCAGGGAAATCCTCCGCCGCCGCAGGCGCCGGCTGGCCGCCGTCACCTTGACGTTACTGCTGAGCGTCGCCGCTTATTTGGTTTACTGGTGGTTTGCGAACCGCGAATGGGTCGCGACCGACGACGCTTTCGTGACCGGCCACCTGATTACGCTGAAAGCGCAAACCGAAGGCACCGTCGTCGAAATACTGGCCGAAAACACGCAACGAGTGCGCCAGGGGCAGGTCCTGGTGCGCCTCGACGGCGTTCGGGCGCAGCTGGATTTCGAAAAGGCGCAGGCCGAACTCGGCGAAACGGTCCGCCATCTCGAAAAACTGACTGCGGGAATTCAAACCTTGCGGCAGCGCATCGCGGCCAGGCAGGCGGCCCTGAACCAGGTCCGCCACGATTTGAATCGCTATCTGGCCGCCTTTAGCGACGGCGCCGCTTCCGAACAGCAGGTGCAAAACGCCAGGGACAAAATCGAGGAACTGGAGGCCGCGATCAAGGAGGCCGAAGCGGAGAAAACGGGCATCGAAGCCGAGGTGGGAGGCGTCGATGTCGACAAACATCCTTTAGTCGAAAAAGCCAAAAGCCAACTGCGCTTGGCGTACCTGGAATACAAGCGCCGCCATATTCTCGCGCCGGCTTCCGGCTATGTCGCGAAACGCCGCGCCGAGGTTGGCGACCAGATCAAGCCCGGCGCGCCGCTGCTGGTAATCGTGCCGCTCGACGACCTTTGGATCGAAGCGAATTATCTCGAAAACCAGATCGCCGGCATCCGTCCCGGCCAGCCTGCCGAAATCCGCGTCGACGCTTACGGCGACCGCCTCGTGTACCACGGCCGCGTGCAGGGCATCAATCCCGGCACCGGCAGTCCGTTCGCGCTGCTGCCGACCGACAACGCCACCGGCAACTTTATCCATATTGCCGAACGGGTCCCGGTCCGTATCGGCCTCGATCCGGAGGAACTGCGCAAAAATCCGCTGCAGCCGGGGTTGTCGACCCTGACCCGGATCAAGACCAGCGAAAAAGGCGACGCGCTGCTTGCCTCGCATACCGAAACCCAAGGCGAAGCCTATCGGACCGATATTTATGAGCATGAACTGGATGATGCGGAACAGTTGATCGAAAAAATCGTATTGTCGAACCGCTTCGGAAAGCCATAGCGTTATGGCAAACGGCGGTTTGCTTACGCGAAACCGCCCACCACACTGTAGGGCGTTTTCGCGACAGCAAAACGCCAATCCCCTTCAAAGCGCGGCGGATTGCCTGGCGGCGAATCCGCCCTACCAGAGCCGTTGGGTTAAGCGCCAGCCGTAACCCAACACTCGAAGCCGAATCCTGTTGGGTTACGCTTCGCTAGCCCAACCTACGGATCTTTCTCGTCGACACGCACCGCGCCTGATCCGGAATGCGCTCGCAAGGTCGGTACGTACATCGCCTCGGCATAGACCGGCGGCACGTTGAACGTACCCGCCGCAGTGGCTTTGGCACGGTAGCGGTATTCGGCCATGTCCTTGTTTAGCGTGCCGTACAGAAGCACGCGATCTTCGCGCACGTCGACATAATCGGCCGTCCAGTTGCCGCCGGTTTTCAGCCGGTCCTGCCAGTGAGGAACATTTTCTTCTCCCGCATCCTCTTCGGAATCGGTTTGTTCTTTCTCGGCCGGATTTTGCAGCACCGCTTCGAAACCGCCGGGCAAGAGATCGACGATCGCGACATTGGCGATAAAGTCCCGGTCGATCGCCCGCGCGCGGATCGAGACGGTGACTTCCGCGCCCAGCGGGATTTTATCGAGCGGCTTGCCGTCGTCGCCCAGGAAGCTTCGGACGATTTCGAGACCATCGCGCACTTCTGCCGAAGGCGGCGCGATATCGAAGCCCGATTCGGAAACCGCGTAATACAGCGGCATGCCGCTTTCGCCTTCGAATTCGAGCGCGGCGGCGTCGAGCGGGAACGCCGCGCGCGGCGCGAAATTTTGCGGCAGCGCCAGGGCTTGGCGCTGCCCTTTGCCGTCGATCGCGGTGATCGCAAGATGCGGCGCCACGCCGGCCGGCAGCGCGTCCAGGTAGGCGTCGAAAGCGAGCAGCAGATACGCCGAGGACAGGGTGTTGAAGCGGTCCTCCCGCAAGTGCCGGCCGATCGCTTCGAACAGCGAGGCCGGCAGCTTTTTGAGCTGGGCCGGGAAATGCTTCGCCAGCACATACAGGGTCTGGGACTGATGGATCAAGGGATCGTAATAGTCGTTGAAATCGAAGGTGCCGGCCGAACTTCCGAGCGATTCAGCCGGAATTTTGATCAGTTCATCGGCGGCCGAAGGCTGCTGCAGCAAGCGGTAGCTGGCTGCGAGATAGACCGCGACCAGGTCGTTTCGCCATTCTTCATCCTTGTAATTCGCGCGTAGCGCTTCTTGAATCCCGGCCAACGCGGCGGTCGCGACGTTGCCCTGCCGGGTCAAGAGATACGCCGCATAAGCGCGCGCGCGCAGGCCGGCCAAGTCTTCCGCCGGGCTCGCGGAAAGATTTTTCAGATAGTCGAGCGCCTGTTGCAGCATGTCCGCCGGCACCGGAAACCCGTTCGCGGACGCTTCCAGCAGCATATGGGCCGCATAGACCGACACGAATTCATGCGCCTCGGGCGAAGCGGTCCACAAACCGAAGCCGCCTTCGCCGTTCTGGCGGGTGCGCAGCACCGAAAGCAATTTCAACCAATCCATATCGGCACTGGCCGGTTCGGGCTTGTCGCCGAATTCGGGACGCTTGCGCAGCACGATCGCCGGTATCGCTTTGCTGGTCAACTGCTCGGTGCAGTAATGGCTGAAATTGTCCAGATAAGCCGTCAATCCCGGCATCGCGACCAGCGGCAACGGCGACAGGCCGGCGCTGACCTGCCGGTATTCCGGATACAGCCGGCGCAGTTCTTTCACTTCCTGTTTGCCTTTGAAGTTGCCAAATCTCAGGTTTGCCATTTTCGGCACGGCGGGACGCAGGCTCAGATGGCTGCTCAGTCCGGCCGACTTGCCGCCGCTTTCCGCAGTGAAGCGCAGTTCCGCGTCGCCCAATACGGCTTTGCCGCCGGCGGCAGCCTGCAAGGTAAAGGTCGTGGCGCCTTCGTGGCCTTCGGCTATCTTTATCGTCCGTTCGGCGCCATCCTTGACCTGCAACTGCGGCGGCACATTCAGCCTAACTTTGACTTCGGCTTTCGGCCCGCTGCCTTCGGCGTGGTTCGCGATGCCGGCGCTGACCGTGAATTGGTCGCCCGGCGCGACCATCGACGGCACGTTCGGCGTAACGATCAGATCGCCGCGCACCTGGGTTTTTCCGATCACGCTGGCGATCTTCAAATCGCCGACCGCGACCGCGAAAATCTTCAGCGCGCCGTTGAACGTGTCCGGCACATCGTAATTGAAGGTTTTCTCGCCGTCGATATCGGTGATGCCGGACCAGTACACGGCTGGTTTGTCGCGTTTGCGCTTGAACGGGTTCAGGTAAGAGGCGGCTTCCTCTTCCTCGCCGTCGCCGCCGGGCGCGGAGAGCTGCAACAGTTTGGTGAATTCGGGCAGAATCAGGTCGAGGATCTGCGACGTGCCGACTTCGAGCATGCGCTTCCGGAAGAAATGGCCGAGCGGGTCGGGATTCTTGTAGCGCGCGACCTGCAGGATGCCTTCGTCGACCGCGAACACGACGACCCGCGCCGGGCCTTCGCTGGCCAGCTTGATCGGCAGGCGCTCGCCGGGCCGAATCCGTTCCGGCGCGTCGAGCGTCAACGGCTGCGTTTGCGCATTCAAGCCGATCTTGAACGGCGCGATGCCGTAAGACAGCGGGCTCATGAAAATTTCGTCGGAGCCCGGATCGCGGACGAATTGCACCGACACGTAGCCGTTGCCGGCCAGCTCCTTCGGCACTTCGATCGTCTGCACGGTCGACTGGGTGTCGGCACGGAACCAGCGGCTCGCGTAGACCTTGTCGCGCTCGACCGTAATCAGCCCCGCGCCGGTATAAGGCGCCCGGATGTTCACGCTGATCGTCTCGCCCGGCGCGTAGCTCGGCTTGTCGAGCGTCAGCTGCAGTTCGGCATTGCGGTCCAGCGTCCGGGACACATTGCCGAGGCCGGCGACGCTGTAGGCGATTTTGGCCAGCACCGTACCTTCCGCATTCCGCACCTGATAGACGTAATCGCCCGGCGTCTTGCTGTCGAGCGTCAACGTATGGCCTTCCTTCGGCAGGGCCAGCGGCGCCTTGTGCAACGGGTTTTCCTTAATCCGCGACTCGTAGCGGTAGGTACCGTCATCCTGCCGGATCAGCACCGACAGCGCCTTGCGTTCGATCAGTTCGAGCGTCAGCGGGTCGGCGGCGGTCTTTTGCAGATTCGGATCGACCGCGATCAGCTCGACATTGCGCTTCGCATCGCGGGCGACGAAATCGAGCGCGCCGTCGGCCTTGTAGCCGACCAGATACGGCAGGTCGGAAACGACGATATCCGCTTCGGCGGCAACGCTGCGCCCGCCTTCCGCTTCGAACGCGCGCGCCAGTAAATGCAGCTTGTAGGTCGCCTTCGCATATTTTTCCAGGTCCAGGCTGAAGACTGCCTTGCCGCCCGCATCGGTCCGTGCTGGGCTCAAATCTTCATCGTAACCGTGCTCGGCGAAATGCGGATCGTAAAAACGGTAATCCTTGTAGCGGGGAAATTCCGGCAGCCTGGGGCTCAAGGCCAGACTGGCCTCGACGGTCCGGTTTTCGGCCGGCGCGCCGTAAAGATTCCGCACGTTCACGGCCGCCTGCAAATCTTGCGGATTGGCCCAGCCTTCGGGAATCGGCTTCGAGAACGCGATCGCCGCCTTCATCCGGTCGGGCAGGAACTCCTCGACCTTGACCGACACCGAACCCAGGTATTTGTCCGACTTCGCGTTCCTGACCGTGTACAGATTGACCGTATAGGTGCCGGTCGGCGAGCTGTCGAGCGTTTCGTGCGCGAGCTCGTTGAAGCCGCCCCGGCCGAGATTCAGCCGCGTTTTTTTGATGGCGAGGCCGCGCGGATCGAGGATTTCGGCCTCCAGCGGCAGGCCGGCGAGCGGCATCTCCCATTTTTCTGCCTTCACGATCATCCCGATATGGAAGGTATCGCCCGGCCGGTAAATGCCGCGATCCGAGAACAGATAGGCGCTGAGTTCGCCCGGATCGGCCGCATTGGCCGCGCCGCCGATATCGAAACGCGAAAGGTTCAGGTTGCGGTCGTCCCGGCCGAGCGGCAAAAAGCTCATGTCGCCGCGATCGGTAGCCAGGTACAAGACCGGCTCACGTTCGCGTTCGAGTTTTGCCAGTTTCGCGAAGCGGGCCATGCCGTCCGCATCGGTCAAGCCCTTCATCAACGTCAGTCCGTTCTTGCCGATTACCGAAACCTCGACGCCTGCCTGCGGTTCGCCGGTCCCGATCGACTGCACGAAAACGACCTGCGAGCCGTCCCGTTCGGTTTTCACGATCATCCCGAGATCGGTCACCAGCACCAAGCGCTTTTCTTCCGGCCCGCCGGCATCGTTTGTTTGGTCTTGTTCAGGCTTGTCCGGATCGTAGCTTTTCGCGGTCAGCAGGAAAATGCCGCGTTTCGGCTGGCCCTCCGCATCGACCAGATAGGTTTTCAGATCGACCGGTTGATAATGCGGCTTGCCTTGGCCGGCCTCCGGCAGCGGCAGCTTGAGTTCGAAGCGTTCGGCCAGATTGTCCTGCCCGAGATTACCGTTGAATTCCGGATGCGCGAAATCGCCGGAGGTCTGGGTGACCAGATGCTGCAACTGGTCCGGCAGCAGCCGGCCCAGTTCGACTTTCAGGCCCTTCAGGTCGCGCGTCATCACCGCGATTTTCTTTTCGCCGCTCAGCATCAACAGCGATCCCTGGCCCATGATGTGCAATTCCTTCGGAAACTCGGGCACTTGCAGGGTCCGGTAAACCGGTTTCGGCAATCGGTAGCCGCCGAACGAGCGCAACTCTTTCGAAACGGCCACATACAGATAGCGGCCGACATCGGCTTCGAGCCGGAACGCATGGGAGGTGCCGTACTCGTTTTCGGCCGGAACCGTGTGCAGGTCGACCGGTTGGGCGGATTTCAGGATTTCCGCGGTGACCCGGTCCACGGACCAGTAAGTCGGGTGATCGCGCTCTTCTTCCGGCGTCTTCGGATCGAATTCGGGCAGTTGCCAAGCTTGAATCGATTTGGCGATTTCCTGTTCGTGAACCGGCACCGACGTAGTGACGATCAGAACCTGTTCCTGCTGGCCGGACTGGAGATTCGGCGCGACCGTGAGTTCCATATTCTCGATCATCCGTTCGTCGTAAAGGCCCGGCACGCGCGCTTCGCTGCGTAATTCGGACGCGGTTTTCGCCTCCGCGCCTTTAGCCTTGACGCCTTTGTTCAACAAAAAGTTGACCTGCTGAGGATGCTGGGGAATCGCGAGCGGCCGACTGTGGATGAAGGCGTTCAGCCCCAGTTTGTCGTAGTTGACCGTGAACGGGATCGGCTCGGGTTTGATTTTCGAATCCTGCGCGCCGACCAGGGTCATCTCGACCGCTTTTTCGAGCGAGGCGGCATCGACCGGATGGCTGAAGCGGACTTGGAAAATCGCTTTCTTCAGCGCCGGGTCCAGCGGGTCCTGATAAAATTCGGCTTTGTCGAGCGTAGCGGTGAAAGCCGGCCCCGTGAACGAAAACTCGTCGCGCGCCAGCCGGATTTGTTTCGCGACCAGATGCTTTTCGAAAGCGACTTCGAACGTCCGCCCGACCGGCCATTCGTGATCGGGTTGCAGCGCCAGGCGCCGGTCGTCCAGCCACTGCCAGCGGCCTTTGACCTCCGGCTCGATCGTAACGCCTTCGGCAATCGCCTTGCCGGCCTGCTCCAGCGGCGCAACCGAGCCGTCGAACGTAATCACCAGCGGATTCGGTTTGGCGTTTTTTTCCTCGATTTTCATCCGCTCGGGTGCGGCGACCGAAAAGTCGACCGACGCCGGCTTGGGGCGGTTTTCCCACAAATGGTAACCGTACCAGCTTGCGGCGCCGACTCCTGCGGCCAGGATCAGGGCCAGGATGCTTTGCCAGAGATGGCTTTTCACATAGTCAAGCCGTGGCGCTAGCCAGCCGCCGAATTGGACGATCCAGGCCGGCTTGTCCCAGCGCCAGACGCCGAACAGACCGCGCCAGCCGAGCAGAAAAGCGCGCCATAATGAGGACAACACCGCAAACAACCTGGCCATCGATCGATTCTCCGGGGAAGACAAGGGCAATGAAGCGGTTGCGATTGTACCCTATTCGTCCCGATTTTTCCCCGCCCTCGCACTCGAAAGAGCTGTAGGGCGTTTTCGCGACAGCAAAACGCCAACAGGCTTCAAAGCAAGGCGGATTGCCTGACGGCGAATCCACCCTACCGGCGTTGTAGGGCGTTTTCGCGACAGCAAAACGCCAATTCCCTTCAAAGCAAGGCGGATTGCCTGACGGCGAATCCACCCTACCGGCATTGTAGGGCGTTTTCGCGACAGCAAAACGCCAATTCCCTTCAAAGCAAGGCGGATTGCCTGACGGCGAATCCACCCTACCGGCATTGTAGGGCGTTTTCGCGATAGCAAAACGCCAATCCCCTTTAAAGCGCGGCGGATTACCTGATGGCGAATCCACCCTACCGGCATTGTAGGGCGTTTTCGCGATAGCAAAACGCCAATGGCCTTCAAAGTAGGATGCGGCTTTAGCCGCGATTGAAGCCTCTATCGCGGCTAAAGCCGCTCCTTCATGCCATGACAATCGCGGGTAGAAGCGTATCCATACGATTACCGTTTGAAAAACACAATTAGACAATACCAAAGTTGGGTTAGTGCAGCGTAACCCAACCTTAAGCTAGACAAAGATAAAACCTTAATTATAATGTTTCTATATAAGGGGAATATGCCGTGGCTAAGTCGATGAGGTTGTCTACTTGGGCACGGGTTAAGTTAAAGATACACAGATGAAATGAGGTTCGCTGGTTTCAACGGCGGCCGCAAAATAATGCTCAGACTTTAATCCAGGAATTTGAAATGGCTATTTTCAGTTTTTCTAACGCGCAATCGATTAACACAGCAACTACCCCGGCAGGTGATGTCTATGAAGATTCTGCCGCCCCCGCTACGCTGCTCGTCATCGACGCCCGCGTGCCTGACTATCAGAGCCTGCTCGCCGACCTACCCGCCAACGTCGCCGTGCGCATCGTCCAAGCCGATGAGTCCGGGTTGAACGCTATTGGCATGGAACTTGCTAATTTGGGGGGGGTAAGTTCGACGCCATCCACATCGTCAGCCACGGCAGCGCCGGCAGCCTGACGCTCGGCAGCGATACCCTCGACCTACAAAGCCTTGCCACGCAAGGCGACGCCCTGCAAACCTGGGCCGCCCATCTCACGGCGGATGCCGACATTCTTCTCTATGGCTGCGACATTGCCCAGGGCGAACAAGGCGATGCCTTCATCCGGCAACTCGCCCAACTCACCGGCGCCGACATTGCCGCCTCCACCAATGCCACCGGCGACGCCGGCAAAGGCGGCGACTGGACGCTGGAAAGCCACACCGGCAACATCGAAGCCCCGAGCCTCGTGGCGGACGACTGGTCGTATGTGCTCGCGGACGAGACAGTTCCGCTGATCGTGCCTGGCGCTACGCCGCTGAAGTTCAATAACGCCGAACTTGTCTTTGGTACCGACAAGCAAGAAGAAGCCGTTTACAAATACACCAACGTCGTTACGATCGACGGCGTGCAGATTGATGCCTATGTAAAGATTGAAAGTATTCAGGGCGCGGAGTTGACCTCGATCGATAATAACAATCCTACAAACGCAACGGCTCCTGCGGGAATGACGACTGCGGATTTTTTTGCCCCTGAAATCAAAACGACGGCAGCCGATGGCGGCGTGACTTTTTCGATCACGTTCAAGGACACCGATGGCAATGTGCGCGCCTTGAGCGGCTTTTATAATAATTCCATCGATATTGATGCTGCCAGCGGCAATGTCAGAGAATTTGTCGAGTACGGCGGTTTTAAAAGCTATACCGTCAATAATCCCACGGATTTGCAAATCAAGGCGGGAGCCGTCGGGACGGGGCGCATGCGTTTCGAAAGTGGAAATAATAAAAGTTATGATGGCTTGGTCGTCAACGATATAGGCCGCGTTCAGACGCAATTCGATACGGTCAGCACGTTTACCATCAAGATGGGGGCAACAGGAAACGTAGGCTCAACTGCGCGTCAGTACGGCTCCATCTTCGCATCGATGGCTTTTAGCAACCCGCTGACGACCGAGGCGCCCACCGTCGACGCGCTGCGCACCAACGACCTGACTCCCATCTTGACCGGCACCGTCGGCAATACCCTACTCGGTGAGAGCGAAGCCTTCAGCGTGAACGTGAATGGCAAGACCTATGAGAAGGGAGATCCTGAACTCACGATTAATGACATGGTCTGGACGCTGGAAATTCCCGTGGGCGACGAATTGGCCAACGAGGATAAAACCTACGAAGTCAAGGCCCTGCGCGGAGGCGTCTTGTACGACCAAACGGCGAATGAACTGATCATCGACGTGACTCCTCCGACGGTCGTCGATGCGATCATTACAATGGACAAGTCCTCGCTGAAGGCGGGGGACACGGCCCTGGTCACGATCCAGTTTAGCGAAGCGGTCAAGAATTTCGATAACGACGATCTGACGATCGAGGGCGGCACGTTGACCGCTATCGTTTCCAGCGATGGCGGCATCACCTGGACGGCAACTTTTACGCCGACGGCCGATCTCGAAGACACCTCCAACGTCATTACGCTGAACAACGCCGGCGTGACCGATCTCGCCGGCAATTCGGCCAACGGCAGCACGACAGCGTCGGACAACTATGTGATCGACACCAAGCCGCCGGTGATAGACCTCGATCCGTCGGACGCCTCGACGCTGAACCACTCGGCCAACGTGTTGCCGGGCGTGGCCGTCGGTATCGATGACAATGACGATGCGGCCAGTGTTATCGAAGGAAATGGAATTGCTTCCTTGGTCTTGACGGTGACGGGCTTGTCCGATGGGGATGACGAGTTGTTGTCCTTCGATGACGGCAGCTTCTATCGGGCGAACGGCAGCGCAGCCGTGGGCACGGTTACGGTTGGCGGCGTCTCGGTGCAGGTGACGGCCAATGGAACCTCTGGCGGGGCGAGCGGCACGTTCACCATCGTCAAGTCGGGAGGAGGCCACCTTACGGCAGCCGAAACCGCCAGCATTATTCATGCGTTGGAATATAAGAATGCTTCTACCACCCCGACAGAGGGCGATCGCAGCTTCAGCTTCACCGCGACGGATGCTGCCGGTAATGCCACCGCCAGCGCGGCGGTCAGCACAGTCACGGTCGACGACGACCGCGACATCACGGTGACCGGCGGCGGCACGTTCAACGAAGCCTCAACGTATGCGACGTTTACCGTGACTGCCGATGGCGAGGTGGGCGATGCGGTGTTGCTGGAGCTAGGCAACACGGCGGACACGGCCGACCGGGACGCGACGATCAGCGGCTTCGCGATCCACTATTCGACGAACGATGGCGAGGACTGGGAAACCTATACCTGGAATGGGGCATCGGGTAACCGTCCGACGGTACCGAGCGGCGGCCAGATTCTGGTGCGCGTGGGCATCGGCACCGAACAGGACGATCTCTACGAAGGCGCGGAAACCTTCACGCTAACGGCGAGCTATGCGACAAACAGCGCGAAAACCAGTACCGACACGGCGACCATCGTGGACGACAACACGGGCCGTATCGACGTCAATGGGGATGGCGACATCACGGATGCCGACGAAGGCGAAGGACCGGGAACGCCGGGCGGCAGTTTAACCTTCGACGATGACCGGGCCATCACGGTGACCGGCGGCGGCACGTTCAACGAAGCATCGACCTACGCGACCTTCACGGTCGATGTGACCGGCGAGGCCGGCGACAAGGTGGAATTAACGTTGGGCAACACGGAAGACCCGGACGACCAGAACGCGACGGTCAGCGGCTTCGCGCTCCAATATTCGACGAACGGCGGCACCTCCTGGACGACTTATTCGGGCAGCAGCCAACCGGAAGTGCCGGCCGGCGGCAGCGGCCAGATTCTGGTGCGCGTGGACATCACCTCCGAACAGGACGACCTCTACGAAGGCGCGGAAACCTTCACGCTGACGGCGAACTACGTTTCGAACCCGGACAACGGCGACACGGGCCTGGCCACGATCATTGACGACGGCACGGGGACGATTCTGGTGCCGACGGATCCGGCCGATCCCAGCAAGCCGCATGGTTCGAACCCGGCCGAAGGCAATGAGGGTCACGTTTCGGCGGACGACGACCGCAGCATAAACGTGAATGACATCACCGTCAACGAAGCGTCGAGCCACGCCGTGTTTACCGTAACCGGCACGCAAGGCCAGCATGTTGTCCTGGCGTTGACCGGGGGTACTGCTACCGGCGGCGGCATCGACTTCGGCAGCGGCGGTGCAGCGAACCTGCAATATTGGAATGGCGAAACGTGGTCGAATTACACGGGGGCGATCGCCCTTCCGGATGGAGGCACCCTGCTGGTGCGTACGCCACTCGTCAACGATAACATCTATGAAGGCAGCGAAACCTTCACCCTGACCGTCACTCCCGTGGGTGGCCACGCCGCTACCGGCACCGCCACCATCCAGGATGACGGCACCGGCACCCTCTTCGACCCGGACACCGGCGAGGAAACCCCGACTGACCCGAGCGATGAAGCTTACATTACACGCGACGATGACCGCGCCGTGAGCGTGAACGGCATCACCGTCAACGAAGCGTCGAGCCACGGCGTGTTTACCGTGACCGGCACGCAAGGCCAGCAGATCGTCCTGGCCCTGACCGATGGTACGGCCGTCAGCAACGGTTCCAATCCCGACTTTGGTCCGGGCCTGCAATACTTCAATGGCACAACCTGGCAGACCTACACCGCCGGAACAGCCGTGACCATCGCCAATGCCGACGGCACCTTGCTGGTACGCACGCCGCTCGTCAACGACAACACCTATGAAGGCAGCGAAACCTTCACGCTGACTGCCACTCCCGTGGGTGGCCAAGCCGCTACCGGCACCGCCACCATCCAGGACGACGGCACCGGCACCCTCTTTGACCCCGACACCGGCGAAGAAACCCCGACTGACCCAAGCGATGAAGCTTACATTACACGCGACGACGACCGTGCCGTGAGCGTAAACGACATCACCGTCAACGAAGCGTCGAGCCACGGCGTATTCATCGTCGAAGGCGATGCCGGCAGAACGGTAACGCTGGCGCTGACCGGCGGCACCGCCACCGGTCAGGCCACCGGCGGCGGCATCGACTTCGGCAGCGGCGGTGCCACGAACCTGCAATATTGGGATGGCGAAGCGTGGTCGAATTACACGGGGGCGATCGCCCTTCCGGACGGAGGCACCCTGCTGGTGCGCACGCCGCTCGTCAACGATAACACCTATGAAGGCAGCGAAACCTTCACGCTGACCGTCACCCCGGCGGGCGGCCAAGCCGTCACTGGCACCGCCACCATTCAGGACGACGGTACCGGCACTATCTTCAAGGACAACGGCACGCCTGATAGCGAGGCTCTGAAGGACGACGACCGCGCCGTGAGCGTGAACGACATCGCCGTCAACGAAGCGTCGAGCCACGCCGTGTTCACCGTCGAAGGCGACGCCGGCAGAACGGTAACGCTGGCGCTGACCGGCGGCACCGCCACCGGTCAGGCCACCGGCGGCGGCATCGACTTCGGCAGCGGCGGTGCCACGAACCTGCAATATTGGGATGGCGAAGCGTGGTCGAATTACACGGGTACGATCGCCCTTCCGGTCGGCGGCACCTTGCTGGTACGCACGCCGATCGTCAACGACGATCTTTATGAAAGCAGCGAAACCTTCACCCTGACCGTCACCCCGGCGGGTGGCCAAGCCGTCACCGGCACCGCCACCATTCAGGACGACGGTACCGGCACTATCTTCAAGGACAATGGCACACCCGATAGCGAGGCTCTGAAGGACGACGACCGCGCCGTGAGCGTGAACGACATCATCGTCAACGAAGCGTCGAGCCACGCCGTGTTTACCGTGACCGGCACGCAAGGCCAACAGATCGTCCTGGCCCTGACCGATGGCACGGCCGTCAGCAGCGGTTCCAATCCCGACTTTGGTCCGGGCCTGCAATACTTCAATGGCACAACCTGGCAGAATTACGCAGCCGGAACAGCCGTGACCATCGCCAATGCCGACGCTACGCTGCTGGTGCGCACTCCGATCGTCAACGATACTCTCAGCGAGAGCAGTGAAACCTTTACCCTCACCGCAACACCCATAGGCGGCCATGCAGCAATCGGCACGGCCACCATCAGGGACGATGGCACAGGCGATATTTTTGACCCGGACACCGGCGCAAAAACCCCGGCCGACTCGAATACTCCGGGCTATATCCCGCGCGACAACGATCTGACCGTTACTAATCCGGTTGTCAACGAGGCGTCCGGCACGGCGGTGTTTGAAGTACACGCCACGCCGAACACGGCAATCACCCTGGCCTTGACTCCGGAGACAGCCGACGGAAGCGGTGTGGATTTCGGCAGCACCGGCAGCGTCAACTTGCAAGTATCGGTTGACGGCGGCCAGACCTGGACCAATTACACGGGCGGCACTGTTACCGTGCCCAACAACGGCACGGTGCTGGCGCGCACGCCGATCACCAACGATACAGTTTCCGACAACAACGAAACCTTCAGCCTGAATGTGACGCCGGGTAATGGCGGCGTTAGTGTCAAAGGTACGGCCACCATTAAGGACGACGGCACCGGCGATATCTTCAAGGACAACGGCACGCCCGATAGCGCGGCTCCGAAGGACGACGACCGCGCCGTGAGCGTGAACGACATCACCGTCAACGAAGCGTCGAGCCACGGCGTGTTTACCGTGACCGGTACCCTGGGCCAGAGCATTACCCTGACACTGACCGACGGTACGGCCGTCAGCAGCGGTTCCAACCCCGACTACGGCCCTGGCCTACAATACTATGACGGCGAAACCTGGCAAACCTACACCGGCAGCCCGGTCGAGATCATCAATGCCGACGGCACCCTGCTGATACGCACGCCGATCATCGACGACAACACCTATGAAGGCAGCGAAACCTTCACCCTCACGGCAACGCCCATAGGCGGCCAAGCCGCCACCGGCACCGCCACCATCCAGGACAACGGCACCGGCGATATCTTCAAGGACGACGGCACGCCCGATAGCGCGGCTCCGAAGGACGACGACCGCGCCGTGAGCGTGAACGACATCACCGTCAACGAAGCGTCGAGCCACGCCGTGTTTACCGTGACCGGCACGCAAGGCCAGGAAATCACCCTGAGTTTGACGCCGGGCACGGCCACGGGCGGCGGCGTTGACTTCGGCAGCGCCAACCCCCTGCAAGTATCCATCGATGGCGGCGCCACCTGGACCGACTACACAGGAGCGATCGCCCTTCCGACCGGCGGCACCCTGCTGGCACGCACGCCGATCGTCAACGACGACGTCTATGAAGGCAGCGAAACCTTCACGCTGACCGTCACCCCGGCGGGTGGTCAAGCCGTCACCGGCACCGCCACCATCCAGGACGACGGCGCCGGCGATATCTTCAAGGACGACGGCACGCCCGACAGCGCGGCTCCGAAGGACGACGACCGCGCCGTGAGCGTGAACGACATTATTGTCAACGAAGCGTCGAGCCACGCCGTGTTTACCGTGACCGGCACGCAAGGCCAGGAAATCACCCTGAGTTTGACGCCGGGCACGGCCACGGGCGGCGGCGTTGACTTCGGCAGCGGCAACCCTCTGCAAGTATCCATCGATGGCGGCGCCACCTGGACCGACTACACAGGAGCGATCGCCCTTCCGACCGGCGGCACCCTGCTGGCACGCACGCCGATCGTCAACGACGACGTCTATGAAGGCAGCGAAACCTTCACGCTGACCGTCACCCCGGCGGGTGGTCAAGCCGTCACCGGCACCGCCACCATCCAGGACGACGGCGCCGGCGATATCTTCAAGGACGACGGCACGCCCGACAGCGCGGCTCCGAAGGACGACGACCGCGCCGTGAGCGTGAACGACATTATTGTCAATGAAGCGTCGAGCCACGCCGTGTTCACCGTGACCGGCACGCAAGGCCAGGAAATCACCCTGAGTTTGACGCCGGGCACGGCCACGGGCGGCGGCGTTGACTTCGGCAGCGCCAACCCTCTGCAAGTATCCATCGATGGCGGCGCCACCTGGACCGACTACACAGGAGCGATTGCCCTTCCGACCGGCGGCACCCTGCTGGCACGCACGCCGATCGTCAACGACGACGTCTATGAAGGCAGCGAAACCTTTACCCTGACCGTCACCCCGGCGGGTGGCCAAGCCGTCATCGGCACCGCCACCATCCAGGACGACGGCGCCGGCGATATCTTCAAGGACGACGGCACGCCCGACAGCGCGGCTCCGAAGGACGACGACCGCAGCATCACGGTGACCGGCGGCGGTACGTTCAACGAAGCTTCGACCTACGCGACCTTCACGGTCGATGTGACCGGCAAGGCCGGCGACAAGGTGGAATTGACGCTGGGCAACACGGCGGACGCGGCCGACCGGGACGCGACGGTCAGCGGCTTCGCGCTCCACTATTCGACGAACGGCGGCACCTCCTGGACGACCTATTCGGGCAGCAGCCGGCCGGAAGTGCCGGCCGGCGGCAGCGGCCAGATTCTGGTGCGCGTGGACATCACCTCCGAACAGGACGACCTCTACGAAGGCGCGGAAACCTTCACGCTGACGGCGAACTACGTTTCGAACCCGGACAACGGCGACACGGGCCTGGCCACGATCGTTGACGACGGCACGGGGACGATTCTGGTGCCGACGGATCCGGCCGACCCCAGCAAGCCGCATGGTTCGAACCCGGCCGAAGGCAATGAGGGCCACGTTCCGGTGAACGACGACCGCGCCGTGAGCGTGAACGACATCACCGTCAACGAGGCGTCGAGCCACGCCGTGTTCACCGTGACCGGCACGCAAGGCCAGCCGGTCTCTCTGGCCCTGACCGACGGCACGGCCGTCGGCAGCGGCGCCAACCCCGACTTTGGTCCGGACCTGCAATACTATGACGGCGAAACTTGGCAGACTTACACCGGCAGTCCGGTCGAGATCATCAACACCGATGGCACCTTGCTGGTGCGCACGCCGATCATCGATGACGGCGTCACCGAAGGCAGCGAAACCTTCACGCTGACCGTCACCCCGGCGGGCGGCCAAGCCGTCACCGGCACCGCCACCATCGAAGATAACGACGAGCAAACGGTCCTCAGCGTCGTTGCCGAAGACAATGGCAATTCCGGACAAAACCCTGTCGACGACCGTGTCGTTGAAGGCGAGAGCTTGCGTTACGCCGTGACCCTGTCCGGCGCGAGCGCCATCCCGACCGAACACAGCGTCGCCCTTGGCGGTACGGCCGACAGCAGCGACTATGCGGCGCGGAGCGGCTGGACTTTCAGCGGCGGCGTCGCCTGGAAAGACGCTAATTACAATGCCGTCATCGTGCCGGAAGGCGTGACCAGTTTTACCATTACCATTGGCACCACCGATGACAGTCTCATCGAAGATGGGGAAACTTTGAGTCTGACCGTGGGCGGCGTGACTGGCGCCGGAACCATTCTCGACAACGATCTGCCGCTGCAGGTGAGCAACATCGAGGTGAACGAAGCCTCGCCGTTTGCCATCTTTACTGTCAGCGGTCTTGCCGGCCAGCCGGTTAGTTTGGCTTTGGCGCCTACCGGTAGTGGCGAGGGCCATGCCATCTTGGGCGTAGATACCGCCAATACCCCCAGCGGTTCGGCGTTGCAGTTTTTCGACGGTAACGCCTGGCAAGATTATGTTCCGGACAGCGTGACGAACTTTCCTGCAGGCGGTCTGTTGCTGGTTCGAACCGGTATCGTCAATGACGATCCACCCATCTATGAAGGCCCGGAAACCTTCCAATTGATTGCCAGCAGCGGCGGCCGCGCGTTTACCGGAACGGCGACTTTGCTCGACGATGGCACGGGCACGATTTTTACCGGCTCGGTCAGTGCCGATACGCCGGTGACCAGTCAGAGCCATCTTGACGATGACCGGTTACTGAGAATCGATAATGTGACGGTCAACGAGAAGTCTCCGTATGCGGTGTTCCGGGTTTCCGGCTCTACAGGACAACAGTTATCTCTCTCGTTGGAAGAAACCGCGGCGCGCTTGGCGGATGGAACCTTGCCCGAAGGCCACGCGGCCTTGGGTGACGATACGGGTACCCAACTGCAGTATTTCGATGGCGATCAATGGGCTGATTATGTGGGGTCGCCGGTGACTTATCCGGCCGGCAGCACCACACTGTTGGTGAGAGTCGCTATTCGAGATGACGAGGTGTTCGAGGGGCCGGAGTCGTTCAAACTGAAAGCGGTCACCGGCAGCTTGACGTCTTATGGCACCGGGGTAATTGGCGATGACGGGCGCGGTGCGTTTTATAACGAAAGCGGCGCGGAGACGACCGACCCGAGGATAATCAAGGACGATGACCGCAGCTTTTCGATTGACAGTTTTGAGGTGAATGAAGGTTCGTCGTTTGCGGTGTTTATCCTCACCGGTTTGGGCGGCCAGCAATTGACGTTGCGTTTGACTTCAACCGGCGTAGGCGAAGGCCATGCCAGTTTGGGCCTGGATGTGGCGGATACGCTGGAAGTGTTTATGGATGGCGCTTGGCAGGCGTATCCCGCCAACGATGTCTTGACCTTGCCGGAGGGGCCGGGCGCGGTAACGAACTTGCTGGTTCGTGTCCCGTTGATCAATGACCTCTTAAAAGAGGGCGCTGAAACTTTCCGCTTGACGGCCACCGGTTTGCCCGGCAGTCCGGTAGTGGGCGAAACCTTCGGCACCGCTACCATCAAAGACGACGGTACCGGGCTGAAATACACGGGCGATCTGATAGACGGCCGGCCGGTCAGCAATACCGTCCTGTTGGATGACGATTTCGACAAAGACGGTATTGCGCCCAATGTGGAAGAGATTTTGGCGACCATGTCCTCATCTACCGGCAACGGCGGTGCCGATGGCGACTTGAATAACGATGGCAAACAAGATGCCGAACAACATGCGCTGGCTACATTGGCCTGGATCAATAGCGGGTATTTCGATAAAGCCATTGAAGGCACGTTGACCGAAGTCAAGCCGATCATTTCGTTGTCGGTGGTATCGGGATATGCCGAGGAGGATTCGCCGATAGTTGGCGATGAGTTCTATCAGCTCAGTCAAATCAACGTGATTCCTCAGGATGCCGCCGAGTTCGGCGGGCATCCGGTCAGCGTGAATAATCTTCCCAATGGCACTACCATTGAAGCGCCTTGGGATCCGATTCAATTTGCGATTACGCCTGTCGACGACGGACTTGTCTTGCAGGATTTTGATAACAATCCCGACAATGGTACGCAAGTGCGGGTGGTGATCGACATTTCACGCGCTAAAGTACCCGAAAACGGCTTCAACGCTTATCTCAAATATGTTACCCAGGCGGCTATAGATGCGCCAGGCGTCTTGCTGGATTTGAACGGTAAAGAGATTACCAGCGCCGGTTGGTATGATTTTACGCAACGCACCGACGCGGCGGGTAATCCGGTGGGCGATGGCGCTCGCTTTATCATTAAGGACGGTCTGATTCAAGCGATCGAGTTGACGCTTACCGACAATGCTTTTGGCGACAACGATCCCAATATGCAAGCGTTGTTCGATCCGGGGTTGCCGGTGTTCATCCAGCAGCCGGTTAATCCTCCACCCGTGTGGATTACTTCGAATGTCAGTTTAAAAAAGACGCCGGTGGACGTCGATAATGTGCAATTGCTCAACAAGATCGTATCGACATCCACCAGTGCCTACAATTGCTTGCCCGATTGGCTGCTTAAAATGGCGGGCCTGTCGAATGCGTCTACTCATGGCATTGCCAATTTGAATTGCGCCGGCAATGCCAAGGACAATATCCTCGTGGGTAACGACGGCAAGAATGTTCTGCGAGGATTGGGAGGTAACGATGTGTTGGTGGGCAGTGGCGGCTCCGATAAATTGTTCGGCGGCGCCGGGGCCGATGTGTTCAAGTACGTGGAGCTGTCGGACAGTTTGGTCGGTAAGAAGAACCGCGACGTCATCGCCGACTTTAAGGTGAATGAGGACAAAATCGATTTAACCGAGTTGGCCAACAAATTGCTGCCAAGCGGGCAGCAGTTCGTTCTTGTCACGGCATTTAGCGAACAGGCAGGGGAATTGCATTTCGATGCCAAGACCCATCTGTTGCAAGGTGATGTCACGGGCGACGGCATAGCGGATTTTGAAATCATGCTGACTGGCGTCAAGGCGCTGACTGTGGATAATTTTGTGTAATTTTTTGAGAGAGATCGATGAACATAAATAAGTTAGCGACGGTTTTGGTTGCCGTCTCATCGCTGGGCATTAGCGCCGTTTCGCAAGCGAGCGGAGAGGCGGGCGATATTTATGTCGCGCCGTTCGGCAGTTATTTGCATCCGGGCGGCGATACGCAGGCATCCGATGGCTGGGGGGCGGGAGCCGGCGTCGGAATGGTGATCAATCGCTATTTCAACGTGGAGGCGCGCGGCTTCTGGCATAACTATAGGAACGACATTCCCTGTTGCGGCGGCGGCGAAACCGATTTATTGGGAGCTAGCCTGGACGGGCAGTTTTACTTCATGCGCGACCGTTTTTCACCCTATCTGGTCGCCAGCCTCGGCGGCATGCGTACCGAGTTGACCTCCCGTTATTTCAACACCCATGCCACTTCGTTCATTTTTGAAGCCGGCGGCGGCAGCAGTTTTACGATTACCGACAACTTCAGTTTACGCGGCGATGTTCGCTATCGTATAAATACCCTTCCGTCTAACGTCGGCGGCGAAGGCGTGTTGAACGACTTGGTGGTGAATTTGGGCTTTGAATTTAAATTAGGCCAATTATAGGTCTTGAGGAGGCTCTGAATAAGCTGATTCCGTCCATGGCCCGGCAAGCTCACCACGAACGGAATCGACAGCTTACCGCTCGTCCTGAGCTTGTCGAAGGATTTAATCAGCTTGTAGGGCGGATTCGCCGTCAGGCAATCCGCCGCGCTTTAAAGGGGATTGGCGTTTTGCTGTCGCGAAAACGCCCTACAGTGTGGTAGGGCGGTTTCGCGTAAGCAAATCGCCGTTTGCCATAGCAAGGTAGGACGGGTAGAGCGAAGCGAAACCCATCATACGATATGGCTTCCACAATGGGTTTCGCTTCGCTCTACCCAACCTACGGGGCTATTCAACGTGCCGCCGGTCTATGCCGAGGCGATGTATGTACCGACCTTGCGAGCACATTCCGGATCAGGCACGGTGCGTGTCGACGAGAAAGATCCGTAGGTTGGGTTAGCGAAGCGTAACCCAACAGGATTCGGCTTCGAGTGTTGGGTTACGGCTGGCGCCTAACCCAACCTACGCACTAATTGATATGCGCTGTTCCTCCAGGCGGTTCCGCCGCCAGGATAGCGTATTGAATCCCCGATTCCGGCAGGGCGGAATCACTGACTTCCAATGTCCTGACATGGTAGCCAAACCCGGCCAGAAACTCAGTCAATCGCGACACATCCCGCCAGTACAATACGCCCGCGACGATAACCGGCTGGCAACGCCGTATCGTATTGCCGGCCCCTTGCAGCACCGACAGCAGCGGTAAAGGCGAGCAGACGGTCAGCAGGCGGCACGCCTCTATTTTTCTGGCATCCAGCGGCCAGCAGACGATCGGCTCGAGCTGTTCCGAATTGCCCATGCTCAACGGCAGATATTCATCATCCATCGAGAGATGGGCGATTTCGCGTACGGCGTATCCTTCCCCTTCCGGCATCGCAAAATGCGCTTCGGCATGGCGAATTCCCGCCCGCGCCAGATTGGCGCAAAGCAGCTGATACAATTCCCGGCGCGGTTCGAAAGCGACCAGACGTCCCTGTCCGCCGACCATTCGAGCCAGAGGCAGCGCCGCTGCTCCGGCTCCCGCGCCAAGATAAACCACAGTATCTCCCCTGGCCAGGACTTGCTTGCCCAAACCGATGACGGTCTGGTGGAGTAACTGCGCCAACGGGTCTTCCCGCTGCCGTATCGGCATGTCCAGTTCCATGCCTTCGATGACTGCCTGCCGCGTCGAAAGCTTCCGTTCCGGGCCGGGTTCGGGATGAAACCGTATCGGATAGGCACGATAGGACGCCTGCTTTTTAGCCATCATTCGGCGTAAGGCGGAAAGTACGGCATCAAAATCCAGTGTCTCCCACGCCATTTCGTAATGGCTCGATGCGGCGGCCCAGTCGGATGGCGCAACTTTGGCCTTACCCCAGCCGGAAAGCTGGCTTGCGCCCGGCAATAATAAACTTTCACCCAATGGGTAGTAGGGATAAACCTCCAGCTCCATCGAGGCCATCATCGTAACGGACGGCGTTGAAGTCGCATCGGCGAGGTGTTGGGTATAAGTGTCAACGCCAATGAGACCGTCGACTTGCGTGAGCAGCGCCGCCAGATGGTCCACCGTTGGCGTGATTTTCGAAACGAACTGCAAACGAGGGGAATGGATGTTCAGCTGATGAGTCAGCAGCACATCCGCTTCCGGCCAGGCAGACAGGAGATGCTCGATCAATCGCCGCAAGGCGCTTTCCGGCATACTCCGCAATAGCACCGAAGCGTGCGGATTCACCAGGATGCGCGGTCCAGCTTTAGGCGTCAGGCCATCAGCCACCGCTCGATCGGCCTCCGCCGGGATGGCTACTTGGTTGCGCTTGTCGGCAGCAGCGACTTGGGAAGGCTCTATGCCGAACCACCACAGATACCAATCCACCATCGGCATCTTTCCATAACGAGGCAGCAACAGCAATCTGCTGGTATCGAAGATACCCTGATAGCGCGACATTTCGGCCAGACTCAAGCCTTGAGTCAATACGGCATCGATACCCTCCACATTCCGCACCAGCCTTTCCAGGCGATCGTCCTTATGCCAACCCAGCATGAGGTCCACCGACACCGCCGGCAATTCGGCGCGCAACACGGACAGCACCTGCCTGAAAGCCGTAAGGCCGATCATCGTGTCGCCCAAATTGCTGACGAAACCATTGATGACGAGCAGCCGGAAGTGCTCGCGAAACGGTTGGGCGGCTTTAAGCGACCGCAATTGAAGGACAAGGCATTGCGGCGGCGATTGATGTTCGGGGTCGGCATACGCTCCGGCGCCCAACAGGACGGGAAATCCCGCCGTCCGCACGAGGGTTGCCGACGAAATGATTCGCAACAATTCCGCCTTGTTCGCTTGCGGCCAGGCCTCCGTCAATGCCTGTTGGAGCATGTCGATTTCCCACTGGGCCGAGATATAGACCGTATCCGCCGTAGGCGTTTCGAGCGAGGGTGCGGCTTTCAGGGTTTTGCGCTGGCCGCGAACGCTCAAGGCAAAAGGACGGCTAACGGCATAGCCAATCATATCGACTCCGATTAAGTAAATTTCAAGCCGGTAATCATATCATCCGCTTGTCTCATCTCAGATTATTCTCCGCGCCTCCAGTTGGAGCCGCGACAGCTTTCGTACAACAGGCAATATCCCGCCATGATCGGTATCCAAAGCCGGACAGCTTTAAAGAAACTCACGGTCCGGCAGCCGCTTTTCCGCCGGGTTCTCGCTATGGAGAGGGGGTAGAGTTTGGCCGATAATGACTTCTTCCCTAGTTCCCCTGTCGAGCGATAGCGTTACCTCAGGCGGGGTGGAGTTACCGCTGTAGGGTACGCTGTGCGTACTATTGGAGGATAAAAGGTACGCCGTCCCCTACAGTCAATAAGGGTTGTGGCGTATTCGGCTGTTGAGGCCATCCGACCCGTTTCTCTTCCAAATACCGTTTGCGCCGGCCGGATTTAAGCCTAGCGCAAACCCAGCGGGATAGGATAAGGGTTTCTCTGCTCAAACCGATGGGTTTAACATTGCGCGCATCGATTGAACCTATGTTCGAACCCCCGGTTTTTTCACCACATCTGGTAAAATTCACCGTCTCCTATTTAATCCGTAACATTCAAGAGTCATTGATTATGCAAAATTATCTTACTGTTCGAGCGAAGCTGGCGATTTCATGCTTCATTCTGGCCCTTGGCGGCTGTGCCTCCGAACCGGCGCCGGTCCCGGCCCCGGAACCGCTTATTTCCGGCGAGGAAATGCTGCGCGAAAGCCAGGGCATCGCGAATTTAGGCGATCGATGGAAAAAAGGCAAGCAGTTGGTCGACCGCGGCAATGCCATGATCGCCGAAGGTCAAAATAAAATTAACGAAGGCCGGCGAATCGTCGAAGAGGGAGAAAGAATCATGCGCGAAAGCGAGGAAAACTATAAAAGTATCAAAAAATAACCGTGCGGAAATCTCCGACAAGAGGCTGCTCAGGCTGGGCTGACGCCAGGAAGCCCGACCTGCGCTTTTCCCGGCAGAGCCTGTTGTCATTGTCCGAAACAGTGATGGTTGATTAAATGACCCGCAATCAAGCCGGCCTACCGCGCAACCCGTTGCATGCGCATGGGTGGTTTCGAGCCGCCGTTCTCGGTTTAGCGACAGTCTGGCTTGTTCTTGGAGCGGTTAAGTATTTCCCCAAATCGTCACTTTCGGATGCCTACCCCAAATCAACCGCGATCTACGCCCGGCATGGGGAACTGCTGCGCCTGACCCTGGCGAGCGACGGCCAGTTCCGGCTGTGGACTCCGCTGGAACAGATCCCCGTCCATCTCCGCGCCGCCGTCCTGCTCTACGAAGACCGCTGGTTCTACCGGCACCCCGGCGTCAATCCCTGGGCTTTGGCGCGCGCGGCCTGGGCCACGTTGACTAACAACGGCCGGCAAGGCGGCTCCACGATCACCATGCAGGTCGCCCGGCAGTTATACCGGATCGACAGCCGCCGTTATTTCGGAAAACTGCGGCAGATTGCGTTCGCGCTGTGGCTCGACCTGCGCTACGGCAAGGACGAGATACTGGAAGCCTATCTGAACGGCGTTTCGTACGGCGGCAATATCGTCGGGATCGGTGCGGCGAGCCGGATTTATTTTCACAAGCCTGCGGTGGAGTTGAACCGGATCGAAGCGGTGACGCTGGCGGTGATTCCGCAAAATCCTGCGCGCCGCGTCCCGATACACCATGAACTGCCAAAGGCGCTGCTGGCCGCCCGGCAGCGCCTTTGGCAAAACTGGCTCGACGAATTTCCGGAAGACCGCCGCTATGCCGCCGATCTGGCCTTGCCCTTGCCCGTATACGGCCGTTCCGAATTGGCGATCGAAGCCCCGCATCTGACCGACCTGCTGTTGCAGCGTTGCGCCGGAGCGGAAGCGATCCTCAGCAGTCTGGATCGGACCGTGCAAAAAAGCGTCGAACGTTCGATCCGCCATTTCCTGGCGGCCAACCGCGACAAAGGCGTACGCAACGCCGCAGCCCTTTTGGTCGATACAAATTCGATGCAGGTGCGGGCGATGGTCGGCTCGGCCGATTACCGGAATGCCGCGATCGACGGCCAGGTCAACGGCACGCTGGCGAAACGCTCGCCGGGTTCGACTTTAAAGCCGTTCGTCTATGCGCTGGCGCTCGATCAGGGGCTGGTGCATCCGCGCACGATCCTGGCCGACCTGCCGACCGCCTTCGGCCCTTACAGTCCGGAAAATTTCGACGGCCGTTTTATCGGGCCGGTCACGGTGCAGGAGGCGTTGATCCGCTCCCGCAACGTCCCTGCGGTCCGGGTTGCCGCCAAGCTTTCCCGCCCGACCTTCTATCAATTCCTGCTGCGCGCCGGCGTGTCGAGGCTGCGGGATGAACCGCATTACGGGCTATCGCTGGCGCTCGGCGGCGGCGAGGTGACGATGGAAGAGCTGGCCGAGCTTTATGCGCTGCTGATCAACCGGGGAAAGCTCGGCAGGCTGAATTATTGCGGCAGCCCCGGCCGGGCGGAATCGGAAGCTACCGAGCCCTTGGCGCTGCTGAGCAGCGCCGCGGCCTACATTACGCTCGACATGCTGAAGCACAATCCGCGGCCCGATTCGAAGCGCCCGGACCGGCCCGAGACGGCCTGGAAAACCGGCACTTCCTGGGGATTTCGCGACGCCTGGAGCATCGGCATCGCGGGGCACTATGTGCTGGCCGTCTGGGTCGGCAATTTCGACGGCACTAAAAATCCTGCTCTGGTCGGCGGCAAAGCGGCCGCGCCGCTGTTCTTTTCGATTCTCGACGGCCTGCGGGCCCAAAGCCTGTTGCCCGGACTGGCCGACCCGATTCCCTCGTTCAAGCCCGATACGGTTGCAGAGGTCGAGGTCTGCGCGGCCAGCGGCGACCTTCCGAACGCGGACTGTCCGGTACGGGCGAAGACCTGGTTCATTCCGGGCAAATCGCCGATCCGAACCAGCACGCTGCACCGCGCGGTCCATTTCGACCGGCAAACCGGCCGCATCGTCTGCCCGGACGCCCCCCAAAGCCGGCGCGAAATCGTCGAATTCTGGGACAGCGAAATGCTCCGCCTTTTCGAACAGGCCGGCATGCCGCGCCGCCCGGCTCCGCCATTGCCCGCGTGCTACCGGAACCCGGCGGAAGAGGACGGCGGGCTCCGAATTATCTCGCCTTTGAAATCCGGCATCTACGCTCTCCGTCTCGGCAAACCGTCGACCCTGGCCCTGAAAGCGACCACGGCCGCGAACGGCAACATTTACTGGTTCGCCAATCGCAGTTTCATTGCCGGAACGGCTCCTTCCGAAACCTATTCCTGGCTGCCCGGCCAGCCCGGCCATTACCTGATCAGCGTGGTCGACGCGGACGGCCATGCCGCATCGACCGAAATCCGCGTCGAACTGGCGCCCTGAAACCGCAGTTTGGGCGCTCCCGCAATGCAGAAGTAGGGTACGCTGCGCGTACCATCCGCAACACAGAAGCGCAGCCGGAACGAAATTATCCGCACCGATCGTACCCGAATGACGGAACCTGGCGTCTATCCGGCCGGTCTTGGTAAATATTCCGAAGCACGGCTTTCAGGGCATTCGGATTTTGACTGAAGTACCCGTTTTCAAAAGCCCGGCGCGCAATGGGTTCGCCGGGGGTCAATACACGAGGAGAACGATAATGAAACACGCAGCCTTAATTTCGATGGGACTTTTATTTTTCGCGACGCCTGCGTTCGCCGAGGAAAATGCGGCGCCGCAGCGGCGCGAGGATGTCGAGCAGCGCCGCCAGGAACTGGTGCCTTATAACTCCGCCCAGGCGCTGGAAACTTTCTCCAAGACCGTTCACGGCGGAGTTCTGCACGTAGTGGCCAAAGCGGACAATCCCGAACAGGTTGAATTGATCCAGAGCCATCTGAAAAAAATGGCCGAAGAATTCAGAAAAGGCGATTTTTCCAGCACGATGCGGATGCACGGCCCCGATATGCCGGGCCTTCAGCAATTGAAAACCGCTCCCGCCGACGATATCCGCTACGAATACAAACCGCTGCCCAACGGGGCCCAGATTCATTTTTCCACCGAATACCCTCAGTATGTACAGGCCCTGCATGAATGGCTGGATGCACAGGCAAAGGATCACGGCAATGCCCAGGTGCCCGGGCATACGGAACATCATTCGGGCATGTCGGAATAAAAGGCATCGGCGATGCGGTGAAATGTCCGGGCTCTCCGGCGCGCAGGCCGTCCGGACATTTTATTTTCCGTTGGCGCCCCTCGCCGATGTTCGCCAAGTAGTCAAGTATCCGGCTACTGCGAAGGGCGGTTTCCTTCGGCCCGCACAAGAGCCGAGCCGTCCGGGGCGTTTGCCCGTGGCAAGGTTTTCCGCGCTTTGTATTGCCGGCTCGGCCGTTATCGGCCTGAAATTCCATGTATAATGGCCTTTCGTTTGATTGTTCAACTCGCCCCGGTAACCATGCTGACTTATCCGCAAATCGATCCGATCGCCATCGCCATTGGCCCGCTGAAAATCCACTGGTACGGTTTAATGTACTTGGTCGGATTCGCCGGCGTCTGGATATTAGGCAAGAAACGGGCCGAAAAACCTTGGTCGCCGATCAAGCCCGAGGCCATCGAAGACTTGGTCACTTACGGCGCGCTCGGCGTGATCCTGGGCGGGCGCATCGGCTACACGCTGTTTTACAATCTGCCCGAATTCCTGCACAACCCGCTGGTGCTGTTCGAGATCTGGAAAGGCGGCATGTCGTTCCACGGCGGCATGCTCGGGGTGTTCGTGGCGATGTGGTTTTTCGGCAAGCAGCAGCACTGCACGATGATGCAGCTGACCGACATCATTTCGCCGCTGTGCCCGATCGGCCTGTTTGCCGGCCGGATCGGCAACTTCATCAATTCGGAACTCTGGGGACGGACGACCGACGTGCCCTGGGCGATGGTGTTCCCGAACGGCGGCCCTTTGCCGCGTCACCCGTCCCAGCTTTATGAAGCGTTTCTGGAAGGCGTGGTGCTGTTCGTCATTCTCTGGATCTATACCGCCAAGCCCCGCCCGAAGATGGCGCCGACCGGGATGGCGCTGTTTTTTTACGGCTGCTTCCGCTTCTTCGTCGAATTCTTCCGGATGCCCGACGTGCAGTTGGGCTATCTGGCGCTCGACTGGGTCACGATGGGACAGATCCTGTCCATGCCGATGATCCTGATCGGCGCCGGGATGATTTACTGGGCTTACCGCAAGCCGATTTCGCAAAACGTTTGAATCGGCATGACGACAGGACCTGAATTCGGAATTGCATGCAACCTTATCTTGATCTACTGAACAAAATCCTTCACGAAGGCGTCCGGAAGGGCGACCGGACCGGCAGCGGTACTCTGTCGATCTTCGGACACCAGATGCGTTTCCCGCTGGCCGAAGGGTTTCCTTTGGTTACGACGAAAAAGATCCATCTGAAATCGATTATTCACGAACTGCTCTGGTTCCTGCGCGGCGATACGAATCTGGCCTATCTGCACGAACACAAGGTCACCATCTGGGACGAATGGGCCGACGAAAACGGCGATCTCGGCCCGGTTTACGGGCGCCAGTGGCGCGCCTGGCCGCTGCCGGGCGGCGGTACCGTCGACCAATTGAAACAGGTCGTCGAGCAGATCGAGGCCACTCCGAACAGCCGCCGGCTGATTGTTTCGGCCTGGAACGTGGCCGATTTGCCGGACGAAACGATCAGCCCGCGGGCGAACGTCGCCCAAGGCAGGATGGCGCTGGCGCCGTGCCATGCGCTGTTCCAGTTTTACGTTGCGCAAGGGCGGCTGTCCTGCCAGCTTTACCAGCGCAGCTGCGACGCCTTTCTGGGCGTGCCGTTCAATATCGCGAGCTACGCTCTGCTGACGCACCTGGTCGCGCGGCAGGCCGGTCTCGGCGTCGGCGATTTCATCTGGACCGGCGGTGATGTACACTTGTACCTGAACCATCTGGAGCAGGCCCGGCTGCAATTGAGCCGTACGCCTTATCCTTTGCCGCGGCTGGTGTTGAAACGCCGGCCGGATTCGCTGTTCGATTACCGGCACGAGGATTTCGAAGTCGAAGGTTACCGGGCGCACGATCCGATCAGGGCGCCCATTTCGGTTTGATGCCAGGCGTTTCGCGACTTTGGCCTGTCTATTTTATGTATCATCTCGATAGCGTATGTGCGATCGAGGCAGCTTATCCGTCGATCCGGTTTTACGCTGCATCGAAGCTACAGTTTATTTGTTCGATTCATCGCCTTCAAACGGAGCATGGCAATGAAACAAGACCGCCCATTGATCGATCCCAATTACATGAACAACTACCATTACAAAGCCCATCCCTGGCACGGCATCAGCGCGGGCGACAATACGCCTTCGGTGGTCAACGCCTTCATCGAGATCGTGCCGACCGATACGGTCAAATACGAAGTCGACAAGAAAAGCGGCTACCTGAAAATCGACCGGCCGCAAAAATTCTCGAACATGGTGCCGACCTTGTACGGATTCATTCCGCGTACCTATTGCGGGGGTAAAGTCGCCGAGTTCGCCGCCTTGAAGTCGGGCCGGATGGGCATCAAGGGCGACGGCGATCCGCTCGATATCTGCGTGTTGAGCGAACGTAGCGTGTCGCACGGCGACATCATCCTGCAGGCGATCCCGGTCGGCGGCTTCCGCCTGCTCGACGGCGGCGACGCGGACGACAAGATCATCGCGGTGATGAAAGGCGACGAATTTTACCGGCAGTGGAACGACGTGTCGGACTGCCCGAGTTCCTACATCAACCGGCTGATGCACTATTTTCTGACCTACAAAAACCTGCCCGGCGAGGAATCCACCTGCGAGATTACCGACGTGTACGGCCGCGCCGAAGCCCATGAAGTGATCAAGCGCGCCATGCAGGATTACATGAGCCTGTTCAACGGCATCGAAGACTTATAGCCCTCCGAATCGGCCAAACCGATCTTTTCCACTATGAAAATAGCCGTAGGGCGGATTCGCCGAAGGCAATCCGCCATTTTGAAGCCTGTGCACATTCCCGGCGGATTGCCTTCGGCGAATCCGCCCTACTTTTATCCGCAGCGGTAAGAAGTAGCATCCATGCAACCCAAATTCATCCATCTCAGACTGCACAGCGAGTTTTCGCTGGTCGACGGCATCGTCAAAATCAAACCGCTGGTCAAGCGCCTCGCCGAATTGAACATGCCGGCGGCGGCGGTGACCGATCACGTGAACCTGTTCGCGCTGGTCAAATTCTACAAGGCCGCGATGGGCCAGGGCATCAAGCCGGTCGCAGGCGCGGACGTGCTGATCTTCAATCCGGACGAGCCGGCCAACCCCTATCGCCTGACGCTGCTGGTCAAAAACCGGCAGGGCTATACCACCCTGACCGAACTGATTTCGAAGGCCTATCAGGAAGGCCAGCATCAGGGCGTGCCGATGCTCAAATACGAATGGATCGAGGCGAACCACAGCGGACTGATCGCGCTGTCCGGCGCGATGGCCGGCGATGTCGGCCGCGCGCTGACCGGCGAACGCAAGGAGGATGCGAAACGCCAGGCGCTGTATTGGGCAAACCTGTTTCCGGACAGCTTCTATCTGGAACTGCAGCGCGTCGGCAAGCCCGGCGAAGAGCACTACATCGCGGCCGCGCTCGATTTGGCGGCCGAGGCGGGCCTTCCGGTCGTCGCCACGAACGACGTGCGCTTTTTGCATCGGAAAGACTTCGACGCGCACGAGGTCCGCGTCTGCATCAACCAGGGCCGCGTGCTCGACGACAGCCGGCGGCCGAAAGACTATACCAATCAGCAGTATCTGCGCAGTCCCGAAGAAATGTGCGAGCTGTTCGCGGACATTCCGGAGGCGCTCGAAAACACGGTCGAAATCGCCAAACGCTGCAACATCACGCTGACGCTGGGCAAAAACTTCCTGCCCGACTATCCGGTGCCGGAAGGGATGACGATCGGCGACGTGATGGCCGAAGAATCGCGCAAGGGCCTCGAAGAACGCCTGCGCCAGCATCCGCCGTTCGGCAGCGGCGCCGAGGAAGAAAACCGCAAGGTCTACTACGACCGGCTCGAAACCGAGCTGCGCGTGATCACCCAGATGGGCTTCCCCGGCTATTTCATGATCGTCGCGGACTTCATCCAGTGGGCGAAGAACCACCGGATTCCGGTCGGTCCGGGCCGGGGCTCGGGCGCGGGCTCGCTGGTCGCCTATGTATTGAAGATCACCGACCTCGACCCGATCGAATTCGACCTGCTCTTCGAACGATTCCTGAACCCCGAGCGGATCTCGATGCCCGACTTCGACGTCGACTTCTGCATGGACCGGCGCGACGAAGTGATCGACTATGTAGCCGAGCATTACGGCCGCGACCAAGTCTCGCAAATCATCACCTACGGTTCGATGGCCGCGAAAGCGGTGACCCGCGACGTCGGCCGGGTGCTTGGCTTCTCGTACGGCTTCGTCGACCAGCTCGCCAAACTGATTCCGTTCGAACTCGGCATGACGCTGGACAAGGCGCTGCAGGACAGCCACGACCTTCGGCAGCGCTACGAGAACGAGGAAGAAGTCCGCACGCTGCTCGACATGGCGCGCGCGCTCGAAGGCATGGCCCGGAACGCCGGCAAGCACGCGGGCGGGGTGGTAATCTCGCCGACCAAGCTGACCGATTTCACGCCGCTGTACTGCGAGCAGGGCGGCGGCAACCTGGTCACCCAGTTCGACAAGGACGACGTCGAGGCGGTCGGTTTGGTCAAGTTCGACTTTCTGGGGCTGCGCACGCTGACGATCATCGACTGGGCGCTGCAAACGATCAACCGCAAGAAGGCCGAACGTGGGGAAACCCCGGTCGACATCGCCGCGATTCCGCGCGACGATCCGGCCTCTTACGAGATTTTGAAGACCGCGCAGACCACCGCGGTGTTCCAGCTCGAATCGCGCGGGATGAAGGAGCTGATCAAAAAGCTGAAGCCGGACTGCTTCGACGACATCATCGCGCTGGTCGCGCTGTTCCGACCGGGCCCGCTCGAATCGGGCATGGTTGACGATTACATCAACGTCAAGCACGGTGCGAAGGCCGAATACGCGCACCCAATTCTGGTTCCGATCTTGAAACCGACCAACGGCGTCATTCTGTACCAGGAGCAGGTGATGCAGATCGCCCGGGAAATGGGCGGCTACACGCTCGGCGGCGCGGACATGCTGCGCCGCGCGATGGGCAAGAAAAAGCCCGAGGAAATGGCCAAGCAGCGCGAGATATTCACCACGGGCGCGGTCGCGAACAACATCGACGAAGGCATCGCGACCTACATCTTCGACCTGATGGAGAAGTTCGCCGGCTACGGTTTCAACAAGTCGCACTCGGCAGCCTACGCGCTGGTCGCCTACCAGACCGCTTGGCTGAAGGCGCATTATCCGGCCGAATTCATGGCCGCGGTGTTGTCGGCCGATATGGACAACACCGACAAGGTCGTCGTGCTGATCGAAGAATGCCGAAGGATGAAGCTGCCGATCGCGCCGCCGTCGATCAACGATTCGAACTTCCATTTTACGGTAAACAGGACCGGTAAGATCGTGTACGGCCTCGGCGCCCTCAAGGGTGTCGGCGAAAACGCGATCGAGGACATGATCCGGGAGCGTGAGGAAAACGGCCCTTACAAAGACCTTTACGATCTCTGCAAGCGCGTTGATTTGCGCAAGGTCAACCGGCGCGTGCTCGAAGCTCTGATCCGCGCCGGCGCGTTCGACGTATTCGACCCGAACCGGGCCGCGCATCTGGCCGAACTCCCGACCGTGCTGAAAGTCGCCGAACAGCACGGCAAAATGGCCGAAACCGGCCAGAACGACCTGTTCGGCCTGCAGGAAGCCGGCCCCGAAGAAGACTCGATCGCCGCCTATTCGACTTACGTCGAGCCCTGGCCCGAGCAGGAGCGCCTGAACGCCGAAAAGCAGACCCTCGGCCTGTTCCTGACCGGCCATCCGATCGCGCAATACGAGGCCGAAATCGGCCAGTTTACGCACGGCAGTCTGAACAAGCTGAAATCGGACATGGAACGCAGCAAGGGCAAGATGGAAGCGCGCGTCGCGGGACTTGTCGTCGAAATCCGCACCCGCCAGTCTAAAAACGGCAAGACGATGGGGTTTGCGCTGCTGGACGACCGCACCGACCGGCTGGAAGTCGCGGTGTATCCGGAAATCTACGAGCGGCACCGCGACATCTTCACTCGCGACGTGCTCTTGGTCGCCGAAGGCGCGCTCGCGATGGACGATTTCACCGGCGCCCCGCGCCTGACCGCCGAAAAACTCTACAGCATCGACCAGGCCCGCAACGCGTTCGCGCGCGGCGTGCAGTTGATCTGGAACGCCGGCGTCAACGGCAATTCGCTGGCCGAAGAATTGAGCCCGGCGCTGGAGCCCTTCAAAGGCGGCGCCTGTCCGGTACTGATTCAATACCGCTCGGAGCAGGCGCAGGCGACCGTCAGGCTGGGGGATGAGTGGCGGGTGTTTGCGACCGAAGAGCTATTGTTACGGTTGAAGCGGCAGTTGGGAAGCGAAGCCGTGGAGATTAAATACCGGTAGCCTCGATTTCACTTTGTTATATCGAGGCTACTTAACGCTTGATGCGGACAACAAGCCGGTAAGGCGGAACGCGACAGCGGTTCCGCCGTAAGATGGCGGATCGCCTGCCGGCATCCGCCCTACATTTACGACATCGTTTCTATATCAATGTCCTAGGGATGGTTTTTTCAATGATACGAGGAGAAACAAATGGCGATAAAAATCGTAAGATTAGGCAGTTCCCGCCAAGATCGGGAAGGTCTGCGCATCGGTACGGTCAGACATCCGCCCAGAGGCGTCAGAAAGGAAGATTACACGGCGAAGAATATCTACGATGTGTGGTTTCCGAATCTGTCTCCAAGCGAGGCGGTGCTCAAGGAGTTTCTCGCGACGGACGACGAAAAGTCCTGGAAAACTTTCAAGCGAAAATTCCTGGCCGAAATGAAGGAGCCGGGAGCGAGCAAGGACCTGGACCTGCTCGCCGCGCTTTCCCATCATACGAACCTGTCGGTCGGTTGTTATTGCGAGGATGAAAGCCGCTGCCATCGTTCGCTATTGAAAGAACTGCTTCTGAAACGGGGCGCCGAAGTTGAATAAGAAGGCATTTACGGTTTCCTGAAACCGCACAGTTCATTCAACCGTAAACCGAAAAATATAAAAGTCCGCTCGGCATCAACTACAGGGCGAAACCTTCTGCGGTTTGTCAGGGATTGATTTCCATCGACAGCAGGATCATCTGCGGCATGGCGATTTTGCCCGTTATGCGGCTGGCGTTGATTTTTATCCTGCGTTGGCCAACGCCGGGGATGTCCGCTATTATCCCATAGCCGTCAATCGGCTGATCATTCCGTAAAACATTTTCCAGCAGCTTGCGAAGTTCGGGAAGAGCCGTGAAGCCAATGTTCAATTGATCTATCGGATGGCCTACCACTTCTTCCGGGGTAATCTCGAATGCGCTATAAAACGACTGGCTGGCCGACATTATCTGGAATGACTCGTTGAGGACGGCGAGAGGCTTGCGTATGGTATTGACGAGGCTTTCGGCGCGTACCACTGCATCTTGTTCCACTATTGCCTTGCGCGAAGTAATGTCGGTAAAAGTCATTACCACGCCGTCGATGATGTTGTCCAGCGTGCGGTAGGGCTGGATTCGCACCATCATCCAGGTATTGTCGCCGATGTAAAGTTCGCGCTCGTAAGGGATCAGTGTCTCGAGTACGGCTTGCGCCGCGTGGTGGAGGTCGTCGCCGTTGATGACCGATTTGATGTCGTTCAAAGGCCGTCCCACGTCCGAAGGCACCAGCCGGTAAATCCGCACCGCTTCGCGGGTGAAGCGCCGGATGATCAGATTCCGGTCGAGAAAAATAATCCCGACATTGATGTTGTCCAGCAGGTTTTTCATGTCGTTCTGCATGCCGGCCAACTGCTCGATTTTGGCTTGAAGCTCCGAGTTGACGGTGACCAGCTCTTCGTTGACCGACTGCAATTCTTCCTTCGAGGTTTCCAGTTCCTCGTTGGTCGACTGCAATTCCTCGTTGGTCGATTGCATTTCTTCGTTGGCGGATTTGAGTTCCTCGTTGGACGCCTGTTGTTCTTCGATACTGGCGCGATAGCTGGTCTTCAATTGTTCCAGCTCGCGCTCCAGCTCTTCGATGCGCCCCTGTTCACCGGGTTTGGCGGCGCGTTTGCGTACCGGTTTGACGAGATCGACGGCGACATCCTCAAAGCTGATCAGCAGCAGATTCTGGCTGGCGTCGGGATTGGCAATAGGGCGAACCGACAGGTTGATCGGGGAGAAGCCGCCGTTGGTCCTGACCTGGATTTGCCGGTTCAAAATCTGTATTCTCTCGCTGGCGGCTATGTGGAGCGCGGTGCGCAGCTCCATCCCCAATCCCTCGCGGGCCATTTCGATGATGTTGTGCGAAGGTTGGCCGGGCGCCGGACGTAAATATTTGCCGGTTTCGCCGTGAATGAACAGAATGTCGCCTTTATGGTCGGTGATCACCGAAACGGGCGCAAAAAACTGCACCAGTATGCGCCGTGTCAGCTCGGCAATATTGAGTTCCCTGATCGTCTTCATGCTTTCTTCGGGTGTTTTTGTAACGGCTCCCAGTCCCCAGGATATCCCTTGCGCCATCATGGTCCGGGCGGAGGTGATGGAATGCACGGCGCGATAGAGCTTCCACTTGCGGTTCAGTACTTTGAAGAGTTCGTGATGATTGCCGATGCTTTCCGAAGGCGACAGAAACAGTGCGCCATCCGGCTTGAGCGCATAATGAAATGCCGGTATCAGCTTGTCCTGAAGTTCCGGTTTCAGATAAATCAACAGATTGCGGCAGCACAACAGGTCGAGTTTGGTGAACGGCGGATCCTTGATTACGTTTTGCACCGCGAACACGATCATTTCCCGGATCTCCTTTTTGACACGGTAACCGTTGTCTTCTCTTAGGAAGAAGCGGCGCAGCCGTTCCGGCGTGACATCCTGCGCGATGTTGGGTGGATAAAGTCCGGTGCGGGCGATTGCAATCGCATCCTCGTCCAGGTCGGTGCTGTAAATCTGCACCTTGAGCTCTTTCTGGAGCTTGTCCATCATTTCGCGCAAGATAATCGCAATCGAGTAGGCTTCCTCGCCGGTAGCGCACCCGGCGACCCAGACCCGGAAGAAAGCGCCTTCCGGTTTATCCTTGCACAACTGCGGAAGTATGGTTTCTTCCAGCGTCGCAAACGCTTCGGGATCGCGGAAAAAACTGGTCACATTGATCAACAGTTCCTTGAACAGAGTGTGGACTTCGTCCGGTTTTTCCTTGAGGTAGCGGATATAGGTATCGGTATCTTTAATGTCGTTCTGCAGCATGCAGCGCTCGATACGGCGGCCGATCGTGCTTTCCTTGTACAACGAGAAGTCGTGGCCGGTAATCGAGCGGAGCAGCAGCAGAATACGCATCATTCCGCTTTCCGTTTTGGGACGCGAGGCCGGTTCGCCTTTGGCAGCGGCTTTCTCGGTCCCGGCGATCCGGATTTTTCCGGGCTCGGCGATCAGCGCATCGGGCATTTTATCGACAGGCAATACCCGCGTCGCATAACCGGCCTGGATCACGCTGGACGGCATGCCGTCGTAACGCGCCGTGGCCGGCTCCTGTACATAGGTCACGCCGCCTGCGCCCAGTATCGCGCGGCATCCTAAGGTGCCGTCGGTGCCCGTGCCGGAAAAAATGATCCCGACCGCGTTTTCTTTCTGGTCTTCGGCCAGCGAACGCAGAAAGGCGTCGACCGGCAAGCGCTTCCCGCGCGGTACATTGGGGACGCTGAGCTGGATTTTTCCGTGAAAAATTTCCATGTCCCGGTTGGGTGGAATCACATATACCTCGTCGGAGGCGACCGGCATTTGGTCCTGTACTTCGACGACCGGCATGCGGGTGGAGCGCTGCAGGATTTCGGTCAGCAGGCTGGCGTGGCTCGGGTCGAGATGCGGCACTAGCACAAAGGCGATACCGCTGTCGGCCGGCATGTGCTGGAAGAATTCCTCGAAAGCCTCCAGGCCGCCGGCGGAGGCGCCGATCCCGACAACTTTGAAAGGAACGGCTTTATCTTCGGAAGGTCGGGAAGGAGAATCCGAGGAATTGTTGGAGGAAGATGGAGGTTTTTTCACGATGACTTTTTGGTCGTATTTGAGTTTTCATCCCGCAGGATGACGCAGTGAGTTTTTCGGCATTGAGCAAAAACCAGATCAATCGTTCCCTCGATCTATACCGGACGGAAGCTTTCCGTTTTCCCGAATACCAGATATCAATATTGATCCATGGCCTATGGGCTGTCAAAAAATATCTTTCGGGAAAATGAGGTGCCGTGCGGGGTGGCCCAATGCCGTTAAGATACGCCGGGGGCAAGGTTATTCATGGAATACAAAGCTGGCTTTGTTATTCGGTTTCGTCACTTGCAAAGCCAGCTTTGCAACACCTCGAAGCCAGAGCATTTTCATGTCGCGTGTAGTAAGGCCCTCACCTTCTGAAGGGTGCCATGCCGTTAAGTCCAGCCAGCCCCGTAGGGTACGCTCGACTGTAGGGATGCAGGAGTTAGGGCAACGCATGGAGCAGTTGCCGAATGCGTACCCTCTCATGTCGAAAGGTATGCACAGCGTACCCTACGGGTGCAGTCGTCTGGCAGTCCCTGACCGGGGCAGGCTCTGCCGGAATGACGTGTTTTCCTTACGAAGGCCATATACCCCAAGTGAAAATGCTCTAGACTTAGCGGTATTGCGGGGTGATCGATTCCTTTTGCCGAAGCGCGCCGATGGCTTTCGGCTCAAGGCCGATGTTCGGTTTTATGGCGCCGATTCGGGAGGCGTCGACATAATCGCAAACGGAAACAGGCCGAAAGAGGAGGGCAGGCAAAGTTGAAGCTGATCCTCGGCCCTTACGGTGCTGGCCCGGCATTGGCCGAACAGATCCCGGTATTCTTCGGGCGCCGCCGGCGGCAGTTCCAGCCGGGTGCCGTTCCAGAAACCGCCCGGCGGCTCGGCCTTGTCGATATATAAAGCGGCGATCAGGCGGGGAACCACGATAATGACGAAATGGTTCCGGTCTTTTCTGGCGAACGCCAAGAGATGCTCGGCGCCGCTGCCCTGGATATTGATTTTCAAGTAGTCGCCGGTCTGGAACAGCGCGGCATGGCGCAGCCGGAAACGTAGCGTCTGCATTACGACAAACAGCTTGATGCGCCCGTCTTCCATCGAAGCGAGCAGGGAACGCAGCAGTTGAAGGCGGTTCTGGTCGGGTTTGGCCAGCATCGCTTCCAGTCGCTCCATCGCCTGATGGCGCCGGTCGAAGTCGGGAGGGCGCCGGTTGTCGGGATCGACCAGCGTAAATTGCCAGAGTTCGCAGCCCTGGTAAATGTCGGGCATGCCGGGCGAGGTCAACTGCAGCACCGTTTGCGCGAGCGCGTTCAACAGGCCGGGCGTTCGAATCCGTTTTTCGAATTCGGTAAATTCCCGTAAAAACATCGGATTGGTGTTGGTGTCCAGGCAGCGGCAGACGAACGCGTCGACGGCCTGTTCGTACTCCTCGTTCGGGTCGATCCAGGACGTGTAAAGTTTCGCTTCGCGGACCGCCTTGATCATATAGGCCCGGATGCGTTCCCGGTAATCCTTCAGCGTGGTCTCGTCCATCGGCGTCAGCGGCCAGGTTCCGATCAGCACTTGATAGAACAGATATTCGTCGTCCCAGACGATCGCGGTCCGGCCCGCCTTCGATTTGGGCCGTTTGGTCAATTTTCGCCAGCGCAGCACGACTTCCTGCCATTGCTGCGGTATCTCGCTCAGCACATTGATCCGGGCGCGCGCGTCGGCGCTGTGCTTGCTGTCGTGCGTGGACAGCGACAGCATGCTGTGCGGCCATTTCTTGAGCCGTTCCTGGTTGAAATAATGGAAGGCATTCACCGAATAGCCCAGATGGCCGGGATCGCCGCCCACTTCATTCACCGAAATGAGCCGGTTGTAACGGTAGCAGGCGGTATCCTCATAGCCTTTCGCCATCACCGGCGCGGTGTATTGCTGCAGCTTCATCGCGAACTTGAGCCGCTCTCTCTCCGAAACCGGCGAATGCTGTTCCAGGAGCAGGATGTTCCGGATGAACTCGAACACGGTCTTGTCGGCGGCGCGGCTGCGCTGCCTGGCCTGTTCGACGGCCCAGTTGATGTATTGGCTGTCTTTTTTGCCGATGCTGTTGCCGTTGATATAGGTCCGGTAGACCGGAAAGCAGGCGACCACTTCCGATAAGGCTTCGCGCAGGGCGTTCAGCGTGTAATCGCGGGTTTTCGGGTTCGCATTGGCGATTTTACCGAGCTGGTTGGCAAGCACGCTCAATTCGCCCCCCATCAGCGTCGTCATCACCCGTTTTTTGGACTGATAGACCAGTTCGCCGAAATCCTGGCGTTTCCTGGCGAAACGGCCGTAACAGCGCGTCAGTTGGGCTTCCGCATTGCCGTCGATGAAAACGCCGTTGACGATATTGGCGAACTCGTAGCCGGTGGTGCCGTGAATCGGCCAGTCGCTGGACAGGTATTCGTAATTGGCGACGATTTTTTCGGCCACGACATAAACCGGGGGCATGTCTTTCGGTTCGGCTTCGATATTCGAGAGGATGGCCGCCATCTTTTTGTTCAGGCGTTCGTAATAGGCGACCGGATCGTACAGCCCGTCCGCATGATCGATCCGGAGTCCCTGAATCTTGCCTTGCCCGAGCTGGGACAGAATCAATTGATGGGTCGTGTCGAACACTTTTTCGTCTTCGATGCGCAACCCGGCCAGGTCGTTGATATCGAAGAACCGGCGGTAATTGATTTCGTCCCCGGCGACGCGCCAGTAAGCCAGGCGGTAAACCTGCTTTTCCAGGAGCGCGTGCATTTCGCCGTTCTCGCCGCCGCTCCGGTTGATTTCCGCCACGCGGTCGGCGATGAAGCGCAGGATCGGCGGATTGTCCGCGCAGAGCCGGGCGAGGTGTTTCTTGAAAACTTCCTTGTCCCGCCGGCGTTCTTCTTTTTTTTCTTCCGTGGTTTCGGTGCGCAGCGGCAGTTTGCTGAAACTGTTGTCGAGGGTCTGGTATTCCGGAAATACCGGATCGTCCGGCGCGAAAGCCTTCGTCAACTGCGCGTGCTGCGAGTTCAGGATCAGCGGATAGGTCTGCGGATCGACCGGAAAACGGTGCTGGAAATAGTAAATGCCGAATTCGCCGAGGGTGGCGTCAAACTCCAGCGTCAGTTGCCGCTGTTCCAGGATCTCGCCGTACAGGCCGCCGAGCACCGGAATCAGCAGCTTGTTCTGCAGCGCCTGGTTGACGGGATGCCACTCGATGTCGAAAAAGTCGGCATAGCCGGAAGCCTGGCCGTTCTCCAGTACGTCCTGCCACCAGAGATTGTCGCTGCCCATCACGCCCATGTGATTCGGCACGATGTCGGCGATCAGGCCCATGCCGTGGCGCTGCAGTTCGGCGACGAAACGGTCGAACGCTTCGGTGCTGCCGATTTCCGGGTTGATTGCGCCGTGGTCGACGATATCGTAGCCGTGTGTGCTTCCCGGACGGGCCTTCAGGTAAGGCGACACGTAACAATGGCTGATGCCGAGGCGGCGTAAATACGGCACCAGCCGGGTCGCTTTCGCGAACGTGAAGCCTTTATTCAATTGCAGGCGGTAAGTCGATACCGGAATCGCCGCTTTTGGGCGCCGGAGTGCGGTTTCGCTGGGTTGTTCCTCACTTTCGCGGGGAAGCGGATAGCCGGCTGTCGACTCGATCATCATCAGGTTCCTCCAGGCAGAACAGGACCGACCACGGCGGTAATTTTCCTTGCCGCAACGTTTCCTGCGGCTCGCCGGCACTGGCGTACAACACCCTGCCGGCGGCAGGGCATTCCGCATTTGCCTCGATAGCGCCCAGGTTGGCGGTCAACGTCAGTATCGCGCCGCCGTTCAACTGCCACTGCACCTGAAGAGAGCGGTCGGCGATCAGCCGGTAGCGGGCCTGTTTTCCGGTGACGCCGTGCAGCCTCGGGATGATTTCGCGCTTGCGGATGCGCAGCAATTCCCGGTGAAAATCCAGCCATTGCCGGTGCGGCAGCCGCGTGATTTCTTCCCAGTGCAGAATCGCCGACTGATAGGTTGGCAGCGCATTCGGCGGCGGCAGGGCGCCGGGCGCCGTTTCGCCTTCGAACTCCGGAAAATCGGCAAACTCCTGCCGCCGCCCTGCCGCCACTTGCCGGCCGAGTTCCTCCGGAAAATCGATAAAATAAGGGAAAGGCCGAGTGCAGGCCCATTCCTCGCCCATGAACAGCAGCGGGAGCGAGGGCGCCAGCAAAACGATCGCGGTTGCCGCGCGCACGGCTTCGGCCGGGCAGAGTTCGGTGATCCGCCCGCCTAGCGGCCGGTTGCCGATCTGGTCATGATTCTGCAGGAAGGAGATGAAGGCGGTGAGCGGCAGGTCCGGGCTGGGCGCGCCGCGCGGTTGCCCGGCCCGGTAGGGCGAGGCTTCCCCCTGGTAGGCGAAGCCTTGCGTCAGGCACCGGCCCAGCAGATGTATCGTCCGGTCACGGTAGTCCCGGTAGAATCCGAAGGTTTCCCCGGTCAACAGCACGTGCAGGACATGATGCAGGTCGTCGTTCCACTGGGCATCGAAATAATGCCGCGGGCTGTTCTTGCCACGCCTTAGATAATGGCCGGCATTGTTGTCGTTTTCCAGGATCAGGTAGACATGGCGGTCGTAGCCCGGCCCCTGGCGGACCGCGTCGGCCAGTTCCTCCAGAAAGTGGGGTTGCCGGTGATCGAAAATGTTGTGCGCGGCATCGAAACGCAGGCCGTCGAAATGGTATTCTTCGAGCCAATATAGGGCATTGTGGATAAAGTATTGGCGCACCCAGTGGCTTTGCCCGAAATTGATCGCATCGCCCCAGGCGGTATCATGGTCCGGGGTAAAAAACTCCGGCGCGTAAAGGCGGAGATAATTCCCTTCCGGCCCGAAATGGTTATAAACCACATCGTTGAAAATCATCAGGCCTTTCGCGTGCGCGGCATCGACCAGCTCTTTCAGCTCGTCGGGCGTTCCGTAGCAGCCCGCCGGCGCGAACGGCAGCACCCCGTCATAGCCCCAGTTGCGCCGGCCGAAAAAATCGGCGACCGGCATCAGCTGAATCGCGGTGACGCCCAGATCGGCCAGATAATCCAGCTGTTTCCTGACGCCGGCAAAATTGCCTTCCCCGGAAAAAGCCCCGACATGCAGCTCGTAGAACACCGCGCTTTCCCAGGTTCGCCCCTGCCAGTGGTGGTCCTGCCATTGCCAAGCCGCGGGATCGATTACCTGGCTCGAACCGTGCACGTCCTGAGGCTGATAGCGGGAGGCGGGATCCGGCACATGATGCTTGCCGTCGATCAGGTACTGGTAATAAAACCCGGTACCGGCCAGTTCGGTGGTAATGCCGTACCAGCCTTCGTCTTCGGCGGCCATGTGCAGCCTGACTTCGGGGGCATCGCCTTGCAGGCATAACTCGACTTTATCCGCTCCGGGCGCCCACAGGCGGAAGTTCACCCGGCCGTCGTCGAGCAACCGGGTTCCGAAAGGCATCAGATGCGATCTTTTTGTTCCCGCCATGCGTCGTTATCCACTCACTTCGATCCGGTCGTTCGCATGATGCTGCAGTGCAACCATCAAGGTCAGGTGTTCGCGCAACTGGCGGGTCAGGAGAAAGTTTTCGCGCACGAACGCTTTGCCTTTAATCCCCATTTCTTCCATTTTCTGCCTTTGATTCAACAGATAGCGGATCCGCAAGGAGGCGCCTTCAGGGGTATTGACCAGAAACCCGGTATGGAAGTTGATCACCTGCAGGCGAATGCCGCCGGTATCGCCGCCGATCACCGGTTTGCCTTTCCAAAGCGCCTCGGTCACCGTCAGGCCGAAACCTTCCTTGGTGGATTTTTGCAGCACGATATCGGCGAGCCGCTGCAACGCATTGATCGTCCGGTGCGCGTCGGGCGGGAGCAGCAGAATCTTGATGTCGGGGTCATCGCCGGCCGCGAAGCGCACCTCGTTCAGGACGGCTTCGCCTTCCGGGTCGTCGGTGGCGCTCCCGCCGGCCAGCACCATTTGCAGGTTCGGGATATAGCACTTGGCCATCTTGTACGCTTCGATCACCCCGACCGGGTCTTTGAAGCGGTCGAAGCGCGAAACCTGGACGATCATCGGCGCGTCCGGATCGATGCCGAAATACCCGCGGACCGAATCCAGTTCTTCCTGCGGCAAGTCGATATTCTTGTCGCTCAACGGGTCGATGCTCGGCGAAATGATGTAAGACGGGTGCGGCATCGGCTGGACGAACTGCGGCAGGGAAAAGATGCTCGCGTCGTAGCCGCGCACGAACTGTTCGACGAAACGCCAGGGGCGCCGGTACGGATGGCTGGCATCGATGTGGCAGCGCCAGATCCATTTGCCTTTCCGTTCCTTGCAATATTGCAGCAGCGCCGCCGGTTGCGGGTCGTGGATAAACACGAAATCCGCCTCTTCGAGAATGGGCCGCAATTGATTCGCATTCTGTTCGTTGACTTCGCGGAAATGGTTCAATTGCGTTTCGGGTATGCCGATCTGGTTGCCCTGGATCGCATTGTGCAGGCTCTTGGTGCATTGATAAAACTCGCTGTCTCCGGTAATGACTTCCCAGCGCGCGTCGATCCCCAGTTCCCGGGCCAGCGGCACCATTTTTTCCAGGATTTCGGCGACGCCGCCGCCGACGCGGGTGGAGTTGACGTGAACCATCGTCTTGCCCCGCAGCGGTCTGGTCAACTGCTGCAAATGGCGGATCACGTCCTCGCCGGCCACCGCGGCATAGGATTCCAGCATCGAGGTCATGACACGGTCTCCGTAAAATAGTGTTGAAAAGTGGCGGCCAGTTGTTGGCGTAATTGGGTCAAAGTGACGAAATACGGATCGATCTTCGATAATTGGTCGATCAAAGGCTGGTAAGTCCCTCCGAAAAAGCCCAGCCATTGACGGAAGTCATCGATATTGCTTTCGGTACGGCGGCGCGAGTCGATGAAATGATAAAAAATGCTGTTGGTCGACAGGAGAGGAATCACTCCCACCATCTCTTGCGGCGCGGCCACAGAGGTGCGCGACTCGAATACGACGATCTGCGAGCGGATGAATTGGAAGCGTTGCGAGGCTTGCGACCATTGCAGATATTCGCTTTCTTCGAGACGGTCGTCGATGTACTCCAGCAAGCGGTAGCGCAGGTCTTCGGGATTATTGTAAAAGGTGGGGTCGAGAACGGCCAATTGCTCGGCCAGTTTCGCATCGTGCAGGCTGTGGCGTACCCAGCTTGCAAAATCGTTGATATATTCCGCTTCTTCAAAGTGAGGCAACAACAGATTGCCCCAGAAATGGTAATAAAGACTGTCCGGACTCAGTGTTTCGATATGGTCGCGGAGTTCTTTCAAGGTCGCCGCGCGTTTGTGAGTGGCAATCGCGATCAATGCGCAATCTTTAAAGACAAACCGCGGAATATCGGTTTGAGTTGGGTCATTTACCGCATTCATCAGGATTGACTCCCCCGGTAATCGCACAAAATGGGGCACCGGTGTTTTTCCGAAACATGAGATTTATCCGTTTGCTGAAACTTGTTAACAAACAGGGTTGTTTATGTTTTAAAATAATGTCCAATGTCTAGATTTTTATTTATAACTCATTGGTTGTAAATGGTTTTTGTTTTAAGTAATTTATTAGAGGCAAGGGCTGTTATTCGAGTTCCAATTTTATTGGAATGTTAAATTAGGCATATCAATTAACAAATATTGATAACTTGCGATAATATAAATAGTTATATTCGTTAAGTGATTATTAAATTGCTTGAATGTTTGATGTTTCAGAGTTTCGCTCTTGGTTTTTAGGTTTATTCAATGGAGTAATCGACGAGCTGACGGTATAGAAAGAGATATTACGAAAAGGGATTTGAAATAACTTAAAATACCTTTAATAAAGCCTCGGTATTTCTTAAACAGTGCCGGTACAATACTGAAGCCGAACCAGGAGCTGAACTTTATTTCTTTATATTATAAAGGCTTAGTTGGAACCAGAGCCGTCGTTTTTCGGGAATTGATATTTCGTATATCCATTTAATATCCGTAGGCCCTCATTATTTGTATATTTACAGTTTTCTGGTTATAAATATAAACTGGTATCCGCTGGCGAAGAGGGCCATGTCGTTAAGTTGAGCCGTCGTCCGGCATTTCCGGCCGGAATGACGCAGTTTTTTAACGGCATCGGTGGAGAGGGGCATTCCCCGAAACCTGACATTAAATCATCATGAGTAAAAATGCGGCTTCGTCAGCGATTCGAGTGAGCGCGGATTGGTTTGACGTGCCGATGAAGAACGGCCGGGCGAGCTACAGGAAGATCGGAACAGGACACGATCGGCTCCGGCAAGCGCGGGCACCCTACCCGGGGATAGGGCGGAGATAGCGGTTATGCCATCGGGTAAAATAGTCAATCTGTATTGCGTTGTAAGGCGTTGTAAATTGATCGGCGCGGGGACATTTGCGTGTAGCTAGCGCTATGCCCGGTCGGATGTTCTACTCGGTTTAGATAATAAAAAGCAATGGAAAATGTTGTATTTAAGGTGCGCCGAACGAAAGGGGTCGATTTTTGCCGGTTTTCGTTTGGTGTTATGCGGATGAAAAATCGATGGCAAACAGGAACATTTTATGAACAAGTACACCCACAACTTTATAAAGGCGTCGCGTCTGGCTCATAAAGAGCTCAGCAGAAGAAACGCCATCCATGAGGCCGGACATGCTGCCGCCATTTATCTGGGCAACAAGCAAAAAGGTTTGCCGCCGGTCTATTTTCGGATTACGATCAATGGTATAGTGCAAAGCGATAGCCAATCAAAACGTCTTCTCGGCGATATCTACGATACCTATATTGCCAAAGTGGAAGGCGGTCGCCTGGTTCAGAATCTGCCCACGTCCTTTGCCGCAGCGACAAAGGATTTTTCCGCCGCCCAGAAACTCGCCTATGAAACCGCATTCGAAGCGGACATCATCAATTTGCTGGCGGGGCCGGTGGTTGAAGCCAAGGATGTCGCCATGCGCAACGACGAACGGGTCGACGCGGGCCGGATTAACGTCAATGCGCTGCAGTATTATGACGGGTCGTATGAACTGGATGTTGTCAGGGAATACTTTGAATGTTTTTTTGATCACGAAGACCTGAAAAAAAGAAAGATCAATGAATTCTTCCTGGCCGCATTCGCTTTCGTCAGCGATTACTCGAACTGGAGCGCCATCAATAGGTTGGCGGATCATATTCTGGCTGACGACAAGCTTATCATTGATTGCGATGAGATTATTTCGGTTCTGGAAGATGAAAGCCGCTTTCCGTTGACCGATTCGGTTTTGCCGAACTCCATGTCATTATCGGGAGGTTTTTGAATTTAAGCTGATTTTGGTCATTATGAACAATTCGCCCTGCATGAAATCCAAAAATAATTATGTAGGCGGAATATGATGATGCGCTGGATCAGCGTTCCACTAAGGTAGAGCTGTTGCCTGAGTTTAGCGGTAAGAATCTGCCCATCTTCGAGGAGGCAGAATCGTAGTAAACGTGTCCAAAATCAATATGCTGTTGACAGTTCAAATTTCGATGGAGCTCAACTGATGACTATGAAGACCGATCTACTCTCCGATCAGCTACAAAGGCAGTTGGAGTTGCGCGAAAAAGCCGAAGCTCGAATTGCCCATGTCGCCATAAAAGACCGGGAGGTTCCAAGCCCTGACAAACTGTTGCACGAATTGCGGGTCCACCAGATCGAACTGGAAATGCAAAACGAGGAACTGCGGCGCTCGCAGAGCGAACTGACTGCCTCGCGCGACCGGTACGCCGATCTTTACGATTTTGCGCCGGTCAGTTATTTTACGATTACCTGGGGCGGCGTGATTCTCGAATGCAATCTCACCGGCGCGAAATTGTTCGACACGCCCCGCAAAAAGTTGATCAATCGGCTGTTTGCGCAGTTTATTGCCGAAGAAGAAAAAGACCCGTGGCACCGGTTTTTTTGCCAGGCTCGCCAGAATGCGGATAAACAGAGCTGCGAAGCGCGGATTCGGCGCGCCGACAGTTCCGCTTTTTATGTACAGATCGACTGTCTGCGCATCGAGATTGACGGCGAACTGCCGATTTTCCGTTTGGCGCTCAGCGACATTTCTTCCCTCAAGCAGGCCGAACAATGCCTGCGCGTGGCTGCCGCGGCTTTCGAGACCCAGGAAGCCATCCTGATCACCGACGCGGATAAGGCCATTCTCCGCTCCAATAAAGCCTTCACCCGGATTACCGGTTACAGCGCGAAAGAAATTGCCGGTCAGACGCCTTCATTTTTTCAATGCGGCCTGCAGGACGATTTGTTTTCGGAATCTTTGTGGATCTCCATGGTGCGCGACGGCTATTGGCAAGGCGAAGCCTGCGAGCGGCGCAAGAACGGCGAGGTTTTTCCCGTCTCGCTCAGCATCACCCAGGTAATCGGGCCCGATGGACGCATCAGCCATTATGTGATCTGTTTTTCGGACATTACCTTGCAAAAGGAAGCTGAAAAGGTCCTGCTGAACAAAAAGGCCTTCCTCGAAAAACAGATCAAGATCATGCATTCGGACCTCGGGAAAGCCAATAAGGAAACTTCCGAAATGAACACCGCTTTGCAGGTGATGCTCAAGCAGCAACAGGCGGAGCTTTCCAAGGCCCAGTTCTCGCTTTCGCAGGAAGCGGAAAGAACGGTGCTGCCTTTTCTGAAAAAGTTGAAAGAGCATACCCGCGATAAAAACGAAATCCGCTTGATCGGCATTCTGGAAGTCAATTTGAAGCATTTGCTGGAATCGTACGGCGTTTCGGAAAGCTTGCCGGCCGCCTATATGAAACTGACTCCGGTCGAAATCCAGGTGGCGTCGATGATCAGGCAGGCCATGCCGACAAAAGTGATCGCTTCGATGCTGAAGCTCTCGCCGGGAACGGTCAATATTCACCGGAAGCACATCCGCAAAAAATTGGGATTGAACAGCCGTTCGTTGAATCTGACCGGCTATTTGATGTCCCTGCATGAGGAGGCTCCGCTCGGCGATCAAAGTGTCTGTTCCGAGCATTGAATTCCAGCTCCGGCGGGTTCGGGCGCATGATGCTTCCGGGATGGGAAACATCATGCGCGGGGCTTTTTAGAGCATTTTCGTTTTGGGTGTACGGTCATAAGCCATGCCGCAAAGTGAGAGGAAACGCGTCATTCCGGCAGGGATTGCCGGACGACTGCATGGATGCGGGAGATACGAGCCCAAGGAAGGGCGAGGTAGATCGCGTCGGGAACACGCGATCGAGAGCAACGCAAGGAGCGGTTGCCGAATCCAGAAGCCAGGGATGGCAAGCTTTAATGCATCCCTGCAGTCTGGATCTCGGCACAAATCTGTCTGGAACAGATTTGCATTGACCCGAAGGGGGCCAGGCAGGAAAGCCTGGCATGAATCCCTGCCGAGATGACGGCTTGACTTAACGGTAGTGCGCCCTTATACGCGATATGAAAATGCTCTAGCCATCTTTCGTCTCTTTTCTTCGTCTCTCTTCAGAATTAGGTTCGGCCGGCTCGTTTTGATGGGAACGGGGAACCTGACTCGGCCAATGCTCCGGCGGGAGCTAAACCTTCGCTCGTGCCGCCGCGTCCTGCTTCGCGCTATGTCAACTGATTCAAGATGTAAAAAATCATGGAAGTTTTGTGGTATTTCGGATTGAAAACCTCATCCCGGTCTATTAAAAATAGGATATCGATTCTATCTATTCTTTATCATTAATTACCTGTTCTTCAATGTTTACATTTAACTGTCATGTTGTAAATTTAACCAATTAAAAATAAAAAGAACATCTGTTATTAATTAGAGTGAAGGTGGCGAATTATGACTAAGCAAGAGATATCGATAGCGTTTGTTGCAGCTTTTATTATGGTTTTATTTTTCGTTTCACCGCTCGCGCATGCAGCCGGCGCCAGTGAAGAAGAACAACAGGAAGAGTCGTTTAGCGAGCCTGTTCAGGAACTGACCGGAAGGGCGGGAGATATTTCGGTATATTCTCATATTTACGGCGCCGATTTCATGACCGAGCAAGAAAGATGCAACTATCTGCTGAAGCTCGACGGTATGAAGACGAAGGAGGAGAGGGCCGCATTTCGAGCCCGGCACCATAAAGAAATCGATAAGCGGCGCAAAGAAAAGGGCGGCTGACGTTTCCGGTTTTTAAAAAGCAAATAATAACAAAACAATATAGAAGCCATGAAAATTCAAATAATGATGATCGGTGTCATGCTGGCGGTATTATTTTTGATAAATAATCAGGCAAATAACGCGGGAAAAAATAATCTTTCTCCGCCGAGCCTGATCGTCGAAGCGATTGTGCATTATTACCCCCCTGCTTCCGCCGAAGGAGCGGAAGTATTGTTGAAATCCGGAAACCGTTCTGACGAATATCAATCCGGAGCTTTTGAAATCGGCAAAAAAATAGAGCCATCTACAGGCCAGGAGAGATACGTTATCAATACCGATCATTTCTGAATCAGGCTGGCGGTCCGGCTGCAACTTTCTACATTATTATTCGGTCTTCTGTTGATATAGCCCTTATTTCCTGCACTGATCGAACCCAAACTCTTTGGATGCCTCGATGCGGAAAATAAAGCGGCGAATTCTAGCGTATCAGGTTGTTCCGGAGGATGACATGCATTCCCGACGGGTTGTTTGTGCGGCGGTTGTTTTCTTTCTGCTGATGAGCGGTCTTTCGGATGCGTTGGCGAAACGGGTCGATGAAGAGGCTTACCGCTATCCCTACAAGGATCCTTGGATTGCAACCTCTACCGTTTCCCTGATGCAGGGGAAGGAAACCATTCCGGGCGGCGCTATCCGCGATCTTCAGATCAAGATTCTGGAGGGCCGCAATCATCCTTATCTGGAAGGGAAGGGGGAATTGCTTTACCGGTTTTACCAGCAAAAGACCCCGGCTCCTCTCGTTTTCATCCTGCCCGGAGTGGGCAGCTCGGCTTACGCCGGCTCGGCCAGGCAAGTGGCGGAGTTTTTGGCCGGGTACGGGTTTCATGTGCTGGTTCTGCCTTCTCCGTTCCACTGGAATTTCGCTTTGGCGGCAAGCCGTTCCGGCCTGCCCGGCCTGACCGGGAAAGATGCCGAAGATCTTTACCGGGCGATGCAATTAATTCTGAACGAAGTCAAGCAGCGATGGCGGGCGAAAATCGGCAAGATCGGCCTATTGGGATTGAGCGTTGGGGCGCTGGATGCGGCATACGTCGGCAAACTGGATACCGCCCAACATAAAATCGGCATTGCGACTTACCTCTTGATCAATCCTCCCGTCGATCTGTTGAGATCGGTCCGGCGCATCGACGACATGGCCAGCCTCGGCGGCCTGTATAGCGAAAATCAGCGCGACTACCTGGAAAGTTATGCGCTCGGGCTGCTGGGCGAGGCATTACGCAACGATCCCGGTAGTCCGGACTATTTCCTGGGATGGGATCGCAGGATCGGACTTACGGACAGGCAAATCGGGTATTTGATCGGGGAGCGGATGCAGCGGGCGGTCGGCGATGCCATTTACGCGGCCGATCTGGCCTTGAATCTGGGCATTTTGAGAACTCCGATCAGTTGGGGGGATCGCACTCAGCGGTTTCGGGAGGCTCACTCTTATACGCTGACGGAGTATCTGAAAAAAATTCTTATCGAGCGGCTGCGGCAGATGGGCAACGCACGGATTGATCCGGATGAACTCAATGCCCGGAATAGCCTTCCGGCCATCAAAACGATGCTGGAAAATAATCAGAACTTTTTTTTAATGCACAATCTGGATGATTTTCTGCTTACCGATCAGGATATCGCCTTTCTGGAAAAAACGTTCGGCGACCGCGCCATGATTTATCCTCATGGCGGCCATTTGGGCAATCTTTGGTATTCGGCGAACCAGAAAGATATGCTCGGCATTTTCAGGCCGCTATTGAATTGATCCTATTCTCTGTTGGATATCGTACCGACATTATACTGAAGTTAACTCTATAGTTTCACCGCCTTCGCGTAATCCTCGAATTCCGGTTTATCCGATCTTGATCATCGAGCCGGAAAGAGGCGACATGAAGAATAACATCGGGTTGATAATCCAATAGGGAGAATCGATATGCGTATTTCCAATGGTTTAAATAAAAAGTCCTGGCTGTTGATCGGTTTTTGCGTCGGTTTGCCGGGAGGCGCTCAAGCAGGCGCGATGGGCGGGGCGGACTCCATCAGCTCGCAAGAACGTACGGGCAGTCCCTCGGCTACTTCGCCGGAAGGGACAAGCGGCTCGACGGAAGGCTCCGGCAGTTCGACGGGCGCTAGCGGCAGCAGCGGTTCGCAAGGAAGTTCAGGAACCTCCCGGGGAACGCCGGGTGCTCCAGCGGGAAGTTCGGGCACTTCAGGAACGTCGGGGGGAACCTCGGGTACGCAACAGAGCGGTTCGAGCGGTCTGGGCAGTTCGCAGGGGATGGGCAAAGTCCGGTCTTTCCAAAGCGTGGACAAGAATGGCGACGGCTATGTAACCAAAAACGAGCTGGCCGATTCTCCTTCTTTACTCAAGCATTTTGACCGCGCCGATACCAATAAGGACGCTCAACTGGAAGAAAATGAGTATAAAAAACTCATTATCGAGAATGAGCAATAAGGAATCGGAGAGTTTATTGAAACCGATCTTTTAAAATTATATTGATTTCTTCTGCAGTGCTGGATTTTAGTCTTATGTTTGTTGATGTACAGAATGATTTCCGTCCTTTATGTAGATTTGTTTCTGTCTTGACTCATGTTGTTATCCGGATTTAAGTTCAGTTTTTTTCAGAAGGTTGATCAACGGTTCAGAATTAAGGAAAAACCTTATGAGATATAACCCAACAGACAACAACGAGAGTCAATTCAAGAGTAAGTCAAAAGATAGGCGGCGCAGGCTTGCCGATGATGAACTTGGACGATTTTCAGGCAAATCGGATACTCTCCTCAAGAAGACTCAACGGAAGTACAAGATCGCCAAAAAGGAAGCCGACAAACAAATCAAGGACTGGGAAAAAGCCTACAGTTAGCGCCATGATCCGTTCAAGGACCTTAGGCGAATCTTATTGTTAGCGCCGGTAAAGCAGCCGACGTTAATGATTCTGCCAAATTCCAAGGCAAATAACACGAGGAGCATGAAAGATGAACACGAATAAAATTTTTATGACGATTTTTTTGAGTTTCCTTCTGGCTTTGGCCGGATGTCAGAAAGACGGCTCGGGCAGCAAGTCAGGCCAGGGAACGCAAAGCTCCGGTACGGGCTCGACCCAGGGTTCGGGATCTACGGGAACGGCGGGCTCAGGCACCGGCACGGAGCCAAGCGGAATCAGTCCGGGCGGCGAAACCGGTTCGGGCTCGGGCACCGGAACGAGATAGAGAATCTAACCCACCTGCACGAGAGGCATGAAAATGAGCCTAAACAGAACTTTTATGACGATTTTTTTGAGTTTCCTTCTGTCGGCGGCCGGATGCGAAAAAGACGGCTCGGGCGACAGGACGGGGCAACCCCCGACGCCGGAAACAAGACGCTCCGACACCGGAATGAGCTCGACGCAGGGATCGGAATATGCGGCAACAGGGAGTGTTGCCGATCCGACCCGAGCGGGAGGCGAAAGAGCCTCGGGTTTCGGAAGTCCGGAGAGCCCGGGAGCGGGGCCGGGTGCCTCCGGGACGGCAAGGTCGGGCAGCGGAACCGGCATGGAGGAGCGCGAGGCAGGCGCCGAAGAGCCAAGGACCGGGCTCGAAGAGGCCAGCGATTATATGGACGATTCGGTCATTACGGCTAAAATCAAGCAGGACATCCTGAGCGATCCGCTGCTTAAAGCCGCTCAAATCGATGTGGAAACCGAAAATGGCGTAGTCAAGCTTTCCGGGGTCGTCGATTCCCAGCAAAGTATCGATAGAGTCAAGGCCATTGCACAAAGCGTCACGGATGTGAAAGCGGTGGAAAGCGAACTTGCCATCAGGGAAGGCGGTAGTAAATAACCATTGAAGATGCATCGCATTGCAAGCTGCTGTCCTGACCGGAAGTTTCAGTTTGTAATGCCATGTAAAAATAACGAAGTTCCGGACAGCCGATCTTGGCGGAGGGTCGAGATTTACCGGGCGACCGGAGATTCAGGTACCGTCAGCTCTTGTAGGGCGGATTCGCCGTTAGGCAATCCGCCTCGCTTTGAAGGGGATTGGCGTTTTGCTGTCGCGAAAACGCCCTACGGCTCTGCCGGATCATCCTTCGACCCTATCTTGATCAGTAACGCCAACGAACGTCCCTGCAAAACGAAATTCTCGCCGGCGAGGCATTTCCATTCCAGCGCATCCGGTTGCGCGGTGTTCACAGCGGTATACCAACAAGCGTCCGTCTCGTCTTCCGGAAGACGAAACGGAATTTCGCCGTCGTAGCTGTTCAGCAGCAGCAGAAGATCGTTATCCGGAATGGGTTGACCCTGTTCGTCCCGTTCGGCGATCGCCTGGCCTGACAGATAAACCCCCAGGCAGCGCACGTAGGTCTGATTCCATTCGTTGCCGTTCATTTCCTGGCCGTTCGGATTCAGCCAGAGAATGTCCTTGTCGTCCGCGCCGGAGATCGGACGCCCCTGAAAGAAATTGCGCCGGCGGAAAACCGGATGCTGTTTGCGCAAATGGATCAATTTCCGGGCGAAATCGCTCAGCTCCCGGTCTTCCGGACGTAAATCCCAGTCAAGCCAGCTAAGCGCATTATCCTGGCAGTAGGCATTATTGTTGCCCTGCTGGGTGCGGCCCATCTCGTCTCCGGCCAGCAGCATCGGAACGCCCTGGGAAAGAAACAGGGTGCTTAGAAGATTACGCTTTTGTTTGGCGCGCAAACTGCGCACGCCGGGATCGTGGGTCGGGCCTTCGACGCCGCAATTCCAGGATTTATTGTTGTCGGTGCCGTCGCGGTTATCGTCGAGATTCGCTTCGTTATGCTTGCCGTCGTAGCTGACCAGGTCGTGCAGCGTGAAGCCGTCGTGCGCGGTCAGATAATTGATGCTGGAATAAGGCTTGCGGCCGCTGTGGCCGTAAAGATCGCTCGAACCCGTCAGACGGTAGGCCAGATTGTCGATCAGCCCTTCTTCGCCTTTCCAGTAGGCGCGTACCCCGTCCCGGTATTTATCGTTCCATTCGGCCCAACCGGCCGGAAAATTGCCGACCTGGTAGCCGCCTTCGGCCAAGTCCCAGGGCTCGGCGATCAGCTTGACTTGCGAAAGTACCGGGTCCTGGTGAATGATGTCGAAGAATGGGCTGCGGCGGTCCACGTCGTTCGTTTCGCGGGCGAGCGTGGAAGCCAGGTCGAAGCGGAAGCCGTCCACATGCATTTCGGTCACCCAATGGCGCAGGCTGTCCATGACCATTTGCAGCACGCGCGGATGCCCCATGTTGAGCGTATTGCCGCAGCCCGTGTAATCCTTGTAATAACGCGCGCCGTGGTCGCCGGTCAAACGGTAATACGCGGCGTTGTCGATGCCCCGGAACGCCAGGGTCGGCCCCAGCTGGTTGCCTTCGGCGGTATGGTTGTAGACCACGTCCAGAATGACCTCGATATCGTTGCGGTGCAGGGTCTTGACCAGGCTTTTGAATTCGTTGACCGGATCGACATAGCCGTAGCGGCTTTCCGGAGCAAAATAGCCGATCGAACTGTAGCCCCAGTAATTGCGCAGACCCTTGTCCACCAGATGACGTTCGTCGATGAAGGCATGGACGGGCATCAGCTCCACGGCCGTCACGCCGAGTTTTTTCAGATGGTTTATCACGGGTTCGGCGGCAAGCCCGGCATAAGTCCCGCGTAAAGCGGAGGGAATCAGCGGATGGAGCTTGGTGAAGCCTTTGACGTGCAGCTCGTAAATGATCGTATCCTGCCAGGGAATCTGCGGCGGCTGATCGTATCCCCAACTGAAGGCCGGATCGATGACCCGGCATCTCGGCATATGCGAAGCGCTGTCCCGCCGGTCGAACGACAAATCTTCTTTTTTATGGCCGATCCTGTAGCCGAACAGGGTATCGCTCCAGTGCAGCGGTCCGACGATCGCCCTGGCATAAGGATCGAGAAGCAGTTTATAGTGGTTGAAACGGGCACCTTCCAAGGGGGCGTATTTTCCGTAAACGCGGTAACCGTACAACAGGCCGGGACGGGCCTCTGGAAGGTAGCAATGCCAGATCTGGCCGGTCTGTTCCGGCATCGGGATGCGCTGGAATTCGCGGCGCCCTTTGGGCTCGAACAGGCACAGTTCGACTTTTTCGGCGTGTTCGGAAAACAGGGCGAAATTGACGCCTTTGCCGTCCCAGGTGGCGCCCAAAGGATAAGGCTTGCCGAGCCATACGGTTGAAGTCCTGTTCCTGTCGATCATGGAGACAATCTCCTTCTATAAAATGCCTTGTTCTTTCGCTTCCGTTCGCCGCCCGGCATAGTCTGGTCGTTCTTCTGAGCGGGCGAGGGCGAATACTCGCTTTTTTCGGCGTGGCGGTCAATCTTCCTCCATTCAAACCGGAGGCCGGATTTGGAACAAGCCACTCCAAAATTAATTGCTCGGGAAAGCGCCGTCTGTACGGTAGCATACGGAATCGCCAGCAGCGGCCCTGCGGGCCGGGTATTTTGATTCGATTTTATCCGAATGCCCGCCCCTATCCTGAAGCGGGGCCGGTTTTCGCTTTTTCAGTCCATGTCGAGCAAAGGCATCATCCGGTGATGGCTATTATCTCTTGTCGATAAGTTTCCGTTATAATACGCGGTTTTGCAGTCAGTCCAGAGTATGTCCGAAGTCCTCTCAGAACTTAAACGCCGGCGCACCTTCGCGATTATTTCGCACCCGGACGCGGGTAAGACCACGATCACCGAAAAGCTGCTCCTGTTTGGCGGCGCGATTCAGCTGGCGGGATCGGTGAAAGGGCGCAAGGCCGCCCGGCATGCGACTTCCGACTGGATGGAAATGGAAAAGGAGCGGGGGATTTCGGTCACGACCTCGGTGATGCAGTTCGAACACAAGAACGCGATCATCAACCTGCTCGATACGCCCGGTCACGAGGATTTCTCGGAGGACACCTACCGGACGCTGACCGCGGTCGACTCGGCGCTGATGGTGATCGACTCCGCGAAAGGCGTCGAGGAACGGACGATCAACCTGATGGAGGTCTGCCGCCTGCGCACGACGCCGATCCTGACCTTCATCAACAAGCTGGACCGTGAAGGGCGCGAGCCGATCGAACTGCTGGACGAAGTCGAGCATGTGTTGAAGATCCAATGCGCGCCGATGACCTGGCCGATCGGCATGGGCAAGCGTTTCAAGGGCGTCTATCACCTCTACAAGGACGAGATTCACCTGTTCAGCCCGCAGCACGGCGGCCGGATCGCCGAAGCCGAGGTAATCAAGGGGCTGGGCAATCCGAAGCTGGACGAACTGCTCGGCGACCAGGCCGAGGAACTCAGGGTCGACATCGACCTGGTCAAAGGCGCGAGCCACGAATTCAGCCTGGACGCCTACCTGGCCGGCGCGCAGACGCCCATCTTCTTCGGTTCCGCGATCAACAATTTCGGGATTCTCGAACTGCTCGACGCGTTTGCCGAATTCGCGCCGCCGCCCCTGCCGCGACGGGCCGAGCAGCGCGCCGTGCATCCGGAAGAGGAAAAATTCACCGGCTTCGTGTTCAAAATCCAGGCGAACATGGACCCCGCGCACCGCGACCGGGTCGCGTTCATGCGCATCTGCTCGGGCAAGTTCGACAAGGGCATGAAGCTGCATCACGTGCGGATCGGCAAGTCCATCCAGGTCGCCAACGCGATCACCTTTCAGGCGGACACCCGCAAGGCGGTCGAGGAGGCTTATCCGGGCGACATCATCGGCCTGCACAACCACGGCACGATCCAGGTCGGCGACACCTTTACGATGGGTGAAACACTGAAGTTCGGCGGCATTCCGTATTTTGCGCCGGAGCTGTTCCGCCGGGTCGTGTTGAAAGATCCCCTCCGCGCGAAAGCGCTGCAGAAGGGCTTGGTCCAACTGACCGAGGAAGGCGCGACCCAGCTGTTCCGGCCGCTGAAGAACAACAATCTGATTCTCGGGGCGGTCGGGGTGCTGCAGTTCGACGTGACCGCGCACCGGCTCAAGAACGAATACAACGTCGAATGCGTTTACGATGCGGTGAATGTGTCGACCGTGCGCTGGGTGTCTTCGGACAAGCCGGCCAAACTGGAAGAGTTCAAAAAGAAGGTGTTCGACAACCTGGCCGAAGACGGCGGCGGGTTCCTGGTGTATCTCGCGACCAGCCGGGTCAATCTCCAATTGACCGAGGAACGCTGGCCGGACATCAAGTTCAGTGCGACGCGGGAGTTGTAGGCAGCGTGATTATTGTAGGGTACGCTGTGCGTACCTTTTCGGGAGCAGGGTTTCCGGATCTTAACAGTATCTACGGTCTTATTCGTATTATTTTCAAAGAGTTTTAACAAAAAACCATAAGGTACGCACAGCGTACCCTATGGAATAAATTGGCGCAGTACCTTTTGGGGAATGAAGCTGTAGGGCGTTTTCGCGATAGCAAAACGCCAATAGCCTTCAAAGCGCGGCGGATTGCCTGGCGGCGAATCCGCCCTACAAGGGCTAAACCTCCGTAAGATGCGCCGTATGTGTAGGATGTGCCGAGGAACGATGCGCTTCCCTTCGTTCCGCACATCCTACGTTTTTATTCTGTCCAGCCGCAAAAAACTGTAACGAAACCCTGCCGCCGCATCGTCCTCGACATCCTCCCGCTCCGTCTCCATCCATTCGCTCATATCCAGCTCCGGAAAAAAAGTATCGCCCGGAAATGCCTTGCCGATCTTGGTCAGATAAATCGTCTCGGCCCGCGGCAGCAGGGCTTCGTAAAGGTCCGAGCCGCCGGCCACGAAAATTTCGCCGTGATCCCGGCAGCCGGTCCGGATCGCGGTTTCCAGGTCGCGCGCGACCACGCAGCCCTCCGGCGCATAGGCCGGATTGCGGGTCAGGATGATATTGGTGCGGCCGGGCAGAGGCCGGCCGATCGATTCGAAGGTCTTGCGGCCCATCAGGATCGGCGAGCCCATCGTGATCTTTTTGAAGTGTTTCAGGTCGGCGGAGAGATGCCAGGGCATTTGGTTGTTCAGGCCGATGGCCCGGTTGCTCGCCATCGCGACGATGAGTGAGATTTTCATGCGGGGGTGGTTTAAAATCTGGGGCGATTCAGGTTTAGGACAAAACGGACATCATACACTATGAAACAGATTCTGGTTGTATTCACCGGCGGTACGATAGGGTCGGCCGCCAGCGAAGGCACGATCAAGCCGTCCGAGGCGGCGCCTTTCAAACTGCTCGGCGAGTTTCGACGCCGTTTTCCCGAGATGGCGAAGGAGATCGGCTTCGACTCGATCGAACCGATCCGGCTGCTCAGCGAAAATCTTGCCCCCGCCGCCTGGCCGATCATTATCGAGGCGATCGAAGCCAAGCAGCCGGAACGCTACGACGGCGTGATCGTGACCCACGGCACCGATACGCTGGCTTACACCGCGGCAGCGCTCGCTTTTTATTTCCGTGGGCTGAAGGTGCCGCTGCTGCTGGTATCGAGCGACCATCCGCTCGATCATCCGCAGGCGAACGGGCCGGACAATTTCCGCTGCGCGGTCGATTTTATCCTGGACGTGAAAGAGCCCGGCGTCTTCGTGCCTTACCGCAATCGAGGCCAAGCCATGCAGGTGCACCGGGGCGCGCGGCTGGCGTCGTCATTGCAGTTGAGCGGCGATTTTTTCAGCGTGCAGGGGCAAAGTTATCTGGAATATCGCGACGGCCGGTTCCTGAGCCAGAGCTTGCCGGCATTATCGGCACGAGCGGAGATGGCTGGCGTCAAAGCGCGGTTTTCGGACCGGATTCTGATAATCCGGCCTTATCCGGGGCTCGATTACACGCATTTCTCACTGAACGGCGTCGAAGCGGTCCTGCACGATCTTTACCATTCCGGCACCGCCTGCAGCACCCGTCAATGGGGCGAAAATCATTCGCTGCCGGCGTTCATCAAACGCTGCCGGCAGCAGGGCGTGAAAGTGTATCTGGCGCCGGCGCGAAAGTCGCCGGACGCGTATGAAAGTACTCGGTTTCTGCTCGATGCGGGCGCGGAGATGATCTGGAACATGTCGATTGAGGCGGCTTACGTGAAACTGGCGCTGGCGTATGGGAATTTTCAGGAGCCGCAGGACATTACGGCATTTCTGGCGGTGGATATGGCGGGGGAGTTTGTTGACTAGAGTGTGTTCCAATAGTCCGATGCTGCTTAACGAAGCCGTCATACCGGCAGGGATTGCCGGTATCCAGAACACAGGGAGGTGATAGGATGCTAATGGAAAAACAACCTTGTGTTTATATTCTTGCCAGCGGTCGTAATGGGACTCTATATGTTGGCGTAACGTCTGACCTAATTGGCCGAGTGTATCAACATCGCCAGAAGATGATTCAGGGATTCACTGCCCGCTATGGGGTTGATCAGTTGGTGTGGTATGAAACTCATGAGCAGATGGAAAGCGCTATTATGAGAGAGAAACAAATTAAGAAATGGTCGCGTGTATTTAAAAAGCGTCTGATTGAGTTAGATAACCCAGCTTGGCGAGACTTGTGGCCCGATTTAGTATCGTCTTCCGTGGCGGCTCGGTAACTGCTCCTGCGTTACTCTCGATCGCGTGTTCCCGACACGATCTACCTCGCCCTTCCTGGGCTCGTACCTCCTGCATCCATGCGGTTGTGGATCCCGGCAATCCCTGCCGGGATGACGCCCCGATAACATGGGAATTTACCCATCCGTTATTGAAAATCCTCCATTCGCTCCCCATATCCCCCGCAACTCAGAAATTCTCTCATCAAGAGGTAAACCCACATGCGAATGGATAAATTGACCGGCAAGTTTCAGGAAGCGTTGTCGGATGCCCAGAGCTTGGCTTTGGGCAAGGATCACCAGTTCATCGAGCCCGTGCACCTGATGATCGCGTTGATGGATCAGGAAGGCGGCACCGTCAAACCGCTGCTCGCCCAGATCGGCGCCAATACCGCCGGTCTGCGCGCCGAACTCGGACAAGCGCTGAACCGGTTCCCGACCGTGTCGGGCACCGGCGGCGACGTACAGATTTCGAGCGAGCTGGCGCGCCTGCTGAACCTGACCGACAAGCTTGCGCAGAAGCGCGGCGACAAGTTCATTGCCAGCGAGCTGTTTTTGCTGGCCGCGTTCGAGGAAAGAGGCCTGTTGCAGGATCTCTTGAAGAAAGCCGGGGCGAGCAGGCAGGCGGTCGAAAAAGCGATCGAGGCGATGCGCGGCGGCCAGCAGGTCGACGACCCGAACGCGGAAGATCAGCGCCAAGCGCTGAAGAAATATACGATCGACCTGACCGAACGCGCCGAAGCGGGCAAACTCGACCCCGTGATCGGCCGCGACGACGAAATCCGCCGCACGATCCAGGTGCTGCAGCGCCGCACCAAGAACAATCCGGTGTTGATCGGCGAACCCGGCGTCGGCAAGACCGCGATCGTCGAAGGGCTGGCGCAAAGGATCGTGAACGGCGAAGTGCCGGAAGGGATCAAGGGCAAGCGGGTACTGGCGCTGGACATGGCGGCGCTGATCGCGGGCGCGAAGTTCCGCGGCGAATTCGAGGAGCGCCTGAAAGCGGTGTTGAACGATCTGGCCAAGCAGGAAGGCCAGGTGATCCTGTTCATCGACGAACTGCACACGATGGTTGGCGCGGGCAAGGCCGAAGGCGCGATGGACGCGGGCAACATGCTGAAACCGGCGCTCGCGCGCGGCGAACTGCACTGCGTCGGCGCGACCACGCTGGACGAATACCGCAAATATGTCGAGAAGGATGCGGCGCTGGAACGCCGGTTCCAGAAGGTGCTAGTCGACGAGCCCTCGGTTGAGGATACGATCGCGATCCTGCGCGGGCTGAAGGAAAAATACGAGGTGCATCATGGCGTCGAAATCACCGACCCGGCGATCGTCGCGGCGGCCGGATTATCGTACCGCTATATTTCCGACCGCCAGTTACCGGACAAGGCGATCGACCTGATCGATGAGGCCGCGAGCCGGATTCGGATGGAACAGGACTCGAAGCCCGAGGAGATGGACAGGCTGGACCGCCGCCTGATTCAACTGAAGATCGAACAGGTCGCGTTGAAGAAGGAATCCGATCCGGCCTCCAAAAAGCGGCTCGAAATTCTCGAAGAAGAAATCGCCGAGGTCGAAAAGGACTATTCGGATCTGGAAGAAATCTGGAAGGCCGAAAAGGCGTCGCTGCAGGGTTCGGCCTCGATCAAGGAAAAACTCGACCATGCCAAGGTCGAGCTCGAATCGGCGCGGCGCGCGGGCGATTTGAACCGGATGGCGGAACTGCAATACGGGGTGATTCCCGAGCTCGAAAAACAGTTGGCGCAGGCAGGCACCGGCGAAGCCAAGAAGATGACCCTACTCCGGAATAAGGTGACCGAAGAGGAAATCGCCGAAGTCGTTTCCAAATGGACCGGCATCCCGGTCTCGAAGATGATGGAAGGCGAGCGCGACAAACTGCTGCGTATGGAAGAAGCCATCAGCAAGCGCGTAGTCGGCCAGGAAGAAGCCCTGAAAGCGGTCAGCAACGCGATTCGCCGCTCGCGGGCGGGGCTGTCCGACCCGAACCGTCCGAACGGCTCGTTCTTGTTCCTGGGGCCGACCGGCGTCGGCAAGACCGAGTTGTGCAAGGCGCTGGCCGAATTCCTGTTCGATACGGCCGATGCGCTGGTCCGGATCGACATGTCCGAGTTCATGGAGAAACATTCGGTTGCCCGTCTGATCGGTGCGCCGCCGGGCTATGTCGGCTACGAGGAAGGCGGCTATCTGACCGAGGCGGTGCGCCGGAAGCCGTATTCGGTGATCCTGATGGACGAGGTCGAAAAGGCGCATCCGGACGTATTCAACGTCTTGCTGCAGGTGCTGGACGACGGACGCCTGACCGATGGGCAGGGGCGCACGGTCGACTTCCGAAACACGGTGGTCGTGATGACTTCGAACCTCGGTTCGAGCCGGATTCAGGAACTGGCCGGCGAAGCGAATTACCAGGAAATGAAGAACGAAGTGATGGAAATCGTCGGAATGCATTTCAGGCCCGAGTTCATCAACCGGATCGATGAAGTGGTGGTGTTCCATCCGCTCGAACGCGAACAGATCCGGGCGATTGCCAAGATTCAGATCGCCAATCTGCAGAAACGGCTGGCGGACCGCGAAATCGGCTTCGAGATCAGCGAGGCCGCGCTCGACCGGCTGGGCGAGGCCGGCTTCGATCCGGTCTACGGTGCGCGGCCGTTGAAGCGGGCGATCCAGCATCAGCTTGAAAATCCGCTCGCGCAGGAAATCCTGGCCGGCCGGTTCGCGTCGGGGGGTACGGTCAAGGTCGAGCTGGAAGAAGGACTGCTGCGGTTTGTGAAAGGCTGACGGACTAACCCCTATAACCGTAGGATGTGCCGACGCAGGGGCGCATCGTTTGTGCTTGATGCTCAAAAGGCAATTTGATGCGCTTCACTTCGTTCAGCACATCCTACGGCTCTTGTAGGGCGGATTCGCCTCCAGGCAATCCGCCATCCGCTTTAAAGCCTGTCTACAGCTCTATCGCTATCCTTCTCCAAAAGCCTACGCCCGTGAGACACCTTGTCGTCCTGCTGATCGTTTTCTACCAGAAATTCATCTCGCCCTACAAGGGCTTCCGCTGTGCTTATGCGGTGCTGCACGGCGGCGATTCCTGTTCCGAAGCGGTCAAAAAAATCGTGCGCGACAAAGGCCCTTTCGGCGGTTATCGGGATATCCGCGCCCGTTTTCAGGCATGCAAGGAGGCCAACGAAACCCTGATCGGAAGCGGACAACGCCGGCGCGGCCGGAACGATTGCGACGAGTGTCCGGATTGCGACTGCGATTGTTCCGAGGCCTGCCGCTTCAAAAAAGCCGATGCCTGCGAACAATCGCGCTGCGACTTGCCGGATCTGTCTTGCGACGCGCCTTGCGATTGCTCGTTTTGATAAGCCAAAAGAACAATCAAGCGATTGGATGCGCCGGTGATTTAGTGCTTATAAGTTCCGACCAATTCCGCATGGTCGAGAATATGCCCGTCCATTGCCTTCATCAGCGCGGCTTTGTCCGGTTCATCCAGGTCGGGCAGCGCCGTGTCCAGCGCATATAGCTTGAAGAAATAGCGGTGTGTTCCGAAAGTCGGGCAAGGACCTTTGTAGCCGGTCTTCTTCCAGTCGTTCTTGCCCTGCAGGGTGCCTTGGGGCAGGTTTTCCGGGCCGATGTTCGGGAACAATTTGGAAGCTGAGGTCGGGATGTTGTACAGCACCCAATGGACCCAGGTCATCACCGGCGTGATGGGCGTTGGCGCATCCGGGTCGTCGACGATCAAGGCGAGGCTTTTAGCGTCCGCCGGAGTATTGGACCAGGCCAGTTCGGGCGAGACGTCCGAGCCGTCGCAGGTAAACTGTTTCGGAATTGAGCCCTGATGAGAAAAGGCGGAGGATGTGAGCGTCATTTGAACTTTGGCGCCCGGTTCCTCCGCCGAAAAGGCGCTTGCGGAATAAGCGCAAGCCATTATGACGGCCATGGGAATAAAGGATGGATTCAGCGTTTTCATTGTTGCCTCCTTGGATTCGGATCAGTTGCCAATAAGCGAAGAAATGCAGGCGCTCGCCGCCCAAAATAACGGGTTTGAATTTCCCGCGACGTAACTTCATCTTGGAGCGAGTCCGACGCTCAAATGCTCCGGCATTCTCATAAAGGAAACGTCGGATAAGCTTTTTACCTGGATCGACAAAACTCGCTTTGTCGATCAGCCAAAATCCTGCCGTGCGGAAACTATCGCGACTGTTTTTCCAGTTCGCTCTGGCAAGCCAGGCAATATTTGCAGGGAATCGCCTGGCGCCGGCTTTCCGGTATCGGCTCGCCGCATTCTTCGCAATGCGTGGCCGATTCGCCCGCATACATCGATTTGCGCTGTTCCTCGATAAAAAGATTGGTCATTTGCTCCATGCGTTCAAGTATGGCGTCTGTTCCGCCTGCCCATGCTGTTGACATTGTCGGTCTACTCTAAAAAACTGAAACGGGGATTCCGGAATGGGTAAATGTTTGAATGTTGAGTCAGGTAAAAGTTTCGCTTCCGCAAAAAACGGCTCTGTTCGTGATGGCGCCGGCAACATGGGCCAAAAGGCACAATTGAGACGGACCTTCCCGATAATTTTTATAGGGAACGAATCCTGAATTTTATCAATAACGGACGATTTTAACTAACGGCCGGTTGCCTCCGCCATTCGCCTCGTCGCGGTAAGCGTTGCCGCGGGTCCGGCCCCGCGGCCGTTTATTGGGCGAAAAACGCTGCTCCGCGCGTCACGACAGCGGCGCGCAGGCCGGCACCAGCAAGGCGGCGCTGCCGGCCCATAACACGCCGAAAAAGGACAGCAGGGCAAGCAGCCGCATCACGCCGGCAAGAAAAGACAAGGATTTTTCCGGCCGTTTCATGCGCAGCACCGCATCGGGTTTCGCGATCGGCAACAGCAATATCAGCAGCGCCGCCACGGTCGCGGCAATGACCGCCGTCTGCGCCGCATGAGCGGCGCGGCCGCCGCCGAGGATATCGCAGAAGAGCGATTGGATCGCATACACCGCGGCGAAATGCAGTCCCCAAACGAAGGAAGGGCCGACCAAGGCGATCGCCACGGTACCGACCGATTTTTCGGAAACAGGCGGTTTCGATGCCGTCATAAAAGCCATCTCGGAAAGCCGTGAACCAGCAGCAGGCCGATCAGGCCTTGCGCCGCCGCGTAATAAACCAGCAGATTGGTGTTTTCCAGCGTGGCCGATCGCACCCGGTCGAGCTTGCCGGTGAAGTGGCGCGCGATCACGAACAGCGACATGATCAACACCGCAAACACGAGCTGGCCGGTCAATACGCCATCCATATAGACCAGTGCGGCGTAGCTCGATGCGCTGGGGCGGAGTCCGGCCTGCCAGTGGCAGACGATCGCCACGCCTACCGCGAAGGCCGTCGAGAGCGCGCCCGAGCCGATCAGCAGCGGTGTCCAAAAAGGCTTGCGGCCCGGCGCCGCCAGCGTCTTTTGGGCGAGCGCGAACAATGCCGCGCCGGCAATGAACAACGACGCGCTCAACGCCGGCCACTCTAAATCGGGCAGGCTTTGCGCGCTGGCGGGCCAAACCCTGGGCGAAACGGTCCAGAGATAGAAATAGGAAAACAAATAAGCCAGATAGAGCGAGCCGGCGACCCCCATCAGAATCACCATGGCCCACCAGCCGTGGCCGGTCGGCCCGGTCACGTAAACGGGAAGCGTAATGCCGGCGCCGATCGGCACCGGCCCTTTGCCGGGCCCTTTGTCGAGCTCCCATACCCAGGCCAGGCAGCAGGCAATCGCCAACACGCCGCAAATCAGCGCCGGAACGACCACTTTAATCGTCAGCAGCAGGAAACAGGCCGCGGTAAAAACCGCCGCGAGCAAATGCCCCCAACCGTTGCCGGGCATCTGGATCACATATTGCGGCCTGGCGTCGATGACCGACGTCACGATCGTTTCGCGGGCGCCGGTCGGCGCATTCGGCAAATAATGCCGGCCGGCGTCGACCTCTTCGGCCAGACCGGGCTGCATCCACAGCGGTTCGCGGCTGGTCACGTGCGGAATCGAGCGCGTCGAATAAAGATCGGTCGGCAGCCATTCGAGGGTACCGGCCTGCCAGGGATTGGGCTCGCCGTTCTCGCCGACCCGGAAATTGCGGATCAGGTCGATAATGAACACCAGCACCCCGGCGCCGATCAGGTAAGCCCCCAGCGTGGAGACCAGATTCAAAGCCCCCCAGCCGGATGCCTCCGAATAGGTCCAGACGCGGCGGGGCATGCCCAGCAGCCCGGAAACATGCATCGGCATGAACGAAACGTTGAAGCCGATAAAGAACAGCCAGAAGCACCATTTGCCCAATCGCTCGGACAGCCTGCGCGTGCCGATCATCGGCGCCCAGTAATAAAACGTCGCGAACAGCGGGAACACCATCCCGCCGATCAGGACGTAATGCAGATGCGCGACGATGAAGTAAGTATCGTGCGCCTGCCAGTCGAACGGCACCATGGCCACCATCACCCCGGTCAGTCCGCCGACCGTGAAAATGAACAGCATGCCCAGCACGAACAGCGACGGCGTGGTCAGCCGGAACCGTTCTTTGGCCGAGGCGATGGTCGCGATCCAGGAAAAAACCTGGATGCCGGAGGGTACCGCGACCGCCATGCTCGCCGCCGAAAAGAAAGCCATGCTGAGCGCGGGAATGCCGGTGGCGAACATGTGGTGCACCCACAGTCCGAAACTGAAAAAACCGGCCGCGATCAGGGCCACCACGATCAGCCGGTAACCGACCAGCGGCGTTTGCGCCATGGTCGGTACGATCATCGAAACCAGCCCGGCCGCGGGCAGGAAGATGATGTACACTTCCGGATGGCCGAAAAACCAGAACAGGTGCTGCCACAAGAGCGGATCGCCGCCTTGCGCGGCGGTGAAAAAAGGCCAGCCGAAAGAACGTTCGATTTCTAGGAACATCGTCGCGAGGATCACGGCCGGGAATGCCAGCACGATCATGCCGGCGAACACCAGCATCGACCAGCCGAACACGGGCAATTTGTCGAGCGACATGCCGGGAGGCCGGGTCCGCAAAATCCCGACAATAATCTCGATCGCGCCGGCGATCGCGGATATTTCGATAAAACCGATGCCCAGCAGCCAGAAATCGGCGTTGTCGCCGGGCGAATATTCGGTCAGCGTCAACGGCGGATACATGAACCAGCCGCCTTTGGGCGCCAGGCCGTAAAAAACGGTCGAGAAAAACACCCCGCCGCCGATGATATAGGCCCAGACCGCGAACGCGCTGAGGCGCGGAAACGGCAGGTCCCGCGCCGCCAGCATTTGCGGCAGCAGCAGTACGCCCAAGGCCTCCATGGCCGGCACCGCGAACAGGAACATCATCGTGGTGCCGTGCACGGTGAAGATTTGATTATAGAGATCCTGGCCGACCAGATCGTTGTCGGGTACGGCCAGTTGTGTGCGCATCACCAATGCCAGGAGGCCGGCGAGCACGAAAAACGCGAAGGCGGCGCCGAGATAAAGCAGCCCCACCACCGTGTTGTTGACCGCCGTAATCCACCGCCAGCCGGGCGGGGTTGACCAGATGCGCAGCAGTTGTTCCTTCTCGCCGGCCGGCCGCGGCAGGCTGTTGGGCAACACGCCCCTTTCTTGAATGCTATCCGCCACCCGACCCCCTCATCGAATAAAGCAAAATCATGCCGCCGCCGTAAACGGCCAGCACTGCGGCCGAGTCCCGCCCCATGCGGAAAAAGGTGCGGTCGGCCCGTTCGGCGAGCCCCATCAGGAACAGGCCGGTGACGGCCAGGCCCAGCAGCGCCCCGACCGCGGAAAAATCGCCGACCCGCGACAGAACCGGATCTCCCGGCGTCAGCGCATCGATGCCGAACAGCAGCATCACGTTGATGATATTGGAACCCAGAATGTCGGAAATGGCCATCGTATAAAGGCCCCGGTACATGCTGGCGAATACCGTGCTGGCTTCCGGCAGGGCGGTCGCGAAGGACATCAGGGTCATTCCGACGAACGACGAGCCCAGCCCGCTCTGCCGCGCGATCACGTCGCCTACGGTGGCCAGCACATAGCCGGCGCACAGGATGACCAGTGCGCCGGCGGCCGTTTTGGCGATAAGCCGGGCCAGCGGATCGCGCCGCAAGGGAAATTCGCTTTCGTCCCGGCCGCTGCGGTCTTCCTTGCCCAACGCTTCATCCTCGGGATTGTTCACGATCCAGGGATAGCGCCCTTCGGCTTCGCTGATTTTGACGAAACTGAACAGCGAAGCCCCCAACAATCCCCACGACCAGATGCCGGCGCCAAACAGCGGCACGTCGCCGACAATAACGGCCATTGTCACAAAGGCCAGCAGGCAAATCACCAGTGCGCCCTGCAGCATCACCACGGGATTGGGGATGACCGAGGTGAGCGCCCGCTCGCCGGTAAAAATGTCGGCGATGGCCAGCAACGCGACCTGGAACGCGATACCGCCGAGCATGTTATTGACGGCAAGCGTGGCATTGTTATTGAAAGCCGCGCTCAGGCTGGTGGCAATATCCGACAAAGACGTCACGCCGGCCAGCAGAAACAGCCCGAGCAGCGCCCGGCTAAGCTGAAGCCGCTCGGCCAGTTCGTCCGCATAGGCCGCGATTCGGGTGCCGGCAATTCCGACCGCGCAGGCGGCCGCCGCGAAAACCGCAAGATTGACGGCCAGGCTGTATTCGGCAAAATTCGGCATGATGCTACTCCAGCCCTTTTAAATAAGCCGATAAATCCCGAAGTTCGCTTTCGGAAAAAAAATCGAAAGGCAGCATCAGGTTGTCCGGTTTGAGCTTTTGGTGGCGGCCGATCCATTGCGCAAAGCTGTCCGGCGTATTCGGCAAAATGCCCGCGCCGAGCGACACCCGGCCGCCCACATGCGTCAGGTCCGGCCCCACCTTGCCGCCGGCCGGGGTGCCGCGCACGCTATGGCAGCCCCCGCAGCCGCTGGCCGAAAACAGCCTTTCGCCGGCTTTCCGGGCCGTCGGCTGCGCGTCCGCCCTTTCTTTGGCGAGCCAGGCGTCATAGTCGGCAGGCGCCATCGCGACCGCATAAAAAGCCATCAGCGCATGGGCGCCGCCGCAATATTCGGCGCACTGGCCGCGCACGACGCCGGGTTGGTCGGCAACGAAATGCAGCCTGTTGACATGGCCGGGAATCATGTCGACCTTGCCCGCATACGCCGGCAGCCAGAAGCTGTGGATCACGTCCGCCGTCGTCAGCTCGATTTCTACCGGGCGGCCGGTCGGAATGCGCACCTCGTTGGCGCTTTCGGTCGTCCGGCCGTCGCCGTGCCGGTAGATGACCCGCCACCACCATTGCTCGCCGACGACCGCGATGCGCACCGGGTTTTCGGCCCCGGCCAGGTTTTCGCCGGTCCGCAAAATCGAAAATCCGTAAAATAGCAGCACGCTCAGGGCCGCGACCGGGAAAACGACGCCGCCCCACACCACGCTTTTTTCACTCGTCAACCCGCGCCGCCAGCCGGCCGGGCCGTAAATCGAGACGGCGGCCAGCAAGCAGATTAGCAGGGTGATGATCCCCGCCGCGATAAACATGATCCAGGTCAGCAGCGTGATGCGCGACGACACCGGACCGAAACCGGCAAATGCCGATTGTTTGTCTTCGCAGCCGGCAAGCGCGATCAGCGCGATCGCTAAAAACAGTTTCGGCAAGCGGTGGCCGATGGGTTTCATGGCGGGGAACCCTTTGCTCCGGCGTTCGGCGGAAAGCCGGCAGCCTGCCACGGCCGGCTCGCAAAGAACGAGGCCGCGGCCAAGACCTGCTGCTCGGTCATCCGCCCGGCGACCACCGACATCATGGCCCCATGCGGCGTTTTATCGCGGACGCCGCGCCGGAACACCTGCAATTGCTGCCTGAGGTACTGTTCGGACTGCCCGGCCAGACGCGGGTAATCCTCCCGGCCTTGCCCGGTATGGCAGGAAAAACAAGCGGGAATTTTGCGTGCCCGGTCGCCTTGCTCCGCCAATTGGCGTCCCAGCTTGCGCTCATCCGGTGAAGCGGGACGTGAAACAGCGGAAAAGGACGGCGCCAAGACGGCGTAATAGGCCGACAGCCGGTCGATCTGTTCGTCGTCGAGGTCGTCGGCAACCGGTTCCATAAAGCCGCTTTGCCGCGCATCGTCACGGTATTCCTGCAGCGCTCTTTTCAGATAAGCCCGGTCCTGGCCGCCCAGACGCGGGATGTAAGGGCTGGTCGGCGCCGTTTCGGCCGTGTCGTGGCAGCGGCTGCACGCGGTCAGGTCGAGCCGCGGCCGTCCCGCGCCGACAAGCTCCTTGGCGGAATAATTTCGGGCGGCGCTATGGCCGCCGGCATAGCGCCGATAGTCTTCTCTTGTCATCGACGGCAAGGCTTCCAGAAAGGCCACGACCGCCCAGACTTCATCTTCCCGCTCGTCTCCGCTCCAGGCCGGCATGCCCGTGAATTGAATGCCGTGCCGGGCGATCCAGAACAACTGCGGGCGCGTCCAGTACGGCGCATGGACTTGCAGGTCGGGAGGATAAGGCAGCATATGCGCGTAAACCGGATTGACCGCCTGTCCCGGCGCGCCGTGGCAGACAGCGCAGGTGCCTTGAAAATGCGCCGCTCCCAGCGGCATTTGCTCGGCAAACTCCAGTTCCGGGGCCTTGACGGATCGGCTGTTGAAAATCACCGACCGGTCCTTGGCCATCTTCAGAAACGCTTCGAGCCAGGGATGGTGGCCCGCGCTCGCCGCCACGTTGTAAATGCCGGAATAAGCGACCAGCAGGGCGAGCGCAACGCCGCCGGCGAAGAGCCCGAGCGCCCAAAGCAGAAGGGAACGCCAATGCGCGGCCAGCCACTCCGTCATGACCCGTTTCCCGAAGCCATGACAGGCGGCGCGGTTTCCTTTTGCGCTTCGCACAGCCCCCAAAACCAGCGGTAAATCAGCACGGTCGCGGCGAGCAGGTAGGTCAGGGGGCACGCCGTGATCATCACCAACCCCGCCAACTGCTGGTCGGCAAGATCGAGCTTCGCGGCCGAGCCGAATGCGGCTTCGTTGTAAAGCGCGCGCGGCGCCAAGGTCAGCAGGATGGCGTAAAGGCAAAACAGCTTGCCGGTCAACAGCAGGGCAGCGACTTTTCCCCATAATCGTGCGCCCGCCTGATCGAATATGGCAAGCCAGAACCAGAGAGAGGAAAAAAGCAGCATGGCGGATACGGGAACGCCGGTTTGCCCTGCCGCCAATCCGGGCGGCGCATGCCACGCGAAAAATGAAACGGCCTGCAGCACGGCCGCCGCAGGCAGCGATTTCAGGCCGGCCATCCGGAAAACCGGCATGAGGTGCGCGCCGAACGTGCCTGCCAAAAGCGGCGACACGACCGTCATCAAAACGATATGAGCGATCATGCGATGCGAAAAGGCGCCCGCGATTTCGTCATGGCCGATGACGAAAAATATCAGTGCCGCGACCGCGGCAAGTTCCGCAAACATAACGTCGGTAACGGGCTTCGAGAGCATTGCCTTTCTCCGTTATCAAGCTATTGGACTAAAAAGGAGACAGCCATCCATAAGCGGCTATACACGGAAGATTGGCCTGGAGATCAACTTGTTGACCGGAGGGGTAAAACCATAAATCCTCCCTGAACGATGGATCGAAATTTCAAGCTCCCGATAAGAACCGATGCCGAAACAATTCAAAAAGAAAGCCCGGTACGGCGTTTAAATCAGAAGCCTACAGCTATCGGCAGAAGATTTGAATCGGCAATAACGGTTGATTTAGGGTAAAGAATGGATAAGAGGCGTAGCCATTCGGCACGATGCTGCACGAAAGAATCGGCGAATGTCCGCGATTCACAAATTTTATGAATGGCGGCATGAGAAAACGTCATTTGGGTAGCATCTCGGCGAACTGGCTGAAAACGCGATCGGTGTGATTGCGCCGGATCGGAGCTACCGGCGTTTTGCGCAGTGCCCGCGCTTGTCCGGGGCGGATTCTTCCAGCTTCGGGCCGGAAGGCCGTTTATACGCGGTGGTCAATCGGCTGCATCGATCGGCCGTGTTGAACGGCGGCGAAGCCGCCTCGGTGCTGCCGTATTACCTGCCGCGAGTCAAACCGCTCGCGTCCGGCTTGCCCGGGCGCTAGAGCATTTTCGTTTTGGGTCTATGGCCTTCGTAAGGAAAGCACGTCATTCCGGCAGAGCCTGCCCCGGTCAGGGATTGCCGGACGACTGCACCCGTAGCGCTATGCGTACCTTTCGACATTGAGGGGACGCACTCGGCAACTGCTCCATGCGTTGCCCTAACTCCCGCATCCCTGCAGTCGAGCGTACCCTACGGGGCTGGACTTAACGGCTGGGCACCCTTCAGAAGGTGAGGACTTCCCTATACGCGATATGAAAATGCTCTAAGGATAGCTCCACATAATTTTCCGAAAATCGGTAGGCTACAGAGGAGTTGAAATAAACATTCGCTTCCCCCCTTTGAAAAAGGGGGATCGAGGGGGATTTATTTGAAAAATCTCCCCCAAAGCTCGCTTTGGATCACTCTTCTCTCACATTCAAAGCCAGCTTTTCAAAGCAAGCTTTGAACTCCAATGCTCGAGCTTTGCAGGACTTGTGTATAACGATGGGCGCTCCTGTGTGGGAACCAGCTCAAATAAGTCCATCTGTTCGGGATGCGCGGCCGGCCGTTCGCGTGAGGCGCGCCCGCAGGGCAGCGGCATAGGTTCGTCCCACCCGTACTTCCGACCCGTCGGCGAGAGCCGCGATGAGTGCGGCAAAAGGAGCCTGTCTGATGCGAACGATCGCACTGCGGCGCACGATGGTACTGCGGTGGATGCGCACGAAGTCGGCCGGGTCGAGGCGCCGTTCAAGGGAGGCGAGGCTTTCCTGGTAAAGGTAGTCCGCCCCCGCGACATGGATGCGCACATAATCGCGTTCGGCCTGAAAGCGGAGGATGTTTTCCGGCGCGATCCGCACAAACACGTCCCGGACCTTCACCCAAAATTCGCTCGCCCGCTTGGGCTGTTCGTTCAAGGCCCGTTTGAGCGAGACGATGGTTTCCTGCAGCTCGGCGATCCGGTCTGCCTGAAGGCGTGACGCAGCGGCCCATCGCGCCCGTTCCATGGCCGTGCAGAACCGGCCGGGCTCAATGGGCTTGGTGATGTAATCCACGGCATTGGCCTCGAAAGCGCGCAGCGCATGATGGTCGAAGGCGGTCACGAAAACGACGGCGGGCGGCGCCGCCCCTACTAGCCTTTCCAGCACGTCGAAGCCGCTTCCGCCGGGCATCTGGATGTCGAGGAGCAGAATGTCCGGCTGAATTTTCCCTACCGCGCGGTAGGCTTCGTCCACATCGCCAGCCTCTTCGATTCGGCCGACCCAGTCTATTTTGCCCAAAAGGCGCGTCAGCCTGCGCCGGGCGAGCGGCTCGTCGTCAACCACGAGAACGGTTAGTTCCATCATGCCAGCCTCCAGGGCATGTCGATGGAGACACGGTAGCGGCCGGGTGCCACAGGGCCGGACGAAAACTGGCTGTCGCCCTGGAATCGGGCGTTCAGACGCTCCGCCACGTTCCGCAGCCCCACGCCCATGCCGGGCGGTCGGTTGCCCGCCGTATCGCACGGCGGTATGTCGTTTTCCACTACCACGCGCAGACGGTCGGCCTCCCGGTATGCTTTGAGCAAGATTTCCACCTCGCCGGTCGCGGTCCCGATGCCATGCTTGATCGCGTTTTCGATCAGCGGTTGAAGGATCAGGCTCGGCACCAGCGCGCCGCCAGTTTCCGCGGGCATGTCGATGCGGAAGGTCATTCGGCCGGAGAAGCGCTCGCGCTCGATTTCAAGATATTCCTTCTGAAGCGCGAGTTCGTCGGCAAGCGGAACGTCATGCATGGGGTCGAGCGAGAGCGTGGCGCGCATGAACGTAGCCAGGGAGAGCACCATGCGTTCGGCGCGCGTGGCCGCGCCTTCCTCGATCAACCCCGCGATGGAGTTGAGCGTGTTGAACAGGAAATGCGGATTCACCTGATAGCGGAGCGCCCGCATCTGCGCCGTCAGCGCCTCCTCGCGAACCGCCGCCAGCCTGCGTTCGCGGTCGCGCACCTCGAAATTGTAGAGGAGGGCAACGAACAGGCACGACCAGCCGAACAGCATGGAGGCGCCTTCGATCAGCATATAACCGGAGTAGGTCGGATCGAACTTCACCGGCTGCGGATATTTGCAGATCATATAGTCGATGAAATCGATCGCGGTGAAGATCGGCGCGGTCACCGCGGTCATCAGGAAGCAGAACAGCGCTTTCTGCGTGAAAGACAGCCCACGCATCCGGAACAGCAACAGAGACATGACGTAAGTCATCAACGCGCTTGCCCCGAACAGCACGAATTTAAGCGGTGCCGACTCCAGCGGATCGATATGGATGAAATAGCCCAATAGGCTGTCGGCGACGAACATGCAGATCCAGTAGATCAGGCTGAGACGCAGCGTCGCCCTGCGCACGGCGGCTGCAAGATCGGTCATGTCTGTCATGCTCATGATGTTAGCTCCTGGTTCATGGGCACATTTTACCTCGTCGAGAGAGAAGGCGGAGTGCCCTTCGTCCCCTCCAGATCGCCGTTCGCAGATTTTTTCGTCGTTCGACGGCGGCTTCTTACGGGTTGGCAGAAAACGAATTAAGCGTGGTCGTCGAGCGGCTTGACTGTAACATCTATTCTATGCTGATATATCCGGCGGAGCGGCATCGCGCATTCATCGGAGCGTTTACCGCCAAGATGGAGGACGTCGATGAGACGAGTGGATTTTTATGCGCGCCCGATCTAATTGGAGTTGATGGACAGCAGCCCGAAATACTTCCTCTCAACCCATCAATGAGAGCCAGCTGATAAATTTTTTGTCGTGTACAGGGTAATTTGAGCCCTGCTTTTTAAGGAGAAACCATGATTGATTTAAGAACCCTGGTGTTAATCGCGATAAGCCTTGTCACTTGGCATGCGCAGGCGGCGCCGCGAACAGATCTCACTAATGTGGAGCGTTTCACCGATATTGGTGGTGGTGAGGTGAAGTGGGAACAAGGCACGCTTTACACCGATGCGAAGGGTTTCATACCGATTACCAGCGGGAATTTTCCTTTATCTGGTTTTGATCTGACGCCCGAATTGCTGGCGCCGGTTTCCGGCAAATTCGTTATATCGCTGGCGACGTGGACGCTGTTTTCGGATAACTTCGATTTAAGCAAGTTTCAACGTTCTTCGGGAACCTATTCGATCAAGAGCGTACCTCATGTCATCGTTAGCGTAAAAGGCGCCGTGCCGCCCACGCCGATCGGAAGCGGCGAGGAAGTGCTGAAACTCAATACCTCGGGCACGGCCTATTGCGGAGGCGTTCCGCCGCGGAAGTTCAGTTCGCGCAATGACGTCGACCTGTGGCTTCACATCGACGGCGAAACCTCCGCAAAACTCTATAGCGATCAGGCGCTCACATCGGTCGTCGCCGAACTCAACGTCAACAGTCTACCGATCTCGGCCAAGAAGGCTTCGTTCAGCGCCTTTTCCGGAGATGCCGGAAATCATATCGTGATACTCGGCACGTATACGCTTGACGCCGCCGGAACAATCAAATCGCTGAAAGCGACGCTGATCCAGCGGTCCGTGATTGACGCCTGTTATTCGGCCGCCTCCGTTACCGGAAAACGCATTAATTGAGGGTTTGATTCATTAAGGCGGAACCGGTTACGGATTCCGCTGCCATGCCAAACGATCCATTATTCTGCAGCAGAACTTCATTCGGCGGAGCCCGGCAAGCCGGTTCCGCCTTACGGGTTTCGGCGCTGCCTCCGGTTCGGCGGCCGCTACGCCAGGAACGCCGCCGACACCATGAAATTTGCCTCCGCTGCCGTCATCTTCGCTCAAACTGCAGTATAATGAGCGGTTTATTTTCAGTTCATTGAATTCATTAACATTCCCAAAGGCACTCATGAAGCATTACAAAATCGCCGTCTTGGCCGGTGACGGTATCGGTCCCGAAATTACCCAGGAAGCCATCAAGGTTCTCAAAGTCGTCGAAGAACGCAACGACGTCACCTTCGAACTGATGCCGGCACTGTTCGGCGCCTGTGCCTATTTCGCGACCGGCGACGCGTTCCCGCAGGAAACGATCGCCATTTGCGACCAGGCCGACGCGATTTTGAAAGGTCCGATCGGATTGAGCCACGAGGAATCCAAAAAAATTCCGGTCGACAAGCAGCCCGAACGCGGCGCCTTATTGCCTTTGCGCCGTCGCTACAACACCTACGCGAATTTCCGTCCGGTTTCGCTGCCGAAGGCACTGGCGCACTTTTCGCCGCTGAAGCCCGAAGTGATCGGCGAAGGGATCGACCTGATCATGGTGCGTGAACTGGTCGGCGGCCTGTATTTCGGCGAGAAGGAAATGGGTGTCAACGCGCAGGGTCTGCGTTACGTTCGCGAAACGCTCGAATACGACGAAGTGCAGATTCGCCGGATCATGCACCAGGCGTTCAAGCTGGCGATGAAGCGCCGCAAACTGCTGCACAACATCCACAAGAGCAACGTGCTGAAATCGAGCGTGCTCTGGAACGAGGTGATGGAAGAAGTCGCGAAGGAATACCCGGAAGTGAAAGTCGTCAATTATTTGGTCGATGCGGCCGCGACCGCGCTGTGCCTGAACCCGGCCCAGTTCGACGTGATGGTGATGGAAAACATGTTCGGCGATATTTTGAGCGACCAGGGCGGCGGCATCCTCGGCTCGCTGGGCCTGATGCCTTCGGCCTGCCTGGGCGACGACAAGGCCTATTATGAGCCTTCGCACGGTTCCGCGCCGGATATCGCCGGCAAGAATATCGCCAATCCGTACTCGATGATCGGCTCGGTGGCGATGATGCTGGAAAACAGCTTCGACATGGCCGACGAGGCGAAGAATGTCTGGGCGGCGATGCAGGGCGTGTTCGCGGATGGCTTCTCGACCGCCGATCTGTCCAAACCGGGCAGCGGCGTCAAGATGATCAGTACGGTCGAGTTCGGCGACAAGGTCGTCGAGAAACTGCGTGCGATGCCGAAAGTTTAAACGGCGGCATATTATTGTTGTAAGGTGGGTTAGAGCATTTTCATATCGCGTATAAGGGCGCAATACCGTTAAGTCAAGCCGTCATCTCGGCATGGATTCATGCCAGGCTTTCCTGCCTGGCCCCCTTCGGGTCAATGCAAATCTGTTCCAGACAGATTTGTGCCGAGATCCAGACTGCAGGGATGCATTAAAGCTTGCCAGCCCTGGCTTCTGGATTCGGCAACCGCTCCCTGCGTTGCTCTATCTCCCGCATCCATGCAGTCGTCCGGCAATCCCTGCCGGAATGACGAGTTTCCCCCTCACTTTGCGGCATGGCTTATGACCGTACACCCAAAACGAAAATGCTCTAGTCGCGCAATGCCGGAATCTTTTGGGGTTCACAAATCGTTCCGCGCGCAGTAACAACCCACCAAAGATACCCGTATGAACTCGATTTTCGATTTTGCCGAAGCCTGCCTTTACCGGAGCGACATCGACGAAAAACTGGAACTGACGCATCGGGCAATGCAACTGCTGCGGGAAAACCGTTTGCAGTTGACTTCCTCCGGGCAGGTGTTGCCGATCGAGGGCGTCCGGTTTCCGGAGCGGCCGGTGCTGCTGCCGCCGCGCGAAATGCCGAGCCGGAAGCTGAACACGCCCGGAGGGGCCGCGGCGTTTTTCCATGCGATCGCGCACGTCGAGTTTGTCGCGATTTACCTGGCCTGGGACTTGCTGTACCGCTTTCGCGGCCTGCCTGAACAGTTTTATCGCGATTGGCTGCGCGTGGCCGACGAGGAAGCCCAGCATTTCGCACTGATTCGCGAGCATCTGAGGGCGATGGGCGTCGATTACGGCGATCTGCCCGCGCACGGCGGCCTCTGGGAACATGCGACCGATACGGCGGGGCTCTTGCCGGCACGCCTGGCACTGGTGCCGCGCTGCATGGAAGCGCGGGGACTGGATGTTACCCCGGCGCTGATCGAGAAGTTCCGGCAGGCCGGCGATCAACAAAGCGTCGCGATCCTGACCCGGATTTTGACCGACGAGATCGGTCATGTCGAACTCGGGTCTTACTGGTTCAAGTTTGTCTGCCGGGAAGAAGGGGGCGATCCCGAAGCCGAGTACCGCCGCCTCATCGGCGAGTATTACAAAGGCGGCCGGCCGAAAGGACCTTTCAACCGACCGCTGCGCCACAAAGCCGGTTTTTCGGATGCCGAACTGGACTGGCTGGATACCGGCGGTTAACTCGCGGTGCGAGTCCGTTTTTAACGAGGAGCGTACCCTCCGCTTTTTCTCAACCTAATCGCCCTTCACGACCCGGTGCTCGATGATGTTCTGCACCACCGAAGGATCGGCCAGCGTCGAGGTGTCGCCGAGATTGTCCAGTTCGCCCGCCGCGACCTTGCGCAGAATCCGGCGCATGATCTTGCCCGAGCGCGTTTTCGGGAGCGAGGGCGCCCACTGGATGATGTCCGGGTGCGCGATCGGGCCGATTTCCTTCCGGACCAGTTCGTCCAGTTCCTTGCGCAGTTGTTCGGTCGGCTCGACGCCCGCGTTCAACGTTACATACGCATAGATGCCCTGGCCTTTGATGTTGTGCGGGTAGCCGACCACCGCCGCTTCCGCGACCGACTCGTGCAGCACCAGTGCGCTTTCGATCTCGGCCGTGCCCAAACGGTGGCCCGACACGTTCAGCACGTCGTCGATTCGGCCGGTGATCCAGTAATAGCCGTCGGCATCGCGTTTGGCGCCGTCGCCGCTATAATAAAAACCGGGAGCCTTGCTGAAATAAGTGTCGATGTAGAGCTTATGGTCGCCGTAGATCGTGCGCGCCTGTCCGGGCCAGGATCGGGCGATGACCAGGCTGCCTTCGGCGGCGCCTTCGAGGATTCGGCCGTTCGTATCCAGAATTTCCGGTTTGATCCCGAAAAACGGCAGGGTGGCCGAGCCGGGTTTCAGGTCGGTCGCGCCCGGCAGCGGGGTGATCATGATCCCGCCGGTCTCGGTTTGCCACCAGGTATCCAGGATCGGGCGCGTGCCGCCGCCGACCACATGGTAATACCATTCCCAGGCCTCCGGATTGATCGGCTCGCCGACGCTGCCGAGGATTCGGAGGCTCTGCCGGGAGGTTTGGTTGACGTAACGGTCGCCTTGCGCCATCAATGCGCGGATCGCGGTCGGCGCGGTATAAAAAATATTGACCTTGTGCTTGTCGACCACCTGCCAGAAGCGGTCCGGTCCCGGATAAGTCGGCACGCCTTCGAACATCAGCGTTGTCGCGCCGTTGCAGAGCGGGCCGTAGACTACGTACGAATGGCCGGTCACCCAACCGATGTCCGCGGTGCACCAGTAAACGTCGCCGTCGTGGTAATCGAACACATACTTGTGCGTGATCGCCGCATAGAGCAGGTAACCGCCGGTCGTATGCAGCATTCCTTTCGGTTTGCCGGTCGAGCCGGAGGTATAAAGAATGAATAGAGGATCTTCGGCATCCATCGGCTCCGGCGGGCAATCGGCGGAGGCGGCGGCCATCGTTTCGTGATACCAGAGGTCGCGGCCTTCCTGCCAGCCGATTTTGCCGCCGGTATTTTGGATCACGATGATTTTTTCCAGCATCGGGCAATGCTTGGCGGCTTCGTCCACGTTCGCCTTCAGCGGCACGACCTTGCCGCCCCGGTAGCCTTCGTCCGCGCAGACCACGAATTTGCCGCCGCAGTCCAGAACCCGGTCTTTCAGCGCCTCGGCCGAAAAGCCGCCGAATACGACCGAATGCACCGCGCCGATCCGCGCGCAGGCGAGCATCACCGCCGCGGCCTCGGCGATCATCGGCAAATAGATGCAGACCCGGTCGCCTTTCTCGACGCCCTGGGTTTTCAGTACGTTCGCGAAGCGGCAGACTTCTTCGTACAGTTCGCGGTAGGTGATCTTCTTATCGTGCGCCGGATTGTCGCCTTCCCAGATGATCGCGATCTGATCGCCGCGCTTGTCCAGATGGCGGTCCAGGCAGTTTACGCTGACGTTCAGCTTGCCGCCGTCGAACCAGCGGATATGCGCCGATTTGAAATCGTAATTCGAGACGGTATGCCAGCGTTGTTCCCAGTCCAGAAACCGCTCCGCCTGTTCGGCCCAGAAGGCGTCGGGTTCGGCGAGCGCCCGTTGATAAAGGGCATGATAGGTTGTGCGATCGATATATGCTTGGGCGGCGGTTTCAGGTTTTACCGGATAGACGTGGGCGTCTGACATGAAACGAATCCTTAATTAATATATTTGAAATGCGACGGTTTGAGGGGGACATCAACAGAACACGCATCTTATCAAACTGACGGTTTTTTCCCGTAAAAAATTCCGGCAGGGAAGGCGGGGCACATCGAGAAGCGTCATGGATGAGTCCGGTGCCGCCTGGAAGGGCGGAAGCCTGCTTATATCCGAACGGATCATTCGAGACGCAACGATGACGAGACCTAAACGTCTTTATACGTGGCCCGATCGATTTTATTGGGCAAGCCTTTTTCGGGATAAGTCAGGTTTAACAACAAATTATTGTTTTATCTTGATTTATTGCATCCATGACAGGTTGATTATAAAGATTGACATTCGGAGCTATTAAGCGCCTACTGGCCGTCGGCGGTTCAGGAAAAATTTAAAAACGACTCACTCAATCGATTTTCGATTCAATGCGTCCGGGTGTCTTAGGGACAGGAGAGTAAAGATGATGACGATATCGCAAAGAATCAGGCAAGACATTGCCTCCCCCTTCCTGGACATAGACGTATTGAATGTGGTCGTCCATCGCCGCGCTGTTATCTATGATGAAGCGCGCTTGTCCGGCTATTTTTTCAGACGGGGCGATTACTTCGTGACCGACGGTTCCGGAAGCTGCGTTTACCGTCCGGTAAAGACCGATTTTGAAAGAGTTTGGACGGGCGGCGAATGGGCCGATCGATTTTAAAGCTCGCCGCTGGCAGGATGCGCTGAGTTTGCGAGGCGCATCGAGCGTCCTTTAGGGTATCGATCGCGAACGATGGGTTTCGCTTCGCTCTACCCATCCTACGGCTCTTGTAGGCGGATTCGCCATCAGGCAATCCGCCGCGCTTTGAAGGCTATTGGCGTTTTGCTGTCGCGAAAACGCCCTACAGCTCTGTAGGATGGGTAGAGCGAAGCGAAACCCATCATTAAAGTTGCGGCATGTTTTGATCGATGGGTTTCGGCTGGCGCCTCTACCCATCCTACGGGGTCGTACAATCCCGTTCCCGCGCCGGAGCGTGGGAACGAAGGGAAGAAGGCGTGATTAAGACGCGGCCAATCCCGCGATGTTATAGCCGCAGTCGACGTAAGTCACTTCGCCGGTGACGCCGGAGGCGAGGTCCGAGCACAGGAAGGCTGCCACATTGCCGACTTCCTCGATGGTGACGTTGCGCTTCAGCGGCGCGGTGTCGGCGGCTTTGCTCAGCATCGCCTTGAAGTTGTTGATGCCGGAAGCGGCCAGGGTGCGGATCGGGCCGGCCGAGATCGCGTTCACGCGGGTGCCTTCGGCGCCCAGCGCGACCGCCATGTAGCGCACGTTCGCTTCCAGGCTGGCTTTCGCGACGCCCATCACGTTGTAGTTCGGAATTGCGCGTTCGGCGCCGAGGTAGGTCAGGGTTAAAAGCGAGCCGTTGCGGCCCGCCATCATGCTCCGGCCGGCCTTGGCCAGCGCGGTGAAACTGTACGAACTGATGTCATGCGCAATCCGGAAATTGTCACGGGTCGTCGCGTTCACGTAATCGCCTTCCAGCGCATCGCGCGGCGCGAACGCGACCGAATGCACGATGCCGTCGAGCCCGTCCCAGTGCTGGCCCAGGACTTTGAAGACATTCTCGATGTGGTCGTCGTTGCTGACGTCGCATTCGACGGTGATGTTGGAACCGCATTCGGCAGCCATTTCCTCGACCCGGCCCTGCAGCTTGTCGTTTTGAAAGGTAAACGCCAGTTCGGCGCCTTCCCGGTGCATCGCCTTCGCGATTCCCCAGGCAATCGAACGATTGCTGGCCAGACCGACAATCAAGACACGTTTGCCCTGCATGAATCCCATTCTGATCTCCTCTTATTATTGTTGATATACTCTGTGCGGCGTTTGCCTTCGCGAGCGAAAAATCCGGTATCGCCCTGCAAACACGATAAAATAACCCGCAAAGTATCCACGACCACTCCTGCGATGTCCAGTCTTTTGTCATCCAAATTTCGGCCTGCCGGCGTTTCGGCTTTCGTGTTGTTTTGCCTGGCGGTTTCGCTGATTCCGGCCGGCTGCACCGGTACGCTCTGGAACGATCCTTACCCGCCCGAGGACGACGGGCAGGCGGTCCTGTATCAATCGTTCGCGGAACGGCCGAAGCATCTGGATCCGGCGGTCGCCTACAGCGAGAACGAATATGCGTTCATCGCGCAGATTTACGAACCGCCGCTGCAATACCATTACCTGAAGCGGCCTTATCAACTGGTGCCGCTGACGGTTACGCGCCTGCCCGAGATTACCTATTACGGTCGGCAGGGGCAAAAGCTGGCCCCGGATGCGGACCCGCAAGACATCGCCTACAGCGACTATCTGCTCGAAATCAAGCCCGGCATTCGCTTCCAGCCGCACCCGGCTTTCGCGCAGGATCAAGGCGGGCAATATCGCTATCATCATCTCAAGCCTGAAGAAATCGAATCGTTATCGACCCTGAACGATTTTGCCGAAACCGGCACGCGCGAATTGACCGCTGAGGATTATGTCTACCAGATCAAGCGGTTGGCCTATCCCAAAACGCAGTCGCCGATCGCGGAAATCATGAAGGGCTATATCGTCGGTTTCGACGAGTTCGCCGGACAAAGCGCGGACAAGCCCATGCCGGCGCTCCGGACGCTGCCGATGAGCGGCGTCGAAGTGCTGGACCGTTACCGTTACAAGATCCGGATCAAGGGCAAATACCCCCAGTTCAGCTACTGGCTGGCCATGCCGTTTTTCGCGCCGATGCCCTGGGAGGCCGATGCGTTCTACGGCCAGCCGGGGCTCGATGACAAGAACGTCACGCTGGACTGGTATCCGGTCGGCAGCGGGCCTTATTATCTGACCGAGAACAATCCGAACCGACGGATGCTGCTGCTCAGAAATCCGAACTTTCATACCGAAACCTATCCGGCCGAAGGCGAGCCGGGCGATGCGGAGCAAGGGCTGCTGGAGGATGCCGGCAAGCCGCTGCCGTTCATCGACAAAGTGGTCTTCACGCTCGAAAAGGAAACGATTCCAAGCTGGAGCAAGTTTCTGCAGGGCTATTACGACGCCTCGGGCATCGCTTCCGACAGTTTCGACCAGGCGGTCCAGTTTACCGGCGGCGGGATCGCGCTGACCGACAGTCTGAAGGAGAAGGGCATCCGCCTGCAGACTTCGGTCGAAACCTCGATCTTCTACATGGGCTTCAACATGCTCGATCCGACGGTCGGCGGCGACGGCGAGAAAAGCCGGAAACTGCGCCAAGCAATCGCGATTGCGGTCGATTACGAGGAGTTTATCGCGATCTTCCGGAACGAGCGCGGCGTGCCTGCCCAGGGCGCGATTCCGCCCGGCATTTTCGGCAACGAAGCAGGGGAGGCCGGGCTCAACCGGTACGTCTACGACTGGATGAACGGCAAACCGCAGCGCAAGCCCATCGAAGCAGCCCGTAAGCTGATCGCGGAAGCCGGCTATCCGAACGGGATCGATCCGAAGACCAAAGCCCCGCTGATCCTGTATTTCGACACCACCGCGACCAGTGTCGATGACAAGCCGCTGATGAACTGGTACCGCAAGCAGTTCCAGAAGCTCGGCATCCAGTTGGTGATCCGCGCGACCGATTACAACCGCTTTCAGCAGAAGATGAGTTCCGGCAATGCGCAGATTTTTACCTGGGGCTGGAACGCCGATTACCCGGACCCGGAGAATTTCTTTTCGCTGCTGTACGGGCCGAACGGCAAGGTCAAGCAAAGCGGCGAGAATGCGGGCAACTACCGGAATCCCGAATTCGACCGCCTGTTCGAACGGATGCGCAACATGGAAAACGACCCGCCGCGCCTCGAAATCATCCGGCAGATGCAGGAGATCATCCGCCGCGATGCGCCCTGGGTGTTCGGTTTCCACCCGAAGACTTTCTCGTTGTACCACGGCTGGGTCAGCAACCTGAAGCCGAACCTGATGGCGAACAATCGGACCAAATATATCCGGGTCGATCCGGTCCGGCGCGCCGAACTCCGCAAAGACTGGAACCGGCCGGTGCTCTGGCCTCTCGCTATCGGCGGCGCGGCCTTGATTCTGTTGCTGATGCCTGCGGTTAGCGCCTACCGCCGCCGCACCCACCGGCCCGTGTCCGAAATATCGAAGATTCAAACGGAAGCCATTCGATGATCTACTACATTATCCGCCGCCTGCTGTACGCGTTTCCGATCTTGATCGGGATCAACATCCTGACTTTCGTGCTGTTCTTTGTCGTGAACGGCCCCGACGACATGGCCCGGATGCAACTCGGCCAGAAGCATGTGACGCCGCAGGCGATCCAGAACTGGAAACAGCAGCATGGCTATGACAAGCCGCTGCTTTGGAATGAAGAAGCAAAGGGCGGCGACAAACTGACCGAGACGATTTTTTACCGGAAGACGGTCGGCCTGTTCCTGTTCCGTTTCGGCGTGTCCGACAGCGGCCGCAACATCGGCGCGGACATCCGGCAGCGCATGTGGCCGAGCCTGGCGCTCGCGTTGCCGACGCTGGTGGTCGGTCTGCTGATCAATATCGGCTTCGCGCTGTTGATGGTGCTGTTCCGGGGCAGCTATCTCGAATTCGGCGGGCTGGTGCTGTGCGTGGTCCTAATGTCGATCTCGTCCTTGTTCTACATCATCGGCGGCCAGTTCGCGATCGGCAAGCTGATGAAGCTGGTGCCGATTTCCGGCTACGACGAAGGCTTCGGCGCGTTCAAGTTTCTGATCCTGCCGGTGGTGATCGGCGTGATTTCGGGCATCGGTTCGGGCGTGCGCTGGTACCGGACCCTGTTCCTCGAAGAAGTCGGCAAGGATTACGTGCGCACCGCCCGCGCCAAAGGCCTGACCGAAACGCAAACCCTGTTCCGGCACGTGCTGCCGAATGCGATGATCCCGATCCTGACCGGCGTGGTGGTCGTATTGCCGCTCCTGTTCATGGGCAGCCTGATCATGGAATCGTTTTTCGGCATTCCGGGGCTCGGCAGCTACACGATCGACGCGATCAACAGCCAGGATTTCGCGATGGTGCGGGCGATGGTGTTTCTGGGGTCGATTTTGTATGTGCTGGGGCTGTTGTTGACCGATATTTCTTATACGTTGGTCGATCCGCGGGTGAGGTTGTCATAAGGAAAGGATCGTCGGATGGGTAGAGGCGCCAGCCGAAACCCATCGATCGAAACTTGCAGTCGTACCCATCCTACGGCTCTCGTAGCTCTCGTAGGGCGGATTCGCCGAAGGCAATCCGCCATCAGGATGGCAAATGGCGTTTTGCTATCGCGAAAACGCCCTATAGCTCTTAATACATTGGTGGGTCCGCGGATGAGATTGTCATAAGACAAGCTCGTAGGATGTGCTGAACGAAGTGAAGCGCATCGTTCGCGATCGATGCGCCTCCTTGCGTCGGCACATCCTACGATCCTGTTTGGGAAGGATAACCGGTATAATAGGCATTTTAACTTTCCGAACTGCTTCATGAATCCGCAATGGAAAACCTTTCTGCTCTCCGAGCAGGCTGTGATCGACGATGCTGATCGTGTCGTTTTTAAAGAATCAAAAACCGGCCAGCCTCGGATTTATCCAGTATCCCATCTGGGCATTCTGTCCGCCTCCGGCAAGGACGCGGCCAAATTGCTGCAAGGCCAGGCTACCTGCAACGTGTTCGAAGTGACCGAACATCAGGCCCGGATCGGCGCGTTCTGCAATCCGAAAGGGCGGGCGATCGCGACATTTCTGCTTGCGAAACACGCGGACGATTACCTGCTCGTGCTACCGCTGGCACAGCTCGAAGCGGTCGGGAAACACCTGCAGAAATACGCGCTGCGCGCGGACGTGAAACTGGCCGACCGTTCCGGCGACTTCTGCCTGTTGGGGTTGAGCCGGAACGAGCCAGGTGCCGGGCAGTTGTTTGCCGCTCGCGCTGACGATGGCATAGTCCGGATTGAACTGGCTCCGGCTCGCACGCTGGTGATTGCCGAGCCGGAGCGGGCGATCGAGTTCTGGGCCGACCATCGGGATCAGCATGGCTTTGCGCCCGGCAATTCGGAAGACTGGCGCCTGCTCGACCTACTCGGCGGCATTCCCTGGCTCTCGCCGGCGACTGCCGAGGAACACGTTCCGCAAATGCTGAATCTGGACAAACTGGACGGGATCAGCTTTACCAAAGGCTGTTACACCGGCCAGGAAATCGTCGCGCGAACCCATTATCTCGGCAAGTCCAAACGCGCGCTGTTTCTGGCCGAATGCGAGCTCGACCAAGCGCCGGAGCCGAATGCGGCGATCGTCGACCGGGACGGCGGCGAGCAAAGCCGCGGCCAGGTGTTGACCGCGCTCGGTCATAACGGAATTTGCCATCTACTCGCGGTACTGCTGGTCAACGAAAGCGGCGACTACGATCTGGTACTGAAAGACCGTCCCGACATTTCCCTCCGTTTGTTACCTTTACCCAACGCATGAACGATCAAACCATTCTGAACTTCCGCCGCCTGGGCCTGTTGACCATTCTCGCGGTATATCTGGTGATTCTGGCCGGCGGCATCGTCCGGGCCTCCGGAGCGGGCATGGGCTGTCCGGACTGGCCGACCTGTTTCGGCCAATGGATCCCGCCGACCGACGAGTCGCAGTTGCCGTCCAACTACCATGAGATTTATGCGCAGCGCGGCTACGAAAACACCCAGTTCAACCCGGTCAAGACCTGGACCGAATACTCGAACCGGCTGGTCGGCGCGACCACCGGCATTCTGGTGCTGCTGACCGCGTGGGCGTCGCGCATTTTCCGGAAGCGCGACAAGACGATTTTCTATCTATCGCTGACTAACCTGTTTCTGATCGGTTTTCAGGGCTGGCTCGGCTCGTCGGTTGTCGCGAGCAACCTGAAACCGTACATGATCACGCTGCACATGCTGATGGCGCTGTTGATCGTGGCGCTGGTGATCTACACGATCGCCCGTTCGCAGAGGGAGACGTTCGCGACTATCGACAGCAGCGCGTTGCCGCCCCGTTTCAAGACGGTGCTGGCAGCCGCGATCGGGATGACCCTGCTGCAGGTCGCGATGGGCACGCAGGTGCGCGAGACGGTCGATTACCTCGCGCACGCGCACAACGCCATCGACCGGCAGTTCTGGCGCGAGGGTTTTCCGATCATTTTTTACGTGCACCGGTCGTTCTCGTCGATCATCCTGCTCACCAACCTCTGGCTATTCTGGAAGCTGCGCCGGACGCTGCCCCGGCAAAGCCTGCCGGTGCGTACCGGTTACGCGCTGATCGGACTGATCGTGACCGCGATTCTCGCCGGCGTTTCGCTAGACCGTCTCGGCATGCCGCCGGTCGCGCAGCCAATTCATCTGCTGATGGCGAATCTGATTTTCGGCGTGCAGTTTTTCCTGTTTATCACGCTGCGTTATTCGGCGGGCGTTGGTAAACAAGCACGCGCCGGAGAGATATTGCAAAATAATTAAAATCGTTCCCACGCGCCGTACTCGTTGTGATACGCATCGGATTAGCCTGATCCAATCAACGGACCGGCGGCGTCATTTCGGCGGTCCGTTTCTGCTGGACAACCTAATCGGCGCGGGCCGGGTCCAAAAATAAAACGGTTCCGGCCCTGCCATAAGGGATGCCGATTGAAATCGGGAGCGATTCCGTTTACATTGGCCGGATGCCGCCGGCAGCCGGACAATGACTTTACCGAATTTAAAGGAGAATTCCATGTTTCCGATCCGCGATGAAAATCCCACGATCCGTACCCCTGTCGCCACGCTCGGACTGATCGGATTGAATCTTCTGATCTGGATTTTTGTGCAGGGCGCGGGCAGCGAAGAGCCGCTGGTCAAATCGCTGTGCCTGTACAGCCTGATTCCGGGCGAGTTGTTGAATTCCGTACCGGTCGGCACGCGCCTGCAGTTGACGGACGACCTAGTCTGCGTGCTCGACGGCAAGGAAAGCCTTTCCACGCTGATTACGCATGCGTTCCTGCACGGCAGCTGGTTCCATATCATCAGCAACCTGTGGTTTTTGTGGATTTTCGGGGACAACGTCGAGGATGCGATGGGGCCCTTCCATTTTATCTTTTTTTACGGGTTATGTATCCTGGCGGCCGCAGCGGCCCAAATCGCGGCCGATCCCAGCGCGGTTACGCCGATGGTGGGCGCTTCCGGGGCGATCGGGGGCGTCATGGGCGCCTATGCCAGGCTTTACCCGAGGGCCTATGTGCACACGGTGATTCCATTGGGATTCTTTATCACGACCGCTGCGATTCCGGCCGTTTACATGCTCGGCTACTGGTTTTTCATCCAACTGATCAGCGCGGTCCCGGCGGTCGGCGGCCCTGCGCAAATCGCCTTCTGGGCGCATGCGGGGGGATTTGTCGCCGGTCTGCTGCTGATCAGGCCGATCAGCCGGCAGGATTATATCGACGAGCACAACCGGTTGACGCCGAATCAGAGCGCGAAGTATCGGCTTTGATGGGGAACGTGCTTTTAAATGTGACATTGGTATTGCAATGAGGGAATAAAATCAGCACCATATTGGGCTGTTTTAAATTTGCATTAAGATGTTTTATGGAGAATAACCGCTTCACTTCCGGACTCATCAATGAGCCGGTGCTGCCAAGAATGTTGCGTTTCATCGCATATTCTCTGGTGATTACCCTTTTCGCCTTTTCGCTTCCCATGTTGGTCCGTTATGGGGTTGAAGCTATTTTTGGGGAAAACGGGCCTCTCGAATGGGTGCATGTCGGGTTGCTGCTAGGCGCCAGCATGATATTTCTGTCAACAACCACAGCCGCTTCGGATTTCCGCGAGCTGCTGATCATTCTGGCGTCGGTTTCCGGATTTGCCGCGATCCGGGAACTGGACGGCCTTCTGGATGTATGGCTGCCCTGGATCAGTTGGAAATTCAGTTTTATCCTGATTCTGTATGCCGTCTATCTGGGTTGCGCGAATAGAGACAAATTCCGCTGGCAGTTTGCGCATTTCATGTCGACTTCCGCGTTTTCCGTACTGTGGGGAGGATTTATCGTGGCCATGCCGGTAGCGCAATTGTTCGGGCATGGCCCTTTCCTGCAGGAATTGATGGGAGACGACTACCAGCGTTTTTATAAATGCGTGATTGAAGAAAGCGGGGAGTTTGTCGGCTATCTGATGCTGTTGGCGGGCAGCATCGAGACCCGGATTCAGATGAAGGCGTTGCAAGGCCGATTGAGATAGCAAGATTCCTTGGTCCAGGGAGCACCGGTTCAAAGCCAGGCCTCTGCGTTCGAGCGGCCTTCATGCACACGCTTTGGCAACTCATCACCGAAAAGCGGAATTAGCGTCTCGGTTGACCACGGTCGGCCGAGGTGATTCTACTGGCCTTTCAACACCATCGCCACCGCCGCCGCGCGCGTGGCGACGCCGAGTTTTTCGAAAATATGCTCCAGATGCTTGTTGACCGTTCTGGGGCTGCTGTCAAGAATCAGGCCGACTTCCTTGTTGGTTTTGCCGCGCGATATCCACATCAGGATTTCGGCTTCGCGGGCCGTCAGTTTCATGCTCGTGCGCAACGATTCCAGATCCCAGGCCGGGGACGCCTTCTGCAGCAGTAATAAATACTCGTCCGGCTGATGGCAAAGCGCCATGCGGGCGGAATGGCCCAGGTCCGATTGATACGGCGCCGCGTTCTCCGGCATTTGCCGCTGGGGTCCGGTCAGGATATGAATGAACCATTCGTAAAGCGGGGACGGAATACGCGAGCTGATAGCGGAAAGGGCGGTCAGGGGAGGACGCTCCGGCGGCCGGATCTCGTTCAGCCAGTCCCGGGCGGAGGGCGTCAGCCAGCGGATCATACCGGCGCCGTCGGCGGTCAGCGCGGAAAAACGGCCGTGCTGCAGGGCGTGCCGGGCGCGCTGAATAGTGCGGGCTTGCGCGAGATGCACTTCGATTCTGGCCAAAACTTCCGGCGGACGGATCGGTTTGACGATATAGTCCAGCGCGCCTTCGCCGAAGCCGCGCAACAAGGAGTCCAGTTCACCGAGGCCGGTCATGAATAAGATCGGAATGTCGGCGGTTTCGGGATTCGATTTGATTTGCCGGCAGGTCTCGAAGCCGTCGATGCCTGGCATCATGACATCCAGCAGAATAATGTCCGGCAGCAGATACTGCATTTGTTCCAGGGCGGAATAGCCGTCGGTCGCGACCAGCACCCGGTAGTTGGCTTCCGACAGCGTATCGGAAAGCAGCGCCAGGTTGCCGGGCGTATCGTCCACGATCATCACAGTGCCGTTATTCGGTAAATTGCCGCTCGTCATTGAGGTTGGCTCGCAAGAGAAAGTCACAGAGGTAGCCGTTTTTGCCTGAACATACCGTCATGCCGGCGGTTTGTCGGCCGCGGGCGCATGGAGCAGCTTCTTGATTTCGGCGATCCGGAATTCGCCGGCCAATTGCCTGATTTTGGCGAAAAACGCCTGGTACTCGGGATATTCGCCGCCGAGCTGCTTGAGTTGTCGGGTGAGGCCGAGTAAATCGCCAATGCGGACGGAGTCGGTCAGCAATTCGATGATCTCTGCGGGAGGCCGTTCCAAGGGGCGCGCGGCAGCGGCAGTGCCAGTGTTCCATTCCTTGACGATCCAGGTCAGATTCAGATGCAGTTTCAGCTTGTAATAAAGCTCCTTGACCTGGATTGGCTTGGCCAGAAAGTCGTTGCAGCCGGCGTTGAGCGCGGCGAGACGGTCGGCGGGATAAGCATTCGCGCTGAGCACGATGATCGGATGTGGGTAGCCCTGCCGGCGCAGGCGCACCGCCGTTTCGGCGCCGCCGATGCCGGGCATCGATAAATCCAGCAGGATCAGATCGGGCTTGTCCTCTTCGATTTTGAGCAGGCATTCTTCGCCTGAGCCGGCTTCGGCCAGATAAAAGCCCAACGGCTCCAGCAGCACCAGCAACAGTTGCCGGTGATCGATCTGATCGTCCACGATCAATAATTTGAGCCGGGGGCCGTGGTAGCCCGTGATATCGGTTTCGAGCAGGTCGGCCGGGGCACTGAGGCTCGGCAGCCACAGGCGCACCGAAAATTGCGAACCTTGTCCGGGCGCGCTTTTGACGGTCAATTCGCCGCCCATGATTTCGGCCAGAATCTTGCTGATCGTCAGTCCCAGCCCGCTGCCGGCCGCCGCATTGCCGCCGGCCGAACCGAAGCGGGTAAACGGTTCGAAAATGTCCGGCAGGTGTTCTTCTTTGATGCCGGTGCCGGTATCGGCTACCTGGAAGGTCGCGACGCCGCCGCTGTAGCCGATTTTGAAGATGATTTCCCCTTGCTCGGTAAACTTGACTGCGTTGCTCAGCAGATTGATCAGGATTTGCCCGATGCGCCGTTCGTCGCCGCGGATGCAGTGGGGAAGGGTATTGCCGATATGGCAGCGGAAAGCCAGCCCTTTCTCGGTCGCCTGTTCGCGGAAGATTTGCACCAGATGGTCGATGAAGACCGGAAAATTGACCGGCCGGTATTTCAGTTCGAATTTGCGCGCCTCGATCCGGGCGATATCGAGAATGTCTTCGATCAGGGCGGACAGGTGCTCGCTGCTGCGTTTCAGCGTTCTGACCGCCTGCTGCCGGTGTTCGGGGATCGAGGGGTCATTTTCGAGAATGTGCGCATAGCCGATGATGCTGTTCAAAGGCGAGCGGATTTCGTGGCTCATATTGCTCAGAAAGCGGCTTTTCGCGATATTCGCCGAATCGGCCAAAGTCAGCGCCTGTTGCAGTTTGGCGTCGGTCTGCTTGTGTTTTTCGATCTCGGTCAGAAGCGTTTGCGTCTGTTTCGCGGTTTCTTCGTGCGCAATGCGCCGGCTCTCGTCGTTCAGGATCAGCCACCAGGTGCACAGGCCGATGAACACCAGCAGCGCGGTATAGGTCTTGATGAAATTTTGGAGCAGCAGGCGGAAGGTTTCGGGATACGCGGCCGCCTCGATCAGATCCTGGTAATAAATGATGCCGATGAAAATGCCGCTCAAGACCGCCAGCAGCGAAAACGGCAGCGCGAAGCGCAGCAGGCGCAGCCGGAATTCGAGCGTCAGGCGCGCCGGCAAACAACGCCGCGCGACCGTATGCAGATAGTCCTCGAGCGTATGGCCCGGCTTGCAGGCATCGAAGCAGCGCGCGTCCAGCGTGCAGCAAAGCGAGCAGATGCTGCCCGCATAGGCAGGGCAGTAGGCGATATCCTCATGTTCGAATTCGTTTTCGCAAATACAGCATGCGTTGTGCAGCTTGCGGTTGCGGCGCAAACGGTCGCGCGCCAGGTAGCGATCGGAGCCGTACCAAAAAGCCAACGCCGGCATCAGGATAAAGGTCAATCCCAGCGCAATAAAGGCCGAAAATGCCTGCGGATAATCCCCGAACAGGCCGGCGTAGGCCATGATCGAAAAAATCGAAGCGGTCAATGTCGAAACGATGCCGACCGGGTTCAGATCGGGGAGATAGGCGCGCTTGAACTCGATCGTTTTCGGGCTGAGCCCCAGCGGTTTGTTGATCATTAGTTCGGCGGCGACCGCGCTGATCCAGGCGATCGACATGTGCGAAAACAGGCCGAGAATTTTTTCGAGCGCGCCGAACACGCCGAACTCCATCAGCAAGAGCGCGATCATCACGTTGAAAAACAGCCAGATGACCCGGCCCGGATGCGTGTGCGTCAGCCGCGAAAAAAAATTGGACCAGGCCAGGGAGCCCGCGTAAGCATTGGTCACATTGATCTTGATCTGGCTCAGCACCACGAACAACGTCGTAACGGCCAGGGCGAGCCGCGGGTCGGCGATCAGCTCCTGGTAGGCGATCAGATACATTTGCGTCGGTTCGTGCGCATGTTCGGGCGCAATGCCGTGCCGGACCGCCAGATGCGCGAGCAGGGCGCCGGCGAGCTGCCGGCACATGCCGAACAGCATCCAGCCGGGACCTGCGGAAATCGTCGCGATCCACCAGCGGATTCGGTTGTGCTTTTTCTTGTCGGGCATGAAGCGCAGAAAATCCACCTGCTCGCCGATCTGCGCGATCATCGAAAACGCGATCGTGGTCGCCGCGCCGTACGCCAGCCAGTCGAAGCCCTCGAAGCCGGCGGCGATGCCGAAATACGCGCTGAGCGTCAGCGCCGCCTCCGGTTCGTTCCGGAGCAGGCCGACATAGGGAACGATCAGCAGGACCAGCCAGACCGGCTGCGTCCAGAGCTGCAGCCGGCTGATCGTGGTGATCCCGAACGTGACCAGCGGAATCACCATCACCGCGCTGATCAGGTGGGCCCAGGCGATGGGAATCCGGAAATACAGCTCCAGCGCCTGCGACATGATCGAGGCTTCGAGCGCGAACAGGGTGAACGTAAACGAGGCGTAGATCAGCGAGGTGGCGGTCGAGCCGATATAGCCGAAGCCGGCGCTGCGCGTCAGCAAATCGATGTCGATGTTGTAGCGCGCCGCGTAATAGCTGATCGGAAAGCTGATCAAAAAAATGATCAGCGCGGCCGAGACGATTGCCCAGCAGGCGTTGGTAAAGCCGAAATTGATCGACAGAAAGCCGCCGATCGCTTCGAGCACCAGAAACGAAGTCGAGCCGAAGGCGGTATTGGCGACCTGCCATTCCGGCCATTTGCGGAACGAACGCGGCGCGAACCGCAGCGCGTAGTCCTCCAGCGTTTCGTTCGCGACCCAGGCGTTATAGTCGCGGCGGATCTTGGTGATGTTTTGGTAGATGACGCTGGACATGATGATCGCGGATCGAATCGTAAAGCGGAAGCATAACGTTTAATCGGTATTTGATAAAGTGCGGCCCGGCATGCAGCACCGTAGGGTACGCTGCGCGTACCGGTACGGCGACAATCGCCGGGTAAAACCTTTGAAGGTACGCGCAGCGTACCCTACAATCGCTCGTGCCCAAGCTTCAAAATCACCGGGGAGCCCTGGTTATGGATGATCATCTTTTTCTTCGGTTCTTCGTGCTGTGCCGGTTTCGCGGGTTTCGACGCTGTTTTGCCCGCGTTGTTTTCGGCTGACGCCGGCTCCTCGTTCCGTATCTCGACGCGTATTTGCGGCATCCAGCCGGGGCGCTTGACGGCGCTTTTTCCGGTATCCGCGGCCGACTCGTCCAGTTCCAAATCCTCCAGCAGGTCATAACAGGCCGTGCTGATCTGCTCGACCAGGATTTTGCTGATTTGCTGCCTGTTTTTCTTGCCGATTGCATGCTTTAGCGAGCTTGCGCCGAATTCCATCGTTCGGCTGACGGTGTTGGCCGGGGTCCGGTTGTCGCTTAACCCGCATTCGATCGTCAACACATCGGCTTTCTGGAAATCCTGCGCGCGCGGGTCCGAATTGCCGGCGCTGAAAGAAAATCCGACCGGCGTGTCCTGGTGTTTGATGGGATGGAGAAAGGCCTTCAGCGTATGCGAAAACGCTTTCTCGCCGGGCTTGAGCACCGGGAAATAGGCATCGGCCAGATTTTTTCCGACTCCCCGGGCCAATTCCTCTGCGGATAAGGAGACGCCGAACTGATCGAGATTCTGTTCGTCGACCGTGACTTCGATGTTCCGGACCGACGCCTTGTCAATGCCGGCCGCGGCAATGTCGGCAAGCAGCGCCAGAACCAGGAATCCCAGAGTCTTCCATAAGCGAAAGGATGTGCGTTTTTTCATCGGAATGTGTACCCGTTACCGTTTCCGGCACTATAGAAAAGCCGCTCGAATTCCGCCATACGTCATTTGACTGATCAGTCAGATGACGCATTGTGCGAAATATGGTCCCGCCGAATAATTTCCGCCAGCCGAACCAGGCTGCATCGCGAAATTCCTGATGCGCAAGTCACATTCAAGCTTATCAGTTTTGGGGGATTAACATGAACGATACCATCGGGCAGACGGCGGGCAAGCGGCTGCTTCCGGCCTTACCGGCACTGGCTTTGGCGATCGCGGCGGGCGGGCATGCGCCGGCCGCGGAAGCCGGGGCGACTTTCAAGATCGACGACACCAAATGGGTCAGCGTCGGCGCGGGGCTCCGCACCAGTTTCCGCTCGACCGAAGGCGCCGCGAACGGCGGCAAATGGACCAACGATTTCAACCTGGACAACATCCGTCTGTACCTGAACGGCCAGATCCACCAATACATCAAGCTCGAATTCAACACCGACTGCCAGACCTGCGGCGACGGCGGCGAGATGCGCATCCTTGATGCGATCGGCAAGTTCGAACTGAATTCGATGTTCAATATCTGGGCCGGGCGGATGCTGGTGCCGGCCGAGCGCCGGGAAATGAACGGTCCGTTCTACAGCGCGATTTACAACATCTTTGCGACCGGCACGCCGTTCGAGCCGGCCGACTTCAATCTGGTGATCAAAAGCGACGGCACTTCCGCCGGTTCGTTCGGACGGGACGACGGCGCGACGGTCTGGGGTTCGTTCTTCGACGGACGTTTGCAGTACGCGCTCGGTTTTTTCCGCGGCCTGCGCGGCGGTGCGAACGTCGACGACAACATCCTCTATTCGCAACGCATCGCCTACAACTTCTGGGACGTCGAAAAAAATCCCGGCTATTACACCTCCGGCACCTATTACGGCAAGGGCGGCGACATCCTGACCCTGGCGATTTCGAATCAGTACCAGGAGGACGGCGCGGGCACGCAGCTCGATCCGGGCACTTTCCGGGGCACCGCGGTCGATATGCTGCTCGAAAAAGTGTTGCCCAACGAAGGCGTGGTGACCCTGAACGGCGAGTACAAGAATTACGGCATTTCGGACGGCTACAGCCAGGCTTCGCGCGATGCCGGCGGCGGTTTCGCGATGTTCGAAGGCAACGCCTACGACGTTAGCGCGATGTACCTGTTTCCGGAAAAACTCTGGATCGGCCAGTTCCAGCCCTTCGTGCGCTACGTGAACGTCGATCCGAACGGCAGCGCGACCCGCGAGGTTTACGAGGGCGGCGTCAATTACGTGATCGACGGCCATAACGCCCGTATTTCGCTGAGCTGGCAGTACGGCGACCTGATGACCAAGGGCCTGGATTACTCATCCACCGCGAGCGGCGACCGGGTGAATGCGATGACGCTGGGCTTCCAGTGGCAAATTTAACGACAAGACCATTCAAGCAAGGAGAATTCACATGAGTTTATTTTCAAAACGATCCCCCCGCCGGCTGCTGTCCGGTGCGTTATCCGCGGCAGTGCTTTTGGCCGGTATGCAGGCCGCTGCGGCCGAAGAGGCCAAGCCCGCCGAAGACACGATCAAGGTCGGCATCCTGCATTCCCTGTCCGGCACGATGGCGATCAGCGAAACGACGCTGAAGGATACGATGCTGATGCTGATCGACGAACAGAACAAGAAAGGCGGCCTGCTCGGCAAGAAGCTGGAGCCGGTCGTGGTCGATCCGGCGTCGAATTGGCCGCTGTTCGCGGAAAAGGCGCGCGAGCTGCTGACCAAGGACAAAGTCGCCGCGATCTTCGGTTGTTGGACCTCGGTGTCGCGGAAATCGGTGCTGCCGGTGATCGAGGAACTGAACGGCATCCTGTTCTATCCGGTGCAGTACGAAGGCGAGGAGTCGTCGAAGAACGTGTTCTATACCGGCGCGGCGCCGAATCAGCAGGCGATTCCGGCGGTCGATTACCTGATGAACGACCTGAAGGTCAAGCGCTGGGTGCTGGCCGGCACGGATTACGTGTATCCGCGCACGACCAACAAGATTCTCGAAGCCTATCTGAAAGCGAAAGGCGTTTCGAAGAAGGACATCATGATCAACTACACCCCGTTCGGCCATTCCGACTGGCAGAGCATCGTCGCGGACATCAAGAAATTCGGCTCGGCCGGCAAGAAAACCGCGGTGGTTTCGACCATCAACGGCGATGCGAACGTGCCGTTCTATAAGGAGCTCGGCAACCAGGGCGTCTCGGCCGAGGACATTCCGGTCGTGGCCTTCTCGGTCGGCGAGGAAGAGCTGTCCGGCATCGATACCAAACCGCTGGTGGGTCATCTCGCGGCATGGAACTATTTCATGAGCATCGATACGACCAAGAACGCGGCCTTCATCGATCAATGGAAGACGTTTATCAAGAACGACAAACGCGTGAGCAACGACCCGATGGAAGCGCACTATATCGGCTTCAACATGTGGGTGAAAGCGGTCGAAAAGGCCGGCACGACCGATCCGGATGCGGTGCAGAAGGCGCTGATCGGCGTCGAGTTTCCGAACCTGACCGGCGGTACCGCGAAGATGCTGCCGAACCATCACATCAGCAAGCCGGTGCTGATCGGCGAAATTCAGGATAACGGCCAGTTCCTGACCGTCTGGCAGACCAATAAGGTTGTCGACGGCGACGCTTGGTCCGACTATCTGCCGGAAAGCAAACCGATCATCGCGGACTGGACCGCACCGATCAGTTGCGGCAATTACAACACCAAGACCAAAAAGTGCTCGGGGCAGAATTACAAATAAACTCCCCGCTTATCGTTCCCACGCAGAGCGCTTACGAGAAAACTCCCTACGTAGGTTGGGTTAGCGATAGCGTAACCCAACACATCGGGACATCAAACGTTGGGTTACGCTATCGCTAACCCAACCTACACCGTGGTCGCAACCCGATGTGTGAATTAATGACGAGCGCAGAGCGTACCCCAAGGGCATAAATGGGAACGATCAAAATTGAATATTTCGGGACACCAGATGATTATCAAAACCTATAGCACGATCATCGGCCTGACGATCGCGCTGATGTTGCCGCCAGGCGGCGCGCGCGCCGAACAACCGGGCATCCGGGACGCCTTTGCCGAAGCGGTCGCGAAAATCGGCCGGGGTTCGATGGCCGAACGCGAACAAGGCATCGCGGCGCTGGCCGAATCCGGCCATCCGCGCAGTCCGGATATTTTACAGGCCTTGCTGGACGGCCGCCTTTATCTGGAAAAAGCCTCGGGCCGGCCGGTCATCGCGGAAAAAAACAACGGCCGCTACCGGATAGAAGAGGCTTCGAACGGCGCCGATCTGGGGCTTGCCGAGGCGGAGGCGATCGGCCGGATCAACGTGACGAGCCGTTTGCGCGGCGAGCTGCGCAAACTGATCGGCCGGCTCCGGCTCGGGTCCGAAGACGCGTCGGCGCGCCTTGCCGCCATCGGCGCGATGATGAAGGACGCGGATCAGGATGCGCTGGATCTTTTGCAGAAACACCGCGCGGCCGAAACGGATGAACGCGTCAAGCAGGCAATCGCCTTGATCTTTCTGGTCCGCGATCTCGACAGCGACGATAAAGCCGCCCGCCTCAAGGCGATTCAGGCGCTCAAGGACTATGACAGCCAGGCCGTCGTGAACAAACTGAACGCGATGCTGGAAGCCGACGGCGAAGGCGGCTATGCGGAAGCCGATGCGGATATTCGCAGCGAAGCCAAAACGACCCTGCGTTCGATCGAGGCGCGTATCCATTTTTACCGTTCGATCGAAACCGTGTTTTTCGGCCTCAGCCTCGGTGCAGTCCTGGTACTTGCGGCGATCGGCCTCGCAATCACTTTCGGCGTGATGGGCGTGATCAACATGGCGCACGGCGAGTTGATGATGCTCGGCGCCTATACGACTTATGTGATTCAGCAACTGCTGCCGGACAGCCTGGGGTTATCGATATTTCTGGCGATACCGGCGGCTTTTTTGATTTCCGCGCTCGCAGGGCTGGCCATCGAACGCGGGCTGATCCGTTTCCTGTACGGGCGTCCGCTCGAAACGCTGCTGGCGACCTTCGGCGTCAGCCTGATCCTGCAGCAGGGCGTGCGTTCGATCTTCTCGCCGTTGAACCGCAGCGTCGCGACGCCCGAGTGGATGAGCGGCTCCTGGCAGATTAACGATTTTCTGTCGCTGACCTGGAACCGTTTTTACATCCTGATTTTTTGCCTGCTGGTTTTCGCGGCGCTCTTGCAAATTTTGAAGCGTACCCGGCTCGGCCTTGAAGTGCGGGCGGTCGCGCAAAACCGCCGGATGGCGAAGGCGATGGGCATTCCGACTGGCCGGGTCGACGCGATGACCTTCGCGCTTGGTTCCGGGATCGCCGGCGTCGCCGGTGTGGCCTTGAGCCAGATCACCAATGTCGGCCCGAATCTGGGGCAGGCCTATATCGTCGATTCGTTCATGGTCGTGGTGTTCGGCGGCGTCGGCAATCTGTTCGGCACGCTGGTCGCAGGATTTTCGCTTGGGATCGCGAACAAGTTTCTGGAGCCCTACGCCGGCGCGGTGCTGGCCAAAATTCTGGTGTTGGTCTTCATCATCCTATTCATTCAAAAACGCCCGCGCGGATTGTTTCCGCAGAAAGGCCGGGCGGCGGAGGCGTAAGCGATGAAAGCGATTTTCTTCGGCAATGATAAGACCGCTCTGGCCGTGCTGGCGGTACTGGGAGCGATTACCGTAGTCGTGCCGCTGTGCAGCCTGGTGTTTCCGGAAGGCTCGGCGCTGCATTTCTCGGCCTATACGGTGTCCTTGCTCGGTAAATACATGACGTTCGCGCTGCTCGGCCTGTCGCTGGATCTGGTCTGGGGCTACGCGGGCATTCTGGCGCTGGGGCACGGCGCGTTTTTCGCGCTCGGCGGTTATGCGATGGGCATGTACCTGATGCGCCAGATCGGCGAGCGCGGCGTTTACGGCAATCCGCTGCTGCCCGACTTCATGGTGTTTTTGAACTGGGATAAACTGCCCTGGTACTGGCACGGCTTCGACCACTTCGGCTTTGCGTTGCTCATGGTGCTGCTGGCGCCGGGCCTTTTGGCTTTCGTGTTCGGCTGGCTGGCGTTTCGGGCGCGGGTGGCCGGCGTCTATCTGTCGATCATGACGCAGGCGTTGACCTATGCCTTGATGCTGGCGTTCTTCCGGAATGAAATGGGCTTCGGCGGCAACAACGGGCTGACCGATTTCAAGGACATTCTCGGCTTCAACATCCAGGCCGAAGGCGTCAGGGCGGCGCTGCTGTTTATCTCGGGCGCTGCCTTGATCGGGGCGCTCCTGGCCTGTCGATGGCTGGTCAATACCAAACTGGGCCGCGTCGTAACCGCGATCCGCGACCAGGAATCGCGCGTGCGCTTTATCGGCTACCGGGTCGAGATGTACAAACTGTGGATCTTCGTATTCGCGGCGATGCTGGCCGGCGTCGCCGGCGCGCTGTATGTGCCGCAGGTCGGGATCATCAATCCGAGCGAATTCTCGCCGCTGAACTCGCTGGAGATCGTGGTCTGGGTCGCGCTGGGCGGACGCGGCACGCTGTACGGCGCGATCGTCGGCGCGGTGCTGGTCAATTACGGCAAAACGGTGTTCACGGGACTCTTGCCCGACGCCTGGCTGTTCGTGCTCGGCGGGGCATTCATCCTGGTCACGCTGGCCTTGCCCGACGGGATCGCCGGCTTGCTGAACCGCAGGTTGAAGGAGCGTGCGGCATGATCGAATTGACGAAGGAAAAACCGAACATTGACGAGTCGGCCTTTGACGGCGCGATGTATCACGAAGGCGTGGTCGATACCCGCCACGGCACGATCCTGTATCTGGAGGATGTGTCGGTCAGCTTCGACGGCTTTCGTGCGTTGAATCAGTTGTCGCTGTATATCGATGCGGGCGAGCTGCGCTGCCTGATCGGGCCGAACGGCGCCGGCAAGACCACGCTGATGGATGTGATTACCGGCAAGACCCGGCCCGACACGGGCAGCGTGTTCTTCGGCCAGACGATCGACCTCTTGAAAATGGACGAAGCGGCGATCGCCGAGGCGGGCATCGGCCGCAAATTTCAAAAACCGAGCGTGTTCGAGGCGTTGACCGTGTTCGAAAACCTCGAACTGGCGCTGAAAGCGAACAAAAGCACCTGGTCGTCGCTGCTGTTCAGACTGAACGGCGAGCAGCGCGATCTGATCGGGCAGACGCTCGAAACGATCGGGCTGACCGCTTTGGCCGGCAAACGCGCCGGCATCCTGTCGCACGGCCAGAAACAATGGCTGGAAATCGGAATGCTCTTGATGCAGGAGCCGCTGGTGATGCTGGTCGACGAGCCGGTGGCGGGGATGACGCATCAGGAAGTCGAGCGTACCGCCGAACTCTTGCTGTCGCTGCAGGGCAAGCGCTCGATCGTGGTGGTCGAGCACGACATGGAATTCATCCGTTCGATCGCGCACAAGGTGACCGTGCTGCATGAAGGTTCGGTGCTGACCGAAGGCACGATGGACGAGGTACAGAACGATCCGCGCGTAATACAGGTTTATTTGGGGGACTGATGCTGAAAGTCGAATCGTTGGATCAACACTACGGCGAAAGCCATACCTTGTGGGAAATGAATCTGGACGTTCCGGCCGGCGCCTGCCTGTGCCTGCTCGGGCGCAACGGCGTCGGCAAGACGACTTTGTTGAAGACGGTGATGGGGCTGGTCAAGAGCAGCGGCGGCGTCATCCGCTTTGACGGTACCGATATCACACAAATCAAGGCCGAGAAGCGCGCCGAGCTGGGCATCGGCTACGTGCCGCAGGGGCGCGAGATTTTTCCGCTGCTGACCGTCGAGGAGAATCTGAAAACCGGCCTGCGCGCCGCGCCGAAGATTTTCGGCAACAAAATTCCCGAGTCGGTGTTCGAAATTTTTCCGGTGCTGAAGGCTATGCTGAAACGGCGCGGCGGCGATTTATCCGGCGGCCAGCAGCAGCAACTGGCGATCGGCCGGGCGCTGGTGATCAATCCGAGATTGTTGATCCTGGACGAACCGACCGAAGGCATCCAGCCGAATATCGTCAGCGAAATCGGCGATGTGATCAAGCGGTTGAACCGCGGGCTCGGCAAGGTCCCGGCCGCGCCTGCGGCCGGCGAACCGCGCTTCGAGATTCATGAAGCCGTTTCCCGGATCAATCGCGAACTCGGCGTTACGGTATTGCTGGTCGAACAAAAACTGCCTTTTGCTCGCAAGATCGCCGATAGTTTCTGTATCATGGACCGCGGGCGCGGCGTTGCGGCCGGTGCGATCAATCAATTGAACGACGATCTGGTCAAGCGCTATTTGACCGTATGACTTTTCGGAGAGTTTTATGAAACACCACCATTTGGCAGTTTTGCTTGCAGGGTTATTGTTGTCGCTGTCGCTGCCGGCGGAAGCGCATGTCGGACAGGGGCTTGCACATGATTTTCGGGCCGGTCTCTGGCATCCGCTGCTGGGCATCGATCATATTCTGGTGATGGTCGGCGTGGGTTTGTGGGCAGGTTTTTTAGGCGGGGCTGCACGCGGATGGCTGCCGGCCGCCTTTCTTGCTGCGATGGCGGCCGGGGGATCTTTGGCATTTGCCGGCATGGTGCTGCAAGGGCCGGAAATTTGGGTCGCTGCGTCGGTGCTGGCGATCGGGGCGATTCTGCTGCGAGTTCCGTCGAAATTATTTTTTCTGGCGAAGAACGTAGGGTGGGTTACGACGCGCATCGGAACAATCTTTATTTGTCGTTTGTCCTTTCCCCGCGTCGTAACCCACCACGGGGGTTGCAAAAGGTGGGTTCGGCGCGCGGAAAACTCCGTAGGATTTGAAGGGCGTAGACAAAGCGCGCCGAACCCACCCTACGTTTCTGCTCGACACGGCTGGGCGAGCGTATTAGCGGCGCTGTTTGCCTTCAGTCACGGTTATGTGCATGCGCTTGAAGCCGGAATGGGCAGCCAGGCCCTCGGGTATACGGGCGGTTTTCTCGTATCGACCGCGCTGCTGCTGGGTATCGGTTTGATGATCGGGCGAGTTTCCGCGCGGCATGGCCGTTGGATGAGGACGCTTTTCGGCGTTATTTGCGCCGGCGCCGGCATTACCTTATTGCTTGGAATCTGACCGGATGCTGCTTGCGCCGGACGGCAGCGGCGCGCTCCATCCCGGCCGCGCCGGTCCTGGCGAACTGCCGGGTTGGGAGGCGAAGCTGCAACTGGGCTTTACGCGCCGCCGGGAAAAAACGGTATTGACCGAGCGGAAGCATCGCGGGCCTCTGACCGTGCAGCGGCCGTTTTACGCGGATGACGGGCTTTGCCACCTGTATCTGCTGCATCCGCCCGGAGGCATGGTCGCCGGCGACCGGCTGACTATCGAGGCGACGCTGGCGGAAGGCTGCGAAGCGCTGCTGACCACGCCGGCCGCCGGCAAATGTTACCGCAGCGATGCGCGTGTTGCCGAACAATCGGTAAGACTGACGGTCGGCGATCAATCCGCGCTCGAATGGCTGCCGCAGGAGACGATCATTTTTGACGGCGCCCGGCTTCGCTCCGAGATGCGGATCGAGCTGGGCGAGACATCGCGTTTTATCGGCTGGGACATGCTGGCGTTCGGCCGGCCTGCGGCCGGGGAGATTTTTAACGATGGTTTCGTCGAGGCGGGCTGGCGGCTGTTCAAAGCGGGCAGGCCGTTCCACATCGAACGGGTGCTGCTGGATGCGGAAGCGGTCAAGGCCAACTGGGGTTTGCAGGGCTGTTCGTCGTGCGGAACGCTGTTTGCGTCGCCGGCATCGGCCAAAACGCTGGAAATCGTACGCGATCTGATCGGCGAGGCGCCGGGGCGCGGCGTGACCCTGATCGACGATGTGCTGATCTGCCGGGCCGTGGATGCGCGCGCGGATCGGCTGCGCGCTTTTTTGCAGACGGTTTGGGCGGCGCTCAGGCCGGCGGTTCTGCTGCGCGCCGATGTGCCGCCGCGTATTTGGGCGTATTGAACTAGGACACAACGATGCAATTGACACCACGCGAAAAAGACAAACTGCTGCTGTTTACCGCCGCGCTGCTGGCGGAGCGGCGCAAAGCGAGAGGCCTCAAACTGAATTATCCGGAAGCGGTCGCCTATATTTCGGCCGGCATTATGGAAGGCGCGCGCGACGGCCGCACGGTCGCCGAATTGATGGAATACGGCCGCACCTTGCTGAATCCCGGGGATGTCATGGAAGGGGTCGCCGAGATGCTGCCCGACGTGCAGGTCGAAGCGACCTTTCCGGACGGCACCAAGCTGGTGACGGTGCATAATCCGATTGCATAAGACGAAGGCGGGATGGGTACGACTATAAGGACGTAGGATGTGCTGAACAAAGTGAAGCGCATCGATCGTATCGTTCGCGATTGATGGGCTTCCTTCGTCAGCCCATCCTACGAAACTGCCAAGTCAACAGCATCGAGCCGGCCTCGCGTGGAGTCCAAAGCTTGCTTTGGAAAAATCGCCAAGTCAGCCAAAGCAAGCTTTGGACTCCGTTTTTTCTTGACTTGATGGCGTTGACGGAACGATAAGGCCGGATTACGGGAAGTTAATTCTGACCGAATCCTTATGATATTAAAAAAACATTGGAGTCAGCTAATGATCCCAGGCGAAATCATCACCGCAACCGGCGATATCGAACTGAACGCCGGCCTTGATGCGATCCGTGATGCGATCCGTATCGAAGTCGGGAATACCGGCGACCGGCCGATTCAGGTCGGTTCGCATTATCATTTTTTTGAGGCGAATCCCGCGCTGGATTTCGACCGGAACCGGGCGCGCGGCTGCCGCCTGGACATTGCGGCCGGCACCGCGGTGCGCTTCGAGCCGGGGCAGATACGCGAAGTAAGCCTGATTCCGTTCGGCGGGCTCCGGCAAGTGTACGGTTTCCGCCAGCAGGTCATGGGCAGCCTGGAGGTCCGGGATGAATAAGATCGGCCGCAGCGCTTATGCCGAAATGTTCGGCCCGACCACCGGCGACCGGGTGCGTCTGGCCGACAGCGAACTGTTCATCGAAGTCGAAGCCGACCATACGATCTACGGCGAAGAAGTCAAATTCGGCGGCGGCAAGGTGATCCGCGACGGCATGGGGCAAAGCCAGGTCACGGCGCAAGGGGCGATGGATGTGGTGATCACGAATGCGCTGATCGTCGATCACTGGGGCATCGTGAAAGCCGATGTCGGCGTCAAAAACGGCCGCATCTTCGGTATCGGCAAGGCCGGCAATCCCGACATTCAGGACGGCGTCGATCTCGTCATCGGGCCGGGCACCGAAATCATCGCCGGGGAAGGGCAGATTCTGACCGCCGGCGGCATCGATGCGCATATTCATTTCATTTGCCCGCAGCAGATCGAAGAAGCGCTGTATTCGGGCGTCACCACGATGATCGGCGGCGGCACAGGTCCCGCGACCGGCACCAACGCGACGACCTGCACGCCGGGGCCGTGGAATCTGAAGCACATGCTGCAGGCGCTGGATGCCTTGCCGATGAATTTCGGCCTGCTCGGCAAGGGCAACGCCAGCCTGCCGGCCGCGCTCGAAGAACAGATCCGCGCCGGCGCGATGGGGCTGAAGCTGCACGAAGACTGGGGTACGACGCCGGCCGCGATCGATTGCTGCCTGAGCGTGGCCGACCGCTTCGATGTGCAGGTCGCGATTCATACCGATACGCTGAACGAATCGGGCTTCATCGAGGACACGATTGCGGCGTTCAAGGGCAGGACGATCCATACTTACCACACCGAAGGCGCGGGCGGCGGCCATGCGCCGGACATCATCAAGGCCTGCGGCCTGCCGAATGTGCTGCCGTCTTCGACCAATCCGACGCGGCCCTATACGGTCAACACGATCGACGAGCACCTGGACATGCTGATGGTCTGCCATCATCTCGATCCGGGCATTCCCGAAGATGTCGCGTTCGCGGAGTCGCGCATCCGCCGCGAAACCATCGCGGCCGAGGACATCCTGCACGACCTCGGCGCGTTTTCGATGATTTCCTCCGATTCGCAGGCGATGGGGCGGGTCGGCGAAGTGATCACGCGCACCTGGCAGACCGCGCACAAGATGAAGGTGCAGCGCGGCTCGCTGCCGGAAGACACGAGCAGCAACGACAATTTCCGCGTCAAGCGCTATATCGCCAAATATACGATCAATCCCGCCATCAGCCACGGCATCGCGCATGAAGTCGGCTCGATCGAGAAAGGCAAGCTGGCCGATCTGGTGCTCTGGCAGCCGGCGTTTTTCGGGGTCAAGCCGAGCCTGATCATCAAGGGCGGCTTTATCGCGGCAGCGCCCATGGGCGATCCGAACGCCTCGATCCCGACGCCGCAGCCGGTGCATTACCGGCCCATGTTCGGCGGTTTCGGCCGGGCGATTGCCGGCACCTCGATGCTGTTTTTATCGCGTGCGGCGATCGAAGACAATATCCCCGAACGCCTGGGCTTGCAGAAGCTGATCGGCGCAGTGCATGGCGCGCGCGCGATCGGCAAGAGCGATTTGATCCACAATCATTATCAACCGTTGATGGAAGTCGATCCGCAAACCTATGCGGTGCGCGCGGACGGCCGCCTGCTGACCTGCGAACCGGCCGCCGTGCTGCCGTTCGCCCAACGTTATTTTCTGTTTTGATTATGCTGAAACTGACCGAATATTCCGACTCCGAGCACAGCGACGACAGCCTGACGCTGCCTTTCGACATTCGCCAGAAAAGCCGCTGCGCGGCGCGGACCGATAACGGCGTCGAGGTCGGCGTGTTCGCGATCCGCGGGCAGTGCCTGCGGCCGGGCAGGGTGCTGACCGGCAACGAAGGCTACCGGGTCCTGATCAAGGCCGCGCCCGAAGCCTTGTCGATCGTGCGCTGCGCCGATCCCTTGCTGTTCGCCAGGGCCTGCTATCACCTCGGCAACCGCCATGTGCCGCTGCAGATCATGAACGGCGAACTGCGCTATTTGAGCGATCATGTGCTCGATCATATGCTCGAACTGCTCGGCTTGCAGGTCGAACACGATCGCCTGCCGTTCGAGCCCGAAGCCGGCGCCTATCATGCGCATGGCCACTGATCTGCCCTTGCTGCGGCTGTTGCAGTTGGCCAGCCCGGCCTGCCGGTCGGGATGTACAGCTATTCTCAAGGGCTCGAAAAGGCGGTCGACGACGGCTTGATTCATAATGCCGCAACGGCCGGGGACTGGATCGGCGCTGTGTTGAACAGAAGCGTCGCACGGGCCGATCTGCCGGTTTTAGCCAGGCTTTACGAGGCAGGGGAACGCAACGATGCGGCGGGTGTGGAATATTGGAGCGGCCTGTTGCTCAGTTGCCGGGAGTCTGCTGAATTACGTGCAGAGGACAGGCAAACCGGGCAAGCTTTGCAGCGGCTGCTGGCCGCGCTCGATCTCGGCGGCGCTGCGGTGCCGGCGGCGCGCTCGATGACGTGGGCGGCGCTATTCGGCCTGGCCGCATTGCGGCTCGGCGTCGCCAAACGCGAGGCAATGCTCGGCTATGCCTGGAGCTGGCTCGAGAATCAGGTGCTGTGCGCGGTCAAACTGGTGCCTTTGGGGCAAGTCGCGGGGCAGCAATTGTTATTGCATCTGGCAGAAGGCATTCCGGCCGCAGTCGACCGCGCTTTACGCATCGACGATGACCAGATCGGCGGCGGCGTTTTCGGCCTTGCCCTGGCGAGCAGCCGCCATGAAATGCAGTATTCGCGTCTGTTCCGGTCGTAGGGTGGGTTGCGCGCGCTGTTGCATGGATTTCGCGCTGTAACGGTTTGTCCGCGCGCGTAACCCACCTTGGCGCATAACGGCGGGTTCGGCGCGCAAAATGATCCGTTGCAGCCGAAAGATTTTACAGGGCGCGCCGAACCCGCCCTACGTTAACTGTTTCGCCGCATATCCTGCTTTACGGGTATGGGGCGGTCGATTAAATAAAATCCGGAGACAAAATGAATGGCAAACAAGTCTTGAGAGTCGGCGTCGGCGGCCCGGTGGGTTCCGGCAAAACCGCGCTGGTCGATGCGCTGTGCAAGCGCATGCGCGATCGCTACGAAATTGGCGTGGTGACCAATGACATTTACACCCGCGAGGATCAGCAGTTCCTGATCCGCAGCCAGGCCCTGCCGGAAGAGCGGATACTGGGCGTCGAAACCGGCGGCTGCCCGCATACCGCCATTCGCGAGGATGCCTCGATGAATCTGGCGGCGGTCGACGAGCTCTGCGAACGCTTCGGCAATCTCGATTTCGTGATGGTCGAAAGCGGCGGCGACAACCTCAGCGCGACGTTCAGCCCGGAATTGGCCGATTTGACGATCTACGTGATCGATGTCTCGGCCGGCGATAAAATTCCGCGTAAAGGCGGGCCAGGCATTACCCGCTCCGATTTGCTGGTGATCAACAAAACCGATCTGGCTCCTTATGTGGGCGCTTCACTCGATGTCATGAAGCAGGACGCGAAAAAGATGCGCGGCGAACGTCCGTTCGTGTTTACGAATCTGAAAAAAGGCGAGGGGCTTAAACTGGTCGAAGCATTCATTATCAAGGCCGGGATACTGTAAAGCGCCTATTCGCGTTTTAAAACCGATACGGTATATTGTTCCGAATTGGGGGATTTGCCCGATTTTGCGGCAAAGACCTGCGTCATATCACACAGTTCGCTGCTCCGCCGGTCGGGAGGGCTCTCGAACGAGCGGAATTTGTTCATTTTTGACGATCTGGTCCGGTTATTGCTTCAGGAATTTGTCAGCATGGGTCCATCCAAAGGCGCCGCCGAGCGCTTTTTCCTGTTTTTAGCTGGACAGTGCGATTCCGTTTAACTTTCCGAGGCGAACCGGCATGACCGAATTGAACCGTTACCGTATCCACGGCAAAACTTATTTTTTTACCCTGGCATTGCCGGAATGGCGTTCGGGCGCCGCGATGCACTGGACCCAGGCGCTCTGTCTCGAACTGGTCAGGATCAAGCGGAAATACCCGTTCAATCTCGATGCGCTGGTGATTTTGCCGAAATATGTGCAGGGCCTCATGACACTGCCGGGCGACGCGGAGGAGGCCGGTTTGCTGTGGCAGCAGGTCAATAACGAATTCGCCGAACTGGCCGGCCTTTCCGAAGAGCAGCAAGGCGACGAGGACGGTGACTTCGAACGCAAGCGTTGTTTCGGCTATATGCTGCGCGATGATCAGGATTTTGCCCTGCATCTGAATTTCCTGCATTACAATCCGGTCAACCAGGGTCTGGTCAAGGGAGTCGCCGACTGGCCCTATTCGACTTTTTTCCCCTATGTGCAGCAAGGCGTGTATCCGTTGTCCTGGCGGATGGACGTGGCATAAAGCCGCCGCGCCTCGGCTTCGTCCCTCATCCGCGCGTCAAGGCAAGGGGCCACCGGCTTGCGGAAATTGCCGTACCCGGCAAAACGCCCTTCGAATCAATAGAATGGAAGCAACCGGATTTTTCAGGCGGGCAATTATCTTTTAAGCTTGCGCTTAGCTTTTTTCGCGTAACCGGGCGCCACATAGTGGTTGATTTTCTTGCTTTCGCCGGCGGCCAGGCAAGCCCCGATCCGATCCTCCAAAACACGGTCGCTGACCGAAACGCGTTCATGCTGGCGCAGGTGTTCGAGCCAGGACTCCACCATAAAGCATTCGATGTAATGGTCGGCTTTGGCCGTATCCTGGAAAACTTGCCAAAAGTAGGCGCCGTCGCGTTTGCGGATTTTTTTCAAGTGCTGCAAACCGTCATGAAATTCCCGGAGTTTGTCGCTCGCGACCGTGTATTCGATCGTCACCAGCACGGGGCCTTTGTCGTGTTCCGGGGTTTGGTCGACCATCGGCAACGGCCAGTGCATGGAGGGCGTGAAATCGATGTCGTCATAGCCGCCGATGCGGTATCGCCAGGTGAGGAAAATGCTTGCGATCAAGCCGGCGGCGGCGATCAGAAAACTCGTTTCGATGCCGTAGTGCTTGGCCAGATAGCCCCAAAGCAGACTGCCGCCCGCCATGCCGCCCATGAATACCATCATGAATACGGACAAGCCGCGCGCTCTCACCCAGTCCGGCAGGCTGCTCTGAGCGGCCACCTGCAGGGACGACATCACGCAGATCCAGGCCGCGCCCGCCAGCAGCATGACCGGCAGCAAGACGTAAAGGTCGTCCTGGACGGCAAGGACGGCCGAAGCGCCGCCGTAAGCCAAAGTCGCCAGGCGCACCAGATTGTCGGAATGGATGCGCTGCCGGATGCGCGGCAGCACGAAGGCAATCGTGATCGCGCCCACTCCGATGCAGGCCGTCAACAGGCCGTAGACGGAAGAGCCGGCGTGCAAACGCTGGCTGACCAGAATCGGCAAGAGCGCCCACAAGGCGCTGGCAAACGGAAAGAAGCCGATGCCTCGGACCAATATGGAAGGCAGCAAGCTGGAATAACGTGCGTACCGCAAGCCCGACCGCATCGCGCCCAGACAGCGTTCGGCGGGCAAACCGCTTTCGCTCGGGGGTCTTTTCCAGCAGGCGATGACGGCAATGACGCCGAGGAAGGATATCGTATTGGCCAGGAATACGCTGGGCACGCCGTAGAGGGTAATCAAATAACCCGCAACCGCAGGACCGATCGCACGGGAAATATTGACGCCCAGGCCGTTTAACGTGATGGCGGCATGCAGTTCCTGTTTGGCGACCAGTTCCGACGTGACGGCCGACCACGCCGGCATGCTCATCGCCGTACCGCAACCCAGTAAAAAAGTGAACCCCACCAAAACCCAGCCCGTCGTCAACCCGGACAGGGTGCAGAACAATAAACCCGACGCACTGGCAAACATCCAGATTTGCGTCGCCAGCAAATAACGGCGGCGGTCCACGATATCGGCCAACGCGCCCGCCGGGACTGCCAGGAGCATGATCGGCAGCGTGGTGGCGGTCTGGACCAAAGCGACCATCACGGGAGAAGCCGTCGTCGAAGCCATGAGCCACGCAGCCCCCAGGTCGTTCATCCAGGTACCGATATTCGAAACCAGTGTCGCCAGCCAGACGGCTAGAAACAGCTTGTCGGCCAGCGGCTGCCAGATCGATTGGCGCGAGGGTGTTTTATTTTGCGGCACAGGCGTCTTTTCCTTACTCAAGATTAAAATCGATAACTGGTCATCAGCATCAGAAAATCGACATCATTGGCTTTTACGGACCGCAGCACGCTGCCCGTAAACAAATGGACGTAAGCGAAATTCAACTGTATGTTGCGGTTGATCTGCCAGCCCGCATCCAATGTCAGTTCGCTGCCGATGTAGCGTCCACGGCTTTGGTCGGTGCCGTCCAGCGGCTGGAACGGGTTGACGTAAAACGCATCGTGGACGCTGTAGCGCCAGAGAAAATCCCAGCCCAGGCTCAATTCAACGCCTTCTGCGGCTTCGATACCGATATAAGGGTACACATTCATTAAATTCGCGGGTACAACCAACGCGTTTTCGGAAAAATAGGCCAGTTTGGGAAACAAAGGATTGAAGGTTTTCAACGTGCGGTCATGAGGATTGTCGTCGCCGCTGATGATGTCCATTTTCAAACCCATCCGCGGTTTGAAAGCGACATGCTTCCAGCGGTACCCCGTATCCGACGCCGCGGTCCATGCCGAAATCGCATCCTTGCCGAAACGGCCGAACTGGTAGGCGAATTCGAAATTGTAATCCCAATTTCCAGACTTGCGCCATAACCGGGTGCCGAGGGTATGCCGATGTTCGTCGGCAATGCCTTGGGCGTAAACCGCATCGGCCCGGTCCAGCCCAAGGTAGTAAAAATCCATGTCGGGCGCATACCGGGCCGCCGGCTGGCTAAACACGGAATAAAGCCCCCAGAAGCGCTGGCCGCCGTCATACCGGTCGTCCAAGACGCCTTGCTTCAATTCCAGCGGCGCGGCATAAAAGGCGTCCACCGTAAAACCGCCGCCCTTGAAGCCGGTGCGCACCGCATCGAAACTGCGGCGAATGTTCGGATTATTGCGGACGGAAACCAGCCGCTCGGAACCGAAACTCATTTCCTGCCTGCCGCCGCGGATCGTCAGCGTTTGGCCTCCCCAAGGAAATTGCACTTCCGCGAAGCCTTGCTGCAGGTCGAAATGGTCTTCTTCCACGGAGGATTTTTCGTTGGCCTTGCCGAATGCGTAATGGCTGCCCAATTGAATAAAGGCACGAAAATGGCTGCCCAAGTGCAAATCGCCATGCAGCAAAACACGCTGAAGGAGATAATCGTCATCCTTGAATTCCGCCAGGCCGAATTCATAACTGTGGAGGTTCTGGTAGCGTTCCCGCCATTCGCCGCCCAGGCTCAAATAAGCGTCCGGAAGAAACGGCAAGGCGATGTATTTGATGTCGTCTCCCAAACCGTGCCGCCGCTTGAGATCTTTCAGCGCTTGGTACGTTTCTTCGTAGCGAAGGGCTTTAAAGGCGGGCGGCGCAGGCTCAGCGCCGGATTCTCCGCAGGCATTAAAGCCTATCGCCAGATTCAGTAAAAACAGTAAAATCCGATAAGCCATGGACATCGAAAAAACTTAGGATTTCGTCAAAAATAACTTCCCCCTTTGAAAAAGGGGGATCGAGGGGGATTTATTTGAAAAATCTCCCCTAACCCCTCGGTAACTGCTTCCTGCGTTACTCTACCTCCTGCATCCATGCAGTCGTCTTTTTCAAAGAGGGGAATGAATAAATCTGCTTTTCGAAACAATCAACATTCGGGAAGTTAATTCCTACCAGATCCTTACGCCCAACAACTGCAACCCAACACGCCCCAGAAACTTTTCAAATCGGCCGCCGGAACACGGCTTTGAAAAGCCCGGGCATGGGCGTGTCCGTGGATGCCGCAAGCCGTGCCGCAGGCGCAGGTCTGTGCCATGGCGTTGGCGTGAGCCTGACGTGCGGACGCATGATAGCCGTCGTAACGGATCACCGGCGACCAGGACGGGGAAATCGGCAACGCGGGCGGGTCGAATTCCTTGAATTCCCGGTCGCCGTAGATGATCTCGCCGCCCACGACGGTCATGACGGCCTTCAGGTTTTTCAGGTCGTCGTCCGCGATCGTCATCATGTCTTCGGGCAAGACGGCAAAGTCGGCATATTGTCCGGCGACGATTACGCCTTTCTTGCCGTGTTCCGTGGAAAACCACGACGAACCTTCGGTGTACAACCTCAAAGCCTCTTCGCGCGACAGGCGGTTGGCGGGCGGATACAGGGTCAGTCCACCCACGGTCTTGCCCGTCGCCAGCCAATAAATGCCGATCCAGGGATTATAGCTGGCGACGCGCGTGGCGTCCGTGCCCATGCCGACGGGAATTCCGGTGGCCAGCATCCTATGGATCGGCGGCGTGGCTTCGGCCGCCTTCGCGCCGTAGCGCGCGACGAAATCCTCGCCCTGGTAAGCCATGCGGTGCTGGATGGCGATGCCGCCGCCCAACGCCTTGATGCGGTCCAGGTTGCGCTGCGTGACGGTTTCGGCATGGTCGATGAACCAGTTTAAGCCGTCCAGGGGGAATTCGGCGTTGACCCGCTCGAACACGTCCAGGAAGCGGGAAATCGATTCGTCATAGGTGCCGTGAATGCGGAACGGCCAACGGTTTTCGGCCAGATGCCTCGCGACGCGGTAAAGCTCATCTTCCAGGCTTGCCGCCAAATCGGGCCTGGGCTCCCTGAAATCCTCGAAATCGGCGGCGGAAAACACCAGCATTTCGCCCGCTCCGTTATGACGGTACATAGGGGAACCTTGGCCTGGCTTAAGCAGTTGGGTCCAGGTCCGGAAATCCTCCAGTTCCTTGCCCGGCCTTTGGGTGAACAGGTTGTAGGCGATGCGGATGGTCAGTTGCTTGTCGCGGGCAAGCTGCTCGATCACCTGATAGTCTTCGGGATAATTCTGGAAACCGCCGCCCGCATCGATCACCGACGTGACGCCCAGCCGGTTCAATTCGCGCATGAAATGCCGGCTGGAAATCAGTTGATCTTCCGGCGCCAGTTTCGGCCCTTTGGCCAAGGTGGCGTACAGAATCATCGCATTCGGGCGCGCAATCAGCAAACCGGTCGGATGGCCGCCGCTATCCCGTTGAATTTCGCCGCCCGGCGGATCAGGGGTGTTTTTATCGTAGCCGCAAGCCTGCAACGCGGCGCGGTTCAGCAGCGCGCGGTCGTACAAGTGCAGGATGAACACGGGCGTGTCCGGCGCGATCGCGTTGATTTCTTCCAGGGTGGGCAGGCGCTTTTCCGCGAACTGGTGCTCGGTAAAACCGCCGACTACCCGCACCCATTGCGGCGGCGGGGTGATCGCCACCTGCTGTTTCAGCATGCCCAATGCGGTGGCGACATCCGGCACGCCGTCCCAGCGCAGTTCCAGCAAATAACTCAAGCCGCCGCGGATAATGTGCAGATGGCTGTCGATAAAACCCGGTATGACCCGCTTGCCTTTGAGGTCAACGACCTGGGTGGAAGCCGTGGCCTGCTTCATGATCGCGGCATCGTCGCCGACGCTGAGGAACACGCCGTCCTTGACGGCGACGGCACTGGCTTCGGGATTTTTGCGGTCCAGCGTGGTAAAGCGGCCGTTTCTGAAAATCTTGTCCGGCGTATTGACGGTATTCATCGTAAGATCCTCCCCAATCGGTTTCCGGCAGCCTGCGTTATTTATTCCTCGCTTGCTGCAGCCTGGAATAGCTGGTCATCAGGTTGCGGTAATTAGGCAAATGATTCGACAATAAAGTCGCCAGTCCTTCCATATCGTTGCGCCAGTCCCGCTGCAATTCGCAGGCGACCGCAAACCAGTTGACCAGCTGCGCTCCGGCTTGCGACATGCGGTTCCATGCACTCTGCTGGGTGGTCAAATTGAACGTGCCGGAAGCATCGGTGACGACAAACACGTCATAGCCTTCTTCCAAGGCCGATAAGGTGGGGAAAGCCACGCATACATCGGTCACGACGCCGGCGATGATCAGTTGCCTGCGTCCGGTCGCTTTGACCGCTTTCACAAAGTCTTCATTGTCCCAGGCGTTGATCTGTCCGGGGCGATGGATGAAAGGCGCATCGGGAAAACGTTCGAGAATTTCCGGAACGAGCGGTCCGTTAGGTCCTTCGTCGAAGCTGGTCGTCAATATCGTCGGCAACTGAAAAAACTTGCCGATGTCGGCCAGTGCGATTACGTTGTTTTTGAAATCGCTGGGACTAAAATCCTGGACCAGCGAAATCAGCCCGGACTGGTGGTCGACCAACAGCAAGGCCGCATCGTCTTTGTTCAATTTTTTGTATTTCGCATTCATAGTGATCTCCGTTAAAGAAATAACTCGCCACATGTCTAAGGATCCGGTAGGAAATAACTTCCCGAATGTTGATTGTTTCGAAAAGCAGCTGATTTACTCCCCTCTTTGAAAAAGACGACTGCATGGATGCAGGAGGTAGGGCAATGCAGGGAGCAATTGCCGAGGGGCCGGGGGAGATTTTTTAATAAATCCCCCTCAATCCCCCTTTTTCAAAGGGGGAGGTGCTTTTGACTAAGTCCCTCTTTTTCAAAGGGGGAAGTTATTTTTGACAAAACCCTAAAAGGATGAGTCATGCGGGAATTGAAAGTTCATGGCTTGGCTCATGATTCCGAATGAGCCAAACCATCCAACGCGCGCTTGGTATGGAAACAATCATTCATACCAACTGCCCATCCCGATAATCCGCAAGCGTCTGCTCGATTTCATCGCGCGTGTTCATCACGAAGGGGCCGTACTGGACAACCGGTTCGCGCAGGGGCTTGGCCGCGAGCACCAGCAAAGAGGCGCCTTCTTTTCCGGCATGCACCTCCACGCGATCCCCTTCGGAAAGCAGGCCGGCGGCATGGGGTGCCAGTGGCTGTCTTTCGGCAATCGGGCCGACTTCGGCCGAGCCTTCGTAAAGATAAACGAAAGCGTTGTGCCCCTCTGCAACCGGGTGGACAAAATGGCCGCCTGCCGGGAGATGGACATCCAGAAACAAAGGCTCGGTACTCAGTCCCTGGACCGGTCCCGCTACAACCCGGCCTTCCGCTTGTGTGCTGCCGGCAATGACTTTTACCCGGCTTCCGTCCTGAAGGGCTAGCAGGGGAATGGCTTCCGGTTGAATATCCCGGTAGGCGGCCGGCTTCATTTTCTCGCGCGCGGGCAAGTTCACCCATAGCTGGAAACCATGCATGCGGCCGCTTTCCTGCTGCGGCATTTCGGAATGGATGATGCCCCGGCCGGCGGTCATCCACTGCACCGAACCGCTCTTCAAATCGCCGCGGTTGCCCAGGTGGTCCCGGTGGAGCATGTGCCCTTCCAGCATGTAAGTCACCGTCTCGAAACCCCGGTGCGGGTGATCGGGAAAACCGGCGCTATAGTCGTCGGCGTTCGCCGACGAAAACTCGTCCAGCATCAGGAAGGGATCAAGGCGCGCCGATTGGGATTGCCCCAGGCTGCGCAGCAGTTTGACGCCACCGCCGTCGGTGGCGGGCAGTGCGTTGATGGCTTTTTTCAATGTTCGCGTAGACATGGTGTTCCTCTTGGAAAATTGGAATGGAATGGTCTTCTCAAGCCGCCAGCATGGCGAGCCGTTGTTGGGCTTCGGCCAGTGCGGCCTCCTTGCTCGCCTCGCCCATGTTGAGCCCTTCGGCATATACGAATTGGACATCGGCGATGCCCAGAAAGCCCAGAAAATTCCGTACATAACCGGTTTGGCTGTCGAGCGGCGTGCCGGCGTACAGCCCGCCCCGAGTCGCGAAGACATACGCTTTCTTGCCGGTCAACAGACCTTCGGGGCCGTTCGCGGTGTAACGAAAGGTTATTCCGGCGCGGGCGATGTGGTCGAAATAGGCCTTGAGCGTCGAAGGGATGCCGAAGTTGTACATCGGCAGGCCGATCACAAGAATCTCGGCCTGTTTGATCTCATCGATCAGAGCGTCCGACTCGGCCGCGAAAGCCTGCTGTTCCGGCGTCCGCGCTTCGGGCGCTGTAAAAAAGGCCGCCACCCGTTGCGCGTCCAGGTGCGGCAGAGGCACTTGCGCCAGGTCGCGAAGGATCATTCGGGCATTCGGATGATGGCTATGCCAGGCAGCGACAAATTGGTCGGCTAGCTGACTGGACTGGCCGCCGGAAGAAAAAATGCTGGAGTTGATTTGGAGCAGGGTTTTCATGGATGTTCCTCCGTTGCTGAATGTGGCTTCATTAAACATCCAATTAATTCGATAAAAAAGTATAATAATTTGCTTAAACTTATCTAATTATTGGATTAATGATGAAGGCGCCCCATATTACCCTCGAACAATGGCGATCGCTGATCGTGGTGGTGGATGCCGGCGGTTACGCGCAGGCGGCGGAAATCCTGAATAAAAGCCAATCGGCGGTAACTTATGCGGTGCAAAAAATCGAATCGTTGCTGGGTGTGAAAGCGTTCGAGATCCAGGGGCGCAAAGCCACCCTGACGCCAACCGGCCAGATGCTGTACCGGCGCGCCTTGGCGTTAGTCGAAGAGGCTCGCGATCTGGAGCAGGCAGCGCACATGCTGTCGGCAGGCTGGGAGGCGGAGATTCGCATCGCGGCGGAAATCCTTTTTCCTTGCCGGCTGCTGCTGGACTGTCTGGACCGCTTCGGCCGGGAGAGCCCGCGCACGCGGGTGGAGTTGATCGAATCGGTGCTCGGCGGTACGGCCGATGCGCTGTTCAAGGGAGAGGCCGACCTGGTCATTTCCCCGGAACAGCCGCCCGGCTTCCTGGGCGAACTCTTGATGCGGGTGCGACTGATCGCGGTTGCGCAGGCCGATCATCCCCTGCACCGCTATGGCCGTGCACTGACCCGGCGCGACCTGCGCGCCTATCGCCACCTGGTGGTCAGGGATTCGGGCAGCAGGCGCGACCGGCGCGCGGTCTCCGTCGAAGTGGATCAGCGCTGGACGGTAAGCCAGATCGCCACGTCGATCCAGGCCGTCGTCATGGGCTTCGGCTTTGCCTGGCTTCCGGAAGCGCATATCCGCGAGGAATTGAAGGCAGGATTGCTCAAGCCGCTGTCTTTGCGGGAAGGGGGCACGCGCGAGGTCCCGTTGTACCTGATTTTCGCCAATCCGGACTTTGCGGGTCCCGGCGTGAAGCGTCTGGCCGAGATCGTCCGGGAAGCGGTGGAGAGACCGGCAGCAGGGATATAGAGGGCCTGACACAGAAAAAAGGAGGGTGCAGCGAGCCGCACTGGTTTTTCAAGGCTTCCCATGGCATGGAATCGGGTCGGCAAACCCGAATAACTGTTGAACCCTGTCACGAACTTGCAAATCGGTGCTTTAGAGCGTTTTTAGATTGAGTGAACAGCAACTTCCGCATGCTAGCGTCGTCGAAGGTGTTTTGCGGAAGGGGATATCCTGATGCCCAGAGCCTATTCGATGGATTTACGGAAACGGGTGATCGAAGCCTGCGATCGGGGTGAAACCATTGCTCAGGTGGCGCAACGCTTCGCCGTAAGCCCTTCGTTTGTGAATAAGTTGCAACAGCGGCGGCGGAAGAGCGGTACGCTGGAACCCAAGCCCCACGGCGGAGGACGCCAACCCTTGTCGTCCCTCGAACATGATGAAATGTTGCGCACGCTGCTGGCGGCGCAGCCCGATACCACCCTGGAGGAATTGCGGGACAAGCTGGGGCTGAAAGTTCACCTTTCCACGCTCTGGCATCGCCTCCAGCGCCTCGGCCTGACCTTCAAAAAAAACGCTGGCAGCAGCCGAGCAAGGGCGTGAGGATGTGCGCCTTCAGCGCAAGGCTTGGCAACAGGCGCAGCCGACCCTCGATCCGGCCCGGTTCGTTTTCATTAAGGCCATGTTGTCAGAGCCGGACATTACCATGGAAGATGTCGCCAAACGTCTTCGCATAGCGCCTCACCTTCTACGTTACATTGCCATCTACCGGGGGCAGGGGAGCGATTCAGGAGGCCGAGCCATGCTGACACCCGTTGTCTACCTCGAATCCTAAGATGCCAACCGCAACATCCACCGCGCCTATTCGATCGCCTATGGGCAAGATCTCTTCGGCAATTCGATTGTGGACATGACTTACGGACGTATTGGAGGCAAAAGACCAAAGCTCGTTACAGTCGTCAGCAATGAAGACGAGGCAATCAAATACGTGCAAAAATCTCTTAAACGTAGGCAATTCGCCCCTAAGCGGGTCGGGGTAAGCTATGAGGCGCGCGCGACATCCGATTTTGAGTCATAACCCCGGAATATGATTTTGAGTGGAGATAATCAAGAAAAACTGTTTTGCATAAATACCTAAACAAGGATAGCAAAACACACTTTACTCTATAATTACCAAATTCTTCTGGAAGCCACTTAACCAAAACAATAGGGACGGATCAAGCTTGGCCACGCATCGACAATTTGCATCGGGTTTACGTATAGAAGCGCGCGATGCCGAATGGCGCATCAAGCGGGTCGATCACTCCTCCGATGGGGGCTATCTTCTGACATGCGAAGGGCTGTCGGAGATCGTGCGCGGCCGTGAAAGCCTGTTTCTTACCAAGTTGGAGGAGACGCATGGTCCCGGCATCCGCATTCTTGATCCGGAAACCACGCAGCTGGTGGACGATCTGACACCCAATTTTCGAGCCAGCCTGCTTTATCTGGATACGTTACTGCGAAAGACGCCGCCCACCGACGAATTTATCCATATCGCTCAACGCGCAGCGATGGAGCAGCTGCCTTTCCAGCTTGATCCGGCCTTACAAGCGTTAAGTCAGCCCCGTCAACGCATTCTGATCGCCGATTCGGTCGGCTTGGGAAAAACGCTCGAAGCGGGCATTCTGGTCAGTGAATTGATCGCTCGCGGCCGCGGGAAGCGCATTCTGGTATTGGCCGTCAAATCAATGCTGGCCCAGTTTCAGCAGGAGTTCTGGAACCGTTTTTCGGTTCCGCTCGTCCGCCTGGATTCGGTTGGATTGCAACGGGTCCGGAATCGCATACCGGCCAATCACAACCCGTTTCATTATTTTGACCGATCAATCATTTCCATCGATACTCTGAAGCAGGATATCGAATATCGGCACCATTTGGAAAAAGCCTATTGGGACATCATCATTATCGACGAAGCACATAACGTTGCGGAACGAAGTGCCAATTCCCAGCGCGCCAAACTGGCCAAGCTGTTGGCTACTCGTTCTGACACGCTGATTATGCTGTCCGCCACGCCGCATGACGGCAAGGCGACCAGTTTCGCCAGCCTGATGAACATGCTCGATTCCACCGCTATTGCCAATCCCCGCGATTATTCGCAGGAAGATTTCCGGGATAAAGGCTTGGTCATCCGCCGTTTTAAAAAAGATGTGCGCGAACAACTAAAACAAAATTTCCCGGAACGCGAAATCGATACCGTTCGCACTCCAGCGAGCGTTGTCGAAGAAGCCGTCTACGACCAACTGATCACTGCCAAATTTCATACTTTGGACGGGCCAGGAGCCGGTCAACTATTTCGAACCGTTTTAGAAAAGGCATTGTTTTCGAGTCCCGCAGCCTGTTTGTCGACGATCGAAAACCGTCTGAAGCGGCTAAAAGGAAGAAGCGAAAACGACGATATAAGGGCTGACATCAGCACGCTGGAGGGTTTACGCTCAGCCATTCAAGCCATAACATCCGATCGATTCAGCAAATATCAATGTTTGGTGGAGCTTCTGCGCTCGGGCAGCTCAAAAAGTCTCGGTTGGAGCCCAAGGCATGCCGATGACCGCCTGGTCATCTTTACGGAAAGTTTGATTACGCTCGACTTCTTGGAAAAGCACTTGCCGGACGATCTCGGCTTGAAACCCCAACAAGTCGCTTCACTGCGCGGCGATATGAAGGATAGGGACCTGATGGAAGCCGTCGAACAATTCAACAAACTCGACAGCCCGGTCCGTCTGCTGCTTTGTTCGGATGTGGCTTCCGAAGGCATCAACCTGCACCATCTGTCCCATCGCATGATCCATTTCGACATTCCCTGGTCGCTGATGGTGTTTCAGCAACGCAACGGTCGAATCGATCGCTATGGGCAGCAACGGCAGACGCAAATTCGTTATCTATTGACCGAGTCGGAAAATGCTCACGTCCGAGGCGACCTTCGCGTTTTGGAAGTCCTGATCGAAAAAGACAGCCAGGCGGGAAAGAACATCGGCGACCCTTCCGAGTTCATGGGTAAATTCAACTCTGAGGAAGAAGAAGCTTTAACCGCTATCGTTATCGAGCAGGATAAAAAAGACGATGACGATATTTCCGACATTTTTGCCGATCTACTCGGCGATACCGAATCATCCGGCGATCTGTTGGCGCATTTCACCCCGGACAGCGCGCCCAGCACCGATTTTGTACAAGTCCTGAAACAAAGTCCCAGGCTATACCCGCAGGACCTCGATTATGCCGACCAAGCCTTAAGATGGCTGCGCGACAGCGGCGTCGATCTGCAAGCCGATATCGAAGGCGACCTGCTGCGTATCACCGCGCCGAATGATTTGGTGCAGAGACTGCGCTATTTGCCCAGCGAAGTCCGGCCCGACAATGACCGCTTCCTGCTATCCAGCAATAAGCAGCGCATCTATGACGAACTCAAGCGCTGCCGGGAAGAAGACAGCCCCTGGCCCGACATTCAATATCTCTGGGAACAGCATCCCGTGATGGAATGGCTGGCCGATCGGGCGCTGAATGCCTTTGGCCGACACACCGCGCCGATTCTGCGCTTGGGCAGTTTACAGGCGCGGCAGCACATGGTGTTGATCTACGGCGGTTTTCCGAATAAACGCGGCCACATCATGGTGCATGACTGGCTAGGCATCGAGTTTCAGGAGCAAACCGTCGTCGGCATTCACTCGCTTGAAGCCGTTCTTGATAAACTTCAAATCCAGCCCGGCAAATTGGCCAATCGTGGCGAAGCGGGAGATTCCTCGGTATTGCAAAAACTGCTTGCCTTGGCCATTCCTCCGGCAAAAAAATCATTGCAAGCCTTACGTCAAGAAAAACAGGAAAGCCTTAGTCAACGTCTCAAAAAGTTGTCGGATAACCTGTACGAACTGAAAAGCCGCCACGTCGAGCAGCTTGAAATCGATTTTAGCGGCAGCGATCAACCCGAAGCGATTAAAAAACACCGCCGTGAAGACCGTCTGTCGCATATCGAGCGCGTTTTTCAAGATCATCTTGCCTGGTTGGAAAATACGCAAACCACCGAAGAAGAGCCCTTTATTCAAGTCGCGGCGCTATTTACCGGTCAGGCCGCGCGGTAGAATCTCATCTTTCATTAGGAGTCAGATCATGCAACCCCAAGCCCGTGAACGCGACCTCATGGCGCCCGAGACCGAACCGACCGATGCGGAACTGCATCTGGTCATGAGCGAAGCGCTTAATTTAGCGATGGAACGTAAAAAAATGTCCGACGCCATGATGCGGCAACGCCTTTTAGACGAAGTTGCCCAAGTACGGGCCCGTCATCAAGCATCAAAATGACCGAAGCCGATTTGCAAAAACCGAGGCTGTTAGTCGTCGCCGGTCCCAATGGTTCGGGGAAAACCACAGTGACCGAGCGCGGTCTTGCCCACGAATGGTTTGCCGGCTGTGAGTATATCAACCCTGATTTTATCGCTCGCGATGAATTCGGCGACTGGAATTCGCCGGATGCGATTCTAAAAGCAGCAAAGCTGGCGGCAGATCGACGGGAAAGTTGTTTATACGATCACCGCAGCCTGGCATTTGAAACCGTGTTTTCCGCGCCGGACAAAGTGGATTTTCTACTGCGCGCGCATCAACAAGGCTATTTTATTCGAGTATTTTTCGTCGCCACCGCCGACCCTGCGATCAATGCCGCCCGCGTCGCACGCCGCGTCATGCAGGGCGGACACGATGTTCCCATCCCCAAAATCATCAACCGTTACTTTCGGTCGATCGCCCAATGCGCGCTGATTGCGCCTTGGGTCGATCGGCTTTACCTCTACGACAACTCGGTAGATGGTGCGGAAGCCGCGCTAATCTTGCGTGCCAGTAACGGCAAAATTATGAAAACCTACCAGACGGCACCCGCTTGGGTGGAGCCTATCATCGAATCTTTGGAAAAATAAAGCGTGAACTGGATCGGTATCACCAACGAAAACGAGTTCTACAGCCAGCACTATCTGTCGGAAATCTTTACCGGCGACGTGCGCGGCGTGCTGGAAGCCTGGGGCAATCAGGAAACCGAAGCCCGCGAAACCGCCCGCGAACAAAACCTTAAGGAACCCGGCTACCGCGCACCTTACAATCGCCTGAATGCGTTTTGGCGCGAAGCGCTGAATCAACTGGATAGTATTCAACGCCCACAGCCGCCGACTGAGCGACTCGCCAAAGGGCGTGCTTTGATTCGGCAACTGCTGAACATCTTCGATTTACCTTTTCAGGCTACACGACAACCTCTCAGCGGCAATGACGACCTGGAATTGCCCTTGCTCGGCGAATTGCGCGCGCCGCAGGGCGAGCCCTTATTATGGGTGCTCGAAGCGCAATCGCTCGACGAAGGCGACGAATTCGACGCCGATCCCTTGAGCCTCAGCATCCATCCGGCGCAACTGACCAGCCTGAGCGCTATTCCGGTCGCCAAAACCTTGGCAGGCTCCGACGCGCCGGACTGGCAAAAGCTATTGTCCACCGCCGTGTTTACCCAAACCCGGCCGCCGCGCTGGGTGCTGCTGGTCAGCCCGTTTCAATGGCTGCTCCTGGATCGCGCCAAGTTTGCCCAACACCGCCTGTTGCGCTTCGACTGGAAAGAACTGTTCACTCGCCGCGAAACCGATACTCTGAAAGCTGTATCGGTGCTGTTGCATAAAGAATCGCTGCTCGATGCCCAAGGCCAAAGCCTGCTCGATACGCTGGACGAAAACGCGCACAAGCATGCCTATGGCGTTTCGGAAGATCTTAAATATGCGTTGCGCGAATGTATCGAATTGCTCGGCAACGAAGCCGCGCAGCAATTGATCGAACAGGCCCGTGCCGATAAAAAAGGCATTTTCACCGGCAAGGACGCGCTCGATCGTGAAGAACTAACACGACAATGCCTGCGCTACATGTACCGGCTACTGTTTTTGTTTTATATCGAAGCCCGCCCGGATTTGGGCTATGCGCCGACCGATTCCGATGTTTACCTGAAAGGCTATTCGCTCGAAGCCTTGCGTGATCTGGAACTGATGCCGTTGACCAGCGAAGTGGAACGCAACGGCCATTATCTGCATCATTCGATCCAGATGCTGTTTCGTTTGGTCGGCGAAGGCACCGAGCATAAGCCTGAGCAAAACCTCTTCATGATCGGACAGCAAACCGGCCGCGACGCTTTCGAACTGGCGCCGCTCAAATCGCACTTGTTCGATCCGAACCGCACCGCGTTACTCGATAAAGTCGTCTTTCCCAACCACATTCTGCAACGCGTCATTCAGTTGATGTCGCTGAGCCGCCCAGCCAAGGGCAAGCGTCGGCGCGGGCGGATTTCCTACGCCCAGCTCGGCATCAACCAATTGGGTGCGGTGTACGAGGCGCTGCTGTCCTATCGCGGCTTTTTCGCCCAGGACGATTTGTACGAAGTCAAAAAAGCCGATACCGATCCCGACGACCTCGATACCGGCTATTTCGTGACCCGCGAAGCCTTGGAAGATTACGCCGACAACGAACGGGTGTACGACCGCAACGAGCGCGGCGAAAAAGTTCTGCGCCTGCACAAAAAAGGCAGCTTCATTTACCGCCTGGCCGGCCGCGACCGGCAAAAGTCCGCCTCCTATTACACCCCGGAAGTGCTGACCCGCAGCCTGGTCAAATATGCGTTGAAAGAACTGTTCAAGGAACAATTCGAACCGCTTCCCGACGACCGCGCCCGCGCCGAAAAGCTGTTAACCTTGAAAGTCTGCGAGCCGGCCATGGGCTCGGCGGCGTTCTTGAACGAAGCGATCAACCAACTGGCCGAAAAATACCTGGAGCTAATGCAATCGGCCTTGAACGAGCGCATCCCGCAGCATCAATACCGGGAAGAACTGCAAAAAGTCAAAATGTATCTGGCCGACAATTGCGTGTTCGGCATCGACCTGAATCCGGTCGCGGTGGAACTGGCCGAAGTATCGCTCTGGCTGAATGCCTTGTCCAAAGACCGTTTCGTGCCCTGGTTCGGGCTGCAACTCTATTGCGGCAATTCGTTGATCGGCGCCCGCAGAGAAGTGTTCGCCAGCGACCGGCTCAACCGTAAATCGGGTGACGAAGACTGCTGGCTCAATCGAGCGCCTCAGGCCGTGCCGATGTCCGTCCCACGAAGATCCGGGCAAATCTGGCACTTTCTGTTGCCCGACAGCGGCATGGCGAACTACAGCGACAAGGAAGTCAAATCGCTCTATCCCGATCAAATTAAAGCCATCAGCGCCTGGCGCAAAGGATTTATCAAGCCGTTCGATAAAACCGATTTGGAGCGGTTGGAAAAACTGAGCGCCAAGGTCGAGGAACTGTGGCATGAACATGCCCGGTCGCTGGCTGGGCTGCGCAAAAAAACGACCGATCCTTACCGGATTTACGGTTTCGAATTGAGCGGACAGCCCACTTCGCTGGGCTTTAAGGATCAGGTTTTGGCGCAGGAACTGGAAGCCAAGGGCTTGGAAAACGCCAGCGCTTATCGCCGCCTGAAGCTGGTGATGGATTACTGGTGCGCGCTGTGGTTTTGGCCGATCCACGACGCCTTCGATTTACCCAGCCGCGAAGAATGGCTGTTCGACCTGGAAACGCTGTTATTGGGCGATACCGTGCCGGTGGGGCCGAGCGGCGAACAAATGGAATTGTTCACTGAAGCCCAACCGCGTCAGGAAGCGGTGCCTTTCGTGAATCGCTTTGGCGTGGTCAATCTCAATAAACTGTTCAATGCCTCGCCAAGGCTCAAACGCGCCGACGAAATTGCGGGGCAACGCCGGTTTTTCCATTGGCACCTCGCCTTTGCCGACATCTTCGCCGGAACAGTAGCAACGGCCTCCGGCCGTTCATCACCCAACGCCACACCCCTAAACCTGGGCTACTACAGCCCCAAAGACCCTGTGGCCGTATACGCCGGCAACCTGCCCCACTGGCGGCAAGAAGGCGTGACTTATTTCGTGACCTTCCGCACCGCCGACTCGCTCCCGCAAACCTTGCTCGATCGGTGGCGAGCGGAACGGGATGCCTGGCTGTCGGCACACCCCAAACCCCATAGCGACGACGAGAAGCGCGAATACCATGAGCGCTTTACCGAGCGTTTGCACCAATGCCTGGATAACGGTTATGGCGCCTGCCTGCTGGCGGAGCCGCAGTACAAGCAATTGGTCGAAAATGCCTTGCGTCATTTCGACGGCGAGCGTTATAGCCTGGACGAATTCGTGGTCATGCCGAATCATGTGCATGTGCTGGTCGCGCCGCTCGGAAAACATCAACTGTCCGAAATAACCCAGTCGTGGAAATCCTTTACCGCGCACGAAATCAACAAGCGGGCCGGAAAAACGGGAACGTTTTGGCAAAAGGAATCGTTTGATCATATCGTGCGCAATCCCGAGCAAATGGAACGGATTCGCCAGTATATTCGGGATAATCCGAAGGTTTTGCGGGGAGTGAGCGGGGGGATGAGCGGCGGGACGCCGCTGCTACGGTAGCCGCGGCGTCTCGCCGTTCACGCCATCACGGTGGTTTTGATCTGATTCTGGGAAACCCGCCCTGGTTGAAAGTGGAATGGAATAGCGGCGCGGTGCTGGGCGACTTCGAGCCGCGCTTCGTGCTGAAAAATCACAGCGCCAAGCAGTTGGCGGATTTGCGTGAAGAAACCTTTCACCGGATACCCGAACTGGAAGCGGCCTGGCGTTCGGAATTCGAGGAATCGGAAGGGACGCAGAATTTTCTCAACGCGGTCTGCAATTACCCGGAATTGAAGGGCATGCAGACCAATTTGTACAAGTGCTTTTTGCCGAGAGCCTGGGCAAATGGCTCAGCTAAAGGAGTAAGCGGGTTTGTTCACCCAGAAGGTGTTTATGATGATCCAAATGGAGGCCAATTTCGGAGTGAAATTTACCAGAGATTGCGGCTGCATGCCCAATATCAAAATGAATTTACCCTTTTCGTCGGAACAAACGATCATGGTCGGCTAAGGTTCGGGACTCATATTTATTTAGCTAAGGCCGATCCTAAAGTTAAGTTTTTAAGCATTAACAATTTATTTACACCTAAAACTCTTGATGCATGTTTTAATCATGATGGTACCGGGGAAATCCCCGGTATCAAGGAAGAAACCGAAGACGCCGACGGTAAAGTAAAAACTCGCTGGAATACCCAAGGCCACCGCGACCGCATGATTTCCGTAGGCGAACATGAACTGGCTTTGTTTGCCAAACTTTACGACGAAGCCGGAACCCCGGCGCTGGAAGCCCGCTTGCCCGCCTTGCACGCCCGGCAATTGCTCGCGGTACTGGAGAAGTTCGCCGCGCAACCCAAACGGCTGGGCGATTTGCAAGGCGGGTATGTTTCAACCGTCATGTTTGACGAAACCAATGCGCAAAAAGACGGCACGATAAAAAGGGAAACCCGTTTCCCAAAACATGCCGGCGAATGGGTATTGTCCGGTCCGCATTTTTTTGTCGGTACGCCATTTTATAAAACCCCTCGCGCCGAATGCACTCAAAACAGCCATTACGATGTGCTGGATTTGGAAACTTTGCCGGATGACTATCTGCCGCGCACGAACTATGTGCCTGCCTGCTCGGTGGATGATTATCTTGCGCGGGTGCCGAAGGTGAGTTGGGTTGAAGAGGGGGAAGACGAGACGAGGCGGGTGACGGAGTATTATCGGTTTGTGAATCGCAGGATGTTCGGTGCATCGTCAGAACGATCACTGATAACAACAATAATCCCCCCTTACGTTGCGCATATCAATACTTGTATTGGAACAACATTCAAGGACATAGTTAGCGCCATTACTCTCGGTACTGTATGTCAGTCTATCATCTATGATTTTTACTTGAAATCAACAGGTAAGACCGATCTCTGGGAGTCGACGCTTCGTTTTTTTCCGATGATTTCAAGCAAATCGGCAGAATGTCGATTTTTGACGCTTCTTTGCTTAACCCATAGTTATGCCTCGCTATGGAAAAAGTTATGGAATCTAGAGTTTCTAAAACAACGCTGGTCCAGCAATCACCCCGCGCTATCGAATAGCGCCGGGGCGATCGTAGCAGCGCCGTCCCCGGCGCTCGACTCGCGGCAGGATGCCGCGGCTACTTTCTTTGCCAACCTCACGCCTGAATGGCAACGCCATTGCGCCTTACGCATCGATTATGCCCGCCGTCAGGCGCTGCTGGAAATCGACGTGCTGGTCGCGCAAGCCTTGGGCATGACACTGGAAGAGTTGCTGACCATCTACCGCGTCCAATTTCCGGTGATGCGTCAGTACGAAGCCGACACCTGGTACGACCAAAACGGCCGCATCGTCTTTACCCCCAGCAAAGGCCTGGTCGGCGTTGGTCTGCCGCGCAAAGTCCGCAAATCCGACCTCAACGAAGGCATCCGCTACGGCATCCAAAGCACAGACCGAAACGAGCAAGACATCGCTCTCGGCTGGGAAGACATTGCCGATATGAAATCCGGCCAAGTCACCAAAACTTTCCTGGACGACACGCTCCCCGGCGGCCCCACCGAACGCACGATTACCTACGTCGCCCCCTTCTTCAAACCGAACCGGGAAGTGGATTATCGGATTGCCTGGGCGTTTTTTGAAAATCAAGTTCAGTCCGGGCCGAAATGAGCTAGGTCCGGGATTGTTTGATGGCAGATGTCAACTTCAAAATAGTGGCATTTTTCAGAGATACGATAGAAGACAGTTAAAATGATGCAAAGCCTGCGGCTTTGAACACTAAAAAGAAACGATAAATTAGGTTTTTATATGATTAAACAGGTGCAGATCAGGCATTTTAAAGGCTTATCGGAGTTTGAGGTCAGCGCTTTGGCGAGGGTTACCTTGCTCGGCGGGCGCAACAATGTCGGCAAGACCAGTTTTCTGGAAGCGCTGTTTCTTTATTTCGATCGCCATAACGCGGATGCCTTGCTGCGCCAATATGCCTGGCGCAATGTTCCCTTCGTATCGCTCAATCCCGATGCGATGTGGGCGCCGATGTTTTCTAAATACGACATGGAGAAAGCTATCGAAATTGTGGTTAAGGATGAAAAAAAGCACACCGCTAACCTTAAACTGCAATTGAATCGCGATTACGTGAGCCGGGTTCGTTCCGGAATTCCTGCTTTGCACGGCATGCCGGCAAAAATAGACACTCAAGCCAAGCCTACGCCGAGTTTATCGCTGGATGTTGTTTACCAACTGGATAAGCAATCGCCGCAGATTTCGCACCACGTCATTGGCCAGCAAGGCATCAGTCTTGAGATCGAAAACATGTCAGTTAATTCGGAAAAGGCTGTTTTTCTTGCGGCGACCGGGAGAGTTGCCACGCAAGAGGATGCGGTTCGCTTCGGTCAATTGGATGTTGTCGGCAAATTGCAAGAAGTCGTGCATTTTTTGAAGGAAACCGTCGAACCCAGGCTGGTAGGTCTTTCCGCCGTTGCGGTCGGAGACCAAACCTTTATTCATGCCCAACTGGAAGGCTTGGAGCGAAAAATTCCGGTCGCCTTCATGGGCGACGGCATGGGGCGCTTGTTGTCGGTCATTCTGGTGATGATGACCACCAGAGACGGTTGCGTTTTTATCGACGAAATCGAGAATGGCATCCATTACTCGGCTTTGCCGAAAGTTTGGGCGGGCATCGTCAAGGCCGCCAAGCAATTCAATTGTCAGGTTTTCGCAACGACGCACAGCTATGAATGCTTGCAGGCTGCAGTTCAGGGCTTGCCGGAAGATTTACAAAATGAGTTTTGTTATGTGCGCTTGGAGCGCTTAGACGGACGCATTGAAGGCAAAACTTATTCGCATGGCGTATTAGGCGCGGCGCTTGAACGCAATTGGGAGGTGCGTTGATGGCCGAATCGATTACACAGCCTAAGGTTTTATTGGTCGAAGGCAAGGATGAAGTCAATTTTTTTGGGGCTTTACTGAAAAATTGCGGGGTTGAAAATGTGGACATTTGGGAGGTTGGCGGAAAAGACAAGTTTCCGAATGAATTGGCTGCGTTCCTGTTGAGCTTCGATAAACAAGTTCAATCCTACGCGATCATCCGTGATGCGGACGGCGATCCGGCGGCCGCATTTCAAAGCATTACCGATCTTTTAAAAAAGAATAAGGAACCGGTTCCGACAAAGCACGCGGATTACGACAGCACTGATAAACGCCGTGTCGGAGTATTCATCATGCCGGGCAATCAAGAAGAAGGCATGTTGGAAGATTTATGTTTACAAACAGTAACGGATCATCCGGCGATGAATTGTGTCGATGGATACCTAGCTTGTTTGGAGCACTCGTTAATGATCCGGCAACCTAACCAACCCAAAGAACCGGGATGTTTCTATTTCCCTAAAAATCGCAGTAAAGCGAAGGCACAGGCTTTTCTGGCCGGAATGCACGAGAGTGTGACGGCAGTGGGCTTGGCGGCTCAGAAAGGTTGTTGGAATCTCGATCACCCGGTGCTGGATGGTTTGAAAGCATTTATCAAGGCACTTTAGTTAGGGTTGCCGCTAAGCGTCTGATATAGTTTAACCGCTCATCCCAACCCTCAGGAGGCAACTATGGCCGTCATTTTACAAACCGAAGTCCAGTTCGATGCGCAAGGCCACTTGGTCATACCGATCGAATTGAAACGCGCAATTGCCGCCGAAAATGACGCTTCGCTGATAGCGAAGGTGGAAGACGGTCGTTTGATACTCGAAAAACGAGACAACGTTCGAGAGCGTTTGAAAGCCCGGTTTGCAAAAATTCCCGCCGATGTCAGCTTGGCCGATGAATTGATCGCGGACCGTCGCCGCGAAGCCAGCCGTGATGGGGAGTTATGAGTATTGTTTTGGACGCTTCTGCATTATTGGCTTATCTGCACGAAGAACCCGGCGCGGATACCGTTGGCGCGGTCATTGGCGAGAGCTTCATTTCAACGGTCAATTGGTCCGAAGTGATGCAAAAATCCTTATCCCGCGGCATAGATATCGAAGGCTTGCGCGAAGACATCGAAGCGCTTGGGGTAAGAATCGAGGCCTTTACTCTGGAAGATGCCGAGTGCGCCGCAAGATTATGGTCGATTTCACGGCCGCTGGGTTTATCGCTGGGTGATCGCGCTTGCTTGGCTTTTGGCATGCGTCGACAGATTCCGGTGCTTACTGCCGACCGTGCCTGGTTAAATTTGGCGGCGGCCTTAAATTTAGAAATTCAGGGCATACGGTAAGGCCGGTATGCTCCCCATATTGGTCGCGCGCCAGATTGTCGAAGGTCTGCAAACATTTTTGCGTACAACGTTTCCGGTTACCACACACGGGTTTAGACACGACGCCAGCCGAACCTTGATCGACGACTTTCTCGACAAAGACGGCAATTTGGCGAAAGGGCCCTGGCTGGAAGTCAAACTGCCTTATCGAACCGCTGAAACCGGCGAGCCGCTGCCGTTTACGCATTATTCGATCACATTTACGCCCTATCAACATCAAGTTTTGGCGTTTAGGCGTTTGTCCGGCAATGGCGCACGATCGACGATTGTCGCCACCGGCACCGGCTCGGGCAAGACCGAATGCTTTATGTATCCGATACTGGATTATTGTCTGTCTCATCGGCATTCGGGCATCAAGGCGATCATCATTTACCCGATGAATGCGCTGGCGACCGATCAGGCGCGGCGTTTTGCGAAGGAATGCAGCAAGCTCGACATCAAATTGAGCGTCGGCCTGTTTACCGGCGACGATGGCTCGAACAATCGGGGGATGACGCCGGAACAAGTGATTACGCATCGGGAATCGTTGCGCGACAATCCGCCGGATATTTTGCTGACCAACTACAAGATGTTGGACTTTTTGCTGATGCGACCGCAGGATCAGCGTTTGTGGCAATTCAATTCGCCGGGCGTGTTGCGCTATTTGGTGGTTGACGAGCTGCATACCTTCGATGGCGCGCAGGGAACCGACCTGGCCTGTTTGATCCGGCGCTTGCGCGATAAATTGAGCGCCGGTGATGAAATGGCTTGCGTGGGAACTTCGGCCACCATCGGCGATGCGTCGGCTGTCGCCGATCTTAAGGACTATGCCGAACAGGTATTCGCCACGCCGTTTGATGACGATGCGATCGTGCTGGAAGATCGTTTGGCGGTGGATGAATATTTGAGCCGTCATGGCGCGCATCAGGAGGTGATCGCGCGATGGCCGGTCGAGGCACTGGCCGAATTGCGTCCCGGAGAATCCGACGCGGGCGTTTATTTGCGCCGCGCCGCCGAGTTGTGGCTGGGTCAGTCGTTGGCTTTGGATGCCGCTGACGAATCTGCCCGAATCAAGGCTTCCGTCCTATTGGGCGAGCAATTGTCGCGGCTGACGGCGTTCCAGGAGTTGTTAAGGCAAGCGCATGTCTTGTGCGATGCCAGAGCGTTGGCGAACGAATGGCGGCAGCGCCTGCGCCTGCCCGACCAGGAAGCCGCCGAAACCTTGATCGATAGCTTGGCGGCTTTGGTCTCGGCCGCCCGGCGCTGGAAAAATCCGGGGTATGATGTAAAAGGGCCTGTGAAGAAGGACGATGTCGAACCTTTCTTGCAGGTTAGGGTTCAGCTTTGGTTGCGCGAACTCAGGCGGATGGTCGCTAGTGTGAGTGAAAATCCTGAACTGACGCATGCCGATGATCTGCGCAATTTGGCCGATCCGCTGCATCTGCCGCTTCTGCACTGCCGGGAATGCCATGCCGTTGCCTGGGGCTCGGTCGTTGCCGAAGGGGAACGCAGAATAAAGCCCGATTTGCAGGGTTTTTATCAATCCTGGTTCGCACAAAAACCGGATGCGGCCTTGTTTTTTCCATTGGACTCCGAACGCAGAAGAGCCGACAACGAGAAAGTCTGGCTTTGTGTTCGTTGCCATCAATTGTCGCCGTTGAAAGGCGGCAATGTCTGTACAGGCTGTGAAGGGGAGCGCATTGCGCTTTGGGCGCCGGACATTCGTAAACCGGTGCAGCGGAACGGCATCAACAGGACCGTGGTTTCGGCCGATTGTCCCTGTTGCAGCGGCCATGAGTCGCTATCGGTAATCGGTTCCCGCGCGGCAAACCTGTCCAGTGTGATGATCGGAGAGTTGTTCGGATCATCTTTCAACGACGATTACAAGCTGATCGCGTTTTCCGATTCAGTGCAGGATGCGGCGCATCGGGCCGGCTTTTTTGGCGCGAGAACGTATTCGCAAACGCTGCGCAATGCCTTGGCTCGATATATTCGTAGCCAAGGTGAAGGGCTGGCGTTACCCCGTCTGGCGCAAGAATTTCCGAATTTTTGGCGGCGGCAATTGGCCAGTGAGGAAGTCTTCGTCGGCACATTTATCGCGCCGAACATGGAATGGTTGCAGGGTTATCAGGAATTGAAGGCGACCGGCAAAATACCCAATGCCAGCGATGTGGCCAACTTGGTTTCCAAACGTCTGTCTTGGGAGGTGATCAGTGAGTTCGGGCTGCGTTGCCGGATCGGACGGACGCTCGAACGTTCGGCAGTGGCAACCGTGGTGCCTGATAACGATCGCTTGCAAAACAGTTGCGACCGTCTGACACATCGATTACGAGAAGAACTGGGCATGCTTTCGGATGTGCCTGTCAACGATGTTCGCTATTTTCTGTTGGGGATGTTAACGCGGCTTCGGCAAAAAGGCGCATTTTATACGAAGGAGTTGGAGACTTACGTCAAGGAAGGCGGCAAGGAGTTTTTGCTGACCCGATTGCCGTTCATGCCGGGATACGGATTCGGCAACCGGCCGCCGGCGATGCTGAGCATGGATCAGGTCTCCGGCAATTTTGAAAATTTGCTGAGCCAAGGCGCTTGGTATCGCGACTGGTTCAACAAATGTCTGGCGGCTGATCAACCGTTGGCTTCGGCCGAGTACCAACAGGCGTACACGATTACGCTGGATGTGCTGGAAAAGGATGGTTGGTTACATGCCATCCAGGTCCGTCAGCAGATGGTTTGGGGCCTGAATCCGTCGCAATGGCAGGTGACCACGCAAATGCTCGATGTCGCCTGCAAGGACTGTCAGCATCGCTTGCCGACGCCAAGCCGGCAACTGCATTGGCTGATCGGCATGAAATGCTTGCGGCAAGGGTGTTTCGGCCATTACCAGCCGGCGCCGATGCAGGCGCGATCCGGGCATTATCGTGCGTGGCCCCGGCGTTTGGTGCCCAGCGAACATACCGGTTTACTGGACGGCGAGAAACGCCACGCCATTGAATCCTCGTTTATCGAGGGCGGCAATTCTTGGGATATTAATCTCTTGTCCGCGACCCCGACGCTGGAAATGGGGATTAATATCGGCGATTTGTCGACGGTGTTGCTCTGTTCGGTGCCGCCGGCGCAGGCGAACTATCTGCAACGCATTGGGCGGGCGGGGCGCCGCGACGGTAATGCGCTGGCGGTTACCATCGCGACTGGGCATCGGCACGATCTTTATTTTTACACCAGCCCGAAAGAAATGATGGAGGGACAGATTTCTCCGCCCGGTGTTTTTCTGCAAGCGATGGCGGTGCTGGAAAGGCAGTTGATCGCCTTTTGTTTTGATCGATGGGTGGCAACCGGCGTCGATGCCTCCGCTATTCCTGGCACCTTACAGAGGGTGCTGGATACGGTAGAAGCCGGAAGGCTGGATGGCTTTCCGCACAATTTGCTTAAATTTGTCGATGAGCACGGTCTTTCGATCTTGGATCGATTTTTGGTGCTGTTTCCTGATCTGGATGTCGAGGGGATCGAGCACATTAAAAAGTTTTTGTTGGGCAGTAAAACCGAAGGGGCTTTGGGATGGCGCATCTTGAATCGGCTCAGCGAGCTTGTCGAGACCCGCAAATCCGTCAGAGGCCGCGCCGATGAATTGAAAAAACGCATTGCGCAATTGGAAGCCCAACCTGCCGATGAAGCCCGCGATCAATTGTTGGCCGATTCCAGGAGCGAGCGGGGGGCATTGCTGGCATTGATTGGCAGCATCAATCGACGATTGACGCTGAATTTTTTCACCGATGAAGGCTTATTGCCCAATTATGCCTTTCCGGAGGAAGGGGTCACGTTGAATTCGGTCATTCTCCGCCGCAGGGAAACACGTGATGAAGGCGATGAACGCAAACGGTACGAAGCCTTGAGTTTTTCGTTTCAGCGCTCCGCTCAGGCCGCGCTGGGCGAATTGGTGCCGGAGGCCCGTTTTTATGCGGCAGAGCATCAATTAAACATCGAACAAGTCGATTTGAAACTTTCAAAGCCCCAAACCTGGCGTTTATGTCCTTCGTGTCATTACAACGAAAACCTTGAAGAGAGCGGCGATCCGCACGGCGTATGCCCCCGCTGTGGTAATGCGCAGTGGGCCGATACCGGTCAAAAGCGCACGCTGCTGAAGCTTCGGCAAGTCTATGCCAGAGCAGATGCGCAGAGTGATCGTATCGGGGACGACAACGATCAACGTGAGCCGGTGTTTTATCAGCGGCAGTTGCTGGTGGATGTGCCGCCTGTATCGATGCAGGGCGGCTATCGGATTGCCGGAGACGAGTTGCCATTTGGATTCGAGTATTTGCGCAATGCGCATTTTCGGGAAATCAATTTTGGAGAACCGGGTGATTCTGCCGAAACGTTTCATGTCGCCGGCAGAAGCGATGCGCGCAAAGGCTTCGTGATTTGCCGGCATTGCGGCATGGTCAGACGGCAACGATTGCGCAAAGGTCAATATGCGCATACCTTGGATTGCCTTTTATCGAAACCGGGAGCACAAGTCAGCGAATCTGACTGGATCAGCAGTCTTTATCTGTATAGGGAGCTGAATTCCGAAGCCATTCGTATTCTGTTGCCGCTGGCCGATGTCGCACAGTCCGAGGTGCGAAGGACATCATTCATCGCTGCTCTGAATATGGGACTGCGTCAGTATTTCCGTGGCAACGTGCAGCACCTTGAAATTACCGAAATGTCGGAATCGGATGCGAATGGTCACTCTCCTCGTCAATATCTGGTGATCTATGACCGCGTTCCGGGCGGAACCGGTTATTTGAAGGAGTTGATGCGCACCTCCGATAATTTGATGGGATTGTTGGAGCAGGCTCATGATCTGTTGTTGAGTTGCACCTGTGCGGATCAGGCCGATCAGGACGGTTGTTATCATTGTATCCTGGCTTACCGGGATAGCCGTAACATGGCGGCGATTTCGAGAAAAGCGGCGATCGAATTGTTGGAGCGAATTCTGGCTTTGCGCGATCAATTGCAGCCGGTCGAGCAATTAAGCCAAATCGACATGAACAGCGCGCTGGGTAGCCCGTTGGAGGCGTTATTTGTCAGTGCGTTGTCAAAATCTGTCGGAATGACCAAAAAGACGGTCAACGGCAAACCCGGCTATTGGATTCATGCGCGAGGAGAAGATGGCGCTGATCAAGTGTGGGAACTTGAACCTCAAGCAAAACTTGGGCCGTCTCAAGACGTTTTATTGCAAACCATCCCGGATTTTATGCTGCGTCCGGTCAGGGAAAACGATCTGGCCGAGTTTGGCGAGTGGGCCTTGTACTTGGATGGATTCGGACCGCATTTCAATAACCAGACCGATGATACGCGAAAACGCCTGGCGGTGATGCGCTCGGGGCGGCGCGTATGGAGCCTGGGGTGGCAGGACATACCGCAGAGCGGCCAACAGCCCAATTCCGTTATCAACGATTATCTATTAAATCACCGTCAACCCGCGATGTTGGCTCAGTACGATAAATTGGCGGAACGATTTGAATGGCAAAAAGCAACAAAGATTGAGGATGCTCTGACCGCCGGGCCGTTTAAGCTTTTGCTGGCATTTTTGCAGAAGCCGGCAGAAACCTTATCACAACTCCAACAAATTACGCTTTGCAATACGATCGGTTGGCTCTATTTGCCTTCCTTGAAAGCACGGCTTTGGGACGATCCGGCAATGGGATTGAATAGGGTTGTTCCAGGCACGGTTTGGCAATGGCTGCAGACTCATGAAGATGCGATGGCATTTGGCGGTTTGCTGAAAGGGATTCAAACGGGGACCCCTCCGGTCGATATCGCCGTTTATTTGCCAGCGACTGCATTGAGCTCGAAACAACGCCTGTTAGAAGAGGTTGGCATTTCGGTGACCCTCGACGATACCGCGGCGGCACAAACCAAGGAATTTGAAAAAATCTGGCGCGGCTTTTGGCATGCGGTCAATGTGCTGCAATTTGTTCCTTATTTTACGGTGGCGACTCGAACCGGTGTCGCTGAGCAAATGTATGAAAATTTACTGGAAGGCTGGCCGTCGTCGAAGCAACTGAAAAAATCGGCCGCATTGCAAACCACCGATGAGCGCTGGCAAGCCGTTTTTGACTTGTGTCAGATCGAGCAGTTTGCATTGGAGCAATTGGTTGCCGCAGGGATTGATTGTCCGGAAGTCGGTCTCGATCTGTATCTGGATTCGCAAGTCGTGGCGACGGCTGAATTGGCTTGGCCCAACCGTTCCATCGCGCTGATGATGGAAAATAGAGCGGAACTCCCTAACGATGTAGATGCGACGTCTCGTCGCGACGAGGACGTCCCCACGCGACGAGGACATCGCGTCTACGACGACTTTCACAATAACATACCGGGATGGGTAATGATTAGCGTTCAAAGCCCGGATTGGATGGATCGATTGTTGACGTTGCTAACGAACCAGGAGCGATAAGTGGAAAATCTAAGTGTAGATGCGACGTCTCGTCGCGACGAGGACGTCCCCACGCGACGAGGACATCGCGTCTACGACGACTTTCACAATAACATACCGGGATGGGTAATGATTAGCGTTCAAAGCCCGGATTGGATGGATCGATTGTTGACGTTGCTAACGAATCGGGAGCGATAAGTGGAAAATCTAAAAATAGCGATTGGGGATGGCTTTCTGGAATCGTTTGCGCAAATTCCGAAAGCCAAACAGAGGAAGGTGATGGAGTTTGTCGCAAAGTTTCGTTACAACCCGATGGCGAACGGCATCAATTACGAAAAAATCAACGATGCACGGGACGTGAACTTTCGTTCGGTGCGAATCGATCAGGATTATCGAGGTATTGTGCTGAAGCCGGCGCAAGGCAACGTTTACATTCTTCTGTGGGTCGATAAACATGATGACGCCTACGATTGGGCGCGTAGTCACCGCTGCGACATCCATCCGCAGACGGGCGCTTTGCAGTTGGTCGAGATACTGCAAGGCAATCAACCGGAGATCGAACCGGTCAAGATTGAAACTCAGGCAGCGCAGGAAAATCGTCTATTTGATTTATCGGACGAGACATTGTTGAGTTTGGGAGTCCCTTCGGATGATTTAGCAAGAATCCAAGGCTTGCCCCATGTCGAGGCATTGGAGGCGATTGAAAAATCGCTGCCCGTAGAAGCCTTCGAAGCGCTGTATCTGTTGGCGGCAGGAACATCGTTGGACCAAATATTAACCGATTACGCCGCGAAAAAATCGACAGCGGTTGATACTGAGGATTTTGCCGAAGCGCTCAACCAGGACGCATCCAGGCGGCGCTTCTATGTCGTGGCCGACGAAATGGAGTTATTGGAAATGCTGGAAGCGCCGTTGGAAAAATGGCGGGTTTTTCTGCATCCCTCTCAGCGCAGACTCATCGACCGTCATTGGTCCGGGCCGGTTCGCGTGCTCGGCGGTGCCGGCACGGGTAAAACGGTCGTTGCCATGCACCGTGCTAAATGGCTGGCTGCACAAGCGGCCGAAACGAACGAACGGATTTTGTTTACAACCTTTACCAGCAATTTAGCCGTCGATATTCAGGAAAGTTTACGCAAGATTTGTACGGCACAGGAGCTCAGACGCATTGACGTACAACACATCGACGCCTGGATAGTGAATTTTTTGAAGCAGCAAGAATATGACTTCCGAATTGCTTATCCCAATGGCAAAGACAGTGAATATGAAAAATGTTGGTCTTTGGCAGAGGGTTTAATTTCGCCCAGCTTAGGATTACCGACAAGCTTTTATAGGGAAGAATGGGAAAGGGTCATTCTGCCGCAGTTCGTTCGGTCGCGTCAGGCTTATTTAACCACGAGCCGCATGGGGCGTGGCGTACCGCTCACCAGAAAACAGAGGGCCGATATTTGGCCGGTTTTCGAAGAAATGCGTATCCAATTGACACAAAGAAAGCTGACCACAATTGAAGATGCGGCCTTTGATATTATGTCCATGCTCGATTCGGGCGCGAATATTAAGCGTTATCGGTCAATTGTGGTCGATGAAGGTCAGGATTTCGGGCCGGAAATGCTGACCTTGTTGCGCCGCTTGATTCCAGAGGGGCCAGACGACCTTTTCATCGTCGGTGATGGGCACCAGCGGATTTATCAGCGTAAAGCCGTTTTAGGCAAATGCGGGATTAATATTCGTGGGCGAGGCAAAAAACTGAAAATCAATTACCGAACCACCGAAGAAATTCGACGTTTTTCTACACAAGTCTTAGAAGGAATTGCTGTGGATGACATGGATGATGCTCAGGATACGTTGACCGATTATCGATCGCTGATGCATGGGGACTTTCCTGAAATTAAGCATTTTAATTCCATTGGTGAAGAAGCTAAGTGGATAAGGGAAAGAATTGAAGCATTAATTGAAAATGGCTTACTCTCTCAAGATATTTGTTTAGTTGCTCGAACTAATCATTTAGTCGATGAATATGGCTCTCAATTACAACAGCTGGGAATCGAAACCCGAAAATTGTCAAGGCAACAATCGGATAACAGAAATTTGCCGGGTGTTCGCTTGGCGACGATGCATCGTGTAAAAGGGTTGGAATTTAAAGTGGTTTTAATGGCGGGTATCAATGAGGGTGTTGTGCCATTGAAAATCAGTACCGAAACGCAAGATCCGACAGAAGCCCGCTTACGCGATGAGAATGAACGCGCCTTGTTCCATGTTGCGGCTACTCGGGCTATCAAGGGGTTGTTTATATCTTCGCATGGAATAGTAAGTCCATATTTAGCGAAGTAGCCTCTATGATAACCAATATGTAGAAAACTTTTTGTTACATCTAACCAAATATACGTATCGATGAGAATTTTGATTTGCATGTAAATTGCTAGTGCAGGATATTCTGATTTCTATCCGGCCAACCAAGGCAAGTCAATAATTCTCCTTGAACGTCGGACTATCCTTCGGTTGGGGCTTTCGGGATTGAACCGCCCCGGGAATCTCGGAGGCTGTTGGTTGTGAGTCATGCTGCGATAGCAGGCTCATAAAGTTGTTGATAATACTGAATCGCGCTGGTTTTTCAAGGCTTCCCAAGAGACAATAGCGGCTGGAAAGGACATGGCCGGCCAATGACCTATAGCGGCTTGCCGAACGCGTCCATCAATTGAGCTTCTATATCGATAAATCCAGGTCCGCAACTTAGCTGAAGCCGAGAGGCGAAGACCGGGATAATCGGTAAAGGTGATATGCTGTCCAGGTTGCAAAGCTTTGGCTGTGCGGGAGTCGAAGTGCGTATTAGTATAACCTGAGTTCGGGATAAGAAGTCCAGCGCGCACCTTTTCGCGTAAGCTGCTGTTTTAGGAAACAAATTCGAACGGAATCGGCAGGCGTTTATGGACCGTTTCGTAGGGTACGCTCGACTGCAGGGATGCAGGAGATAGAGCAATGCAGGAGCAATTGCCGAGAGCGTACCTTTGCCGCCGAAAAAAGTACGCACAGCGTACCCTACTTGAAACCCGAGTTCGGGATGAGAAACAACAACCCCCTGCACTCATTCATCAAAGTCAATCTGCTGCCTCGGACCTAATGGCTTATCCCGAATTCAGGTTAGTATAGCTTTTTTAGTTGCCCTGAAATTTCAGTATAGCTTTTTTGAAATGATATAAAAAAGCTACATTGAAATGTAAAGTGTAGGTAAGTTTTGATAAGTGCGGATGATGTTAAGCGAGACGAATAAAGATGTTAATAACCCTCTGTTATCAATAAGATGAGAATGAAAGACAAATTGAATCAGGGTAATGGGGAAGACCAGCAAAAAGAACATACGCCGATGATGCAGCAGTATGTGGGCATTGATTTATAATGGGTTTCAATTGGCTTATTTAATTTGTTACGCCAAATGCTACACTAAGAACTCACTTTAATTGATGGCTATTTGAGATAATCCCGGCTTGTGCTATGTTCCACAGGAGTGGGCAATCAACTCCGCCCGGTTACAGATAACTACATTAAATCTTGATGATTGTGTCGCTATAGAGCGCTACCAAGGGATCGTGGGTCATTAAACGCATCGGCTCTACGAGTACCTGAACCACAAGAATACGATCGAACGGGTCTTGGTGGTGCGCAGGCAACCCTTCGACGGCACTCGCATGCTCCGCCTCGACGGCGAGTGCTTGATCGCAATTTCCCAGACATCGTCGCGCTGACCCACACGGTTATCTTGGGTGATGCAATCGAATCACGCGTCTTTTGCGGTAATTTTGTCTATCTGTAATGGCCTATAGTGCAACGTGAGTATTCAGCAACAGATTCAAGATTGCCCCTCACCCATGAACAACTGCGCCACTTCGTCGTTGTGCGCATCGATGCTGTCTGGCACCACGAACAAACCTTTTGCTATACCAATGCGTTTCCCGGAGGGTACCGTATCCATCGGAACCAGTTTGGCAGCCGGGTGGCCATTCCGGGCAATCACAATTTCACGCTCGCGTCCTTGTTCGATAGCTTCCACTAAGCGGGACAGGGATGACTTGGCTTGCAACATATTTACGGTATGCATGGGATTTTCCACAAAAAACAAAGCTTCGAGAAAAGGTGGGTTCGGCGCGCGAAATGCTTTGCTGAATCTGAAAGGTAAGGGCATAGCGCGACGCCCCCACCTTTTCTAAAGTAATTGCGTTTTTTTAAAAACCGCAGACTTGACCGGGCGTAGTATAAGCTAAAACCCGGAGTTTTCTTCCCCATAGGACGAGAATATCACCAGTCTTTTTCACGTTTGCGGATGGTTTGATAAATGGCTTCCATCGCATCGATGAAAGAATGGTCGTTTGACCAAAAGGCCGGAAAGCCACCGCCTTTTTTGATTAATAAGGCCGGAATGGACGCCGGTACGGCCGGCGGTAAGTTCTCCGGTAGACGTTTACGGCCATGCCAGAAGTCGGATGGCGTCATGCGTTGGGCAAGTGGGTGTGCTTTTGCGCGCGTGAAGTAGCTGTCAACGCAGTCAAAACCGGCGTCCTGTTCCCCGATGGCCGCCGCCAACGCCTGCCCCAACGGCGTTTTTTGTAATTGTTTTTGCAATTCGTCGCGTTCGAGGCCGCGCAATTCGAACAATAAAAACGGGTCGCGGTCCAATTGTGCCGCGAGGAAATAATACAGGCCGGCGATGTGCTTGCATGGGTTGGCGTAATCCGGGCAGGAGCAGTCGGTTTTCAGGTCTGTGCGGATGGAAGGCAGCAAGTTCAGTTTCAGTGTCCGAAACACGTCTTCGATATTATCCGGCACTTCGTTCAGCAACAGGCGGGAAATAAAAGCGGCGCGGCTGCCGAGAATTTGAATCAGTTGCCGCCACTGTTCGGCGTCGATCGTCTGGAAGGCGATCGTTGTTTTATAGATTGGCTCTTTATAAACACCGTAATAAGGATTAACGTTGCCTCGAATCTGCGCGCTGACCATGCCGCCTTGCCGCTGCCAACTTCGAATGCGGTCGTTATTGGCATAGGCGCGCCCCCGCGCCAGCCTTGCCGAATCGGTGAAGGACTCCAGGGCCTGGATAAAGCGTTGTCCCCACCAGGTGCGTATCGCTCTCATGGTTTACTCCAATACGGCGGTTTGATTGAGGCGAATGAGCTGCTTGAACGTGGCGTTATCGAGTTGCGTCAGCCAGGACTCGTCGTTGCCGACAATGGCCCCTGCGATTTTCTTTTTGGCGTCGATCATTTGATCGATGCGCTCCTCCAGCGTGCCCAGGGTGATGAATTTATGCACGAAGACATTTTTCGTCTGGCCGATGCGGAAGGCACGGTCGGTGGCCTGGTCTTCCACTGCGGGATTCCACCAGCGGTCGAAATGGAACACATGATTGGCGCGCGTCAGCGTGATGCCGACGCCGCCGGCTTTCAGTGACAGAATAAACACCGCCGGCGGCGTTTCCGGATTTTGAAATTCGCCGATCATTTTCTCGCGCGTATGCCGGGCCGTGCCGCCGTGCAAATAATAAGTCTGGCAATCGAGATGGCTGCGACAATAGCGTTCGAGGCGGGCGCCGATTTCGGTGAATTGCGTGAAAATCAGCGCGCTTTCGCCTTCGGCCAGGGCGTCGGCGAGCATATCGCCGAGCCGTTCCAATTTATGCGAGCGTTCGGCGGTGAAGGCGCTGTCATCCTGAAGAAACTGTGCCGGATGGTTGCAGATTTGCTTGAGTTTCATCAGGGTCGACAGCATCAGGCCCTGCCGCTGAATACCCTCGCTGGCTTCCAGCTGCTGTTCGACGTCGCGCACCACGGCTTCATACAGCGAAGCTTGTTCCTTGCTGAGATTGCAGTATTGCTTGTTCTCGACTTTGTCCGGCAAGTCGCGGATGATCGCCGGGTCGGTCTTGATCCGGCGCAAAATGAACGGCTCTACCAGACGCTTTAACATCGCGGACTTCATGGGATCGTTATCACGCTGAATCGGGGCCTCAAAGGCTTTACGGAAAGCGGCTTGCTTGCCCAGGTAGCCCGGATTCAGGAAATTGAAGATCGACCATAAATCTAGCAGGCGGTTTTCCACCGGCGTGCCGGTCAGCGCCCAGCGATAGTCCGCGTTCAGCTTGAAGATCGCCTTGGTTTGCTTGGCCTCGGGGTTTTTGATGTTTTGCGCCTCGTCCAGCACGATGCGCCGCCATTTCAGGGCTTGAAACAACTTGGCATCGCGCAGCGCCAGTGGATAGGACACGATCACGACATCCACGGCCTCCGCCGCCGCGGCGAATTCCCTTTCATTCTTGCAGCGCTCGCTGCCGTGATGCAGCCGCGTTTTGAGCTGCGGCGCGAAGCGCTCGATCTCCTTGCGCCAGTTCCCGAGCACCGAAATCGGCGCAATCAGCAAAGAGGGGCCGCGACCGGCTTCGTCACGCGCCATCACTAACCGGGCGATGACCTGGAGGGTTTTCCCCAGGCCCATGTCGTCGGCCAAACAACCGGAAAGGCCGAGTTGTTCCAGAAACACCAGCCAGGCAACGCCGCGTTTTTGATATTCGCGCAGCTCGGCGTTCAGACCGGGAATGTCCTCGATCGGCTGTAAGTGCTGTTGATGACGCAACTTCTCCAGCATGTCTGCCAAGGCGCTTTCCGGGTCGACTTCGAAGAGGTCCGCCTCATCCGCGGTGCGCTTGAGCCAGTCGCGCATGTCCAGGTTTTCTTCCGCCTCGCCCTGCCGTCGCCAAAATTCCAGCATGTTTTTCATGCGTTCACGGTCCAGCACGACCCACTGGCCGCGGAATTGCACGAGCGGCGTTTTCGTCTCGACCAGTTGTGTCCATTCCTCCTCGCCGATCTGTTCACCGCCTAGCGTCAGTTCGTAACGGTATGCGAGCAATTGATCCAGACTCAAAAGGCTTTGCGTTGTAGAGCGTGCCGCTTTTTTCGAGGTTGCCGCCGGACGCATACGCAATTTGGCGCGCCGCCGGCCTTGTGGGGTCCACCAGGCCGGCACGCTAATCAAAAAGCCGGCATCTTCCAATATCCAGGCAGTTTCGTTTAAAAAAGCGAACGCTTCTTCCAGCGACAGATCGATGGCGGACGGCTCTGCCGTTTCCATGCCCTTCCACAACGCGGGATACACACGCGCGGCCTGTCCCAAATCGATCAATAAACGCTGCTCAAAATCGGACCCAAAATCCTTTTCCCAATGTTGCCGAGCAGTGCCGGAAAGTTGCCAATAGTCGGCCAGCGGTCGTTGCAGCGAAGGGTCGCGGCGCGATACCACACGGAATTCCAGGCGCCAGGAGTCGGGCTGTTCTGTTGAGGCTTCCTGCAGTTGAAGACCCAGTTGGAAGCCGGTTTCGCCGGCTGCGCCCGAAAGCTGTTTTCGCCAGGTGGCCCACTGCTCGCCAAGCGTCAGATCCCCGGCGGTCAACCAGGGTTCTTGACGAGTCGGCCGACAGGCCGGCAACAGCCACGAATCGGCCAGTTGTTTCTCCAGGGCTTGCGTCAGGCGCGAATTGCCGGCGGCCTGTCTGAGCAATACTTCGGCACAATGACGCAATACCGTGGCAGGTTCGAAATTCGGTGCGGCGGCCGGCGGCAGGCGTTCGGCCGCTTCCTCTATCAGGCATTCGTAGTGCGGAGACAAAAACTCCCAACCGGTATAAACCTCGTAAGGGTGTTTGCCGGTTTGCCGGACTCGGTAGCGCAAAGCCGGGATATACTGGTCTTTGAGCAGGATGCCGCGAAGCGATTGGGTGAAATAATACCAAAACAAAAAATCGCTGCCGGCTTTAAAGTCTTCCCCCTGGAAGATCAACCGGAAATGGATGTCGTTGATGAGGTTGATGGCCCGGTTATTGAAACAAAAACAGCGGATGGGCCAGATCTCGATTTCCGCCTCATGCCAGGCATACGCTTCGGCATCCAGATGGGTCGATAATTCGGGGCAGGGAAGGGGGTTGCCCTGGAACGAAGGGAGTGGCACGGGATAGGTCACAGAATCGGACTCTCGTGACGTGACACCGATGGACGATTTCAACCAGTCTCGCAAACGCTCGGCATCCAGGTGGTTGGGGTGAGATCGGGTTTTACGTTTCTTGGATTGATTTGCGGCTTGTGCCGCGGATTCCACCCACAGATAAAAGTGGCCGGCTTGAATGAAAGCCTCGGTGGTTTCAGGGGCCCAAAAAAGATGGACAACGTGGGGCATGGGGATAAGATCGCTCCGTTATTCGGCGTTACCTTGGAAAATAACGTGCGGTAAAGGCAATAATAGCGTATTGGAATCCATCGGCGATTTTTGAAAACCGTGTTCTTCGTAAAAATGGACGGATTGATCCGAAAGTGCATGAATCACAAGGGCTTTGACACCCACGATTTCGGACACTTGAAGGGTACGGAGTATGGCGTCGCGCAAAAGCGCTTTGCCAATCCCTTGGCCTTGCCAGTTTATATCAACGGCGAGTCGGCCCAACACCATGACGGGAATGGGATCTGGCATGTTACGACGAATGCCTCCCGGCGCTAGCTCACAGGCAATTGATCCGGTAGCCAAACAATAATAGGCAACGATGGTTCCGGCGCGAGGTTGGTCAACACACACGACATAAGTTCGTGAAGCGCCACGACCCTCGTTACGCAGTGCACGATTTTTTAGCCAATGATCAAGACTGATTTCGCCGCAAGTAAACGCGGTAAAGTCATGTTCTGTTTTCAGCGGTGAGGGCAGGCTCCATTTTACTGAACTAGCCAAACTAGTCTTCCCAAGGGCCTTTGCTTGACATTAGTTCGCGTAGTTTGGGATTGGCAGTCGGCGGCGTATCCAGCAAGGCTTGAAATTGCTTGAATCTTTCCGCATCCAAATGGAAAATTCGTTGATCAAGTAACAGTTCTTCGGCCTCACGGCACGCTGTTTCCAGCATGAAATCCGATCGAGTTTTGCCAAGCATCTCGGCGGCCTGGTCGATCAAGTCGCGTTGCGTTCTTTTGGCCCTGATGTTGATATTAATGTCGCGGGGGCTATTCGCTTTGGTTGATGACGGCTGCATTGATGAGGCCTCCATGGATTTTAGTCGTAAGTGCTATTTTTATCCAATTGTGATCACAATGTCAATACGGATTATCCATTAATATGGGATATTGCAACATGCAAATTTGCTAGCTCAGTGCTGTCCTAATCGGTTTTTAGTTAACTGAGACTACTCGGTTTTCTGGTTCGCAGTTGTCGACGAAGAGGTGTGCTTAACTGTGATCCATTTAGATTGGCGCCCAAGCGATTCTTTCTTAGAAAAGCCCCCAAACGGTCGTTTTTCCGACATAGAGAAATTAGGAACACAAGGTAGACTCGCTTCATCACTACAAATGATGCTCATCTACCATGTTGCTTACTAATTTACAGAGCCACCATCAGTCATCGGCTCAACATCTCTCTGAATCCCACAAGAGTCGGAGTTTTTGCCAAAAGAATTATGCTCTTGTGCTGCTTATATTTTGTTTAGGGCTCATTAGTTTCGGCCCAAGTTGCCAAGCGCAAGAAAAGGCGGCTTTGCCAAAAAGCTATATCACTACGGCCAGTTCAAAAATTTCAAACCCTTCTCCTTCCAAGCTGCACACCACACTTTGGTGGCAAATCGCCGAACAGCATCAGCTGGATCCCTACATTCTATATGCCGTTGCGCTGGTTGAATCAGCCAAAGTGAATCCCTTAAATCATGTGACTCCATGGCCTTGGGCCATTAACAAGTCCGGCAAATCCATCATCCCTGCCTCTCAACAGGAAGCACGAGCTATCTTAAATAAGACCCTTATCGAGGGTGGCCGGAATATCGATGTCGGACTCATGCAAATCAATCTCCACTGGCATGGACATCGGGTCGGCAAACCTGAGCAACTGTTGAACCCTGTCACGAACTTACAGATCGGTGCTTTAGTCTTGGCCGAAGCCATCCAATCAGCACCCCATGATCTGGTTTTAGGGATAGGGCGCTATCACAGCTGGCAAAATACCGAAGCCGCAGTGAGTTATGGGCGCAGGGTGCTGGCGGTGGCGAATCAAATCAGGGCAGTGCTCTGATCGCGTGCTTTATGGACGAAAATATCTATAACCTGAATCTGGATTATCTGATTCTGGCTCATGCGTTGATCCAGTCCGGCCGTAAACAGCACGCCATGGTCAGTCTCGGCTTAACACCGGAAGCGGTGACCATTTTGGCTAAAATGCCGGTCGATCAATTGAAAATGCTGGCGCGAAGCGATGTGCTCAGTTTTGCTCCCCGTTTTCACGTCAATTCCTGGCGGACATTCTTGCGTAACGAACCCACGGTGAGCGAGCCTTTTGAACAACGCGCCCTCCGTCTGAGAATGTTTTTAAGCAAATCAGGAGGCCAGTCATGATAGCTGAAGGCTTGTCCTATGAAGATCAGTTGCAAAACTACCAATTAGCCTATCAACTGCTGAAACGAAAGCTCAGAACATCGTATGTTAGCCAACTGATTAAAAGCATCAGTTTGCCGGAAATTCGGGATATTCATCGCTCGATTCACCAAGGCGAGAGCCCGAGTTCGGGATTGCTTCCGGCTATCGAAGCTATTCCCCAAGTACGAGAGTCTATGCTGTACATCTCTCTGTTTGCATCCCTTTATCGAAGTGCCAGCCAGATTGATATCAGGGCTGAAATGGATGTGTCCGCCATTATTTTTGCCTGGGATTTTTTTTGCGAGACATTTCCCAACCATGTTCGTGAACGCAGACCTTATGGCAAAGTGCGTCCCGCCAATTTCAGCGAAGCCTGGGTCGTCGCGCAAGCGCTAAAAATCGGCCTGGCAGCCGTGCATTATTGTAAAAGCTGTCATGGTGATCATATCGTTATCTACAACAGCAAATTTTCGCCCACCTGCCAGATTTGTGTCATAGATCAATTGCGAAAAAGGGGAAACACTCCGGGCTTGAGGTAACGGCAGAATGTGAGTTTTTGTAAAACTCTCGGTTTGATCGGGCATATTCATACATCAGTTTGGATTGAACATGACACTGACAGTCTTAGTTCGGCCATTATGTTAAGTGTCCTTTTATACATAGTACCTTGGAGTTGAATGGGGGGAATAACCGGTATTTATTGAGTTGAGCAAACCCTCCACAATTGAAAAACTGGACATAAATTTTGCAGTCGTCAAGAGTGGATATTCCTTATTCAATTTGTAGAAACAATCGTTTACTCAACCTCCCCAATATTGTGCATTGACTTATTAATAATGCGCTATATTAGTGCATTCTTAAAAACTTAAACCCGTTTTAACATTTTATATCTCTGAATTATCAATAAATTGTATAATATGGCATAAAAAGTGCTTAATCAGAACTGAAAAACACAAGAGGTGCGGTCGTTCGACAGTATCTTGATTGAAAAAAATGGCGACTAGGGTTCCGGCTCATCAGTGAGTGTCTGGACCGAGAGTTGCCGGCTCCGGTAGGGGCTACACGGCGGGATAAAAGCCCGGGAGGACATTTCGGTTCATATCGAACCGATCGCCCTCTGTGTGTAGTCTTTTCATCTCAACCGGAGCATCTCGTGAGCTTTCACTCAATACTTTTCTCCCGCCGTTTCGCGGCACTCTTTTTTACGCTTCTCGTCTTCAATCCGCTTTCTTCGCAAGCCGAGATCAAGGTCGGCGTCAGCGACTGGCCCGGCTGGGTCGCCTGGTATGTGGCCGAAGAAAAAGAGTTTTTCAAAAAGCACGGCGCCAAGGTCAAACTGGTCTGGTTCGCCAATTACACCGACTCCATTTCCGCTCTATCCGCCGGCCAGATCGACGCGAACAGCCAAACCTGGTCCGATACGATGGCGCCCTTGACCAAGGGCATACCGCTGAAGGCAATCCTGGTCAACGACAACTCGGACGGCAACGATGCGCTGATGGTCAAGCCGTCGATCAAGAACTTTGCCGACATGAAAGGCAAAACCATCGCGCTGGAGCAATATTCGATCTCGCATTTCGTGCTCGCGACCGCGCTGGCGAAAAATGGCTTGCGTTTCGATGATGTCAACATCGTTAACCTGTCGGCCGGCGATGCCGCGGCGGCCTTTTTAAGTGGACGGGTGGATGCAACGGTCGTCTGGAATCCCTGGGTCAATAACATTCAGGCCAGCGGCAAAGGCGTGGCGTTGTTCAGTTCCAAGGACATGCCGGGATTGATCCCTGACTTGCTGATCGCCCGTGAAAAGGCCATTCAACAGCAGCGCGCCGACTTGATCGGCATGATCAAAGCCTGGGACGAAACGCAACGTTTCATCCGGGAACAGCCCGACGAAGCCGTCCGGATCATGGCCAAAGTCGTCGGCATGAAGCCGGATGCCTATAAGATTTTCCTGCCCGGCACCCGTTTCTTCAATTTACAAGACAGCCTGAAGGCGTTGGGACCCGACGCCGAACCGTCTTCACTGCTCGCGGTCGGCCCTGTGATCGCCAAATTCCTCAAAGACAATAAGTTGATCGAAGGCGATCCGTCGCTGGCGGCGGGTATCGACGCTTCCCTGCTTATCGAAGCACTGGCCGGACACTAAGCGGATACGCCGATGAAAGCAATCAGGCCCTCACGACGATCTTGCTGGATCCTGCGCGGCTCACTGAGCCGGCGCAGCTATTGGTCCATTGCCCTGTCCGGGTTGCTGCTGCCGTTTTTTGGCTGGTGGTGGCTGTCGTCAGCCGGGACGGTGGATGCGGTCTTCTTGCCCACCCCGCCACTGGTGGTCATCAGCGCCTGGGATTGGCTTCGCGAGGGCGATTTGATCGGCGATATCGGCATCAGCGTGTACCGAGTGGTGGCCGGCTTTTTGCTATCCGCCGCGATCGCGCTGCCGCTCGGCATCTATATCGGCGCTTATGCGCCGGTCAAAGCCTTTTTCGAACCGCTGACCGATTTCATCCGTTATATGCCGGCCGCGGCTTTCATTCCGCTGGTGATGTTATGGGTCGGCATCGATGAGGGCGCGAAAGTCGCAATCATCTTTATCGGCACCTTCTTTCAGATGGTGCTGATGATCGCCGAAAACATCCGTAGCGTCCCGATGGAGCAGATCGAAGCCGCGCAGACGATGGGCGCGGACCGCGAGGAAATCATCATGAAAGTGATCCTGCCGTCGGCGAAGCCGGCGATCCTCGATACCTTGCGGATCACGATGGGCTGGGCCTGGACTTACCTAGTCGTCGCCGAACTGGTGGCGGCCAATTCGGGGCTTGGCTATGCGGTCCTGAAAGCGCAGCGTTTTTTGCAAACCGACAAAATCTTCGCCGGCATCATCCTGATCGGTTTGTTCGGACTGGTCACGGACCAACTGTTCCGCGGGCTGCATCGGCGAAGCTTTCCCTGGCTCTACCGGAAATGATCATGACGACTACTCCCGCAATTTCGATCAGCGGCCTCTCCAAATCGTTCGCGACGGACGGGCTGGACTTCGTCGCCTTACAGAATGCGAATCTGCAGATTTCGCCCGGCGAATTCGTGACCTTGGTCGGCGCCTCCGGCTGCGGCAAATCGACTCTGCTGCGCATCGTCGCCGGCCTGGAACAGGCGAGCGCGGGCGATGTCGCGGTCGATGCGCAGCCGATCCAGGGGCCCGGCATCGACCGCGCGATGGTGTTCCAGCATTACAGCCTGTATCCCTGGTTGACGGTGCTCGAAAACATCAAATTCTGCCGGCAATTGCGCGTGCACCGCGACGTTTCGACTTCGGCGGACGTCGAAGCGGCAGCCGGCAGGGCCGACGCGCTGATTCAACTGATGGGCCTTAGCCATGTCGCGAACGCCTATCCGAACCAGTTGTCCGGCGGCATGCAGCAGCGGGTTGCAATCGCCCGTGCGTTGATGGCGCGACCGAAAATTTTGCTGATGGACGAACCCTTCGGCGCCCTGGACGCACAGACCCGGGAGGTGATGCACGATTTGATCTTGCACGTTTCGCTGCTTGAAAAAACGACCCTGTTGTTCGTGACTCATGACGTCGAGGAAGCGATTTATCTCGCGCACCGGGTCGTGCTGATGGCTCCGCGCCCCGGCCGGATCGAAGCCATCCATCCGGTTCCGCTGCCCGATCCGCGCGATCAGGAGATGAAACAATCCCCGGAGTTTCTTCGGCTCAAAAAGGACATTCTCGACGGCATTCGTGCCACATCGGGGATGCAAACCCAACGCGAATGGCTGGAGCGTCTCGGCGAAGCCTCCGGCGCTTCTTATTGATTTTATGGAGACATCGATGAATTTACCCCCGATTGACGCTCAACGTGTGTTATGGAGCGAACAACTGCCCGGCGGCGCGCACCATTCGTTTCCGATCCGGCGCGGCAACAGACTGCGCCTGACCGATCTCGAAGGCGGTGCGAATCTTTCGGCGCTGTTCGTACATTACGATGAAAAAACCGAGCGCTACAACATGGCCGACACACTGAAAGCCCAGCATACCTTCTATCTGACTCGGGGCTTCGTCTGCTACTCGGACATGGGGCGCGTTCTCTGTTCCGTCACTGGCGACACGGTGGGCTGGCACGATGCCGTGTGCGGGGTCTCGGATGCGCACGGCGTAGAAGCCAAATACGGTGCGGCGCCTTACCAGACCCATCGCAATGCGATGTACCGGAACGGCCGCGACAGTATGCTGATCGAACTCGAAAAATGGGGACTCGGCAAGCGCGATCTTGTGACACCGATCAATTTTTTCAGCAAGGTGACCGTCTCCGAAGCGGGCGACATGCGTTTTGTGTCGAACCATTCTCCGGCCGGCGGCGAGGTGGAACTGCGCTTCGAGATGAACACGCTGGTGATTTTGTCAAGTTGTCCCCATCCTCTCGATCCGAGTCCCGTCTATGCGCCGAAACCGGTGCTGCTGCAGGCATTCCGCAGCGAACCTGCGGGCAGCGACGATTTTTGCCGGAACTTTCGTCCGGAAAATCAACGCGGTTTTTGCAACACCGAAAGATATTACCTCTGACACGGAACACCATCATGGCAATCGTCGAAAGCAAACTCGGTCCCCGCGCTGCGGTTTACGATTTCACTCTGCCCGCGGGCGAACCCTGGCTGCACATGATCAAGCAGGGGCAAACCTTCAGGATTCACGATCTGGAGGGCAATCAGGCCGTCGATACGCTGTTCTACAGCGCGGCGGATCACGATGACCGCTACAGCGCCAGCGATACGATCCGCCGCCAGGGCAACATCTATCTGAGCACCGGCACCCAATTGATTTCAAGCGAAGGCAACGTGCTGATGACCCTCGTCGCCGATACCTGCGGCCGCCACGATACCCTGGGCGGCGCCTGCGCGGCCGAAAGCAACAGCGTACGTTACTCGCTGGAAAAGCGTTTCATGCACAGCTGCCGCGACAGTTTCCTGCACGCAATTGCGCATGCCGACTGCGGCCTGAGCAAGTGCCATTTGACCGGCAATATCAATTTCTTCATGAACGTGCCGGTTACCGAAGACGGCAAGCTGACGTTCGCGGACGGCATTTCCGCACCCGGCAAATATGTCGAAATGCGCGCCGAAATGGACGTGATCGCGTTGATCTCGAACTGCCCGCAACTGAATAATCCGTGCAACGCTTACAATCCGACGCCGGTGCGTTTGTTGATCTGGGATTAGTCGCCATACTTCCGCACCGGGACGGCCCGGCGCGCAGCAATCTTTCGGCGGGACGGCCCGCCCAACGAGGAATCATGTTTACCAAGGTGTTGATCGCCAACCGCGGCGAAATTGCCTGCCGCATCATCGCCACGCTAAAAAAGCTCGATATCCGCAGCGTTGCTGTCTATTCGGAAGCGGATGCGCATGCGCTTCACGTGCAGGAAGCCGACGAAGCGGTCTGTATAGGTCCGTCCGCCCCTGCCGACAGCTATTTGCGCACCGACCGGATATTGGACGCCGCTCTGTCCACCGGCGCCGAGGCGATCCATCCCGGCTATGGTTTTTTGAGCGAAAATGCCGATTTTGCCGAACAATGCGCGGCTCATGGCGTCGTGTTCATCGGCCCGACGCCGGACATGCTCCGGCAGTTCGGACTCAAACATACAGCGCGCGCGCTCGCGGAAGCCAATCGAGTGCCGCTATTGCCCGGCACCGACCTTTTGTCCGGCATTGAACAGGCGGAAAGCCTCGCCGAAGTGATCGGTTATCCGGTCATGCTTAAAAGCACCGCCGGCGGAGGCGGTATAGGCATGCGCCTGTGCCGCAACAAAAACGAGCTGCAGGATGCGTTCGGCATCGTGCAGCGGCTCAGCGCTGCCAACTTCAAGGACGGCGGTTTGTACCTCGAAAAGTTCGTCCAGCGCGCCCGCCACCTCGAAGTGCAGATCTTTGGCGACGGCCGGGGCCGCGTGCTGCATCTCGGCGAGCGCGACTGCTCTGTGCAGCGACGGAACCAAAAAGTGATCGAAGAAACACCCGCCCCGAATCTGCCGGAGGCGATGCGCGACTCGCTCTACCGGCATGCGCTTGCGTTGACCGCCGCCGTGAATTACCGCTCGGCCGGCACGGTGGAGTTCGTTTATGACGAAGACGCATCTGCATGCTATTTCTTGGAGGTAAATACGCGGCTTCAGGTTGAACATGGCGTGACCGAGGCCGTGACCGGCGTTGATTTGGTCGAGTGGATGCTGCGCCTCGCAGCCGGCGAATCGGATTTTCTGGACACTTATCGGCACCGGCCGCAAGGCGCGGCGATGCAGGTGCGGGTCTACGCGGAAGACCCGAACAAAAACTTTCAACCATCAGCGGGCCTTTTAACCGATACGCGCCTTCCGCAGCATATCCGTGTCGATCATTGGCTCGAAAACGGTTTGCTGGTGACGCCGCATTACGATCCCTTGCTCGCCAAGATCATCGTGCACGGCGATACGCGCGCCACCGCGCTTCTGCAGATGGAAACCGCGCTGGACGCCACGCACCTGGCAGGCATTGAAACGAACCTGGCCTATTTGCGGCAAATCGTCGCCGACTCCATCTTCCGCGGCGGCCGGCAAACGACCGCGTATCTGAATCAATTCCGCTACTGCGCCCTTACGATCGACGTGCTGGAGGCGGGCACCCAAAGCATGATTCAGGACTATCCGGGACGCCTGGGGTATTGGGATGTCGGGGTGCCGCCTTCCGGCCCGATGGATCCTTTCGCGTTCCGTCTGGCCAACCGGATACTCGGCAATGCAGAAGATGCGGCTGGGCTCGAAATGACGATCCACGGTCCGACGCTCAGATTTAATCTGGATGCCCGGATTGCGCTGACCGGCGCGGCGATGAGTGCCGAACTGAACGGCGAAGCGGTCCCTTTTTGGCAGCCGGTGGTGGTCAAGGCGGGCGATACGTTGAAACTAGGCGGTATTATCGGCCAGGGTTGCCGCACCTACCTGGCGGTCAGCCACGGCTTTGACGTGCCCGAGTATCTCGGCAGCCGCGCGACATTCGCGCTCGGCAAGTTCGGCGGCCACGGGGGGCGGGCCTTGCGGGTCGGCGATGTGCTCGCGGTGCGGAAAGAGAGTTCCGGCTTGACGGAAACGCGGATTCGAAAAGCCGCTATACCCGATTATCGAAACGACTGGACCATCGGCGTGCTGTACGGCCCGCATGGCGCTCCCGATTTTTTTACCGAGGCGGACATCGAACAATTTTTCTCGACCGCCTGGGAAGTACATTACAACTCGAATCGGACCGGCATCCGTCTGATCGGGCCGAAGCCGGAATGGGCGCGTCCCGACGGCGGCGAGGCCGGGCTGCATCCGTCGAACATTCACGACAATGCCTATGCGGTCGGCACGGTGGACTTTACCGGTGACATGCCGGTGATCCTGGGGCCGGACGGCCCGAGCCTCGGCGGTTTCGTGTGCCCGGCGACGGTCGTAGGCGCCGACTTGTGGAAGCTCGGCCAGCTCAAGCCCGGCGACACGATCCGTTTTCACCGCCTTACGCGCGAAGAAGCCGCCGCGCTCGATAGGTCCCTTGAGCAGTTCATCGCGGCGCCGGAGCAGGCCTTGCCGCCGCAGTTACCGGCCAGAACGGAGACTCGCGTCGGCGAAGACTGTGTCCTGAAACGGCTTCCGGAATCCCCGGCCAGCCTGGCGGTCATCTATCGCCAGGCCGGCGACAGCTATCTTCTGGTCGAATACGGTCCTCTGGTGCTGGATTTGAATCTGCGGTTTCGGATCCACGCATTGGTCGAATGGCTCAGGACAGAGCGGATTTCCGGGATCGTCGATCTGACGCCGGGCATTCGCTCGCTGCAGATTCATTACGACCGCAGATTGCCGTTGTCCAGGCTGATGGACATTCTGGCGCAAGCCGAAGCGGAATTGCCGGCGATCGATGAAATGGAAGTGCCCTCGCGGATCGTGCATTTGCCCTTGTCCTGGGACGATCCATCAACGCGTTTGGCAATCGAAAAATACATGCAATCGGTGCGCAAGGATGCGCCCTGGTGCCCGAGTAACATCGAGTTCATCCGCCGGATCAACGGCCTCGACAGCATCGAGCAGGTGCGCGAGATTCTTTTCGACGCCAGTTACCTGGTGCTGGGTCTCGGCGATGTGTATCTCGGCGCGCCGGTTGCGACGCCGATCGATCCCCGTCATCGCCTGGTCACGACCAAGTACAATCCGGCCCGCACCTGGACGCCCGAAAATGCGGTCGGGATCGGCGGCGCCTATTTATGCGTCTACGGTATGGAAGGGCCGGGCGGTTACCAGTTTGTCGGGCGCACCGTGCCGATGTGGAACCACTACCGGCAAACCGCGGATTTTCAGGACGGCAAGCCATGGCTGCTGCGGTTTTTTGATCAGATCCGCTTCTTTCCGGTCACGGCGGACGAACTGTTGCGCTACCGAGAAGACGTGACCCGGGGCAGAATCAAGCTCGACATCCGCGAAGAAACCTTCAGCCTGCGCCGCTACAACGAGTTCTTGCGCGCGCACGCTGCCGAGATTGCCTCCTTCAAATGCCGGCAGCAAGCGGCATTCGACGACGAACGCGAAAGCTGGAATCGTACAGGCCTGAGTTACGCGGATGATCATGCGGTCGCACAGGCGTCCGCCGATACCGAACTGGATTTGCCGGCCGGCGCAAGACCGGTGGCCAGTCACATGGCCGGCAACGTCTGGAAGGTTTTGGCCAGGGAGGGCGAATGGGTCGATCAAGGCGATCCGTTGGTCATCGTCGAGTCGATGAAGATGGAATTCGACATTCTAGCCCCCCAAAGCGGCCGTATCTGGAAAGTGTTTTGCAGCGAAGGCGGACCGATTGCGGCCGGCCAGGATTTGTTGATTTTGCAGGACGAGGAGCACGCCTGATGGCCATCCCTTACGAATTACCCCTTGCGCTCGATATGGCAGCCTTGCGGCAAGCCTATATGGACCGCCTATTGACGCCGACCGGGCTCGTCGAGAGGTTGTGGCAACGCCTCGAACACATCCCGAATGACGGCGTCTGGATCAGCCGGCTGTCCCGCGAGGATTTGATCGGCTACGCCGCCGCGTTGGAGCGGAAAAGCCCGGACGAATTGCCGTTATACGGCATTCCATTTGCGATCAAGGACAACATCGATCTGGCCGGCTTGGAGACGACCGCCGCCTGTCCGTCCTTTGCCTATCGCCCGGAAAAATCGGCTTTCGTGGTGCAGCGGTTGATTGCGGCGGGCGCGATACCGATCGGCAAAACCAATCTCGACCAGTTCGCGACCGGCCTGGTCGGCACCCGTTCGCCCTACGGTATTTGCAGAAACGCTTTCGATGCCGATTACATCGCGGGTGGCTCAAGCTCGGGTTCTGCGGTAGCTGTTGCCAAAGGCCTGGTCAGTTTTGCGCTCGGCACCGATACCGCCGGCTCCGGCCGCGTGCCGGCGGCATTCAACAATCTCGTCGGAGTGAAACCCAGCCGCGGGCTGCTCAGTGCTTCGGGCGTCGTACCGGCCTGCCAAAGCCTCGATTGCGTTTCGATTTTCGCGTTGAGCGCCCAGGATGCCGAGCGGGTTTTGCAGGTCGCTCAGGCTTACGACAGGCTCGATCTCTACGCCCGCCCCGACGATCCCAGGCCGATGTGGCCGGGCTTTCCGGATACCTTCCGTTTCGGCGTTCCGGAGTCCGGGCAACTGGCTTTCTTCGGCGATCAGGACGCCAGGGCCCTGTTCTATCAGGCTGTCGATGAGCTTTCCGAACTCGGCGGGGAAGCGGTTGCGGTCGATTTTGAACCTTTTCTTGAAGCGGCGAAACTGCTGTATAACGGCCCTTGGGTCGCAGAGCGCTACGGCGTCGTCAGGAAGATGCTCGACCGCGACCCGGACGCCTTGTGGCCGGTTACCCGGGAAATTATCGCCGCCGGCGCGGAGTTATCGATGGCGGATGCCTGGAAAGCCTTTCACAGGCTTCAGATCTTGAAGCGGCAGGCCGATAGTCTTTGGAAACAGGCGGATGTCCTGCTCACGCCCACGACCGGTACGATCTATCGGATCGATGAAGTCGAGGCCGAACCCATCAAACGCAATACCGATCTCGGCTATTACACCAACTTCATGAATTTGCTCGACCTGTCCGCGATTGCTTTGCCCGCGGGATTCCGTCCCAACGGCCTGCCGTTCGGCATCACGTTGTGCGCCCCGGCGTTTTCCGATCGCTTATTGTTGGCCTTGGCGCGGCGCCGCGAAATCGCGCGGCCGCACACACTGGGAACCAGCCGCCGGTATCCGGCGGCTCTCGAAGCGGCAATTTCCTATTCCAAGCCCGAGTTTACCGAAGTCGCTGTTTGCGGAGCCCACCTCTCCGGGATGCCTCTGAACCATCTGCTGACCGATCGCGGGGGACGCCTGATCCGGACCGTCCGGACGCAACCTCTTTACCGCTTGTATGCCTTGCCGGACGGCAAGCGTCCCGGACTAGTCAGGCGCGCCGGCGGAGCCTCGATCGAAGTCGAAGTCTGGAAGCTGCCGACGACGGCTTATGGCGAGTTTGTCGCCGAAATCCCGGCCCCGCTCGGTATCGGCTGGGTCGAACTGAACGACGGTTCTCGGGTGCAGGGCTTTCTTTGCGAGGCCTATGCTTCCGAAGAAGCCCGCGACATAACCGTCTTCAATAGCTGGCGAGCGTATCTCGCGCGCCCCTCGTAGTCGACACGGGCCGCTTCCAGGCCATTTTCCCCGATCTTCGCCGCATACGATCTCGCTGGCCTTGTAGCAAGCGAGTCAGGCCGGCTTGCGCATAAATTTTACGATTTATTTTTTTCACAATGTTTTCGAGAGGTTTCAGCATGACCCATAAATTCCATCTATTTCGCACCTTGGGAGCAGCCTTGCCGATCGTGTTCGCGCCCGGAACGCTTTACGCCGAAGACCGTCAGGGCCTCCTGGACGGCCTTTCCTTCATCAACGAGTCATCCTGGTTCAAAGACAGCGGATTGTATCTGAACGCCTGGGCGGATATGGGAATTGTCTATAATGCCAATGATCCCGAGGATAATTACAACGGTCCGGTGGTCTTCGCAGATCGCGCCAATGAATTCAATTTGAATCAACTGGTTGTCCAGCTTTCGCGCGATATAGACACGAAAGGCAACGACTGGGATATTGGAGGACGCTTCACTTTTATGTACGGCAGTGATGCGCGTTTCAATACGATTAATCCGTACGGAAAAGGCCACTGGGACAATGATCTGATCAGCGACGACACGCGTTTTTATAAAATCGCGATGCCGAATGCTTACCTCGACATCTTAGCGCCCATCGGCAACGGCCTGACTGCGCGTATCGGGCGCTTTTATACGATCATGGGGTATGAAACCGGGTTGTCGCCGGACAACTTTTTTTATACCCATCCTTATACTTTCCAATACGGCGAACCTTTCACCCACTTGGGGATGACCCTGACTTATCCTTTCTCCGATCAGTTCAGCGTGGTCGCAGGTGCAGTCACCGGCGGACACACTTCCCTGAACGGAGTATTGGACGGCAACGGCGGCTGGGATGGTTTCGATGAGAACCTGAACATCTGGAATTTTCTGGGCGGCCTCTTCTGGAATTCAAAAGATCAGGCAACCCGGCTTGCGATGTCCGTCATTACCGGCGACGTAAACAGCGACAGCGCGCTGGAGGATTTCCGGTTGCAAAACGGCTTCGAGAAAAGAGACAATCGTACATTTTACAGTTTTGTGCTCCAGCACGATTTTACCGAACGCTGGCATTATGTCCTGCAGCATGACCACGGCATCGAACAGCAGCATCCGCTGAACAATTTTCGCACCGCCGAATGGTACGGGGTGCAGACGCAAACTCGTTACGACCTGTCCGATACCCTGGGCATTGGCCTCAGAGCCGAATGGTTTCGCGATGACGATGGCGTTCGCGTCGGCCAGATATGCCCCGGATGCGCCAAACTGGCCAGCGGCCCTGCCAGTTATTACACTGTATCCGCAGGCTTGAACTGGAAGCCGGTCAAATGGGTAGCGGTCAGACCAGAAATTCGTTACGACTGGGCGGACGGAATAGACAATTACGATGCAGGCAATAAAGATCATCAACTGTTGTTTGGAGCCGATATCGTCGTTTCGTTCTGATTTTCCATCACAAGGTTTAAACCACCGGCTTTAGCCGGTCAGCTTTAGCTGCGAAAATAGAGCACAAGGAGGTGTGAGATGGATTACAGATACGGAAGCCATACGGTTTGCCAGATTGAATATCATTTTGTGACGGTAACAAAATTGGGCACAGTATTATTTTCTGTTCAATCGTTAGTGAAATGACGGAAAGGATGATTAAACCGTATTTGGAGTATCACATGGGTGCCTAATCCCAATGACGATTTTTAAGATGAAGCCCGGTGAAGACGCGTCGTTTAGCCGACGCTTATCCGGACTTTCAGTCTGTAACGCAAACCCACCGGCTTCTAGCCGGTGGTTGTTTAGTGAATTGAATTGAAGTGAGTTAAATGAAATTTTCCTTATTGAAAAACAACGGTTAGCGGCACGTGTAAACCCGGGCTTCGGCTTCTCCGTTCCATCCCCCAATCGTTCTGAAATTCGTATAGACAATATCGGTAGCCCTTAAGGCACCGGCTTTCCGGATGGCATTGACTTTGGCAAGCGGCTTCCATTCCAAATGCTTTCCATATCCGGAAAATCCGTCAATAATGCCTAGAAATTGGCAATTTTTTATAGCTGATTCAGTTACTTCTAATGGAGTGGCATACGCCGAGATGATGAGGCTTGCAAACAAAATAAAGGCGGCAGCGATACGAAAAGTATTGGATATCATGGCACAAATCCTCCCATTACAACTGTTTTTAATTATCAGATCGTTAATAGTTGTACGTCATTGCACTAAGAGCCTATCCCAATAGCTCCGAAGCGCCAGGTGATGAGGCCGCAGGCTAAGTGGAGCATGGACAAATAAGACGCCGCATGTTTCTCCCCGCGGATTAGGATCCGGCGAAACCGATTCATCCCGTTGGGGGTGCGCTCCACGATCCAACGCCGTGCCTTAAAGTCGGCCTCGCGCTTGAGGGACTGCGCTTCTTCACCGCGTACCCCGGATAGGCGCCGTATAACCGAACGCCTCCGCCAACTCGCGAATTTCCTCATAGTCGTAGCCTTTGTCCTGGCAGCGGTTTTTCGGTGGCTCAGGTGTCGGTTCGGGGCGCGGGATAACAATCGCCGCCCCGGTGGCACGCGTCAACTTCATGTCATTCCGGTTCGCGCCGTCAATCACCTCACTGACCAGCAGTCCCGCCGCGTCGGTCAATAGGTTTCGCTTGACGCCTTGCTTGCCGCGATCGGTGGGATTGCGCCCGACTTTTTTCCGCCTCCGCGAGCGGGGGTTTGCTCATCGCTCCATCCAGAGACAACCACGATCAATCCACTCCTTTCAGTCCGTCATAGGCCAATAGCCCTTCCTGCCAGAAGGCTTAAAAGACGCCGGCCTAGGTCCATTCCAGAAAGCGCCGATGCGCCGAGCTGCTGGAACAGAGGCCGGTGGCGTTTAGCGCATTCCATGGGCAGCCGGTGCGCAGCACGAACAAGATCGCGTTCATCGCCTGCCGATCCGGAACGCGAGGATTGTGGCAGCCCAAATGATGGGACTTACGGGGCGGCAACAAAGGCTCCATCCGCCCCCATAAGGCATCCGAAAGCCGCCAGCCATCGTCTTTTATCGCTAATCCCATACTGTATACTTCTTCAACAATCGTTTCAGTTTTAGAGGTCTCTTGCCAGACCGAGGTTCCTACTGAGATAGGCTCCTACCGTGCTATTGATGCGGCGGGCGACACTGCCTATGCTAATGCTTCTGTAAGCAAGCTTCATAACCATATGGCAATAGGCTTAGGCTATAGTTCCAATCCTAATTAACCTGAGTTCGGGATAAGCCATTATGTCTGAGGTACCAGATTCACTTTAAGTAATGAGAGCGTGGGTTTGTTATCGCACAGGCAGTAAGCGATGATGCCAGACATCAGGTTAACGACGAAGTTGCCCACCGAACGATGGCGGGTGTGTTCAATCTGACACAAGTTTTTCAATTCGTCAAAGACCGTCTCGATCAAAGCGCGTCGGCGCAGGATGGCTTTTTCAAAGTCGGTGCGGGGCACAGGTTTCATATTCTTTCTGAGTGGGGTAATGAGCTGGATCCCCAGCCCGGCCAGGGTTTCAGTCAGCTCTTTGCTCAGATAGCCTTTGTCGGCGAACAGCTGGCCGAAGAGCCCTTGGCATAACTCCGGCATGGGCTTACGATCGTCGACATTGCCGGGTGTCAGTTTGAGGCCGATCAGCTGGCCTTTCGAATTGATGATCGCATGGAGCTTCAAGCCATAGAACCAAGCCCATCGAGGTCTTGCCGCGCTGAGCAAGCCCTGGAAGACCTGGTGGCGCCGAATGCGCCGGTTATCGCAGACCGCTAACGCGGTGGCATCGGCAATAGAAATCCCGTCACATTCGCCCTTGAACAATATGAACAAGGCGGCCAGCGGCACCACGCAGCGGGGCAGGAATTCGACGCAACGGGGATAACTGGGGAGTCTGGGAAATTCGGCGCGCAGATGGCGGCAGACATAGCCCAGGTAGGAGGACTTGAGCTGGCGGATGCGCAACTGATGAAACAGAATGGACAGCGTCATTAACTCCGATAGACTCAAGGTGCTGGGCCGCTGGCGCCGTTTCGCCCCGCTCGCTAACAGATGGCGTTTCCATGGCGGCTCAAACACCCGGCAAAAATCGTCGATCAGACAAAAAAGTTCGGTTAAACTGTCCATGAGCGCATCCCGATTCCCTTCAGATTAGTTTGCTAAACAGAATCTTACGCGAAAAAGGAGGTGCCTCTCTCAAGATTTTCTTATCCCGAACTCAGGTTATTCATACTAATCTTGGAAGTCGTCAGGTCAAGGCCAAAGTTTTATAGATATTGGCAACTGAGTCTATATGAAGTACTATAGACAGTATTGAGTTCTATTGGAGGCTCATCATGCCCTCATTCTCATCTCCTTCAAGCCATATCAAACTATCCCCCCGTCCTCTACCAGCTGACTCGGTAAAAGCTAGCTTTGCCGGCCAGCATAGCACTGTCAATTGCAATGTTTGTAACAGGACCATGGTACCTCGGGTGATCAGTTATTATGGCCAGCCGTTACGGTCCATTTGTCCCTTTTGTGGCGCGACCTTCAGTAAATTTCCCAGCGGATTGCAGCGACTGATGCAGCGTTTTCAAACGCGCCGCTTGTCGTTTGCTGCCTTTGCATGGATGGTAGTTCTAGCGTTAGGCTTTGGCTTGCTCTGGTGGGTGAGTGATTGGGCAATCTTACCCGTAAATCTAACCTTTATCGCGGCATTAGGAAGCGTCGGATTTGGTCTATTGGCCTTGGCTGAACTGTTTGTACAGGGCGTGGAACATCTCGCCGCCAGACTGTCTCACGAGAGCACTTATTATTGGACTGGATTGATTTTAATAGCACTGATCATTGCCAACCAACGGGATTTTATGATCAATTACTGGCTGATGCTCTTTTCCATCGTCCTTCTGATACGTTGGGTTGTTGTTGGCAGTATGCGCATGCTGATTAGAAACAAGTAGCAGTCGGATCGATTATTAATCGCTCACCCGTCCGCGTGCCCGATTGAAGTTACCAATCTGATCGATCAGATCCTTTCGGTTCTGCCCGGCCGCACTGCGTAGCAAATTTGCGATATTGTTGCCGTCGATGTCGCCTTCTTCCTCAAGCAGTTTTTGTTTTGCCTGCCCCAAGCTGCCATTGTCTTCACCGCCGACGGCAATTCCGGCAAAGGCCTCGAACATGGCGGCGCGATAATAGGCTTGTTGGCTCGGCGTCAGTTTGTCGGCTACTTCATTGACTCGGTGATCGGCCCAGATTTGTGAAGCTTGTTCAAACCCGGAAGACGACTCTGATGCGGCGAATTTAAGCGCATCCCAGTAATCCGCGCCTGTCGAAAGCGCCTCTTGAAAGCTTCCGGTAAATTGGTGGATAGCCTCACTGCTGGCAGCACCGACAGCTTCAATTGTTTTAGCCGTATCATAGAGACTGCCGCCCAGCATGTTGTATGACCACTCCGCAGCTGATGGCGTATTGTTGGCGGCAGCTGCTAACGCGTTTCTAAAATGTTCGGCTTTGAGTTGCCTCATCTCGTCAACCCCGGCATTCGTCTGTTGATCCAAACGCTCGAGGCTCTGCTGATGATCGGCCGCAATCGACTTTTGACCAGCCGCCATCCGGCCACCTGTCGTGTTGATCTGGCTTTGTGCTCGGTGAGTAGCGGCTTCAGCTTCGGGTCGAGGATCAGCCAGGTCTGCGCGTTCAACCAGAGTTTGAGCCGCACCGAAGATGGGTGTCTGGGATTTCAGGTTTTCGTTTTTCCCTGAATTCCAGTCAGCGTCCGATGTTGGCGCATGAAACGCATAGCCCAGTAACTGGTAACCCGCAATTTCCGCACTACGCGACTGTTGACTATCCAAGGTTCGATAGCGGGGTGAGGAAAAGCCGGTTAACAAGGACATGCCTGCCGCCGCATAGGCCTGATCGCTATTGGCCATCCAACCGACCGATTTCCATTGCGAAGCCAATCGTTGCGCATCTCCGCGAAGGCCATACTGATCCAGCGCTTGATCCAGTCGTTCCATCAAGGCGCCGTCACTGGCCAGCCGCAATCCGGTCTCCGCAGCGCCAAAGCTGGCCTGGGCCCCGAAGCGTTGCCCGGCGGAGACCGTTTGTTGATAGGTTTCCGAGGCGAAAACGGCATCGGTTGCACTGTGTTGTAACGATGATAGCGATTGGTTTTGCAAGCCCAGCGAGGCCACGTTACGGATGCCGGATTGTGCGTCCAGAGCCAAACTTTTCGCAAGCCCGGCCTGATAACCTTTACTGTCCATCACCGTTTGCGCTATGTCCGCGGCGATCGAATCGAATTTATCCTGGCCGACTTTAAAATCGTTCTGTAACCGCCCTGAAATGGCGGCGCCCAAGGCTTCTTCGGACAATTTGGCGCCGGCATTCGCGCTGCCGGCCACCAATGCGGAGAAGTGATCCGCTGAAATGCCCGTATCGCTATGCTTCTTGGCAAACGATTCACCGTACTGCCGGTTATAGGCATCGGTCTGGCTGGTGCTGCTGGCGATCTGCTGGCCCAGGGAATGGCTGTCAAACGCATCGCTGGTGATACTGTGGGTTTTTGAAGCCGTCGCCGATACGTTGTGCATGAAGCTACTCGTGGCTTGTTCGGATGCCTGGGAGGCGGACGCCACGGCCGCGTTAAGGTCACGTCCTGCGGAAAAGGTCGGCAAGACTTTGTCGCTTCCGCTCATAGTGACCGCCGACAGGGGGCTGTACTGATGCAATGGTTGAGCGTTCAATAGCGGTCCGGGACTGACTACATCCGGGGTGGCGATTTTCTCGTTGACATAATCGCCGCCGTCCATCCGTCCCAGAAAATGCGTGGCGGTCACGGCGCCGCGATAAATCAGCATCAAGGTGATGGCCGGTGTCGAGGCCGCCAACATGCCGCCAATCGACAGCCATTGCTGTAATTCCATATCGAGCTGGTAAATGCCCATCATCGACGGCAGATTGTAATTGGCAGAAGTCAACGCCGCCATTTTGCCGGCTGCCGACATATTGATGAACAAATTCACCACCGCGAGAATCGGCATCCACAACTGGATCCAGAGCAGCATGGAAAAGTAACCGATGTTCATCCGCAATCCCACACTGCCGAACAGCACCACGAACGCCATGATCGGCGCAATCGCATAGCTCAGGCCTTCGATAAACGCCATCATGGGCCGGACAATCCTGGAGAACAAAGTCTGTTCCGCCGCCCATTGAGTATTGCGCTGCTGGATGGCTTGTTCGATCATCGAGGCTTTGGTCCAGTGCATCGCATCCTCATGCCGGCCGATGACGCCTTTTTCAAACATCGGCAAGATCGCCGACATCAACATATAATCGGCCGCATGGATGACACCGGGACCGGCCAGGGCATCGAAGGCCTCCTGAATTTTCGGCACAGTATCGCTCGCCGCGGCGACGCCCAAGGTCTGCTGCAACAGATTTTCCAGGGAGGTAGCGAAAGCGCCATTCGCCACCACGCCCAAATCCGCCCAGGCATCGGTGCAGGTTTTGGTTTGCGGCTGGCCGCCGACATAGATTTCGGTCATGTAAATGTCGGAGTCAAACCGAAGCGCATTGAGGGGATCGGCATCGCGTAAAATGGCGTCGACCGATTTCAGATTCAAATCCACGCCGGTCAGGGTGCATTCCCGGACATAATTGGCAAAGGACGTTTCCATGTCGCTGCCGGCATTGGGGGCATTGGCGGCGCCCAAGCCGACCCGGGAGAGCAGGTTCCTGCGAACCGCGGTCAAGGTTTGCAAACTATCGGCAAAACCATGGCCGGTCATCGAGGGCAGGGCAAAGGCCTGTTCAAACAGGCGGGTCGACCGATAACCCATATTCGACATGACGCTGCCGACGACGGCCGGCCCCAACGGCACGTGGTCGACCACGACCACACTGCCGGTATAAGCATCTTCAATCGTGACCTTGACGGAGGGCGCGTACAGCATCAGCCACAAGACATACGCCAAAAATAGGTCCTGATAGCGAAGTCCCCGGCCATCCCATTGCAGTAAAGCCCGCAGCATGATGATGATCACGCCGATCAAGCCGCCCACGCCGGCGGCGGTCCGGTAATCGCCGGTTCCGGAAATCATCGCGACCGCATTTAACACGGCTTGCAGGTAGGCCGAATCACCGACGGAGAAGATTTCGAACATAAGTGTCCTGACTGTGGAATGAGCTGAGAATGGGAATGGCTATGGGCTCGGCCACGCCGGAGCGGAAGCCGGGAGCTGAGCCACACTGCCATATTGGCGCGGTTTGACGGTATTCATCAGTTGCTGGTAAAACGCCATCAGGGTTTGCGGATTGCCATAACGACCGGCGATGGTGACATATTCGTCCTGGATCTGTTCGCGGGCGTCCTTCAGGGCATCCATCAGCAGCTTGGCATAGGCATGATCGTTGATCTGTGCGGCCGTTTGCACCGCACTCAGTAAATCGTTGACGATCAGCTGCGCCAGTTCCAAGGCAATCACCGGCGCGGCTTCTTCGGCCCAGAGTTTGGCAATCCCGGCATCTTCACGGGCCAGATTGTGGATCATGCCGCCGATGGCATCCGGTACGGTTTGCATGAAAGCCTGTTCGGTGGCGGTGATTTGTCCCTGGTTGGTCGAAAATTTAACGATCAGGCCATTGCCGTTGCTGGCCGAGCCCAGCAAGATCTCCATGACCCGTTGTTTGAGGCCGACCAGATTGATGTTCTGGGCCACCGGTTTCAGGCACTGGTCGGCGCCATGGCCATCCGAACAGCTGTACAATTTGACGGTTTGATAACTGTTGCCGGCATCGCTGCCGTAGATCAGGTCCTTGATGCGAAGAAGGGGTGGCGGCGCACTCACCGGAGTGTTTTCGCCCTTGCCGTCGGGAGCGGCTTGGGGGCATCGACAATGACGGTGCCGGAGATGCTCATCGCCGCTTCCAACAGGCTATTGCCGCCGAAGCGGAACCAGGCGCCGGCATTCTGATTGATCAACGCCCGCCAAACCAGATTGCCCTGGATTTTTTGCGCCATGTCATTGGGCGCGTTTTGTTTGACCTGCTGAACCGGATCGCCCAGCGTACTGGTGTTGGTCCAGCTGGAAAACACATCGCTGATGCCCTGGGTGAATGAGACATTGGACAGATTGGTTTTACTCTGCAGATCGAACGCCTTGACGGTATCGTTGACCATGCCCTGCGCCAGTCGACAGGAGTTACTGAACATCTGGTTCAGTTCCTGGATTTTCTTTTGCAGATCGGTCATTACCGAAGCGCACCACGGACACATGGCCCCGATCGCCAGTTGAAATGCATAGCCGGCGGCATTGGCGGCGATATTCCGCAGCAATTGCACGAACTGGTTGTAATTGATGAAGCTGAAGCTGCCGGCGAACAGATCGATTCCCCCGCACCCGGCGCTGAACGAAGGCGGTACGAAAGACACCAGATTGGTGTTGGTAATGCCGTTGCGAGCGACCAGACTGCCGCCGGTAATCACGCCCCGGCGTTGCCCCAGATGCGCGGTTGGCGCGGTGTAATTGGTCATCGTGCCGAACATGCTATCCATTTCCTGCTGCAAATCGGCATCAGCGGACCTCGAACTCAGTGTCAGCAGAAGAAACAATAGGGCTCGTTTACCCATCGGGCTGATCATGGGGTTCTCCCGTCTTGAGCACTGTGTTGCAGCGCTTGAATCAATGACAGCGGATCTGGCAGGCTGGCTGAGCTGATGCTCCCCGAAGTGGGTAACAGCCGCGGTGTGGAACGGATGCCCTGGATGGTTTCGTACTGTGCTGCATCCAGCCAACCCGATTCCTTGGCTGCCAGCAAAATGCGGCTGGTCAGTTCCTCCAGCGACAACGCACCCTGCGAGAGCGGCACGATTTGCCGGGGCGGTTTCATCAGGAAGAGGGCGGGTGTTTGTTCAACGCCCAGCATGGCGGCCTGGCCCTGATCGAGCTTGAAGATCCCAAACAGGCCATTCGGCATCGGCCGGCCATCCAGTGAGACCGGATAAATCTTAAAACCGTAGGCCTTTTCCAGCATGTTCAGAACCGGTGCCTGCACATGGCAATAAGGGCAATCGGAGCGGAAGAAAAATAAAATTCCGGCTTGGTCTGCGATGGCTTTCAAGGCGCGATCCGCCATGGCACTGGCCTGATGATTGGCTTCATTGGCGGCATAGGTCGCGACCGGACGGCGGACGGTTTCATCCAGCTGAGGATCGGACATCACCACATAGCGAGCCGTGTTGGTAAAACGCTCGGCTTTGTCCATCATCACCCGTTGCAGGTAATAAAACGCCGCAACGTTTTCATGCGTCGGCTCATCAATGGCCTTGTTGAGATAAGTCTCCATGTTTTTGCGCAGCCAGGCCGAGGTGAAGGGTTCTGGTTCCGCCGGGGTATTCGGCTTTGAGGGTGGCTCAGCGGTGATCGCGGATAAACTCGGAGGCGGTTGGGGCGGTTCGGGTTTGCGTTTCAACACCGGTTCCGGCTGGACTTCATACCAGAACCAACCGCGCTGCTTGTCCGTGAAATACGAAACGCCGGGCTCATCGATATCGGCGCTCCAGGCAGCATAGTCCTGGAACAATAGGGTCAACACGATCAATAAGACAGAGTTTCGGTTCATAGCCGAATTTTCCATCAGGCCAGTCCCACCCAGTCTTCAAAAGATTCTTGAAAGCGCCATGATTTGCAGTGGGGGAGGCGGGCAGCATGAACGGGGTTGCCGTAAAAAATCGCATGCTGGTTGATTTATTGCCGAAAGCTGGTTGGAACCTCTCCTAAAATCACGAGTAAGGCCTGACGTCTCTATTGGGGATGACGAGATTAAATCCCTAAGAAATGAGGGATTGCGATGCTCAGAATGCCCATCAAATTGAAGGCAAGTTCCTACATTAGGAATTTCTCGATCGTTGACCAAGTTTGGTCGATCCCCAAATCCCTAATGCAATAGGGATGGAATCTTCAAAATCCCGATAGGCGTGAAAGTCGTTTGGGTTGCTGGATGAACGCCAGAAACGCCATTGTTGGACCCATCAATCACCTAGGGATTTCAGGCCTAAATTCCTGTAGTTAAGTATTAGGGATCGTGAATGAAAAACGAACAAGCCAATGTGGACTTATCCATGTTGTCGGAGGAAGACGTGCTCGGCTGGATCGAGACGAAAGTGGATCAGCTTTACGCAGAGGCCAAGGTGTTGGTCGATGATTATTGGCGGCGATTGAAAGCGGAGCAGAACCAGCATGCGGCATCGGAAAAGGCCCGAATCGGGGTGCGTATTCGCCGTCGGGAATCTTGCCTGTCATTCAGTATCGAGTGGTTTCGGATGGCGATGATTCGTCAGCAGGGCCAAACCAAACCCATCGCCCACTATCTCAAAAAAGGGCCGGGTTATCATTACCCCATGGGGCGTCTCCTGCAAGGAGAACCCGAATGGGAGGCGGTGCTGATTGAAGAGTTGGAAACCGAATTTGCCGACATTCGCAAGCAGATCGATTTGCTGGGAAAAATTCGGGATGCCATACAGGGCTATCGCAAGGCCTCACGCTCAGGCTTCGATAGGCCTACTGAATCCATAGCCGTAATGGCTTGCATTTGAAATCGGTCGGGCTCGCAATCCATTTTCGTAGGCTCACATTAATTGCAAATTAAAACCACGCATCCAGGCTATTCAAAATTGACTCGATGCGGTGAGCTGATCGGCCTCTTACGTCTCGGGATAAACAACGAGTTGCTGCCTACTCACGAAAGCGGATAGGATGGCAAGAGCTAGCCCTCTTGCCGTCCTTTCTATGTTTCAAAGCCACCTCCTGTAGTGGCTCGCATTGAAAGTTATTTCCATTGCTTCCGAAGCGATCCAACGGTCGCATCCGAGCGCGCTTGGCGACCGCTTGGATAGATGATTTTTACGGAACCATGTGGCAATTTCAATATTTTTTCGATTGTTCTTATGATAGAAGGAATGGATGCATCTCGACGCGCATTACGCTGTCGACGTGCCGCGTCGGCTTTAACTTTGATAGGTTTCAATTCGGCGACTGCTTCACTTGGGTACATTACTTTTTCTGAAATAAGACCAGCATCTTTCAATACACGCGAAAAGTGCCGAATACCAATTACACGATGTTTCTTCAATAGATTGCTCATCAAATTCTCCTAGATCAATTCGTCAATTTGCGTTTCTGTGCCATCGAAACGCTCAATGTGCGGCCTAACGAGCCATACTCCACCCTTTCCGCCAGTGATTCCACGCACAGTGATCGCCAAAGGATCGTCAATGCCTTGGCTCTCACATAAGATGTTCCAACGGTTTTGAATGTCACGCCACGGCGTTTTAGTTATTTTGGCTACCCTGTACCAGGTATAAATCTGATTCCACGAAATAAATGTCATGCCGTTCAACAACAGCTCTTCAAGCTTGGAGTCTAACTGCACTTGTTGAAACATCTCCATTTAAAATCCCATAAAAAATTTAAGACGATCTTATTTTATTAAACATGCGCTAAATAATCAATGACAGTTTAAACATTTATTCGCCGCTACTGACATATCTATGGGCTTTCTTGTGCCTATACCTTTACGATACACTCGATTGAGGCGATATCCATGTACCAATAGGATCAATTCAGCATTTTTGAGACGAGCGAGTTCGAAGCCCTAGATCCTAATGAGACAGAATTGGGACTACACTACAGTTGCAAAAAAATTGAGCCCACGAAGATGCATTGCAAGCCCGAGCCCATGAATGCAAGCTCATTTGCAATTAATTCGAGCTGAAATTGGCGATAAATGAGCCCGACCGTTTTTAATTGGCCATTAACACCATTACACATAGCCACCTGGCCGCGTCTTTTTATTGTCCGACATGCCGGGAGTGGTCTGCATGTGCCTGTCCACTCCATGGTTCTTCTTGACTTCCCATCTGCTGTCTCTTCTTGGACTTGGAGAGCGACGCGAAGGTCGTGCCGTCGATCCATTGGAAGGTCAAGTCGACGCATCCAGTTTTAGGTAAGGATTGAATGAGGCTATTTCGTGCTTTGGGCAAACCGTACAGAGTTATCCACAGCCGTGTCTGCCTTATTATTTAGATTAAATAAAGATTATAAAAAGATTAGCATGAGAATTTTGGGCGTCTTCAAATTGTCTGTATGCCAGGTCAAGCAAGGGCTGCAGCGATTTTCAAAAATGGGCTTGGCGTCAGTCTAATGCCGTGTCAAACGTCAGTCGAATGCCGTGCTTTGCGTCGGCCTAATGCCGTGTGGAGTCAGCCGAATGCCGTTATCCCGTCGGCCGAATGCCGTGCCTCTGTCAGTCGAATGCCGTGTCAGCGTCGGCCGAATGCCGTATCCCAGGAACATTGACCGACCCAAAAGGGCGTCAGCCGTATGCCGTGCTTTTTCATCCCTGCTGTTTGCTGATGAGATGGCGTTGTTGGCTCGGGGTCGGGTTCTTTTTGATCTTGACCGCATCCTCGGCGATCGAAAAACTTTCGATCGCTCCGATGACAACCAGAGCTTCCAAGGCTTTACGCAATCTCAGCTTGAAGTCCCGAAGATTGGTTGTGCTGCTGCCGCTCAAACGATGAAGCGTGTCGACCTTCAGCGGATAAGGGGCAGCGTGGGAAGATAAAAAACCATGCAGCCACAGAGCCAGCGGCTGTTTGCGCAATTTGTGCCGCTGCTCGAATTGAATGTGGGTATAGCCGTCTTCAAACAGTCGCAGCATCGATTCGGTCAGCTCGACAATGTAGCGCTGGGTTGTCTCGTCTCGGTAATACCGTAGAAAGCCTTTTTCGCCGTAACTGTCGCGGCCCTGGAAGGTGATCTCGACAAAGGCTCCGCCCAAGCGGGCCATCGATTCTTTCAGCCATTCGTGCTGACTTTTGCCGGTACCTTTGCCGAGAGCGGTCAGCAGCGCATGGGCGCTGAAGGTGACGCTGAACCCCGGCAACTGTTGCCTGGACAGATGCACGATTTGCATCCAGACATCCAGATCCGACTGGATCAGTTGTATGCCCAGAAAACGGACTTCGATACCGTCTACCGACGCCAGCAAGGTACGTTTTTTGTAGGCAATGCGTTCTTTGCCCTGGATGCCGGCAAATAAGGCACTGCGTAAACAGGCATTGGGAGTGCCTCGCATCGTTGTCGGCCAACTGGGAATCGCCGTCAACGGTTCGACAACGCGCAGCTGAGCTTTTTTGCGCTTGACCAATTGTTCGAATCGGGCGGAAAGATCGTTGGGGTTGATGGGGTCCGAGTTTTGACCATTCATTTCTGAAGGTTCTGAGGGAGCGCGACAATTTTTCATCGTCGCCTCACTTCAACAGGCTCTTAGGGTTGCAGCCTTGTTTCAGGATGGTCTTAGGAACCGGTATGCGCTCGATGAGAGCGTGGTCTTCCGCTGTCATGTCGAGTTGGTGATGACAATACTTCCGCCAGGCGCGCTCGATGCCTTCCTTGTCACTTGAGTTTGAAGATGTAACGGTTTTGTTGTCGACACCAGGCTTAATTGACGATAAGTCTGAGTCGGATGACGAAATCGGAATCGGATTATCGATCTGCCGGACGACATGCTCGATCGACGCCGACCGTAATGCCGCGCCACCGAGTTCACCACCTTGCCAGGCATGATCGAGGCGCCAGGGCAGTTCAGATGGATCATTGGGTAACAGCGACGCGATCACAGCCTCGCTCACCTCTGCCGATGGGGCATGATGAGCGCAACCCGTGCTCAACAGTGAGTTTATGAGGAGGAAGGAGGGCAGGGATTTCGATTTCATGGTGGCTCCGGGATGATTTGAAAAATCACCACCGTAGAAGTAATCAAGCGTTGCATTAACGTAAAAGATTGGGCTTTTTGACATCTTTTGTCAGGCACGCGGCCCCGATGTTTGCCACGATGAACCGTTATGGGAAAAATTTACACTGACTTCATCAGCCGCCTGGGGAACCGTCTGTTTGGCCAACGTCCGGCGTTATCAACCGTTCAGACGCCACCGCCCGAAGAGGAGATTCCACGCTACCCGCCGTTCATGAAAGGGCTGCCAGCGGCGCCGGTCGAGCGCATCCTGGCAAGCCAAGTCGAACTGATCAAAGCGATCGAACATGCGCTGTCCTTGCCGGACGATCTGTATCAGACCATCGCCGAACCCGTCATTGCGCGTTACGCGGCCTTCAGCCATCTGTTGCCGGCCTCGGAATCGCACCATCATCGGGGTGCCGGCGGTCTGTTCCGGCATGGCTTGGAGGTGGCGCATTGGGCAACGCAGGCCGCGCAAGGCTGTTTGTTTGCCACCCAGGCCACGCCGCGCGAACGCAAAGAGCAAGAACTGCGTTGGCGCCTGGCGGTGTGTTTTGCGGGCTTGCTGCATGACATCGGTAAACCGGTTTCCGATATCGCTGTCGTCGACAGAGAGGGCGAGCATCTCTGGAATCCCTGCGAGGAAAATCTGACCGACTGGGCATACCAACATGGCATCGACCGTTATTTTTTGCGCTGGCGGGAAAACCGTCATAAGCGCCATGAACAGTTCTCCGCCCTGGTGATCGAGCGGGTGCTCACCCGGGCTTCGAGGACTTACCTGTTGGCGCCAGGTCCCGACATCATGCAGGCGATGCTGGAAGCTATCCACGGCCTGGACCGCGGTGCGAAATTATATGAACTGGTCATGGCGGCGGATCGGAAGAGCGTCGAGCGTGACCTGAAGGCGCATTATCATACCGTCGATTCGGCGATGGGGATGCCGGTTGAAAAATACCTGTTCGATGCGATGCGGCGCTTGATCAAGTCGGGACACTGGCTGGCCAATGAAAAGGGCGCGCGCCTCTGGCGGTTCAAGGAAGGCATTCATATTGTCTGGCGGACCGGCGCTCAGGATATCGTTGACCTGCTCGCCAAAGACAAAGTCCCCGGCATTCCGCGCGATGAAGATACCTTGGCCGATATTTTGATCGAGCGCGGCTTGGCAATTCCGAAGACCTTGCCTGATGGCCGGCATTATCGCTATTGGCGCATGCAGCCTCAGGGATTGGATGTGGTTTTGTACATGCTGCGTCTGGCTTCAACGGAATTGATTTATAGCAATGAGCCACCGGTCGCCATCGAAGGGATCGAGGTCGATGAAGACCTCCAGGCAGTCGTTAAAGCTGAATCGGAACAAGGCAAACCAGAGCTAGAGGCTCAACGGAATGCGCAGATGATAACAACCTTCGAGGGTGATGGCGCGATGGCCACGTCGGCAATGGGAATCAATCAAGAGCAGAATGACATGCTTGCTAGCAACCCGGAGGTTGCGACGGCGCCTGATCAACGGATCCTTCCGGAATACCCAGATCAGTTGAATAAGGATGAAATGGGTGACACGCCGTTAAACCCGACTGCCGGGGTTGAACCGATCAACACGGATATGGCCATTTCTCAACATGCCGTACAACCCATCGAAAAGGCCGCCACATCGAAAAAATTAAAACGTCCAAACACTTCGCTCAATCCTGAGGCAAACAACGAACAACCAGTTATCCCTCCGTCCAAAATCGACAGTGTCGATGCAGCCAGAAATTGGCTATATGATGCCCATGGCTTGGCTGGAGAATGGCTCATTCAGCTGGCTGACGAAATTAACTCGGGAAATTTACAGTGGGGCGTCGATCTGTTGGAGGCTCAGGGAAAATGGTTATTGCCATTTCCGGACACGGCGCAAAAACTCCATGTCGAACAAAACCTATTCATCAAGACCCTGGAAGAGAAAGGCTGGCTGGTGACCGATGTTCTTTCCCCCATGCGTAAGGTACAGGTGATCAATCAGGTTCGGGGGTACTGTTGGCCCAGGAACCCAGTGGCTTTCTGAAACAGCTCATTCAGGTACCCGGTTCGCTAGCCGTTGCCATGGAACAAGCTCCGAGAATTGCTGAACGAACACCTGTTAAGGACAAAAAGGTTAAACCTTTGCCAATCAGGTCTGAAAAGCCCGGGAAGCGGCTTGACCCCAATAAAGCTTCGATTGCAGATAATCCGGTGCCTGCAGAAACCCGGGCGGCCAAAGGACTAGCCGTGAAACCGGCGCAAGCCAAACCCGAGGCATTTTCCCAGCCCAAACAGCAATCTGATCCTGAGTCATCCATTACCCAAAAGCCATCGAAACAAAAGTCCGCTGTCGATACCGTTTCGACCAAGCCCTTCGTGACGAAGGTGGCCCACAGTACGCCATCTGGCAGTCAAGCGGTCATGGCCTTGATCGACCAATTGAGAAAAACCAGGCCGGTTTCAAAAGCGGGTCCTGTTGACAAAGATTGGTGCCTTGTTGAGGAGTCTAACCTCGTTCAATGTCTGCAACAGCATCCCGGACTCAAGCGCAGCACGCTATTACGCGAGATGGCTAGCCATCCCGATTGTCGAATCGAGAACGGTGACATCAAAGTCAGAATCGGTCCATGAAGTCCGATTACGATTATCAGTTTCCCTGGCGGCCTCTCTTCGAAGTCATTTCGATTACCGGCTGGCTCGGCGGCGCTGTCATGGCCTTTTGGGTCAACCGCTGGTCGGGTTTGCCGCGTGAGCCTTTCGACTGGCTAATGGGGGTGTGCGGCCTCATGATATTGTGGCGATTGCCGCCCGCGATAAGTCTCTGGGTCCGCAAAAGACGCCTTCGGCAATTCCGGTTTCAGTATCTGGAAGCCGACAAGCTCAAGCAGTTTGTGAAACGCCACCCGGAAGAGTTATGGTTCGGCTGGGGTTTTGATTGGGTGCAAAGCCATGCCCAGCTCGCTTACGAAATTCTCAAACGCGATGTTTCCACCCTCATTCCGACGGATCATCAACGCATGGGCTCCGCCTGGATTCATGGGCTTGAAATTTCGGAAAGCGATGTCCGGCAGCCGCTTCCACATACGGCCGGCCATACCTTGATCGTCGGCACCACCGGCGCCGGCAAGACGCGGGCGTTCGATTTGCTGGTGACGCAGGCGGTGCTGCGCGGTGAAGCGGTGATCATCATCGATCCCAAAGGCGACAAGGACCTGATGGCATCAGCGAAGCGGGCCTGTCAATTGGCCAAGCGCCCGGATCGCTTCGTCTATTTCCATCCGGCCTTCCCGGAAGACAGCGTGCGTCTGGATCCCCTGCACAATTTCAACCGCCCTTCGGAAATTGCCAGCCGCATTACCGCCATTTCGCCGGGCGAGACGACCAATGATCCCTTCAAGGCATTTGGCCAGAAGTCATTGGACAACGTGATTCAAGGGCTCTTGGTGATCGAGGAAAGGCCGACCTTAGCCAAGCTGCGCCGTTATCTGGAAGGCGGCCCTTCCACCTTGGTCATTCAGGCTTTGGAACGCTATTACGACACCTGTCTAGGCGATTGGCGGCGGGAGGCCAGACCGTATTTAAAAGCGGCCAAAGACATTGATTCCAAAGCCGCCGGCCTGGTGCGCTTTTATCGGGAAGTTGTGCAGCACCAGGCGGCCAACCTGGATCTGGAAGGCCTGTTATCGTTATTCGAACACGATCGCACCCATTTCAGCAAGATGGTGGCCTCCTTGATTCCGATCATGAATATGCTGACGTCTGGTCCTTTAGGACCTTTACTGTCGCCCAATCCGAATGATGTGGATGATCTTCGCCCCATCACCAATACCGGCCATATTATCGAAAAAGCGCAAGTGGCGTATATCGGCCTGGATTCTCTGTCGGATGGCTTGGTCGGCAGCGCGATTGGTTCGATTCTACTGGCCGATCTCGCCGCCGTTGCCGGTGATCGCTACAACTACGGGGCCTCGGACAGACCGGTGAATGTGTTTGTCGATGAAGCCGCCGAAGTGATCAATGATCCTTTCATTCAAGTCTTGAACAAAGGCCGCGGCGCCAAGATACGGTTGTTCATTGCCACCCAGACTTTTGCCGACTTTGCGGCGCGCACGGGCTCCCAGGATAAAGCCCGGCAGGTTCTCGGCAACGTCAATAATCTGATCGCCCTGCGCATCATGGATAGCGAAACCCAGCAGTACATTACCGACAATCTGCCCAAGACCCGGCTGAAATACATCATGCGTACTCAGGGTGTCGCCACCAGCGCGACGAATCCCACGGTATTTTCCGGCAATGTCGGCGAGCGTTTGATGGAAGAGGAGGGCGATTTGTTTGCGCCGCAGCTGTTGGGGCAACTCCCTGACCTGCATTACATCGCCAAATTGTCGGGCGGACGAATCGTTAAAGGCCGACTGCCGGTGCTGCGTTCAGTCCTCGACACCGGCAAGGATTGAACGTGCAGCGTAATTTATTGCTCAGCTTGATGATCTGGCTCTTGGAAATCGTTCTGGTGGCCTGCCTGGTCTCGGATCGTTGGACCAGGGAGATTCAAACGGCCGAGGACCACATGCTGATCGCCTATATCGGCGTCGAGAAAGAGGCGGAAATCCGCCGGACCAGCCAACAAGGGTTTGATAGGCTCTTCGTAAGTACCGGAATCCGGGAGAGCGTCTACCACTACTTCATTCCGACCGAACGCGAACGGCAACTATCGAAAGGTTTTGAAGATGTCGGCCGCCGGGATTTCTTTCCGTTTATCCAAAGCCGACTGGATGTGCTTTGGGAGACCGTGTACCAGATGATCAAACGGTTGATCATGGCGTGGATGTGGTGGCCGTTGTTGGCTGTCACCCTCATGCCCTTTGCAATCGACGGTCTGATTCGACGCAAAATCAGCCAGACCAATTTCGATTATCCCAGCCCCATGGCGCATCGCTACAGTCTTTATCTGATGCTGGGCGCCGTCTATCTGTTGTTCATGGGGCTAACGCTGCCGTTTCCGGTGCCGCCGCAAGCGATCCCAGTCGGCATCTTTGTGGTAGCGGCTGCCCTGAATGTGTTTTTGGCCAATACCCAGAAGCGAGTTTAACGGTTTTTTCCATAGCATTACAACGCAGTGAATCAGGAAAACACGTAGATCGGGATGACATTCGATTCAAACGCTTTATTTTTACATCCGGAAAACTTGAATTTCACTGAAACTTTCTTCAACGAGGCAAATGAGTTAAAAAAATACTTTCTATAACTCATATGGTTGCTTATTATGAGTTATAAGAGGAGGAGATATCACTCATGATCTGGAACTGGCAGCAGCCTGACTGGCCTGATTTTAGCTACGACCCATCCCGGATTGAGGAAAGCGAAAAGCGGCTGCTGCTGGGCGCCGGTCTTTTATTCGGCGCTTTTAGACACCTTGGCGAAGATGACAAGCGGCAATTAACCATCGAGTTGATCAGTAATGAAGCCCTGAAAACCTCCGAGATTGAAGGAGAAACCCTTAACCGCGATAGTCTTCAGTCCTCTATTCGCCGCCAATTCGGCTTGCTGTCTGACAATCGCAAAGTCTCCCCGGCTGAACAAGGCATCGCGGAATTGATGGTGTCGTTGTATCGGGGGTTTGCTGCGCCTCTGTCCCATACCCTGCTATTCGAATGGCATCAAATGCTGGCGAATGGTCGCCGTGACCTGCATGACATCGGTCGATACCGGACTCACCCGGAGCCGATGCAAATCGTGTCCGACGCCGTCTATGCGCCAAAAGTGCATTTTGAAGCCCCCCCATCCGAGCAAATGATGCCGGAGATGGATCGGTTTATTGCCTGGTTTAACGATACAGCACCAGAGGGAAAAAACCCGCTGCCGGCTTTATTGCGCGCCGGCATGGCCCATCTCTATTTTGTCAGCATCCATCCCTTCGAAGATGGCAATGGCCGTATTGGAAGGGCGCTTGCCGAAAAGGCGCTGGCTCAATGTCTGGGTCAACCGACCCTGATTGCACTTGCCACCACCATCGAACGCCACAAAAAGTCCTACTACGAAGCGCTTGAGCGCGCCAATCGACACAACGAGATTACTGATTGGCTGATCTATTTCGCGGATCGGGTGATAGCCGCTCAAGCCTATACCCAAAGCTGGATCGAGTTTTTGATCAAAAAAACCAAATTGTATGATCGGCTACGGGGCCAATTGAATGCGCGTCAGGAAAAAGCGCTGGCCAGGATGTTCCGGGAAGGACCGGAAGGCTTCACGGGCGGGCTGAGTGCCGAAAAATACATCAACATCACCGGCGCAACCCGAGCCACCGCGACACGGGATTTGCAGGACTTGGTCGGCAAGGGCGCGTTGTCAAGGACAGGCGAAAGGAAGCATACTCGTTATCATCTCTACCTGGACGCCATCGTTTAAATCTTCAATGTGTCTGATGAATTCGCAATCCCCATGGACCTTAGCAATCAATAAAATTGCTCGAAAGCAGCCGATGCAATTATCCTCAGTAAGGCGTTCCGTTCTTGTGGGTGAAGTGCCATTTGCCGTCCTTGAGATCGGCTTGGATATCATCGTCCGGGTACGCCCCCTGATCTCCGGGAGTTCTATCGCCGATCTCGAGGTAGACGACGACTTCGGAAGTGTCGTTTATCAAGTGGTGTGCATTACTCGTTCCGGCCTTAAAGCCAGCGCACATGCCCGGCGCGAGTTGAGTATTGCCCTCGTCAGTTCGCAGCGTCGGATAGCCGCTGAGGATGTAGATGAACTCGTCCTGTTTGGTGTGACTATGGCGAAGAGCAGAGAGCGATTTCGGGGCGAGATGGGTTAAGTTGACGCCAAAGTTGGTTAGACCGAAGAGATCGCCAAGTTGCCGCTTTTCTCTCCCCTTCATTCGCGAGGCAAATGGTTCAGGATAATTCGAGGGCTTGGTGCGAGGCGGCACTTCGGCCGCTTGCACCGCGATGGGGGGCTTAGGATTGCTCATGGGCTGTACTTTTGTGGGGAGGAGTGAGGTTCATGGCTCGTAGTGCGCCTGAGCGCGGAAGATCAGGCCGGCTTCATTGAAGTGGAAAACCTCGGCCACACGTTTGCCGGTGGCGCCCACGTAGTGAATCACGACGCTGTTGACTCCAATCAGCGTGCATAGGGGGTTGAAGCGCAAGTTCGGGAAAAGTGTCAGTGCCTTGGCCCAGTAGTCGCCGACTGCCTGCTTGCCTTGAAGCCGACCTTCCGGATTGCCGGTCACTTGGATGATAAGCGGCGAGGACATTTCGAAGTCATCGGTGTAGTGGGCCAGGATGCGCGGTAGGTCATGCGCATTCCAGGCATCGAGCCAGTTCTTGGTAAAGTGTTCGGCGAGTTCTCTGTTCATTGGATAGGGGGCTTGTTGTGGTCTGTACTTGGCGTTCGCGTTAACCGGCGAACAAAAAGTGGCGCACACGCCCCTTTTTGCAAGCCAGCGTTGAACGCGTTATTTTGCATCCAAAAAATCTCCGCGCGGCGGAGTGAATATATCCAATACTTCTCCTGCCTTCAATATTTCAATACTGTGCGGCACGTTGGCGGGGATAGTGTATGAATCTCCCGGACCAATTTCTTGGTCATACCCCGAAAATTTTATTCGGTATTTCCCAGCCAGAACGAATCCACTCTGTTCATTTGGGTGATCGTGTAGGGGCACACCCTATCGCCAGGCTTGTAAACCATTTTGGTAATCATGGCGTCATGGCCATGTGACAAAACCAAGAAAAAAACTCCGTAGTTTGTTTTCCTTACTCCATCTTTAGTAGTGACAATCATATTTTTTCCTTCTTGGAGTGCATGCTGTTCGCTAGTTGCTAAGCGCCTCTCAAAAAGTCAGCCTGTATAAATTGCCGAACTCTTCCCCAATTTCGTCGATGGCCCGTTCCAGCTCATCCGGCGTATACAGTTTGAATTTGAGCCATTCGTATTTCATCTTGTGCCAAAGCAATTCAATCCGGTTCAATTCGGGGCTGTAAGGCGGCAGGAAATAAAACCGCATGCCTTTTTCTTCCAATAAGTCCCAGTAAGGTTTCAGTTTTTTGGCGGTGTGGATGGACGCATTGTCCAGGATCACTACCAAAGGCTTGCTGACCTTATCCAGCATGGTCATCAAGAAGGCAAAGAACCACAACCCATTGATGCTCTGCCATAGTTTTGCCATCACCAGTTTTCCCGATGACAGCATGGCCCCAATCACATTCAGTCGTCGCCCCCGTTTCGCCGTGACGGCATGGGTTTCGCCCTTTTTCGTCCAGGCGGAACGGTTGGGCGGTTGCGGCGCAAACCCGGCTTCGTCGACATAAGCCAGCTCGATCGCGCCGGCCTTCGCCTGGACGATGAGCTCTGCTATGTCGCGCTGGGCTTGTGCGAAGCGCTCGGGGTCGCGCTTTTTTTTAAACTGTAGCGCGTCCGCTTCCAGACATATCCCATGCGTTTCAACTCGTTACGCAAGGTATTGGCGCTGAGGCGAATGCCGCATTCGGTTTCCAGGCGATCGACCAAGAACCGGCAGGTTAACGGTTCGGCCTCGATCCACGCCTTTAACCGCGCCCGGTGTTCATCACTCAACTTGCTCGGTGCTCCGCTGCGTGGTTGGTCGGGTAGGCTGGCTAAACCGGCTTTGAACCATTTGCGCCGCCGTTCCCGGATCGTCTCCGGCAACACCCCTTGCTTTTCCGCCACTTCGAACGTCGTATGCCCTTCGGCGAGCAGTAAAATCGCTTGGGCTCGTTCTCGTTCGCGCCAGTCGCTGCCTTTTTTGACGATGATTTGGAGCAACTCCCGATCGGTGTCGGTCAGTTCAACACGGACAACTCGCATTTCCTTCCTTGGCTGGCTTCATAAATCTTTACATTCTAAACACCAGACGATTTTTTGTTAAGAGCTTATAAGTATGTTGTTCAATCCGGGTTATTGCTCGCTGACCATCTGTCCCAATTTGACCAACGCTTGATTGACCCGCTCGTCCCAATCCACCGCGCAATTCAGGCGGATGAAATTGCGGTATTTTTGTGTTGCCGAGAACATCTGGCCGGGCGCGATGCTGATACCTTGCAGCAACGCTCGCCGGGTCAAGGTCGTCGCATCGACAGTTTCCGGCAGCTCCACCCATATCACGAAGCCGCCCTCCGGCTGGGTAACGCGAATGCCAGGCGGAAAATAAGCGCCAATGGCCGCCGTCATTCTTTCCACCGCTTGCCGGTATTGGTTGCGCGCCTGGCGCAGATGGCGTTCGTAGCCGCCCTTGGCCAGCATTTCCCCGACCGTCAATTGCGCGTGGGTCGGCGTTGCCAGATTACCAACGTATTTCAGGTATTCGGTTTGTTCCAGGTACGGCCCGGCCACCAGCCAACCCACCCGTAAACCGGGACACAGGGATTTTGAAAACGACGAGCAATATAACACCCGTCCCTCGCTGTCCCAGCTTTTCGCCATCGACGGGCGCTGAACGCCGAACCCCAGATCGCCGTAAATGTCGTCCTCGATCAGCGCGATCCGGTAGCGGTTGACCAACTCCACCAGCGCGCGTTTGCGTTCGTCGCTCATGCAATAACCCAAGGGATTGCTGTAGTTGGGCACCGCAATACAAGCCTTAATCCGCCATTGATCGCAGGCCAGTTGCAGCGCGTCCAGCGCGATGCCGTCGCGCGGATGGGTCGGAATTTCGATCGCGCGCAGCGACAACGATTCGATGATTTGCAACAGCCCGTAAAAGGTCGGCGATTCGACGGCGACGATGTCGCCCGGCCGGGTAACCGCTCTCAACGCCAGCGTCATCGCTTCCTGGCAGCCGTTGGTGATCAGGATGTCGTTGGGGGCGATCGGGCAGCCCTGTTCCGACATGCGGCGGGCGATTTGCCGCCGCAATTCCGGCACGCCGGGCGGAAACTCGTAATTGGCAATGCGTTGGCTGTAACGGCGGGCAACGTTGGCCAATAGCTGGGCCATTTTTTGCGTCGGCAAAAACGACGTTGCCGGCACTGCCGCGCCCAATTGCACGATTCTCGGATCGTTGGCGGCCTTGACCAAACGCAACACCAATTCCTGACCCGTCACCAGCGACGGTTCGCGCGACGGCGCCGAAATCGCCGGTTCCTGTAGCGAACAGCGCGGACGCGTCCTGACGTAATAGCCCGAGCGCTGGCGAGCTTCGAGATGGCCCTGGTCCTCCAGCAACCGCAATGCGCTGACCGCCGTCGCGGTACTGACCTGATGTTGTTGGCTGAGTTGGCGCACGCTGGGCAGACGTTCTCCCGGTCGGTACAGATTCTGCGCGATGGCGTTGAGCAAATGTTCGGCGAGGTTTTCGTAGCGTAGATTCATGGCGTTTGCAATACAGTTTCGGCGCTTGGCTATCGATACAATTCATTATGAGTCAAAATTGTATCGATATAATTTACAGATTTTGCATCTGTATTGATTGCCTGATCATAGTCTAAACTGGCGCCTCCGATCAAGCAGAGCAAGACTATGAAATTCCGCTTGTTGAACCGCGCCACGTTTGCCGTTGGCGGTCGAAACCATACGATTTCTCCCCAGCCCTCCGAACTCAAGCGCGGTTATTGGTTTAGTTCCACCGGTATCTTCGGTTTCAGCCTGACCTTGCCGGCAACCCGGCTGGCGGTGGCGGAACTCGATCCGATATTCGATTGCTGCAGCCGTTTCTCAGCATGGCGGCCGGTTCGGCCTTGATCGGCGAAAGCGTCGAGATTGAACAATTGGCAACCGCCTCACTGGTCGCCGCTTGCGTCTTGGACGGCAGAAAATCCTAAAACCGACACTCAATTTTCAGGAGAATTTGATGAGTACCCATTCGATAACGTGGCTGAATGGCCAACTGTTGTCCACCGATCAAGCGGTTGTCCCGGTCAACGACCACGGTTTGCTGTATGGCGACGGCGTGTTCGAAGGCATACGCTTTTACCGGCGCCGCGCTTTTCGGCTACAACGGCATTTGCAGCGGCTGCGGCTGTCGGCGCGGGCGATTGCGCTGGAAATACCGCTCTCTACCGACGAATTAACAGCCGTCATCGAACGGTTGATCGATGCGTTTCCCGATGACGACGGCTATATCCGTCTGATGGTGACGCGCGGTGCCGGACCGCTGGGCTTGAATCCCAAAAATTGTTCGCAGCCCAATGTCATCGCCATCGCCGACCAATTGACGATGATATACATCGATCAACAACAGGCCGGTGCGCGCTTGATGGTGTCGTCGGTGCGCCGCTTGCCGGCCGACGGCCTGGATTCGCGCATCAAAAGCCTGAATTATTTGAACCACATTCTGGCAAAAATCGAGGCCAACCATGCCGGCGTCGACGAGGCGATACTGCTCAACGCGCAAGGCCGGGTGGCCGAAGGCACCGCCGATAATGTGTTCACCGTCCGCAATGGCCGCTTATTGACGCCATCCTGCAGCGAAGGCGCGCTGGAAGGTATCACCCGCGCTTTGGTGTTAGAATTGGCGCAAGCCGACGGCATTGAAACCTGCGAACAGCCTTTGGGCGTTTACGATTTGTATGCCGCCGACGAATGTTTTTTGACCGGCACCGGCGCGGAACTTATTCCGGTGGCCAGTATCGACTGCCGACTATTGCCTAGTTGCCCCGGACCGGTGTTCCGCCGGTTGCAACTGGCTTTTCAGCGGACTATAGCCGTAGAGTGCGGAGGTGAAAGATGAATTTTCTGGAAAATTTGCTGTTGCAGGCACGTTACAGTCAATGGGTGAACCAGCGTTTGTATGGCACTTGCGACACCTTGGCGGACGACGAACGCAAACGGGATCGCGGCGTATTTTTTGGATCCATCCATGGTACCTTGAACCATTTGCTGTTGGGGGATCGCGTCTGGCTGGCCCGATTGCAGGAGCGGCCCGCGCCTTACCAGCGCTTGGACTTGGAGCTTTACGCCGATTTCGACGAATTGCGGGCGGCGCAAGCCAATTGCGACCAAACCTTGCTGGATTGGATTCAAAACTTGCAAATCGACGATTTGCAACGGCGCATCGCGTTTCGCAGCCTGTCCACCGGACAGGACAAGGATTTGAGTGTCGGGATCATGTTGACCACCTTGTTGCTACATAAAACCCATCATCGCGGCCAAATCACCGCGCAGTTGAGCCAGTGCGGTTGCGACTACGGCGACATTGATTTTATCTGTGCGCCGTTTGTCGATTAATCATGTATTTTTTTAACTGCACCATGCTATTAATCCGGCCCTCTGAAGTTTGAAGATATTCGTTATGGCTTGGACTGTAGACCAGGAAACACGCCGGTTCCGAAGGTATTGATCTGAAAATAAGTTAAAACTTCATATTGCCGAATCTATAACTACGTGGTATGCAGCGACTTGTGGCGCTCGGTCGAATCGGCTCATGCGATGAGGTTTGCCGATATGTATGTGACGGATAGCTTGTTTCGCGAATCGGCGCATCCGCATTTCGGCGGCGGCCCGGTTACATTGCCCATTGCGGTTTGGGGGACATTTTGCCGGTTACTCTGGTTGGCCGGTTTCTAGCAAAACGGCGAAGCTTATGCCGCCGCCAATTGTCGGGCTCGACAGGCCGCAACCCGGCTGGCCGGATTGGCGGAAGCGCATGACAACGTTCTGCTGGACTGCCACGGCCTGATAAATTACCTGATTGCCCAACGGCTGGCCCAGCCTAGCCAAGACGGGAAAGCAGTTTTGGAAGTGTGGGGATAATGATTGCGGTGCCGTCAATGGTGGACTGCGTGAGAACGTAAAGCTCTAGCTGCGTAGAATGCCATAATTACGGGATAGGAGTGGCTGGTGTCTGAGTAAATACGACCCCTGCAGTCGAACGTTCCATCTGACTCAATGGTTGAAATTTGATCTTTACCAACCACAGTTACTTTGTCCAGATGGTATACGGAAGAGGAAAACTAATGCAGATCAAGGCTTTATTGGGTTGATGTAAATTTTGCGGTAAATATGTTGTTAACTATCTAATTCCCTGGGGAATTGCTGAATAAATCGATTCCGCTCATGGTTCGACAAGCTCCCTACGAACGGAATCAACCACTTACCGTTCATCCTGAGCTTGTCGAAGGATTTAATCAGCGCATCCTTTAGGTAAATAAACCAAAAATCGAGTACCTTTATAAATGTGATTAAAGTAATACTGATAACTGGCGGTAGCCGTGGAATTGGTGCAGCAACGGCGCGGCTTGCAGCTGCTTGCGGATATTATGTGTGCGTCAATTATCATAAAAACCAAACAGCTGCTCACACAGTCGTTGAGGAGATTGAAGCAAGCGGCGGAAAGGCCATTGCTGTTGCAGCCGATGTTTCTTTGGAATCGGATGTTAAAAATCTATTTAAAATCATTGATGAGAAAATGGGGCCTATTGCGGCACTGGTCAATAATGCCGGCATTCTTGAAAGGCAAATGAAGGTTGAGGATATGGATGCTGCCCGACTAAATAGAATTCTAGCGGCGAACGTAGTCGGTTCTTTTTTATGCGCAAGAGAGGCCGTGAAACGCATGTCCATAAAACATGGCGGGCAAGGCGGAGCTATTGTTAATGTATCATCTGCCGCATCACGACTTGGGTCAGCGGGTGAATATGTTGATTATGCAGCATCCAAAGGCGCTATCGACACGTTTACTATAGGTCTATCCCGCGAGGTGGCGGAAGAAGGCATTCGCGTTAACGCTGTGCGCCCTGCATTTATCTATACCGACATGCATGCTGATGGTGGTGAGCCAGGGCGTGTAGATCGGATAAAAGAGTCTTTGCCAATGAAACGAGGTGGCCACCCCACCGAAGTAGCAAATGCAATCATGTGGCTGCTATCTGATGAGGCATCATATTCAACAGGCACATTCATTGAATTGGCAGGTGGAAGATAATGCCTAAGAGGCTGTTTGGAAATTATCAACCAAGACTACGACTGGTGTGGCATTCAGCCATAAACATCAGTTCAACGATTAAAGATCCCCAAAGCCTTGCCCCATCTGGCTTGGCTTTGGAGTTTCCAAACAGCTTCTAAGAGGATGTATAGGCTGTCGGCGAACTGGACTTAACCTTATCAGAATATTGATGCCGGCGGTAGTGCAGACGGTCTCGACCAGCCCGATTTTCTAGCCATGAATCCGCATGGTCGTATTCCAATGTTGGCCGATGGCTACCTGGCAGTTTGGGAGTCTAACAGCATCGTCCGCTATTTGTGCGCTAATTAGAGTCTACTCAGTAAATATAACCCATTGAATAAAAATAAATATTAGGCATAATTTGCTATAATTAATGCATGAAAAACCCGCTCTTACTGCCAAAAACCGTGCAGCGATGATTCGAACTACCAGCGCAAAACAACTGACGATGGCCGAATTCGACTGGCCCTTTGAGACGGCCCTGGATAAAAACAATCGTTGGGTCAAGCTCAGCGAATGCATCCCCTGGGACGAACTGGCGGAAAGCTATTATCAAGGCCTGCCAGCTAACAACTGAGCCAGAAGCCACGCCAGCCAAGCATCGCGGCCAATTGATTGTCGATGCCACCGGGGCCGAGCAAGCCATCCGTTTTCCCACCGATTTGAGTTTGTTGAACGAAGCGCGTGAATTCAGTGAGAAAATCATCGACACCCTGTGCGCCAACCTGAAGGTTGACACTAAACCCAGAACCTATCGCCGGCAAGCCCGCGCCGCGTATCTGGCCATCGCCAAACAAAAGCGCCCTGGCCGGAAGTCATGGCGCCGGGGCATCAAACAGCAATTGCAGTATCTGCGCCGCAACCTGGGCCATATCGAGCAACTGATGGCGCCGATTCCGCAGGGCCAGCCCCTGCCTTTGCCCGGCTGGCTACTGCATCGCTACAGGGTAATCCAGCACCTGTACCTACAGCAAAGGGAGATGTATCGCACCCAGACCCACCGCTGCGACCAGCGTATCGTCAAGCCGTATGTGCGACCGATGGTGCGCGGCAAACAAGACAAGCCGGTCGAGTTTGGCGCCAAGCTCAGCGTCAGTTTAACCGGCGACGGCTTGGCCCATGTCGATCACCTGCGTTGGGACGCCTTTCATGAAGGCTTGGACTTGCCTACACAGGTTGAAGCTTACCGCGAGCGCTACGGCCACTATCCGGAAAGGGTAATCGCCGATCCGCTCTATGGCACGCGCGCCAACCGCAGCTACTTGAAACAACGCGGCATCCGCTTTGCCGGCAAGCCGCTCGGACGCCCCAGCAAGTGACCGACGCCAATCGCGAACAGCTCAAGCAAGCCAAGGCGCAGCGCCGGCAAGACTACCTGCAGCGCATTCCCATCAAGGGCAAATTCGGCCAGGGCAAGAAGGGTTACCGGCTCAACGACATCCGGGCCAAGCGCGCCAATACCTCTTTTGCCTGGATCAACACCATCTTCCTGGTCATGAACCTGCTGATCCTGCAAAGGATCTTTTTTGGCCTCAGTCAATGCTGCCTTGCGGGTTTGATCAAGACAGTTGCACATGCCTGGAAGCAAATGTTTTTAACCCAGCGCTCAGCCCCACTCGGTCGTTCGGCTTGTACAGGCCTATGGCTGATTTACTGAGCAAACTCTAACTAGCATTTTGCTCTTTCGTTTTCGGTGAACATTCGGCATTGGCGGTTTGCTGGCGCGAAACCGCCATACGCCTCGTCCCATTTGCTATGCTTGTTTTTATTTGGGATGGGGAGCGATGCCAAATTATCGACGCAGCTTCGTCGCGGGTGGCTGTTACTTTTTCACGGTCAATTTGCTTGAGCGGCAACGAACCTTGTTGACGGATCATATCGATTTGTTACGGGATTCGGTCAGGCGGGTTAAGGTTTTGTATCCCTTTCACATTGATGCTTGGGTGGTACTGCCGGATCACATGCATGCCATCTGGACGCTACCGCCCGGTACGGATGATTTCCCTGTCCGCTGGCGCTTGATCAAGCTGCTATTTTCAAAAGGATTGCCCCGCACCGAACGCCTCTCATCCGCCCGCCGCCAACGGGACGAACGCGGCATCTGGCAGCGCCGCTATTGGGAACATACCATTACGACCGATCGCGATTATGCGCAACATGTTGATTATCTTCATGCCAATCCGCTAAAACATGGTCACGTCAAGCGAGTATGCGATTGGCCGTATTCCTCTTTTCACCGCTACGTTCGCGAAGGCATTCTTCCGATGGATTGGTGCGGTAATGTTGAGAATTCGCTCAATGTTCTAGATTAACCCGTAAAACGCCATCTCTAAACGCGGCGGGAACGGCATTGGACGAGAAATAGATAAATCTGGTGTATGCCGACTTTAAACCAGACGACGATCTGCTTACTCTGAATTATGATAATTCGGCTTCTCAACCATAAAAAAGCTTGTCTTTATAACAAAAGATTTACAGCAATAAAATTTATTGAGTGTGGCGTGAGCTTTCAAATCACCAAAATAATGATCACCCATCCCGGAGATCATTATGGAACCCGTTGCCATCCCTAAAACCATCGACGATCCAATTCACCTCTTGCTGTGGAGCGCCGATGAAATCGTGCCTTTCATGGTGTGCATGCTGACCGGCATGCTGATCGATCAATTCATTCCCGCCCTGGCCATTGGCGCTATTGCCGTCAAATTCTACCGGCGCTTTCGTGACAACCGCCCGGACGGTTATACCTTGCATGCGATCTATTGGCTGGGTTTGCTGCCCAGCAAAGCGATCACCATTCCCAATCCTTTTATCCGGCGGTTTTACCCGTGAGGCTTTCGGAATTTCTGCGCACCTGGGAAGGGCATGAGGCCGAGAACCGTTTCAGTCGCATCATCATCCTGGGTTTGCTGACGGTGTGCGTGATAACCTCGCTCGCCGCCTGGCGCACCGAGCGCAGCATCATTATGGTGCCGCCGACCTTGACGAAAGAAGTCGAGGTGACCCGAACGGCGGCTTCCAGCGAGTTCAAGGAGTCCTGGGGCCTGTTTCTGGCCGAGCTGTTGGGCAATACCACGCCGGCCAATGCCGACTTTCTGAAAATCGCCATCGAGCCGCTGTTGGCGCCCGAGATCTACCGCACCGTGCTGGATGCGATGACCGATCAGATCAAGGCGATCAAAATGGATCGGGTCGCGATCAGCTTTACACCCCGGCATGTGGATTATGAAGCCGAAACCAACAAGGTCTTTGTCAGCGGCGAACTCAAAAGCCAGGGGCCCAGTTCTAAACCGGACATCAAGCCGCGTACCTACGAATTCATCATCGCCATCAAAAACTACCGGCCGCGCCTGGAGTTCATCGATGTCTATCCTGAAGACCCCAGAACGCTGGAACGCCTGAAAGCCATGCAATCGCCACAGAGAGCAACGCCATGAAAAGTGCCTGTTATCCGCTCGCGTTATTGCTGATCATCAGCATGCCGGTATCCGCCCAGGAATTACCGGCTAACGGGTTAACCTCACCTCCGCATCAAGACAATAAGGCTCTGGAAACCGCGTCCTTGCAGGAGTTGCCAGGTATGGCAACTGATCAGTCTCCACTGCAAGTCGAATTGCCGCCCGTCGATGCCAGTATCCTGAATACGCCCCCTCAGCAGGCGGCCACTTCTGTCGCGCCGCAAACCCTTCAGGTCAAGCCCGGTATCAACGAGCTGATGCCGATTGCGGTCGGTCATTTGAACCGGCTGGTGACGCCCTTCGACAACCCGGTGGTGACTACGACCAGTCAGGCGACCACCAGCACCAAAGGCAAGATCGTCTATGTCGCGACCGCCGATGAAACCCCGGTGACCTTGTACATCACTCCCGGCGACAATCAGGACATCGCGCTCTCGCTGACGCTGATTCCCAAACGGATACCCGCCCGTGAAATCCATCTTAGCCTGGATCAGGAGACGTATAAACGGCTGACGCAATGGCAGCAGCAAAACACGACTTCGTCCGAAATACCCGCGAACCGGGAACAGGACTACATCACCACCTTGAAGCAGCTGTTCCGCGATTTGGGATTACAAAAAACGCCCGCCGGCTTTTCATTACGCGATCCCAGTCAATCCGAACAAATCCATTGTCATCAAGACCGGGTCCGGATTCGTACCGGCCAGCTACTGGAAGGCCAGGAGCTGCTGATATTCGTGGGGGTCGCCCATAACACCGGCGTCACCTCGATCGAATTCGATGAACGCACCTGTGCTTCCACCCAGGACGAAGTCCTGGCCGTGGCCGCCTGGCCGAAAGTGGTGTTGGGGCCCGGTGAATCGACCGAACTCTATGTCGCGGTTAGACGAAAAGACGACGCAGCCATTACGGTCAGACCGTCCTTGCTGAACGGGAGGATGCCTTGATGGCCGGTATCGATAAGGGATGGTCGGCGCTGAGCCCGACTGCTAAACGTCAAGTCGTCGTAGGCAGCATCGGTACCGTGTTGATCGTGACGATCATCGGCTTGGCCTCGGTGTCTCCGGAAGTCGTCAAGCCTTCCAGCAAGCAGGCCACGATCCAGCACATTCTCACCGATAGCGATCCCCGCTCGTTGGGTATCGACGGTATTTCCGCCCAGTTACGCGACCTGCTGCAGAAGAATGAAGAGCAGGGCCGCCGTCTGGGGGCGATCGAGGAGCAGCAAAAACGCCAGCAACAATCCGATGAGATGCGCTTCAAACAATGGACCCTGGCCGAGCGGGAGGCCTATGACGCCAAGTTGAAAGCCGTCTCCGGTGAACTGGAAGCGCTCAGGAACAAACCGGCAGCGCCTGGGGCTGTGCTTCCGGATACCTGCTCGACAGCGGGTACCGTATTACCCCTGCCCAATACGTCCGATCGGCGATCGAGCGTCACTCACACCACGCCGGACCCCAATGACCTGACTAGCGTTTTCGAACAAGCGGCCATCCCCGGCCCGAATTCGGGCAATCCTGGTCTATCCGGAGGACGTGCGTCTCCGAATGCCCAACCGCAGGCGGTCTTGCAGATTCGCGTGATCAAGGATGACAAGGCGTCACCGTCTGTATCGGAAAGAAAAGCATTGCCTGATCAAAACGCCCGACACAGCGAAGTCTTTATTCCGGCCGGCAGCATTCTGACCGGCGTCTTGTTGAACGGATTGGATGCGCCCACCGGTAAAAAGGCTAAGAAGGAGCCGATGCCGGTGCTGTTCCGGATCAAAAAGGAAGCCATTTTGCCCAATCGCTTCCATGCGGATTTGCGTGAATGCTTCCTGTTGGCCGCCGGTTTCGGCGATTTGAGTGCCGAGCGCGCCTATTTTCGCGGCGAGACGTTTTCCTGCGTGCGTCAGGACGGCGGCGTGATTGAAGTGCCGATGAACGCCTATGCGACTGGTGAGGATGGCAAGAACGGCGTCAGAGGCCGTGTCGTGTCCAAACAAGGCGCCTTGCTGGCACAGTCAATGATGGCCGGCTTTCTGCGCGGCTTTTCCGATGCCTTCGGCCGTAACCAGGTTCCGGTGCTGCTGACCGGCGGTCTGGGGAGCCTAGCCGGCACGACGCCGTTTCAAAGCGCCTTTTCCGCCCAGTCGATGGAAGGCGGGGCGCTGAAAGGAGCCGGTTATGCGATGGAGCGCCTCTCGCACTTTTACATGGACATGGCCGAAGAGATTTACCCGGTGATCGAAGTCGATGCCACCCGGCAGGTGAATTTCATCGTGCAAAAAGGCACGGCGCTCAAATTGAAAACCCCGGCCTGATGCAAAAGATGGGTGTTTCTGAAATTTATTGTTCGTATCGGCTTTTCGCCAGCCAGTAAGCTGTTGCCATCATTTTAATCCTTAACGGTCGTTCTCATGAATTGTCTTAGCCGATTCGCTTTTTTGTTACTGCTTTGCACAGGCGCTGCCGCGATGGCGGCCGATGCGCCGAAGATTTCACCGGCCGATATCGCCGCCGGCTTGATGTCGGTCAAAATCGATGGCATGCAGGATTTGCCGATAACCGGGCTCAAAATGGTCAAGACCGGTGAGCAGATCGTGTTCATGTCGAGTAATGGCCGCTTTGCGCTGTACGGCGGCAAATTGCTCGATGTCTGGACCCAGCAGGAAATCAAGGATCTTCCCGATATTGACCGGATCGCCAGGCGGATTGATCTCTCCCGGATGAAGCTCAATATCGACGATCTGGGTCCAGTCACCGTCGGTCGCGGCAAAGAGTCCGTGCTGATCTTCATCGATCCGCGCTGCCCCTATTGCGGCAAGGTCATGAAAGACCTGCAAGCCTTGCAGGACCGCTATACCTTCAAACTGGTCATGGTGCCGATCCTGGGCCAGGAATCGCAAAACATCGTCGTGCAACTGGCCTGTCAGCAAGCCTCCAAAGATCAAAAAGTTCAGGACAGCGTCCGTCAGCGCCTCCTGAAACAGGATTATGCCGGTCTTCCCACCGATAATCCTGCGTCCTGTAACAAAGAGCCGCTGCAACGGGCGATCGTAACTGCCAAGCTGTTTGGCCTGCCTGGGGTGCCGTTTCTGATCGCCCCGGATGGGCGCACGCACAGCGGCGCGCCCGAATCGCTGGCCGACTGGCTGGAAAACAAACCTGCCGTCGTTCAAGCCCCGGCCAAGACCGACAAGCTGGAGAAAAAGCCATGAGCCCGCGCCGATTGATTCTACCGCTTTTCCTGGGATTGGTCGTCTTACTCAGCGCCGGCTGCGCCACGCAATACGGCTGCAAGGGCATGCCGGACGATCCCAAGTGTCTCTCCACCACGGAAGCCTATCAGGTGACCGACAAAGCCTTGCCGGAGCTGTCCAAACCCGAAACCCAAAAAATTGAGGTAGTTAAAGCGGGTGCCATAGCCCCTTTCCCGCGCCATGCTCGGCAACCCGTCCCTAAAATCGAGGATCCCACGCCGATTCGAACCCCGGCTCAGGTCATGCGCATCTGGATTGCGCCCTGGGAAGACAGCGACGGCGACCTGATGGTCTCGGGCTATGTGTACACCGAACTGGAACCTCGGCGCTGGATGATCGGTAAAAGTGCGCCGACGGTCAGCCCGTCGCTGATTCCGCTGCAAATCGAGCAGCGTCCTCCGGAAAGGCCGCTAGATCGGGATCAGGCCGGTACCGACACCGAAGGGATGCCGCCAGGTTCATTGAAAGCGCCAAACACGCATTAAACCATCCTTCCGCCGATCCTTACCGGAATGAGCGAGATGCCGCGGGCAACCGCTTGGGCGAGCCGGACATTGGGTCCGAGACAGGACGGGCAACCGTCTTTTCATTTCCCCATGAGGTCGTTTTTATGAGTTTGTCACGTCAAACGGGCGCGTCGGTGGTCCTGGCATCCCTATTGCTGGTCATGCTGGCGCCCGATGCGCTGGCCGGGGCCGGCGGCACCGAGTTCAACAATGTCTGGACGCTGCTCACCGGCTGGGTAGAAGGGCTGCTCGGCCGCATCATCGCCATCGTGTTTGTGATCGTGGGTTTGGTTGCCGGCGTCGTGCGCGGCAGCATCATGGGTTTCGTATTGGGTATTGCCAGTGGCGTCGGCTTGTTCGCCGCCCCGACGATCATTACCAATATCGTCACCGCCACGCTGTGAGTTCGCCATGAACGAGATCACCGGAAGCCATTCCCATTCCGAGACGGCGGCGGGCAACTGTCGAATTTCAACTCGGGTTTCCAAGGTGGTGCGTGTGCAGGTCGTGGCGAGCGATGGGCGGGTGCTCAATCCCTGTCATCCGGCGCGCGCCCGTGAGCTCATCCGCAAAGGGCGCGCCCTGCGACTCAGTCGTTATCCTTACACGATTCGTTTGATAGGGACGAGTCCGGAAGAGACTGAGGCCAAATCAATGCTGCAGGAAGCCTCATGAAATCCTCCCGCATTCATCCTGCCGATTCCCTGTTTTCGGCATTGGCTTATGATCCCGATCACCAGCTTTTTCTGCTGGCGGACGCGAGCATCGGCTTCGGTTTTATTTGCCGGCCGCTGACTGGCGCCGATCCGAGCGTTTCGGCGCGGGTCAATGTGCTGCTGAATCAGGACTGGCCCACCGAGACCCTGCTGCAGGTCAGTCTCTGGACCTCCCCGGATATAGAAGAATCGTTGGCCATCATGCAAACCCGCCGTCTCAAGCAGCAGAAGACGATCTATAAAGCGATGACGCAAGCCAGCATCGATTTTTTGCGGCAGGGAACCGGTAAAGCGCCGGAAACGGTTTCCGGAGCACGCCTGCGCCGCAGCCAGGTGATTGTGACCGTCAAGCTACCCATTGTTAACCCACGGCCCAGTGAGAATGAATTAGTCAGGGCCGCAGAATTGCAGCGGGCGACCCAACAATCCTTGACCACGATCGGGCTCGTGCCTGACGTGCTCGACGCGGATCATTATGTGCGCGTGCTGAATACCGTCCTCAATTGGAATGATGATGCCGGCTGGAAAGACCGCGTCGTTCCCGAATGCGACCCGACGCAACTGATCCGCGACCAGTTGCTGGATTATGACAATGCGCTGGAGACGGACGAGAAGGGCGTCTGGCTGGGTACCAAGCGGGTCAAAACCTTGTCCGCCAAGCGCACGCCCGATCATTTCTATTTCGGCAGCGCCAAAAGCTATCTCGGCGATATTCTGTCCGGCACGCGCGGCATTCGGCAGAATACGCTTATCAGCCTGACCCTACATTACCCGGATGCCGAGTCCACCCGCGCCCGCCAGGAAGGCGTCAGACAGTTCATCACCAATCAGGTCAATACGCCGATCGCCCGTTTCCTGCCGGCGCTGATTCAGCGCAAGCATAACTTCGACGTGCTGTTCGATGCCTATGGCGACGGCGACCGGCCGATCCGGAGCTATTTTGGCCTGGTGTTGTTCTGCGATGACGGTGAGGAATCTGCGGCGATTTCCAATGCCCGGGTGTACTTCCGGGAGCTGGGTTTTCAGCTGCTGGAAGACAAGTATTTTTGTTTGCCGTTTTTTCTCAATTGCCTGCCGTTTGGGGCCGAACGGGCTGCGATAGCGGATCTCAAACGCTACCGCACCCTGGCCACCCGGCATGCGATTCCGTTGCTGCCGCTGTTCGGCGATTGGGCCGGCACCGGCACGCCGACGTTGAATTTTGTCTCGCGCAATGGCGAACACATGGCGGTGTCGTTGTTCGATACCACCGGCAATTACAATCTCTGCATCGCCGCCGAATCCGGCAAGGGCAAATCGTTTCTGACCAACGAAATCATCGTCAGCTACCTGACCGAAGGCGCGCAAATCTGGACGATCGATGTCGGCCGCTCCTATGAAAATCTCTGCGAAGTGCTGGAAGGCGATTTCGTCAAATTTACCCACGGCTCGGGGATTTGCATGAATCCTTTCGAAATCGTGCAGAACTTTGAAGAGGAAGCCGACATGCTGGCCGGACTGGTCAGTCAAATGGCCGCGCCCACGGAAAAGCTCAGTGATTTTCAAACGGCCGGCTTGAAACGCGTACTGAAAAACCTCTGGACCGAGAAAGCCCAGGCGATGTCGGTCGACGATATCGCGGCCATCCTCTGCCGGGAAGACGATCAGCGCCTCAGAGATGTCGGCGAGCAGTTGTTCCCGTTCACGAGCCGCGGCGAATACGGCCGTTATTTCAACGGCCGCAACAATGCGCGCTTCAGCAACGATTTCACGGTGCTGGAACTGGAGGAACTGAAAGGCCGGAAACACCTGCAGCAGGTCGTGTTACTGCAACTGATCTATCAAATCCAGCAGGAAATGTATCTCGGCGAACGCAACCGTCCCAAGATCGTGATCATCGATGAAGCCTGGGATCTGCTTACCGAGGGTGATGTTGCCAAATTCATGGAACACGGCTATCGGCGTTTTCGGAAGTACGGCGGGGCCGCGGTCACCATCACCCAGTCGGTCAACGACCTGTACCGAAATGCCGCCGGCCGGGCCATCGTCGAGAACTCGGCGAATATGTATCTGTTGGGCCAGAAAGCCGAAGTCATCGAAGGCATGAAGCAGGACCGGCGGCTGCCCTTGTCGGACGGCGGTTACGAATTGCTCAAGACCGTCCATACCTTGCCGGGCGCGTATTCCGAAATCTTTTTCCTGACCGAGATGGGCTCGGGCATCGGCCGTCTGATCGTCGACCCCTTCAAACGGCTGTTGTTTTCCACCAAGCCGGAAGATGTGCAGGCGCTGAAACAACTGCGCCGCCAAGGATTGAGTCTGGGCGATGCCATCCAGCAACTGCAAAGCAGTCGTAAAGCCAAAGAGCGGGAGGTCACCCATGGTCGCTAAAGCGCAGTGGTTGGGTATCGGCCTTATGGCGTTGGTCTTGGGTCTCATGGGCGGCACGATTGCCGCCACTCAGATGCTGAAAGAACCCTTGCAGCGATTGAACCTGATCACGCCGGTTTTTGTGCTGGATCGTACCCGCTTGATCCAGGCGCTTCCGCCGAATGCCACCCCGGAGCAAATGGCCCGGACCGTCGAAGACTGGCAGCGCCTGGCCACCAAGTTGAGTAATGCCGGTTACATAATACTGGATTCGACGGCCGTAGTCGCGGCACCGGACGATACCTATGTCAGGCCGGAAGGGCAGTGAGGTCATGAGACCAAAGACATCCTTTCGAAGCATTCGGCCCAAGGTCCCGCTCGGGCCGTTTCTGCTGAAAGCCTTGCCGCTTCTGATTCTGCTGTTGGCCGTGGAGCATTACATCGGCCAGCGGTTTTTGATCGGCGGCGATGATCAGGTCGACCGCTGTTTGCCGGATAAGCGCATTTATCTCATCGATACCTACAACAAGGACATCTGGCGCGGCGATTTGATCGCCTTTCGGGCGGAACGCATGAAACCGTATTTCAAGGACGGCCAGATCATCGTCAAGATCGCTGCCGGTGTCACCGGCGATCATGTCCAGGTCGATAGCCGTCAAACCCGGATTAACGGGGCCGTCATTATTGAAGGGCTGCCGCTGGCCGAGAAACTCAGAAAATCGCCGTCCGCCTTCAAACGCGACGAAACCATCCCGACGGCCGCGTATTGGGTTACGGGTTTAACGCCGAAAAGTTTCGATTCGCGTTACTGGGGATACGTCTATGACCACCAGGTGATTGGCCGGGCTTATGCGATCTTTTAAGCACGCGCGGCAATCACGTTCGGTGCGCCGGATGAGCGGATTCATCATGCTGGCGACTTTGTTGATTCAGACTGTCGCACATGGCGAAGAGGACTGGCTGGCCCGATCGCAACACATTCTCGATCGTCTGGAAGGGCAGCCTCGGCCTGCCTGGCTGGACAGCAATCCTTATCAGGCCGAAGCCAACGGGCAAGCGATGGACCTTGTTAACGCCTCAAAATCCAAAGCCTTGGCTGCGATGCCCGATGGACTGGCAACCCAGCCACAAGGCAAACCGGTGCGGGTGGTGTTCGTCTCGTTCTCGCTGGGGGGGCCGGTGCTCAAGGGTATCTTTCAGGAAGCCTCGGGTCAGGAGGATGTGTTGCTGGTCTTCCGTGGCCCCAAACCCCGGCAAAAGCTGCCGGGATTTTTCGCCGACTTGAAAGTGCTATTGAAAGACATCGAGCCCCTTCCGAATATCGTGATCGACCCGACCCGCTTTCAGAGATGGAAGGTGACTACCGTCCCCGAAATCGTCGTCGAGGCGCAGGGCAGGGCGCTGGTTCGTGTCAAGGGAGTGACCAGTCTCGATTGGTTAAAGTCGCGCCAGAATGCCGGACGCCAGGGCGATTTGGGACGCTTCGGCGAGGTGTATGACATTGCCGAAATCGATCTGCTCGAAGCCATCAAAAGCCGATTGGCTACGCTGGATGGGCCGCGTATGAGGCAGCAGGCCATGGCCCGGTTTTGGGAAAAACGCCAATTCGAAGTGTTGCCGGCGTCCCGGGAAGATCGGGACCGACTCATTGATCTGACCGTCACCGCGCCTCGGGATTTGGTGGCGCCCAACGGCAATCTGATCATTCGTGCCGGACACGCCGTCAATCCCCTGGACCAGATGGCGTTTGGGCTGTGCCTGATCGTCTTCGATGCCACCCAAAAAGCCCAGGTCGATACCGTCAAGCAGATGTCCTGCCGGGACAAGAACTCACGCGTCCTGTATCTAGCGACGCAACTGTCTCGTGAGAACGGCTGGGAGGGCTTAAAAAGTCTGGAAACAATGCTCGATGCGCCGGTGTATTTGCTGACGCCCGATGTGCGTCAGCGTTTTCAGTTGCAGCAGGTGCCGGCCGTGGTCGAACAGGCCGGCAACCGGATCGTCGTCCGGGAACGCAAAGTCCTAAAACCGGCGGTAGGAGCTCGGTCATGAAACGGCCAGCTCCAGCATGGCTGTTGGGGTTGCTTTTGTGCCTGGCGGTCGCCGGCCATGCCGAGACGACGAGCAAAGCGATGGATCCGCTCTGCGCCGATGCCGAGCTGTGGTCCGGCAAACTGATCACCGATATTTGCTGGAGCTGTTTGTTTCCGATCCGTGCGGCCGGGGCATCGCTCGGAGGCGGAAACGTGCCGAGTATCGCGACCGATCAGAAGTTTTGCTTCTGTACCGATCCTTTGGGGCTGCCGCAATTGGGCATGACCGTCGGGCTATGGAATCCGGCCCGGCTGATCGAAGTGGTCAGAAATCCCTGGTGCTCACCTGCCTTGGGCGGGCACACGTTCAGCGCCTCGAAAGTGCGTTTGATCGCGACCACCGGCAAGGCCGATTTCGATGCCAGCGAGATGTCGTTTTTCAATTACCACTACTTCGCGTTTCCGCTCACCATTCTGCTGGATCTGTTTTGGGATGATCGTTGTAACGCCGACGGCTACCGGGATTTCGATCTGCTGTATGTTTCAGAACTCGACCCCACCTGGAACAGCGATCTGCTGGCGTTTTTCACCAGTCCCGAAACGGCGCTGTTTGCCAATCCGGCGGCCATCGCCGCCTGTGTCGCCGATGCAGCCGCCGCCGCGACCGGCAATCCGCTCGATGCTCTGTTCTGGTGTGCCGGCGCCTGGGGGCACATGTATCCCTTGTCCGGGATTTCACCGACCAGCTACGGCACCGATCCGCGCATTTCCAGTTTACTGGCCACCCGGGCGACGGCGGCCTTGCATCGCCGGGGACTGGCCTGGAAGACCTCGGGGAACGACGCCTTGTGCGGCGGGTTGATTTATCCCTTCATCCCGAAATCCCAATACCGGCTCAGCATGTTTTATCCGGTCGCGGAAACCGAATCCAATCATGCGATCGGCGAAACCACCTTCACCTGGGGAGCAGGGCGTACCTTCCCCGGCCCCGGAGAAGATCATCTTTATATCCTATGGCGCTGGCAGGACTGCTGCGTGGGACTTTAGATGGGTTTGGGCGCGTTTTTTGATCGTCATCTCAGGTTGATGCGCTCGCTCGCCATGACACTGAGTGTCACCATGGTCTGGACGCCGTTCGCTGTGACCTGGGCGGATCCCATGCAGGCCGCGGGCAGCGAAGGGCAGCAAACCGGGCAGCAAATAGTGGGGGCTTTCCAGTTTCCCGTGGATGCCGGCAATGGCACGATGACGTTGAATCCCGGCACGACGCAGGAAAGCTCGATTAATGTCAGCACCCTGTTTCCGGATGCGAACAGTAATAACAGTGTCACGGCCAACCTCACCCGTCTGTATGGCAATAACCCCGGCACGATCGCCGCAGGTCTCAATGCCCAAACGATCTTGAACGGAGAACCCAGCGCCACCGGCGAAGCCTATCGCACCCTCATCAACAATGCGCACCAATCGCATCCGGACTTACAAAATGATCCGCTCTGGAAAGCCGGCGATCAGGTGTTTGCCGATTTTACGCCGTGGGCAGCGTCGTTCTCGGACTGCACGACCACCACGACCCAAACCACGACCACGCAGCCGGTTCACATTCCCGACTATCAGTTGTGTTTAAGGCAGCCGACCGTGCCGCAGAACTGTACCGCAACGCATGAGGTGAAAGTCGAGCCGCTGCTCAGCTACGTTTCGGGAAATGGCGGATTGTCCAGTTGCGGGCCGGGCTGCATGGATTTATATGTCGGCGTGGTCGGTGACAATTACTGGTCGGCCGGCTGCGCCGTATTCAGCTGGCAGGTCACTTACCATGTGCTGCATCCCGAGGCGATTGTCAGCGCTACTTTGGAGGATGTCGAGTTCGACGATCATGCCCGGGTTTACTATGGCGGCAGCCTGATTTATACCGGTTCTACCGGCTGGGGAGGTTCTTGTGAACTCAGCAACAGCTGGGTCGATCATCCCAACAAGGATGTCTCGTATGCGTTTAACAGTACCGGCAACAAGGTCTTTCGGCAGGATACGATGGTCGGCGGCAATGGCGAAGGCTATTCGCGCATCCGCCTTCGTTACGACTTGTCGAAACTGATGACCCAGGACGAGTGGAGCTGGAACGGTCCGAATTGTCAGAATCTCGCCAGCGCCATTACCGATGGCATTTGCCAAGCGGGCAGCCAGCTCAGCTGTACCAACGATCCGGCCAACGCATCCGGATGTTACGTCGATCCGGTGTCGCAAGTGATGGTGTGCGAGTCGGATCTGGCCATGGCGCCGGTGGCCGCTTCCGCAGGGATTCGCAATACCTGTATGAGCATCACCGCGGCCGGACAGTGCGATCTGAACAGCACCGGGCAATGCTGGACGGACTCGGCGGGCACGCATTGTCTGTCGCCGCCCGACGCGGGAACCCCGAGCACGGCGTGCGCTGATCTGGAGAGCCAGGGCTGTGCCTTCATCAAAAGCCAATGCCTGGACACCTTGGCCTCGGGTACCTGCTGGGATAGTGTGGATACCTATGACTGCGGCCAAGAGGCCGGCATTCCCGGCATTCAAAGCAGCACGCAACAGCAATGCTCAGGTCCGATTCGTTGCATGGGTGAAGATTGCATTGCCGTGAATCGGACGCAAAGTCAGGATTTTACCCAGGCGCTGGCGTTGCTCAATACGGCCCAGCAAATGGCGATGGATTTGAGTTGCGATTATGCCAACGCCGAGCTGCAACAAAAAGATCCCAGTTCCTGCGAGGTATTCAAAGGCGAAGACGCCAGTTGCAAAATGGTCGGCGGTGTGGTGACCCTGGTCGATTGTTGCAAAACGCCCGCCGGCAGTATGGGGCTGAGTCAATACATCGATTTGATCCTGGCTACCAGTCAACTGGACAATGCGGTGATGCGCATGGATGCCACCTCTGCGGTGCGGGGCGTTTGGGAAACCCTGCGGACGCCCTTTTCCGTGGCAGGGGAGGCCTGGAACAGTTTTCAGGCCGATTTCGCCTCGACCGTCAATGATCTGGTCGGCACCGACATGCTGAGCACCACCGATATCGCTTCGCAAGGTTTGCTGGATTCATTGAAAGGCGAATTGATGAAAACGGTGGCGGAATGGATCGGCAGCACCTTTGGGGAAGCGGCCGGCAATGCGCTGTTCAGCGCCGGGGGGCAAGTGGCGTTTGATTCACTGGGCAACCTGACGCCGGCCGCGCAATCGGGAGGCGTTCAATTGGGGGGCGGAGCGGCATTTGCAGGGACGATGTTAAGCACGCTGATGGCCGCCTACACGGCGGTCATGATCGCGATCATGATCATCCAGATTGTCTGGTCGTGCGAGATTCCGGAATACGAACTGGCGGCCAAGAAACAGCTGAAAGTCTGTAAGGACTTGGGTACCTATTGCGATAGTAAGGACCCGATTACAGGACTCTGCCTGATTCGTAAGGAAAGCTACTGCTGCTACAACACGCCGCTGGCAAGGATCCTGAACGAACAAATCAAACCGCAACTGGGCATGGGCTTTGGTACCGCTGAAGCGCCCGATTGCACCGGCATGAAAGTCGATGATCTGGACAAGGTCGATTGGACTCAGGTCAATCTGGACGAATGGCTGGGACTCTTGGCGCAAACCCAGCATTTACCGACGGCGGAAAATGCCGCGTCGATGCTCAATCTCGACCAATTGACCGGCACTGGCAGCCGACTCAATCCTCAACGGTATGGTGCCGTCACTGGTAACCGGCAAGACACCTTGACCCGTACCCAAGGCCGCATGACCGAGTTGGATGTGCCTACGGTCAAACGGCAAGCCGAACTGGAAGGCTGGGGCATGGGGCCGCAATAACCGGCCCCGAAACGATCAAGCGTTGACCGCATCTTTAAAGGCTTTGCCTGGTTTTAAAATTTTTTTTGCGGCAGCACTCGTAATCTTTTGGCTGACTATGCAATTCTTTAAACCAGCAGTAAACGCCTGTGATAGTGAAGGTACGGCAAATGTTCTTCAGCTAGCCAACGCAAACAAAGATTTTGATTAAGCCTCAGCCCCAAGCGTTGTTCCATAGTCAAACGCGGCGAGACAAGCATTGCCCCGTTATCGTCAAAACTAATCAGAAAACAGTCAAACATTGCATCCAGGTTGGCTACGAGCAAAAAGCCGTTAAAGACATCCAGACGCTCGGCATCGTTGTCGCAATCGGCCCAGGGCTTAGCGTGGCTGGCCCGCAGAACTTCGGGAACGGAGATACCGGTAACCGAACAGGCCTGCCCCCAGTAATCCATCATTGCGTTGCGGAAGGTATTTTGCCCGATACGCTGCCGCACCATGCGTTCGATCTCGGTTCCGTTGGGTGGAAGCTTGGCCAGCGTTTTTTGAACTTCGGCCTCGTAATCGATTTCGGCTTGATTAGGTAGCGATTGGGCCAATGCCGCTGCTCGACTCAGCAATTGCGCCAGCAAATCGATGCTTGGAGCGATAAACTGGCCTTGACTGCATTCAACTCCCGGAAAGCTTCTTTTAAGCTCGTGCGTTAACAAGCCGGCAGGCAGTTTTAAGAGCCAAATACGGTTCTCAACGATAATTTTGACTTGGACTCGATGCCGGGCGGAGCCTAATACAATAGCATTGTCCTGGTCAGGCAAGACATTCTCAAAACCGTGCTCTCGCCCCGCTTTCTCAATCAGTATTCGTTCGAGCGGGTTCATGCCAAGCTCACATCCGTGATCACTCTGGTTTTTCGCCCGTTGTGGGGGATTTTTCCTGATGCCGATTGTGGGCTAACTGCATGGTCGGTAACACGAATCTCGGCAAATGCATGCGCCCGCACTGGCTCATCAAAAATTCGCGCCAGTAGGGCCATACGTGATAACTGGCGTTTTTTAGCGCGTATTCGTCGATGCACGCTTGTTCCAATGCTTCATCCGCCGTGTATTCGGCGATATATTCAGCCTCGATAACTGCCTTTACAGAGTCGATTTCATTTTCAACGCGAGGGTCTACTAAACGCGCCCCCAACTCGATAAACACCCGTACCAGCCATTGCGATTCGTCAATTTCCGCTAATTGTGTCTGTTTAACACCGTGTTTGGTCTGGGTGACCAATTGCTCAATCTCCTGGTCGTATTTGGGTTCAAAGTCGCCGACACATTGAGCGATGGAAGACCTTTGATAAACGTCATGAATACGCAGCGTATCGATCGCTTTTTGCAAGTCAGCGTTCATGAACCGTATCTCAACGTAGGCTCATGAACGGAGAATGATGTTGAAATCGAACGTAAATATGACGGGCGTTGCCGTTTTCCGACTTGCGGCATGGGATGGGATTGCCATATATTTCCGCTATTTCGTTCTTCTCCGGCCTGCGCATAGCCGGCGTAATAGTTCAGAATATTGGTCAAATGCTGATTCAAGCTGACCCCTTCCTTATCGGCGGCCTGAGCGAGCGAACGATGCAGGCTTTTGGCCAAACGCAATGTCACGCGGCCGCTGTAATCGTCTGCCGGAATCATCGGGGCTGGCATGGCCTTGCCTTGTGCAGCCAACATTTCCGCCGTTACTTCAATGGTGTCGATCGCAAGCGCATACGCTTCCTCAAAGCTGTCGGCGTATTCGGCGACGTCGGGCAATTCGGCGACGCGCGCTTCATAGCAATGTTCGCCATCGAACCAGCCTTTACGCACGGTAATATTATAATTTGATGCATCGATCATGATGTTTTCTCCAGATAAGCCTCAAGTTCGTCGTGGTACTGCTTGAGAACTTGAATAATTTTGCCTATGTAAGCAGGCTTGATTTCGGGGTTTTTGCCGTGACCGCAGTTGAACGATGAGCTCAAAAATGAAGGCAGCCCTCGATGGACAAAGATTTTATGCCCACCTCGGTTGCCATCGCGTACCTCGAAGCCCAAGCTTTGCAATAAGCTTTTCACCTCTTCACAGCATAAATTGGTCTTACGCTGCTGTAGTTGTTCTATTGTTTTTTGAATGTCTAGTTTAGCATTCATTGTGACACCGTATATAGTGTCATGTTCAAATATTTCATAACCATATCTTTCGGTTTAAGGGTAACTAACTGTTCTAAAAGGTTTTCCAGTCACAAGGATTCTGAGTATTTGGTTCTGTATTAGCTACTTCAAGGTCAACTTTACGGCATAATCATAAGAAGGCTGCTCAGGACTAGCTAATCTCAGCTCGGTCATTGACAAGTAGCTAGTTACCCCTCATACTTTGCTCATCTCATCAGCCAAAGGCTGAAGGAGTTGAGCCAACGCCATGTGCGTTGGCTTTTTTTATTTGTAGGGCCAATGTTCAATAGCCCTACAAAATGCGGTTTTCATATTTTTTCAGTAGTTTAATACGTGCGTTGTCATAGTTTACATAATACGCTGTGATCAATCGCCGTTGCCCATTTTTGTATTTTTTCATCACGATCAGATAATCGTGGTCCTTAAGCCACACATATGTGCGGATGTCCTTGTTACCCTCTTCGTAGTCCCAATGCAAAACTTCGGGTTCCGGCAAATTGTTCAGCATTGGCCGCGCCCACGGCAATCTTTCTGAGCGTCTAAAGTCCGGAAAGCGATTGCCTGACTTTGGCGGGTCTTCCCGCTCGACCAAATGCCAAAAAATTTCCTCTTTATCACGGTCTTTTTGAGGGAAAAACCAAATTGGATAACCGGAATAATTAGCTGGATTATCGATAAAGTCGCGTTTAAACAACGCATACAGCGATTCCATCAGCGCCTCAGACCACGGCGACATCTCGAACATCGGCGGCAACCACCCGGGTAGCTGGTACATGATTACACCCGCTGCGGTTGGAAAACAAAAAGATTCAATTTTTGTTCAAAAAGCGGTGTGGTATACAACAACGAACGCCCTAAACGTTGCTCTAGTCGATCGATTACCGCCAATTTGGCGTTGTTGGAGGACAGATTGCGATGCCTGTAACTGATGGCGCCTGTGATGAGATCGGCGACCTGCATCAACTCCATTTCATGGGAATGGGTATTTTGCAGATGATGGATCATCTGGCTGGTAAAGTCATAGACGTTATTACAAAGCACTTCATGCAATTTTTTTAGCTTAAGGCGGCTGCGGGTATCTTTGATGTCTAAGTAGATGTCATATTGGCAATCAGGACTTAGAATCTTGTTCAGCAACGAAAAAATCATCTTGTAGTAAAACAGGTCATGGTTGCCTTGATTGAATTGCTGATGATTGAGCAGATGCTTGTTTTGTACCACCAAGCCTCGGTAATGCAAAGGTTGCTCGGCCAGAAACCAATCGACCAATTCGATATAAAAATCCTGTTTGGCTTCCGACACCTTGGCCCATTTGAGTTCGCCTCGTGCATGATGCCGGGTTTTTATGTCCCGCAACTCTTGGGAAAGCCGCCGAGCTTCATCTTTCGGGCACCACACGGCTCCAAAAGCCATGATCGGCATGCCGTCATTTTCTAAATGGCATGACTCATCGATATATACATTAAATAAAGGGTTGCTGTTAATCGTCATGACACGAGTTCCCCGTTTTCAAGTCTATCCCAAGCTTCCAGCACCAAGCGGCGGGTGCGGTATTCGCCGAATTCCTTGAGTTCGTTGTTTTTGAGCACGCGGAAGGTTTCGGAGGGGTAGTCGTCGCCCATTACGTCGGCGGGGTCGAGGATGTAACGCAGTTCGTCGCGGGTCAGGCCGTAGGCTTTGGCGTACCGGGCGTCGAGTTCGGCGCGGAGTTGGGCGCGTCGATCGCGATCGAAGGCGAATGGCGGGCCGTCGTAGCCGAGGTCTTGTGCCCAGGGTTGCAGGTCGTGGGCGGTGTAGGTCAGTTCCAAAACGCGGGGGACGATGAAATTGAGGTCGGATTCCGTGTAGAAGTCGGGAGGTAAAACTGGTATCTGCTTGTAATAGCCAAATGTCATGTTTGTGCCACCTAATTTTTGTCTGACAATATAATCAAAAACTAGTGAAGTCATATTCGCTAAAAATGCGGTGGCCTTATTAGGGGATTCTGACAATAACCATAAAGGCATGGAATGACCCACAGCATACATTGGCATTACCGAAGATATAAATGTGCGCTCGTCAGTGCTCCTGGCAATATTCCGCCAACCCATTAACCAATTACGCACCCATCCCTTATCACGCAAACGCTGCTCGACTTCCGTCTTATCCACCCAATAACGTGGCGTCACCGGAAAAGCAGGATTCTGCTTTTCTGCCAAACTAACATCTGACGACACATCCTTGCTATCTTCAAGCCGATAACTGGCCCAGCGATGATCAAACTGGTGGATCATCTTGGCTTCGTACAGAGGTAGTTTGTTTTCGTCGGCAGTGTCGGCAAATAAATGGCTGTCGCCAGACATATGAAACATCGTCATGAAACGAATGCCCCAGGGATTTTGCTCCGGCTCCTTGCCGCGCATCTCTCGTATCAATACCGGCACGCGCTGGTAAACCTTGCGGGTCAATTCCGCATCCATCCGCGAGCGGAACACAGGACAGGTCAGTGTATTTGGGTTGATGCGGCTGAAATCCTCGGCACTCAAAGCGAAGCGGCGGCGGCTGTCGGCCAGTTGCTCGGTCTGGGTCAGGAAAAAGGCGAATTCGGCTTGTTCCGTTTTGCCCAGGGTCAGCAGGCAGAACTTATAGCTACGATGAACACCAGGGAAAATAGCGTCGCGGTTTTCGAAATCAAACAGGCTTGCCAGACGCTCACTTTGCGCGATATGGCCGAAATAGGCTTTGGTGGAATCGTCGGTCGCTATGCCGGTCGGTACGATGAAGCCGGCGCGGCCCTTTTCTGACGTAATCTGGGTGATGGATTCCGCAAACAACGCATAGGTGTTGACGTCGCCGACGCCGGTTAGCGGATAACGCCCGCCGTCTTCGCCTTTGACATGGGCGAACACGCTGGCGGCTTCGGCGGTGCGGCGGGCGTTGATGAAGTCCTGATACAAACGCTGCTCCGCTTCGCATTCATGCGGTGCGTGTTGAAATTCTGGATACAACTGCTGCCCCAATATGCCTTGCGCCAGCCAATCGATGCGCTTGCCGCGTTCGGCCTTGTTTTTGGCTTCCGCGACGTGGCGGTTTCGGGTCGCGAAAAACTCTTCCTCCTGCAGTTTGATGCGCTCCCATGGCGGATTGCCCAGCACGCAATCGAAGCCGCCCTTGGCGAACACTTGCGGAAACGCCAGCGGCCAATGCAGGACGCGTGCCGATGCGCACAATTGCCGCGCCGCTTGCAATCGTTCTTTTTGATGCACTTCCGCCAGCTCCTCGGCGGCTTGATCGGTAAACAGCTCCAAATACAGGTTTTGGCTGGTCGGGGTCGTGATTTTGGCATCGGCATCCGCCTTCGGCGCCAGGAAGGCGCCGATTAACAGATCGGCCGCATGGCCCAGGCGGTGTTCCTTGGCGTGTTGCAGGAAATCGCGGTAAGCGGCTTCCTTGGCGGCGATTTCGGCGGCCGTGGCGTCCGGCAGATTTTCGATTGCTTCGAGTTCGGATAATCCGGAAGCATCGTCTATAGCAATGTCCAGGTTGCGGTTGTTTTTGAGTTTTCCGAACGCTTTGAGCCCTTCCTTATTGGCATTCGCAATCGCCTTGCATATGACCTTGTCGTTGCCGGACAAGGGTTTGAAGGCGGCGTCCGGGATACCGGATTGCAGTTGTTTCAGATCGGTCAGACCAATCAGTGCATCGCCGCAAAGCAAATGGTGATCCAAAAACGATAGCGCTAAGCCTTCTTCGAAACCTTCCAGCCATAACGCTGTTCGGGCCAGTTCAATCGCCATTGGGTTGCGGTCGACGCCGAAGATACATTTGCTGATCACTTCGCGCAGTGCATGGCGGTAGTCTTGCGGTCTGACCGCGCCTTCCGGTGCGCGCAGTGCCGCCAAACGTTCGGCCAGACGACGTGCAGCCGCCAATAAAAAATGGCCGCTGCCACAAGCCGGATCGATGACTTTGATGCTGAGGAGTGCGGCGGTCGGGTTTTCCAGATTGCTGCCCAAGCGGTCTTCGATCACAGGATCGAGCGCAGATTTAATCAACTCCTGCACCAGACTGTCCGGCGTGTAGTAACTGCCCGTGGTCTTGCGCGCATTGCCCTGAGTGCTGCCTTCGCTGGTCAAGCCGACAAAACCGAAGCGGCGGGCGGGAATGTCGACTTCCGGCACCAGTTCGAGCAGACTCTCATAAACCGAACCCAGTTCTTCCGGCCCCATGTTGCGGTAATCGACCGGCGCGAGGTTGCCGTTGATGTTGGACCAGCGCATTTGTCTGATGGTATCCAGCAAATTGGCGTTGCTGAGGCTGGCGGCATCCAAATCCGGGCATTGATTGACGGCGAACAGGCCGCCCAGCGCCGGCAAGGCCAAACGCGGCTCGCCCTGCGCGAGGCTGCGAAAGATGATACGCAGCGCTTGCCAGTGATCGTCGAACGGAGTACGGGCGCGGCGGCGCAGGCACCGATCCCGTAACCGGGAGAGCGCATAGCCTTCGGCATAGGCTTTGCGGGCGGTGATGGCTTGCGGATTGTCGTCGTCGGTATGCAGCACGCCGCGTTCTTCGACGGTGAACAGGAAAATCAGCCGATACACCAGGCGCAACAGTTGCTGAAAATAGTCTTCCTTGCTCAAACGGCCCTCCAGCAAATCCAGACGCAAGCTGTCGTTGGTCGGATGCTGAATAAAACCGTTACCCAGATTGATCAATGCCTCGGTCACGCCCTGACGCAGGCCGTCGCGAAGGCGGGTGCCTTCGCGCTGGCCTTCGTTGCGCCAGGCTTCCCAGATACAGTCTCCAGCGACACCAACACGACTGGCGTGCAGGATGCGCCAGGCCATTTCAAACTCGGCAAAACGACCGCCGCCGAGCATGTCCTGCAGGTCAAACTCCAAAAAACTGGGACGGGTCAGCGTGGCGGCATCGCGGAGCAGGCGCACCTGCTTGCCGTTGCTGACTAGCGCCCAGAGATGCTGACTGCTGGCGTTCAGAAATTCCTGCGCCACCTGGAACGGGCTTTTTTTGCGCGCGCCACTTCCGGCAACAACAAAACGCGGATCGGGTTCATCCAGGCCGAGATTATGCGGGGCGATGACGACGGGAACGCTGCCGCCGGCAAATGCGCTGATCGGATAATAACGGTCGCCCGCGCTCACGCCGGAAATCGGCTCGACGGATTGATAAGCCAAGGCGTCGCGCAACAGCTCTTGGACGAACTTGACGGTAACGGCGTGGGCGTCGACATCCAAGCGTTCCAGATTAGGAGAGAAATGTTTCCACTGCGCGGAGGCGATCTGGAAAGCCCGGCTGTATTCGTCCCTGAGTTTAAGGCCCGCCGGAATGCGATAATCAGCTTCAGTTTGTAGCGTCGCTTTACCAAGGGCGGCTTTTTCGAGTTGATCGGGTAAAAATAGGCTGCCTTCCAGGTGCAGGGTCGGCAAATTGAGTAAAGAGGCATGGTTTTTTCGAACGCGTTTCATCCAGTTTCCTTACAGTGCGTCGGGGAGTAACACATAAACGCCGATCACATCGACCGGCAGGCAAGGCGCGATGCTGTATTGGCCGACATCGCGGGCCGCTTCGCGCACCCGTTGGTGATCGGCAAGCAAGGCTTCGGAGCGTAGCCGGGCCAGCTCTTCAATACGGAGCGACTGGGATTGAATGAAATCCAGTGCCTGGGTGATTTCCCGTTGCATGACGGCGGGCGGCAGGTTGCCGCTGGGCTGGCATTTCAATAATTCGTCGGCATTTTCGTCGATTAGCCATTCAGGTTGGGTGCGACCCCGCACAGCCAAGGTAACAGTTTCTTCAGCCATTAATTGATAGGGTTGGCGGCGCCGCACATAGCTGAGTTGATGACGCAAGCGGAGCAAATACAGGGTGGTAACGACATCGACAGATTCGGTTACCGTAGCTGCGCAGCGGGCCGCCAAAGGCTTATCGCCCAACAAGGCATCTTCCAGCAAATGTTCGGCCAGCAAGGCGACTACCGGATGACTGCGGTGCAGTTCTGTAAAGTTCAGGAATAGGGGTTTATCGACCCCTTCATCGACGAAACGCTGTTTTAATGCTTCCGGAAAATGTTGGGGCAGCAATTTGTAGATATTGCGTTTTCCTCCCTCCAGCGGTGCGTTGAGTCGGGCGCACGCAGTTTGCACAAAGCGTTTGACGTCTTCTTCGGTACCCAAAGCGGTTTGCTGCTTTTGCCATTCCGGCATGACCTCCTCCGGGCGGATCCTGCGCTGGGCAAAGACGGTACGATTGATTTTGGCTTTTTCCAGGGCGTCGCGCCATTGCGCTTGCAGTGGTTTAAGAGGTTCTTCGGCATCTGCGAAATCAAACAGGCTGCTTTGAAAGGAGGATTTCTGGGATTCGCCGCGCTTCATCAGCGCCGCCTTGACCAGCGCCTGGTTGATCCGGGTTTCATCCTCCGGCATCGGCACCAGAACCCCCAGTTCCTGACGAATCGCATCAGCTTTGCGCAGGATGACATTCAACACGAAGCCATCAACCGGATTGTCCTGGCCATATAGCATGGAACAGCGCACTTCCGGCGCCTGCTGGCCAAAACGGTCGACGCGGCCTTCGCGCTGTTCATGGCGGGTGGGATTCCAAGCCAGATCGTAATGGACGACGGCGGTGAACAAATGTTGCAGGTTGATGCCCTCGGACAGACAGTCGGTAGCGACCAGCAAGCGTTGATCGGTCTCATCTAAGGCTTGTACGCGCTGTTCGCGCTCTTCCGGGGTGTATTCGCCGGTAACGGCTGCGATGGAAACCTCCGGGAACTGTTTACGCAAATGGTCGGCGACGTAATGCGCGGTGGCGATATAACGGCAGAAGATCACCGGGTGATAGCCTTCCGCGAGCAGATGTCTGATGTGTTCGATGAGCACCGCCAGTTTTGGATCGCCAATTTTACCGCTGAGGCTTTTAGCCTGCACGATCAGGTTTTGTAAGCGATCGACATCCTGCCATTGCGCGGGGGGTTCCAGATCGCTCCCGGCCAGATCGTCGGCCTGACCATCGTAAAGCCGATCGTCGCTCAAACAGGTGTCGTTATCCAAGGCGCCTGCGAGCCGGGTATTCAGCGCTTTGACGGCTGCGGCCGGGGATGACGCGACACAACGCAGCAAGGCCAGCGTGGCGTACCAAATCAGGCGGGCGCTGCCGTTTCCCGACTGCTCGACCGATTCGGCCAGTTCACGGCAATAGGTTTGCACGTCATCGAAAAAATTTCCCCAGGCGCCGCTGAGCTGATAAGTGATTTCGGTGGTCATCCGCTTCGGAAAACCGCGAGTGTCATGCCATTCGTCGATGTCCTTTCGCCGGCGTTGCACGAAATGACGGGCGAGTTCCTGGCGGAGCGGGTCGGTAGAGGAGGTACGATGCTGCAATTCAGCGAATTTGGGATTCAGCAGCGACAGTAAATTATAAAAGGCCGCTTCGTCGCCGGAGTGAGGCGTTGCCGTCAACAACAGCAAATGCCGTTCTTCATCGGCAACCAGGCGCTGCAACAATTCAAAGCGCAACTGCTTGCCTTGGCCGCTGCTCGCGCAAGTGTGGGCTTCATCGACGATCACGCATTCGGGAGCGATGGCGAGAAAGTGTTCACGGTGGCGTTCGCTTTTGATGTAATCCAGGCTCACCACGACGCAGGGGTGATGATCGAACAAGCTAACGCCGTGCGGTAAATCGCGCTCGATACGGGCCGCGCTGGCGGAAGTGAGCGCCACGGCATGCAGGTTAAAACGCTCTTCCAGTTCGTTTTGCCATTGATCGACCAAGTGCGGTGGACATAGGACGGCTAGACGGCCAATTTCGCCGCGGTCCATCAATTCACGCACGATCAGGCCGGCTTCGATCGTTTTGCCGATCCCTACGTCGTCGGCTATCAGCAATCTGACTGTGGTTAAACGCAGCGCCATCAATAACGGCACAAGTTGATAGGCACGCGGTTCGACAGCGATATTGCCGAAGGAACGGAACGGCCCGCCGCCGGCGCGCAGTTTGAGGCGTAGGGCGTCGCGCAACAACAAGGCGGAAGCATGGTTACCCGGTTTTTCCGGGTTTGGCCAGGGAAAGGTCGCCGCTTCGACGAGCTGTAATTCAAGCTCCGGGATCAGCGCAATGATGTCATCATCGGCGCCGCCCAAGGGACGCAATCGCAGCCAATCGGCTTTGGAATCGGGTTGAACGACCCATTCGCGGCCACGGGCGCGCACCAGGTTGCCGATACTGAAAGTCGGGGCGGGCATGTTCATGCAATGCTCTCTTGTTTGCCGAGAAGATCGGCGTAGTTTTCAAATAAAAGGGGCCACTCAGACGGGTTGGAAAAGTCCAATACCTGCCAGCCTTTGTCTTGCAATTGATTTTTTATGTCGTCGGGGACGGCTTCGACAAACACCAGTACACGCTGGCTTTTATACTGCCCGGCCGCTGTCGCCTGTGCCTGATTGATGGAGACTTCAGTTGCGTCGGGCTGCTTCAGCTTATGTGACCGCAATGCGGCCAGCCATTCACTGACAAGATCACTTTTGGCGGAAGGAGGTTGTTCGGCATGGCTTTGTCTATCCGTCGGCGCAACCGTCGCATGAACCAAGCCGATCAATAAACTCAAGGCATCGGAGTCGCGGCGATCGATATGATCGTGGTCCGGCTGATTGTAATAGGACAATAAGCATTGGTAACAGCCCGCTTCGCAAATACTGTCCCCGGCAATAGTCTTTTGCTCGCTTTGTAAAAGTCGTTCAGCACTATCCGCCTGATCGATTTTCTCGTAGTGCATCAGGTTAAGTGTCGCTTTTGCGACCCAGGACAGACTGGCCGGCTCGCCGATCAAGCGGGTCAATACGCCGGCGCCGCCTTCTGCCGCTTCATAGAACAACAACGCTTGGCGGTTATCGGTGGTCGGTAAGGGTTCCACCACCAATTCGGACTCTTCGATTTGAAAAGTCTGTTCGATGCCGCGTTTCAGCGCCGATTGCAACGTTGCCATCGCGGTAACGGACAAGGGCTTCACCGGGGTCAGAATCAGAACATTGCGATGGTCTTCGACAAACGGCACGATACGTTGATTGGGGACTTTATCCAGCAACGCTTCGTCATTGTCTGCGGATTCGTTTTGACCGGGATCGTCTTGCTTGCTCCAGACGCCGGTGATCGGGTTGATGTAAAATCCCAGTTGATTTTTATCCTTACGGCGACGCCAACCCCGGTTGATACGCCAGATCCGTGCAGCCGGCGAATAGGTGATGGAACAGAGCGTTTCATCTTGATGAACAACATGAGCGTCTTGCTTCTGTATCTCGCCGTTGGCGCCCGGCAAAAAACGGTAGGTGGTTTGTAGCTCGAAGCCCTGGCGCTGGCGTTCTTCGTCGTTGATTGAAATACGCTCGACCGGTAGCGTTTCCACGGTCTCGATTCGATAAAGCTGATTGACCCAATCGTGTTGCGTGAGCAAAGCGCCACAGTTTTCGCAGCAATTTTCCAGCGGCGCCGCCCCGTTTTCTTCGCCTAAATGACCGTAACCGCACTGGCTGCAGACCAGTGCAGATACCGTACCCAAGGTGCTGTTGCCGGAAACATGATCGGCCGATCCGACATTCAACTTGGCGCGGATAACGCGATACATCTGGCCCTCATGATAGATCAGGCTGCGGGGACCGAATTCGGACAAAGCCAAAAAGCGCGGCCGACTGACCATACTGCCTTCGTCATTTTTGCCGTTGTTGCCGGTACCGCCTCGCGCCGGAATCCAAGCCATCAATGGCAACCGTGGGAAGTTATAACCGGGCAGAAAACCTTGGCTGGCCAGATAACGATAGGTATAAAAATCAGAATTTTGCGTATTGCTGTTTTTTAACAGCACGGAATATTGCCGTGCGGCATCACCATAGCGGCGGCGAGCATTATCCCTTTCAGTATTTGAAGCGGTATGACTTTTGACAATGCTGTCGGCCATGTCCATTTGTTTGCGGGTGGCTTCAAACAGCGTCCGCCAACGATCGAGGGCGTCGGCAAAAGCCTTCGGCGAATCGTTGATAACCAGGTCAACATAGTCGGTATGGTACCAGCCGGCATCCTTGATTTCGGTCTGCAGTTGGTCAATTACGCGCTGGGCTGCCTGGCTTGCTGTCGCCAGAACTTCGGGGTTGCTGAGGCGATCCAGCAGATTGGGTTTGATCGGCTTGTCGTCTTGCCCTAATTCAACCAAGGGCGCAATGCTGCTATCAAGCTCCACTTCGCAGCATGCCAGCCAGACAGCATGCAGATGACTTTCGACTAAATCGCGGTTTGCCAGATCCAATGTAGGTGGTTTAACGATGCCGTGCACCATCTTATCGGCATGATGAAAAAACCATTGGTCATGCGGGCTTTGTGCGGCGCAGTAGGTCACCACTAAAGCTTGCTGACCGGAGCGACCGGCGCGGCCACTACGCTGTGCATAATTTGCTGGCGTGGGTGGCACATTGCGCAGATAGACGGTATTCAGCGCGGAAATGTCGACGCCCAATTCCATAGTGGGTGAGCAAAACATCACCGGCAGACGCTCCAAAGGTGCTTCGTGGGCCGGATTATCGGCCCAGTCCTGCCGGTCCTTGTCGGTAAAGCGGAAGCGTTGCTCCAGCAATTGCCGGCGTGCGGCATCGACCTGAGCGGTATGTTCGTGAGCTTCAAAATCAAACAAGGGGTGAGAGGGTAATTTGATCATTTCCGCCATCATCAAGTAGAGCTGGCGGAAAAAGGCATTGGTTTTGATTGAATCATCGGCTTCTTTTTTTGGGGGGATGAGCCAATCCATGGCTGCCGCGTTCAAGCGCCAACCCAATATCGAGTTATCGATTGTGTGCTTATGGACGTAACCGTAGTTAGCAGCCGCGTGTAACAAGAGCTCAAGCACATTGACGAACTCCTGTTCTTTCCACGCGGATATAAGATTTGCGAATGGCGAGTTTTTCCAGAATTCGGCACGCTTGATCTGTTTGGCGATACGGGAGCGTGGGCCGGCACTGACCAAATCGGTACGCGGTTTGCCTTTGTATTCGGGTCGTTTGCCGAGAATCAGGTATTTTGAGGTGGCCAGCGACTCGTCAGGCGCAAATGCCCAGCGTTCGTTGAGGTATTGATGGGCTGTCGTTTTGGCCTTGTCTTGCTCGACGGCATCCAGATAACGGCTTTCCAGACATAGCGCCCGGCGCATTTCATCGAACACCAGCTGACAGAAATCAGCTCGCGTGGTTGGATCAAGGCTTCGCAATACGGTACCCGGCTGGCCGAACACGGCGTCGTCGGCGCAAAATTCTTCCAATCCCCGATACTGAATCGTCAATAGATTGAGCTGGTCGAGATTAGGGTTGTTGAAACGCCAGCCGCGTCGTAAATCCCTGAATAAACGATAGCCTAAGATGAAACGGAGCGTCCGTTGCGCTTCTTGCCGGGCAAGCCCCATCAATTTAGGGGTGCGTAAATATTCCGCCAGGGTAACGGCGTCGATCCGATCGAAGCCGAGTGCTTTGAAAACTTCATCGGCTAAATGCTCTTCGGTGAGCAAGCCAGCATTGTTTTGCAAAGCCGCAATCAGACCGGCACGTAATGTCAGCAAAAACACAAAATCATTAAAGTGTCCGGCTTGCAGTGCGGCATCCTGACGGTTATCGGTAAAGCCGAGTAATTTTCGAGGATCTGGCACGCCTTCCGGGAAGTCAGTTTGCATGAACAACTGACGCAAAGCACTAAGCGTTAACATGGTCGTTGCCGATGAACGGCCTTCACCAGATAGACTGGCTAGGCGGTTAATGTCTTTACCATGCGCCTCGTGGACAAAACCACAACTCAGACAAAAACGAAATTTGCCGGGGATAAACCAATAATTTTCGCCTCGACCTTCGCAACCTTGTGCATCGACGCGGGTAGCAAGAGGTACAGCTTTTTTATAGGCGCTTTTTATTTTTGGCTCTGCTTTTGTGAGGTCGAGCCAGATTTCCGGTAGATCCTCCAGACCACCTTGATATTGTTGATCAAGTTTTGATGGGCACAAAAAGCCGAATTTTACGTCTTCATTGTCATCGGCGCTGATATCGTCGATTTCACGAGGCTTATAATAATTTACGCTACCTTGTTCTTCTCGCCATACGGGGTGGTATTCCTGGCCGCATTCACGGCAGAAATGGGTAGGGTACAAGAGCACCGATTCGGTTTGCCGACCTGGTGCGAAACGTTGAGCATCGAGGGTGATTTGTCTTTGGTCTATTGCTTCCAGAGTGGTGTGAACTTTTCCAGGACCACTGATGAATTGATGGAGTTTGAATGCAAAAGGCGAACGTCCCTGTGGAGTCGTAACTTCATGCTGAACCGCGATCAGGAATTTCTGCAATCCGGCTTTGGCAACAGCTTCTGAACAGCCGGCATCTTGTGCCAATCGGGTTGACGCTTCCGTCAAACTGAGCGGTTTGGCTCGGTGTGGTTCGCCTTCGGTCGGTAGTTCGATACCCAAATTCAACTCGACCCAGATAGCCAGCGGATCCTGACGAAACGCTTCAAAAGTTGGCCAAGTGAATTTCTCCTGGCTCAGACACGCGGAGAGTTGCGCGCGAACAGATGCAACGTCCTTGAAAGGGTCGGTTACGCGTTCAAGTGTTTCACGAATAATATCATTCGCGGAAATGGGGGTGCCGAATAGTTTACTTGAAACCTCGGCTACGGTTTTCATTTGATCGTTGACGTTGCCCGTACTGGACATGGTTGCGGATGTACCGATGCAAATCATCTGTTCAGCATGTAATCGCTCCCGCAAGCGACGGACCAGTAAAGCAACGTCAGCACCCTGACGGCCTCGATAGGTATGCAGTTCATCGAGGATCAGAAAGTTCAGTCCTTTGCAATGCTCGACAACACGACGATCAGTATCTTCATAGCGAGTGAGGATCAGCTCCAACATCATGAAGTTGGTCAACAGAATATCCGGCGGGTTGTCGGCGATAGCTTCTCGTTCTGCAGTGGATTCCTGTCCGGTGTAGCGGGCAACTGTAAATGGCTGATTATTTGCATCAAATCCGTATAAAAACTTGCTGAGTTCCTCCAATTGGCTGTTCGCCAACGCGTTCATCGGATAAATCACGATAGCTCGCGTTCTAGCGGCGGTATCAAGCTGTTTCGATTTAAGAATTCGGTCGATAATCGGGATGAAAAAAGTCAACGATTTACCTGATCCTGTGCCCGTAGTGACCACATAGCTTTGGCTTGACTGCGCCTTCGCTATGGCCTCAATCTGATGGGTATAAAGATGCAGCGGCTGAGGATTATTTTCCAATTTGTTGACTTGGAAAATTTCAGCACATTGTTTATGAAGGATTCCCTGTTCAACCAACTGCTGTACAGTTGCCTTACGTTGGTAGTTAGCATTGATCTGAATGAGCGGCTCCGGCCAGTAACGACCAGCATCGTATTGTCTTTCGACTTCTTTCGCTATGTCCGGCGCGGAAATGCTGGTAAAGCTGCGCGAGAAAGCGCTGTAATCGGCGATAAGCTCATTGCGAAATTCGAAGACATTGTTCATTTGATTGCTATTGTTAATTTGGTCTCTGATTCTAGAGGATGCCCCACCTATTATAAGTGGTTAGCTGGCAGAATTATGGGACAAAATAACTAATAAACAATAAAACTGGCTAGAAAACAACCATCGACTGGCGTGCTTGGGCAATGGATTTTAACAAGCGATCGACTGATTACATCAGTTCCCAACACCCTTTTCTTCGGATTCATAATCGTTGTCGTTTTCAGACATCGTCTCCGGTTCCGCCAATAGCCCCGATTCTTCTCGGGCTGTACGTACTTCTTCGCCTTTGCCTTTTGCATAAGCGGCTTGATGCGCCCTCTGTTCAATCGAGACAATACGCCGTGCTAATCGGTGTAACCGTTGTTGCCATTGATACCGTGCGGTTGAGCATTGCTTGCTCGTTAATATCTGGCAAAGCCATAGCGTATCCATGGCGATCATCAGCTGGTCCAGCAAGCGGATCAGCTCCACAAACTGAGCGATCTGCGGTGAGGTGATGCGGGCTTTGAAATCCGTCGGGTGGGTATAGCGCGGCGATTCAGCAATGCCGTTATCGGCGCAGAGTTTATCGAGCCGGGCTTTTTCCTGCTGCAGTTGCCGTGCACAGTCGCCGATCATGTTACTGACGATCTCTTCGATATCATCAATCGCCTGTTCCGCGCCGACGATTCGCAAGGTGACGTCAATCGCATACAACGAGCGAATCAAGCGGCCGTAGCTCCGGCGAATCACCCGAATGGCTTGTTCGCTCTGGATTTTGATGGTGCGTTCGAAAACCGGACGACTGATGGCCGGGCGGACGGTCTTTTCTGGTGCTGTTAGGTCTGCCATGCCATTTCCTCTGAATAATTGCCGTATCTCGCCCGATAGTAAGTTGCTTTGTTCTGACTAACCGTGCAAAAAATGGCCGATTTAACGATCTATTGCTGACAGTGATACTGAGTTATCCGCTTCAATGTTTGGCAATGGCGCTGACTTTCGTTTTTAAATCAGCCTGGCTTTTCCCATGGGTACTTTTTTGCTGATCAAATGGAGACATAACATTTCCTGCCGTCTTACGAGACGCTGTGGACCGACTTTGCGTCGGCGTTCCGCCTGCAGGCGGCGTGGATGATATTCATCGACGAGTCGGGTGCGTTAAGCCCGATGATGTGAATGCATTGTGCATTTGTTAATCCTGTTCTGGGAAAGCCAATTCCCCGGCCGGGGTGATTTGCCTCCCGAGCATAAAACTCACAGCCGTGCCGGTGGGTTTTAATTCAAGTCTTGATCCGGGCACGGACGGAGGAGGTTAGCAGTATGGCAAGTCGCGGTGTTAACAAAGTCATCCTGGTCGGCAACTTGGGCGCCAATCCAGATATCCGGTTTTTAGCCAATGGCGACAGGGTTACGGTGATTCGTCTGGCAACGGGCGAAGTCTGGAAAGATCAAAACGGCACTCAGCAGGAGCGTACCGAATGGCACCAGGTGGTGTTTTATCGCCGCTTGGCTGAAATTGCCGGTGAGTTACTGAGGAAAGGCAGCAAGATCTACGTCGAAGGCAGTTTACGAACCCAGCAATGGGAGAAAGACGGTGAGAAACGCACGACCACCGAAGTGGTCGCCAACGATCTGCAAATCCTGGATCGGACAAACGGTTACGAGGCGGCTGTCGGGAACTGCGATAAGCCGAGTTTCGCAAAGCCTCGGCAACACCGCTCGAACTCATCGGCTCGACGCGGATGGGAAGGGCGATGATCAAGATGATCAATTGGTGAGTTAATTTTTCAACTCACAGAAAAAAGCTTTTCATCTCGAGTAATCATTAACCCTGCCGTTGCAGCCTGCGCTGTTTCGGTTTCTTAAACCCCATGGGGATGCCATTCCCCGTCTGGGGCATTGCGTCCTCACTTTATTAAGGAGAAACGCAATGAGCTATCCATCCAAAAACACGCAGCCAAAAGCCCGGAACCTGCCGATGCCGGTCGACGCGCATCAGGTTTACGGGCTCTCGGAGCAATCCTGGAAAGTGCTCACCGAAGTGACCTTTCCGACGGCAAAAACCCCCGAAGCCATCATGATGGCGCTGGATTATTGCAGGGCCCGCAAGCTCGATATTTTCAAAAAACCCGTGCATATCGTGCCGATGTGGAGCACCGCCTTGGGACGCAATGTGGAAACTGTCTGGCCATCGATTATGGAAATACAGACCACGGCAACCCGGACCGGGCTTTGGGCGGGCATGGATCGGCCGGTCTGGGGGCCCGATGTGACTCACACCTTTACCGGTAAATTCAAAGACGACACCGATACCTGGCAGGAAAGCGCGGTCACCGTGACCTTTCCCGAATGGGTAGCGGTGACGGTTTACCGTCTGGTCGGCGGCCGCCACTGCGCCTTTACCGAGGAAGTGTACTGGATGGAGGCCTACAGCACCGCGGGCGGTAAAAACTCCCAGCTGCCGACGGCCATGTGGATCAAACGACCCAAGGGCCAGTTAGGGAAATGCGGTAAAGCCGCCTCGCTGCGCGCCGCCTTTCCGGAGGAATGCGGTTATGCCGCTGAGGAGATGGACGGCAAAAGCCTTGACGACCTGAACGACGGCGCCGTGATTAACGGCAGTGCCAGCCGTCTCGATGCGGTCGATGGCGGGACTGATGCCGATACCGGTCCCCGCGTGATCGATCTGTCGATGATCAGTCCCAAGGTCCAGAAAGCGGTCGCGGAACTGGTCAGGCGCACGGCCATGGCCGGTGCCTGGAAGGCTGCCTACGACTACGCCAACAACAAGTTTGCGGGGCTGGAATTGACCTATGCCATTACCGAACTGGACAAGGCGTCACAAGCGGCGAAAGCGGCATCGAATCCCATCGATCCTGGAAATCAGGCCATCGACGAAGCTTCGATGCCGCCCGTGTCCACGGTAGCCTCGGAAGCCTTGCATAAGGCCCGTGAGACCTTGGGTTCGTTACGCTAATTGAGGTCAAGCCTTTACATTTTACGCCGGTTACTCAGCCGGTCGTTATCCACCCTTCCAGGGCGTCATGTTTCGCCCTCTGGGTGAATGGCATGACGTCCTGTATTAAAAGGAGATGTCATGAACGCCATCGATCAATCATTCAATCGAATACCTTGCCATACGGACTGGCATCGTTACGACTCGCCCACCGTGATTCGCCGACATGGCCGCAGTTTTTTGGAACGGGCCTGGAAACCGGAAGGGACAGTCAAAAACACTGCTACGTTATCAAAAACCCAGCTTCACAGCCTGGTCGAAAGCTATGGCGGTCACTGTGTGACAACAGCTGACTCCATTCTGCTGATCTTTGATGACTATCACTGGACCCGGCGTTGTGATGCGCAGCTCGTCAAGCTCGGGCAATCGACGCTGCGTTGGGGGTGCTGCATCCAGCTGCACGGGGTGGAGTGATGAAAGTCATCAATGTTTCGCAGCGCTCGTCCGAATGGCGGTTATGGCGGACACAAGGCATCAGCGCCAGTGAGGCGGCGATCATCATGAACCGCTCTCCGTACAAGACGCCCTGGCGGCTATGGGCGGAGAAGAAAGGACTCGTGTTGGAACAGCCGCTGGAAAATAATCCATTGATTCGCCTAGGCCTCGAATGCGAGCCGCAAGCGCTGCAACGTTTTGAGGATAAGCACGATGTGCTGTTGTTGCCGCTCTGCGGTGAATCGGAGCGCTATCCCCAGATGCGGGCATCGTTCGATGGGTTGTCCGAAAGCCATGAGCCCGTGGAAGTGAAATGTCCGCATGAATCCACTTTTCTGGAGGTGCTGTTAAACCGCGAGCAATCGGTGGCCTATCAACTGTATTGGTGCCAGGTGCAACAACAGCTCCTGGTCGCCGAAGCCGCGCGCGGGTTTTTGTTTTTTTATCACCAGGGGCAGGACGTCGAGTTCGTGATCAAGCGTGACGAAGCCTTTCTCACGCAACTGATCGAAACGGCCATGGATTTCTGGTCGGACGTCAAAACCGGTCGGGAGCCGAAAAAAGATCCGGAACGCGATCTTTATCTACCCCAAGGGAATGATGAGCAGCAGTGGCAACGATTGGCCGCTGACTATCGCCAGAATGCGGAGAAAATCGACGATATCAAAGCCCAGCTCAAAGCGATGGAATTGCAGCAAGCCACGATCGAACACACGTTGGTCGGTTTGATGGGACCCTTCCTGGCGGCCGAGCACTCCGGATTGCGGATCAGCCGCTTTCACGTGCAGGGGGCATTGATTACAAAGCGGTCCTTAACGCCATGCTGCCGGAGGTGCCGGAACCGGCGCTGGAACCCTACCGGAAAAAACCCTCCGAGCGGGTTCGAATCACCTGTCGAGATGACGACGGAAAGCGTGTGGAAGTGCCTTTCGATGCGGAAGCGTTGAAAGACCTGGCGGGTGTCGATTACTGGTTCTGAAGGTTGTCTTTAATGGAACTGGACCCCTGCATGGCCTATTGGGCCTGCGGGGTGTCCTGATCCTTTTGCCGGGGACCGGCATCTCCAAGGATGTCAGTTTGATCGGCCCGTTTTTCCGGTTTTTCCTCTGTCCTTGCGCGCCAAGGCCAGAGGAAAAGCCAGAACATTCAGGCGTTCCTTTCGAGGAACCCCGAATCCGGCGCTTGCCGGCGTTCCGCTGTTGAGCGGCAGGAAAGGTCACCCCTCTCCTGTATCAGGTGCGTCAAGCCTGATGTTGTCGTCCCGTCGGGGTTCATCGTCCCGCCGGGTCAGGGTGGCCCCTTATTTTAATCAGAGGAGGTCTCTCATGAACAAAGACTTTTGGAAAACCTTATATGCCTGGCTGGAAACGGCCAGTCTGGAAGAGATCAGGACTAAACAGCAATGCGTGCGGCAACTGTTGGGTGAAAGCCGCGACCGCGACTTGAAAGCCGACATTCGCCGGATCTTGCGTTTTATGGACGAAGAAATGGTTGCCCGCGCCGAACTGGCGAATATCATGCGCTTGTCCATGGCCCACTGATCCCGATTTTTTTACCTTTACACATTATTCATCCCCTGGACTGCCAGGGAATCTACTCACCCGAAGGAGACACAGCACCCTTCAGGGGTAGGGTGTGTCTCCGGTTTCGGGTTTCAACCCAAACTTAAGGAGTTCACCATGATGCAACAGTATTCCATTGCCGACACCTTCGGCATTCCTGCGCCCGCTTCGATGAAAGTGGAAGGTTTTAGCCCGGCGCACAATCCGTATGTGCCGATCAAAAAGGCCTATGTGTTTCGCAAGGATCATCTGCGCGATGTGCTGGCGTTTCTGGGCTCGGCCAATGGCGATGGCTTGTATCTGACCGGCCCCACCGGCTCCGGTAAAACGTCGCTCTTGGAGCAAGTGGCCGCCCGGCTGCATTGGGGCGTCCATTCCGTCACCGGACACGGCCGCCTGGAACTGAACGATTTGCTCGGCCAATACATGCTGGTCGATGGCGGCGCCATGAAATGGATCGACGGTCCGTTGACGCGGGCGGTTCGCCTCGGACACATCTTGTTGATCAATGAAATCGATGCGGTCGACCCGGCCGAATTGATCGGTTTGAACGAAGTCGTTGAAGGCAAGCCGTTGACGATTCCGCAGACCGGGGACGTGATCCTACCGCATCCCAAGTTTAGGCTGGTCGCCACCGGCAATAGCCAGGGTGCAGGCGATCAGTCGGGTTTGTATCAGGGCGTATTGAGACAGAACCTGGCCTTTCTGGACCGGTTTCGTTTGATGGAAGTGGGCTATCCCGAGCCCGAAGACGAAATGAAACTCTTGGCCGATGTCGTCCCCAGCATGCCGGAAACGCTGCGCGAAAGCATGATCAAAGTCGCCAATCAGATCCGCAAGGTCTTCATGGGCGGTCAGGATGGCGCAGGGATGTTGTCGGTTACGCTATCGACCCGCGGTTTAGTGCGGTGGGCGACACTGGTAGCGACCTTTAAAAGTGCCCCCAATGCCTTGGCCTATTCCCTGGACAGAGCCTTGACTTTCCGGGCGGAACCGTCGGAACGCGAAGCGATTCATCGCATCGCCAAGGACGTGTTCGGCGATGACTGGCAGGCGTAGTCATGGCGGCGTGGCGTTTATACCGTTATCGCCACAGCGATGGCCGCTCGAAAGACTGGGCGGTCAGGGCGAATGCGGACGGTACGATCACGACTCGTTGGGGCAGAACCGCTCCGCGTTTGCCTGGGGTAAATACCCGGAGGGGGGTGAGGCAATTCGACCTCGAAAAGCAAAAACAGGCCAAAGGCTATGTATTCGTCGCCGAGGTGGCTATAGACAGCGAAGGACACGTGCTTTTTTCTGAGCCAGCCAAGCCCGATCCACCGGCTACTTCGGGTGGAGCCTTGTATTGGCATATCGATTGCCGGGCAAGTCAGGAAGTCTGTCTGGCCTTGGCCAGCGAAATCAGGCGTCTGATCGATGTGATTCAATCCTTGCCGGACCATGCCGCGATGCCTCATTCCCTCTGGGAAGGCTGGCAGCGATTGAGCGCTCTGGCACTGGGCGCCGCGCCGTTTTCGCAAAGCGGCCAGATCAGACCCGCCCATGGCGTTCTGCCCTGGCTGTTTTTGATGACGTTAAAACAGCAGGGCTTTGCCGGCGTTGAGATCGGTATAGCAACCGAAAGCAGCCGCGAGGTTTCAGCCGATCTGAAGGCCGAACAGGACGTGTTGGTTTTTTTTGGCACGGATCTCGACCGAATCAGAGGAACGGCTGAAATGTTAGGTTTACTGAAACCTCGGTTGAATCTGGCCTCGGTTTTATCCGATACAGACGATCGTTGGTTTTAGAAGATTAATCCCGTTCATTTTTACTTTAACCCGGAAGGGGTGCGCTTGCCCATCCGGGCCGGCTGCGCCTCTTTCTCCCAAGGAGGTTTGTATGACCCAAGCAGCCAATATCATCTTAGACCGCGTCGTGTTGGTGAAAGTCGAAGCCAACATTTACGGCGCCCGCAAAAAACTGAAAAAGGAAGACCTGGTGCTCGCCGATGGCAGCAAATTGCCGCCCGAGGATTTAGCCAGTCTGGGTTCCAAGCGTTTGCTCGATCCGGATCGGCTGACGGTATTCAACCGCCTGAAAAAGGAAGCCGAACGCATCTGTTTGCGGGTCGGCACCCGGTTTTTGGGCGGTTTTGCGATTCCCAGCGAATCTGCCGCCGGCATTACCCTCGAGCTTGAACGGATTGCCCAGGACTTTGCCCATGCCAAAGCGGAGTTTTTGGCCGGCTACGATGCCGCAGTGACAGACTGGGTGGTTCGCCATCCGGAATTTGCCGACATTATCGAGCAAGCGGTGGATTCGGTGGAGTTCGTTTCGACGCGTTTATCGTTTGACTTTTTGATCGTTACGGTCGGCGTGCCGGACACGTTGCCAGCGGAAGACCTTGCGCGTCTGGAAACCAAAATTGGTACCTTGAGCGAGCAGATGTTCTATGAAATCTCGGTAGAGGCCAATCTATTGATCGAGCAATCGCTATTGGGTAAGGATCAGGTCACGCGCAATGCGCTCCGGCCGATTCGCCGCATGCGTGACAAGCTCGATGGTTTGGGTTTTCTCGATTACCGGGTGGCGCCCGTGGTCGGCACCATCGATGCGCTATTGGCGAGGATTCCTGACAAAGGCGCGATTACCGGCAGTATCCTGCAAGAGATTCTCGCCACCGCCATGCTGTTGGCCGATCCGGACAAAACCCGGCGCCACGGCGAAGGGCTGCTGGCCGAGCAAAATTATGCAATGAATGATGCCGGAACGGAAGCGGAGGATGATCTTGCAGAAACCCCTGATTTGCTGGCAACGGCGGATCAGTCTTTACCGTTACCGCTTTTATCGCCCTCAGTACTGTCTGACAGTGACATCGAAATGGCTTATGGACAGGATGACCCATCCACCGCAGTCGAGACCGATGGAGGTGGGGGCACGGTCGCATCCCGAGAAAATAACGAAGCCAGTCCGGACAGTGATCTGTTTTCCGGGTTGTTCGATGGCATTTTCGAGGACGAGGGGGCAGGGGATATGGAACAGGGTGATCGCCGAACGGAGAGTTTGGACGAACCCATCCTTATAGCCGAAAGCACGGGACATCCGTCAAATCCCACTGTTCTTACAGCCGTAACCATCGAGGCGTCCAATCCGGACAAGTCAAGATCGTCTAATGCTGAGCCGGAAACGGTGATGACGGTAGACGATGGCGACGATCAGGCAGTTGCAGACCCCGATTATTGGTTTTAACGAATAGCATTCATTTATTTGATACCCAACGGGGCAATTCACTGTCCCTTTGGGGCGGTGGCTTGCCCCTCACTTTTAGGAGCAAGCCATGAGAGATAACACCTTACACCATGCTTTTCCGATTGTGGCGGCTGCCATCGGTAACCGCTTCGGCATCCAGGTCAAAGTCGGCGGCGATCAAGCCTATACCGACGGCAAGTTGATTCAATTGCCGGCTTACAACGGCAACGATCCCGATTATCAGGATTATGCCTGGGGATTGTTGGCGCACGAAGCCGCGCATCTTCGCTATTCCGACTTTACCATTACTTATGGGCCGTCGGTATTGCGACGACGGCTGTGCGGCGCCATCGAAGATGTCCGCATCGAATACGAGCTGGCCAAGGACTTTCCCGGGACCCGGCTCACGCTGCGCACGGTGATCGAAAAAATGATCGCGAGCGGCGGCTTTGTTGCCGCCAATCAGGACGATCACCCGGCCAACGTGTTGTACGGCTATGTGCTGAAAAGCCTAAGGGCACGCGTGCTCGGTCAGACGGCCCTGAATCCTTTGGTCGAAATCAGCGAGCAGGTGCTGAAATCCCATTTTCCGACCGGTGCGGTGATACGACTGAAAGGGCTGCTATCCGAAGTCCCGGATAGCCTGACTTCGGAAGCCGATTGTCTGTACCTGGCGGACCGCATCCTGACCCTCATTGAACAGGAATGTGAGAGCCCTGCACAGGAAGACACGCAGCAACAGCAAAACCAGCCGGTTCAGGGAGATACTGATGCCGAAGCGAACGGAAGCAAAGGCGAAACTGAACCTGACGATGGTCACGATCATACAACTTCAAACACGGATGATGCTGATTCTTCAGCGGGATCTTCCGGCCCAGACGAAGCCACCGATCGCGATGACTCGGCCGGCAACGATTTCATGCCCAGCCAAATGTCTGACAAGGAATTGGCCGGGCAAGCAGACGGGCCGGACTACCCGTCTTTGATGGCAACGCTGCAATCGGCTTCGGATGCAGACTTCGACCGCGACGTGTTTGATGTGGTCAAGTCCGCTTTGGCACTGGACGTTCGGGATGCGCCTGAGACGGTGATGCCGGTCGGGCTCAAGCCACTGGGTAATGCAGCGGCGGGCCTGAACCTGCTCAACCGCGTACAAAGCGAATCGGTGAAAATTCGTGCCGCCTTGCAAGGCTGGGTGCAATCGCAAAGCCTCAATCGAAGCCATCCCGCATGCCGGGGTCGGCGCGTGATCGGCCGGCGGCTTCCTCAACTTGCTCTGGGCGATCCTAAGGTGTTTGCGCGCCGTGTCGTCAAATCCGCGCCGAATACCGCCATCCATCTGCTGCTGGACAAGTCCGACAGCATGGATGAACCGGTGTTGGGCGATAAGCATCAGTCTGTGACAAACCGGCTATCGATCGCCTTGGAAGCATCCATGGCACTGGCTTTGGCATTCGAGGGCATAGCCGGGGTTAATCCGGGCATGACGGCCTTTCCCGGCAGGGATGACACGTCGGTGTTTCGTCTGCTGGAACACGGCGAACGCGTTCGCGCAAATTCTGCGGCGTTCTCGTTACGAGCCAGCGGCACGACGCCGATGACGGAAGCCGTCTGGTTTGCCGCCGCGGCGTTGCTCCGTTGCCGGGAACCGCGCAAGGTGTTGCTGGTGATGACCGACGGTCAGCCCAACGACATCCTGAGTACGCTGGAGATTTTGCAGCGCTGCCGTAACAGCGGAATTGAGACCGTGGGTGTGGGCTTGGGCATCGATGTCAGCCATCTGTTTCCGGCGGCGATCATGATCAACGAACTGAGGGAGCTCAGAACCCAATTGTTCGCGCTGTCGAAAGCGGTGCTGTTAGCGGCGGCCTAAATACCAGGTCGTTATCCGTAGCCCAATCCCTGAGTATCAGTTCAGGGATTGTGGCTATTGGTAGTCAAATCATCCATGTATTTTTCCCATGATATTGGACAGACCGAGATCATCGGAAAAACAGACATTTCATGCATTCGTTCGAGAATGCTGAATCCGGCATTGGCCGGCGTACCGTCTACAGGCGGCGCATAGAATCATCTATGCGGATCGGGTGCGTTAAGCCCGATGTTCAAGCGCATTTTGCAACCTCAAGCTGTATTCCACTCAATCCCGCTTCGGGCGATCATCGCCCGCCGGGCGCAGTTCATTCGAAGACAGGTGTTTAACTTTCAAACAGGAGATCTTCAATGAACTTTATCTTTGGCATCATCATCGTGGCGATGTTCATTCTCGCGCTGCGGGTGATCTGGGCAACGGCCTTTCAACTATTCGTGATCGTGAAAAACGGTTTATCCGCCATCCGGCGCCACACTGCGGGGCGGTCAGCCCGAAAGGCCGTGCCGGTCGTCCTGCCTCGAATCAGCCAAGCGGTCGATTGGGAGGCGATGTCGGAAATGGTGCGCCGGGAAATACAACGGCGCAACAGCAGCTCGGGCAATGAACTTGATCGTCTGGAGCTTCAATATCAAGCCAAACAGAAAACCATCAAGTTGTATGAGGTGGAAATTGAAATCGCCAAGCTGGAGCGGGAATTACACAAGATCAAACCGGTGGACGTGAGTCCCGAACCGGAAGTCAAAAAACGCCGCAAGGCTAAAACCCAGCCGGTTCAGGCGGTCACCGATGACACTTCATCCAAAACCGCCCAGCAGGTTTTTCAACTCAGGGAAGCATTAAAGGGTGGCGGAACGACACCACCTAATAATCAGCCAGCCCGCCATTGAACACCTGCAAGGGTGCGCCGGTTCGTGTGCTAGCCGCGCGAACCGGGCTGTCGAGGGCAGGGGAGTCAGCGCTAAAGACCCAACTGCCCTCCGGCAACAGCGATAACAGGTCACTCTGGGTCTCGCGTCTGAGTTGCCGGATTCGACATAAAAAGGGCCAGGCTTGCTCCGGGTTGGCAATTCGGCTCAACACCTCGGCTTCTACCGCATCGAGTTTTTTGAAAATGTGTTCGCACTGTTGAATGGTTTTGAGTCGCTCATCGACCGGAATTGCCATCGGTTTAGGCGGTTGATGTCGAGTCTCTGTCCGGTTCGGACTGAGGAAATCAAAAATGCGTAAAATCGGCTCAAACATGGCTTATTTCCCGTTAATTCGTGAAAGATAGCTACCATAATCCGTTTTTTATGCAAAATCAAGCGGGCTGGGCAGGCTATATTTTGGGGTCTTATCCGCTTCAATTATCCGGCCGGAACAGCCATCCTGACGGATGGGTTTCCTGCCACATTCTTTTGGAGATCACTCATGTCCCAATCCCGTATTCCTATCAGTCAAGCAATGGCTGATGACACGATCGCCAAGTACCTCAATGATTACCGTTGCCCGTATTGCCTACTCGATTGGCAGGATGAATGGGACTGCGCTTGTCATGATCGCTGCCCCGGGTGTCACAAAGAAATCGTCTCGCTACACAGCGAAGACATTGCACTTTAACCTGACGGGAACCTTCCTTCCATGGAAGGAGGCTTACCGTCGATCATTGTGGAGAATAGCCATGACGCAACACTTTGTCGTCTCGTATGAAATCGATTATGTCCATCGTGTCTCGGTGGGTATTGAAGCGGAGAGTCCCGAAGTCGCCCAACAGATCGCCGAACAGGCATTCAATGAGGCCACGATCTGGGATGATACCGCGGCGATGCCCTTATTGGCCGACGATTACCAGGAGTCGGGTGATGAGAGGTTGGTTTGGGAATGCGTGGCAGTCGAGCGATGGCCGGATCCCGACTACTCGGTACAACAACTGAAAAAGGAACAAGCGGCCATGCAGGTCTGCCGTGGATTGGTCGAAGCCTATCAACAGGGCGAAGCCAACGGCGGCAGCATCAACTGGGAAGATTTGGATCCGTGGGTACCCTTGGCACTGCAAGCCTTGGGCAAGAGCGCGCTGCCAACCTGAGTCTTTCAGCCGATGGTTGGCTAAAACAGCGTTAATCATCACAACTCGAGTTAGCTCCGTCATTTGTTGCGGGGTTCATTTTATCAACCCGAACGGGAATGTCTCATTCCCGGCCGGGGATTCATGACATTTCCGTTTTTTTGAGGACAGTCATCATGAATCCAGAAATCTTTGCATATCGCTTCGGCAATGGCCAGTGCGTGCACTATCGCCGGTTGCCATCCGGCACCTGTTTCCATGCCGAGACACCGGTACCGGTTATCGAGCTGTTGGAACAGTTGCGGCAAAGCCGGCGCAAGATCCGGCTGTTTTACGGCGACCCGGCAACCGGTCAGTCCTGGCACGAGGAACACGATGTCATCGGTTGTATAGGCCGGTCGACGGGTCCTATCAAAGTCCCGTTACTGGTCGAGCCCGGCGAAATCGGCGGACCGGCATTGCTGGATCATTGCATCATCCGCATCGATACCCCGCGCAAGGTACTCTATCAGCATGCGACGTTTCGGGTGGGCGACGTTACCCTGGTCAAGGGCGCTCTGCAACGCTTGCCATGGGAAGTATGGATCGACGATGTCGTGCATGCGCGGTTTCAGTCCAAACTTGAGGCCCAGCAGTATCGGGATTTCATGCAAGGGCATCGGTTTGCACGGCGTTAGCACCGGATCAAACCGACATGACACGGGGTTTACTGTGTGTATTCATCCATTCCTTGCGGGATACGCCATCCCGCCGGGATGGGTGATCAAGCATCCTGCAAAAATCGCTGGTTAGCGCCGGAGTTTACCGTTTGAGTAGTTGGCGCATAGCTCATAGAGGGTGCGTACCGCCTGCCTGTCGCGGCTGAAAGCGCAGTTGGACTCGCACCTGTGCTCGAAATAGCGTCCGGTAGATTGCTGGCCGACGGGATGGGTCGCCAGCCAGACAGGCGTCGCAGCCCCCTGGTCCGGCGTTTCGTGACCTCCGAACCCCAGATTATGGCTTAATGTCGAATGGACGTCGCCGGGATGGCAGGCATTGACGCTGATGCGGTAAGGCGCGAGCGTTTCAGCAAAGGCAGCGCTCAGCATGCGGTCGGCCTGTTTGGACTGACGGTAGGCGGTGTCGTTGTCGTAGCGTCGGCGGACAAATTCCAAATCGTTTAAATCCAGGCCGCCGGCCCAGTAGCTGGCGACATTGACGACACGCGCGGGTGCAGATGTTTTTAAAACCGGCGTGAATGCCTCGGTTAACCAAAAATAACCGAGCACATTGGTGGCAAACTGCATTTCGATGCCCTCGGGCGTCTCCTGCCGGGTGCGCGGCGTGCAGGCGGCATTGTTGATCAAGACGTGCAGGGGACCTGTCCAGCGCGCCACCAGTCCGCGGATGTCATCCTGCCGGCTCAAGTCGGCAAGTTCATAACGCACCCTGGAATTTCCTGTCGAATCGACGATTTCCTTGACCGCCTGTTTGGCCTTATCTTGATGGCGGCAGACCAGCACGACCTCGGAATCCGGGGTTGCAGCCAATTGCCGGGCAATGGCTTGACCCATCGCGCCGGTCGCGCCGGTGACCAGAAAGACCTTGGCTTCGGCATTTCGGTTGTTTGAAGAAGGTGAGGGGAAAGCCATCATTTCAAAACCTCAGCGCATTGATTTGGAATTTACCATGTTACTTTTGAAACAAAATACAAAAATGCCGGAACGGTTATACGGAAAAATGCAGATGCTATCTATTGACCTTTAGAAGGAAGTCAATATCCGGGACTGATTGTCAGTCCTGTCTCTATAATAAATTTCATAAGGCTCAGTGGCGATAAAATTTTGATCACCTCTCATTCGCACAGGTTCGGCTATGCCGCTTACGCTTTACTACTTCCATGATCCCATGTGCAGTTGGTGTTGGGCCTTCAGTCCGCGCTGGCAAGAAATCGTTGCGGGTCTTCCAGATCATGTGCATAGCCAACGTGTTCTGGGAGGTCTGGCTCCGGACACGGATCAAACGATGCCGGCAGAAATGCAGACCAAGCTGAGAAGTATCTGGCAAAAAATCCAACACACGGTTCCCGGGACGCCGTTCAATTTTGAATTCTGGGAGAAATGTGTGCCTCGGCGGTCCACTTATGCGGCCTGTCGTGCCGTCATCGCTGCCCGGCGACAAAATTCCGGCCATGAAGAAAAGATGATCCTGGCAATCCAACAGGCCTACTATTTGGAGGCAAGAAATCCTGCCGATAAAAACACGCTGATTGAACTTGCCGGTGAGATCGGTTTGGATGGGGCGCTCTTTTCAGCGGATATCGAAAGTCTAGCCGTCCAGGAGGAGCTGTTAAAAGAGATTGAATGCACTCGCAGACTGGAAGTAAAAGGTTTTCCGACACTCTTATTGGAAAAAGAAGGTGTCTTTACCGCCATCCAATATGACTACAATGATGCCAAGGCCGTACTTCATCAAATCAGGCGCCTATGTTAGTCAATTTGGCGGTGCGCACCTGCGCAAGGCTTTCGGCATCCAATTGTTCGAGCTTGCCCCGATAACCGGACTCTCGTCACCATGAAGAAGAGCTCAACTCTGTGCAAAAAGCGCTTAGGTGCCGACAACCCGCTCCGAAGCGCATCGGCGTCGGCTACGAAGATCGGACCGTGCGAGGGATCGATCAATTAAAAATGAGATACACAATGTGTATCTACTATGTTAGGATTCATTCCTACAGATAATGAAAGAGGTTGCCATGCCCCCTAAGCACCAAACACCCACGGATACGCAAACCCAGGCAGTCAATTTACGGGTGCGCAGTGACATTCGTTCCTTGATTGACAGAGCCGCCAAGGCCCAGGGTAAGACGCGCTCAGACTTTATGATTGATGCAGCGCGCCGTGCCGCTGAAGAATCCTTGCTCGATCAAACCCTCGTGCGCGTCGATCAAAAAACGTATGACCATTTTCTCGAGGTGCTGGATCAGCCGCCGAGCGGTGAAGGGTTTGAACGCCTGATGGCTGCTGCCAAACCCTGGCAGGAATAATGCTATCCGCCCCGGCTCCGCTCTCGCCGGAACATCGGCTGGATGACTTTGCCTGCGGAGTCGATAGTCTGGACGACTGGCTTAAGCGGCGCGCTCGTTCTAATCAGGTAAGCGGCGCCTCACGGACCTATGTGGTCGCTGAAAGGACGCAGGTGGTCGGCTATTACTGCCTAGCCTCCGGGGCGTTGGCCTTGAGCGATGCGCCGGCTTTACTGCGTCGCAATATGCCAGATCCCGTACCGGTCGCCATACTCGGCCGTCTGGCCATCCATCAAGCGTGGCAAGGTCGAGGCGTGGGCGTCGCACTGTTGCAAGACGCAGTGCTGCGCACGCTCCACGCGAGTGAAATTCTCGGCATTCGAGGCCTTTTGGTGCATGCCCTCTCCGCTGAAGCTAAGGCTTTTTATGAACATCATGGCTTTGTGGCTTCACCGACCCAGCCAATGACGTTGATCTTGTCATTGAAGCGAAAAGTTGCGGAACACGACCACAAATGACGCAGGAACGTCGCAGGTAGGATTCCCAGACCGTGACCTTCTCACCATGATAAAAACCAAACTTCAAAACCGCCAACGGATGGCGCGCCTTTGATCGTTTTGTTAGGCCAGAGAGTACATCCAAAACCGTGCAGCCACAAGCAAAAAAGCGATGTGCTTCGAAAAAGGGTAGCGTCCTCTTTTCCTTTTTTTGGGTGCGAAGTCGATCACGAAGCACACGGGTTTGAGGATTCCTTCATTGTTTTCCGTGAATCTGAACATCAATTGCCGAATCGTCGCTACGGACTTCATAGTAACGCTCCGGGTTGCGATAAATATTCACCATCTGATGGCCGGTTGAGAAGGTGTTTTCCTCAAGGTAATTTGCATTGCCCCAGATCATTTCCTCAATAGTACGGGACGCATACTCACCGAACGCACCACCTGACTTCACAAGTCCTTCAATCTTGGCAATTTTGTGCAGATTTCTTAGGCCCTCTGTTTCATCGTCCGGCATGATGATAAAGAGGTAGTCTCGTGCACGACTGATGGCGACATTCAGGATGCTCCGCTTGTTGAGAAACATCTGCGGGCTTGAAGAGATAGTCGGCGGTGGATTGAAAACGGCAATGATAATGTCGCACTCATCGCCCTGAAAACCGTGAATTGTGCCGACCTGAATCTCCACGACATCAGGCTTGTACGCCCACGAGTCGTTCAGCCTGCTCAACAGGTTCGCCTGGGCACGATAGGGCGCAATGACCCCGATGCGAAATTTGTTTTCATGGCCGATCCGTATCTGCTCTGCAAGCCACCGGACGAATTCGAAAGTGAACAGTGCCGAATAGGTTTGATAGGGCGTTCCGCTCTCCAACCGCTTCGCCCGGTAGATGCTTTCGTATTTGCTGACGGGGAACTTGATGAGGTTGAGCGGTTGGACAGCAAGGCCGTCAAGTTCCAGTGGACGCTGCGTTCCAGTCGCGCGGTGGTGCTTCAAGATGCCGTCATAGGTGAAACGGCTGAAAATCTCGCCGATGGCCGGGATACTTCGGTATTGCGTTTCCAGATTCGTCACCAAGTAGTCGTGTGGCTTCGTAGCAGGCTTTGCAAAAGCGCCTGGCTTATTGAGGCCGACCAACGTGTAGATGTTTTCGTCCTTCCATTGCTCGACTGCGACAATCGGTTCAATCTGGAAAGGGTCTCCGGCAACGATGAATTTCCGGGGTTTCTGGCGGTAAAGTGGGTAGATGATGCTGGCAAGCGAAATCATCGAAGCCTCGTCAATGACGATGGCATCCCACTCCATTTCATGCAGCTTCTTGCTGCCATACTCGACCGCAAGCCCATCGTAGGCGAAGCGGGCAATGGTCGTAACCGTTACGGAGCGAGGCAATGCACCGATGTCAAAAGAACGATCCCGCCACACGCCTGCTTTCTCGATGCGCTCGTCAGCCGAGGTTCCGAAGCGAACCAGCCAGTTCAGAAATGAAGTATCCGCGCCCATCTTTTCCATTATGCGGGTCGTCAGCACATCGGCCGCTTTGTTGGTCGGCGTCAGGACAAGCACTCTTGCCTGCTCCGTTGCCTGCATCATGGGAATCAGCACCTTTTCCGCGAGGTGAGTGGTCTTGCCTGTTCCCGGCGGGCCGAATACGAATTCGATGTCGGGCGTCAGGCTCGCCTTCATGTCGAATTTTTCGGCAAGCCTCAACTCACGGAATCGCTCCAGCAACTCTTGCAACAGGAAGGACGGATTCTGAACTTCGATGCGTGCCTCTAATACCTCGCCCAAGTCAATCCCGCTCAACTCACCCGCGGACGCCAGTTTGCCGAGCAATGAAAACTCTCTGGCAGTAAACGATTCGACATGCAACGTCCCTGTGCGGCCATTGCCAAAATCGAGATCCACACGCACGCCCGAAAACTCTTCGATGGACTGCGGGATGAAACGGCTCGGCTCTTTCAGGACGATGGTTCTGGACGATTGACTGTTCCGCTCCACCTTGCCGAAGCTGATGGAAATGGTCTTGCCGTCCGCGTTTTTTTCACTGCTTGCCATGCACTCCAGTTCCAGCAGGGCGAGAAACCAGCCGTAGCTGTAACGCGGCAAAGTATTGGCTTTGTCATGCAGAACCTGCTCACGCTCTATACGGTCAAGCTCGCTGGCGTAACGATCTTTGGCGCGATCCAGTTTTTTGCCGTAGTCCACTGCTTTCGGTGTGTAGTCGTCCGCGTCTTCGTTGGCATCACTTGGCTGGGTAGGTGGTGTGGGATCATTTTCCTGACGACCCGACGAGTTGTCGTGCTTGACGGAGGGGCGACGCTTTTGAATCTCTTGAATCAGAGTCGATCCAGGAGAGGTCTGTTCGCTACCACCTCCAATCGTAACCGTCGAGGTCTGAGCGGCCTTTGTACGCTTGTCATCTTCGATTAGCGAAAGAATTTGCTCAGGGGAATACCCTGATTTTTCGATTTTCTCCGCGAGCGCAATCTTTCGCCGCTCCTCCTCGTTTAGATGCGCGGTGTCCTGTGCTTCGTCATGGATTCCCAAAAACCTGATGAGCGCCTCTGCTCCTGCGCTGGTTGTGTCATATTGATCTGAAAGTGATTGGATTGTCACGGCATCGGCAGAAACCAGTTCGCCCGCCTTGTTGAGAATCCACTTCGCCGTCAGGAGTCTCTGTTCTTCCGTTGATTTGAAGTATTCGCTTTGATGGCTGTAATAAAACCAAGTGTGCCGCCCTCTCAAACCATGAAGCTGGACAGTGGTTGCAAGAACACGCCATAGCAGGACGGAGCGAGTAGCGTTAATGTTTTCGATGACTTGTTGGCATCCATCAAGATATTTATCTTCAAACTCATGATGTTTCCCGCTCCACGACACACGTTGATTACCAAGCTCCGCAGGCGAGATCGTACGAGAAAGCACACTTGGGGTCTTCCTGACCCCCAATTTGTCAAAAAACCCCTTGAGGTTTGCGCGGTCTTCTTCATCCACCGTCTTATAGTATTTATCTAACAATAGAAACATACTGTCGGGCTTGGTTTCAAACCACACTTTCAAATCATCGGTCGGCAGATAGATATTGGCGGATTTCCCCCAGAAACATTTTTTTTCTGAATCCTGTTTGGTTGAACAGAGAAGAAAAGGCAGTTCTATGATGTCTCTTAAGAAAGTATCGCCTAGGTATTGAGAAAGAGACGTGAAATAGTCGAAGAATGTCTTAAAATGGACAAGTCCTTCATCAACGGTGTTGTCGGGCTTTTGATTCTGCCGCCATTGAGGAAGAATAATATTATAAACCTCATCGCGTTTAGACGGTTCCTGACTATTGACGCCTAATTTCCCCAAGAAATTTTTCAATGTCTCATGGTCGGATTCAGGGTATCTCGCACGAAGTGTTTCCCAAGCGACAAATTTTGTTTCTGGCCTAAGCACATAGAAGGAAACGAGACGTGGGGTTGGGAAGTACAACCCCTGTCCTGATGAAAAACCAGTCTTTCCGATCTTTGTTTCATAAGGCAAAAACGCCAACGATCGGATTTTTGAAATGAATTCCTCAATCTCATTTTGTGGACACTCATCTTTGAAGTATTTGAACGATTTAATAAGGAAATTATCTGCCGGAATTTCGCCCTTCTTCATTTTTTCAATGGCAGATTCGATTTCGTCTTTTACGGTGTGCCCTCGAATACCAAAACGGTCAAAAAACTCCTTGGCGGTTTGAGTTTTTGTACTATCAATGCGTTGCAGAATTTTTTCCACTTTGGAAAATAATTTAGAAGACAAAGTGGTATAGCCATCACCATCATTGTCTGGAAGAAATAGGATTAGTTTTCCGTCTTGGCCATACGAGGCAACGGCATTACCGACACTGTCAATGAAGATTTTCCTGTTTTTTGTTATCTCTGTTCTTGTTTTTGTTTCAGACAGCCATTGATAAAAATTAAACAACCAGTCGTGCGGTTGTTTTTTTATGAAGTCAGCAGAAATACCGTCAAAGCTTTTGCCTCCATCACCTTTCCAACCGGTAAGAATGTCTTTTTCGTCCAACCATGTGCATATAACTTCATCAATATACGTCGCAATTTCTTTGTTTTTGCGTAAGCACTCGTCACGTCCAAATGAAGTAAACACCCAGCGTGCATTCTTGTTGTTGGTTATGTGCGCCAATTGTTTGTTAGAAATGAGCTGCGCAATTCGAGGAACAGATGCCCAATATGCGTTTTTCGATTCTGCGAATAGATTGTCCGTGGAAGGAAGCAATGCTTCTGTCTGTAATTTTGAATTAAAAGCGGTATAGAACGGCTTGAATGAAATTATGCGTCTATCGCCCAGTTCGCTGAATCTCGCCTCGTCGTAGGGGATGATGTCAAGGATGCCGTCGTCAATCAGTTTTTCATCCCGAAGAATCGGCAAACTGTTCGCGGCGAGTTCTGCCAACTGCTCAATCAATTCATTATTGTGCTTTTCTCCGGCTTTGATGCCTTCGCGGCTATCCGTCAGAAGAAAGGGCGCGTGAAGGATGAAATTCAGATTCGTCGCCTCTTTTGTCGGGAAAAAACAGAATGCCGTGCGATCAATCGGCACGAGATTTCCGCTCTCTCCCAAGGCATAGCCGATGGAACAGGGATGCCCGCTCGCGTTGTTTCGCGTGAACATCACCAAACGTTGGCTAGTTCTTTTGCCGTCCAACTTCAATGCCAGCGTGATCCACTGAGCGGTTATGCCTCCTTCCTCAATTTTCCGAGTGACTTTCTTGGTGTATTTACCAGAGACTTTCTCCGCCTCAAAGGACACGGATTTCAGACTGGAAAGGAACAGGACAGGAAACTCCAGAGCCTTTAGTTTCTCAAGAATTTCATCATGGCTCTCTTGGGGCTGTTTTTTCTTATGGTCAAACGGAAAGAAGAACACCGTCTTTGAAGAGTTCCGCCAATCAAGGTCGGCATCCAGCATGTGCGGCACGATGAAGCGTTCGATCTTGAACCGAATTTCCGGGTCGTAAATGTGCGGTGTTTGCGTGTATTGAAAGACCGCCTTGAACCCAACGCCGAACTTGCCGATGGAAGCCTCCGTCTTGTTTGAATTGGCAATGGAAGTAATGGCGTTGATATGCCCCAGAGTGCCGTTGTTCGTATCCGCTTCTTCGTTCTGCGGATTGGAAATGGTGAATCGGACAGAGCCGTTATGCGTGAAATAAAGTCCGCTTTCTTCAAGGCGGAATGTGGCAGTTGTCGCCTTGACATCATCTGCGTTTTGCAAAAGCTCGTAGATGAAGTGCGCTTGATCGGAATATTTGTCCACGATGCCGCCCCAGATGCCGCGTGCGGCTGGGTCATCAAATGCGTCGGCAAGCTTAACACGGCGCGTTGCCAGCTCATCAAACCACTGTTTTTCTTGTTCGGTCATTATCTTTTGTTCTCCCTTTTTCTTCCTGTCTTCCGACAGCTTCTTGCGATCTCTCTCCAGCCAAGTAGCCAAGTAGGGTACGCACCGCGTACCTTTTGAAGCCTCGGCAATTGGATCGCCCAACAAGGTACGCGGTGCGTACCCTACATCTGGATTTTGAAGCAAACCAAATCATTGGCAGGATTGAGCCAGTTTACGGCCAGTGGTCAATGCGTGTTCCGTGTCAGCAAATGGCGGCCGAACCTGCTCTGTCAGAATCAAAGAACGCTAACGGTTTATAGAGACCCAGTTAGAGGGGGTTAATTTTCAAACGGTTTTCCATAAACAAAAAACCCGTTGAAAAGTCTGCCGCTGAACGGCTCTCAACTTTTATTCGGCTAACAGAGCTTCAATAGCGGCTTTCGCATTGCATTGAGCGATGGCTTCGGCGAGTTGCGCGTTATTTAATTGATGCTTGATTGATGCAACACCATGCCATTCAAATGGTTGGTATTCCTTTTGAGCAAAGGTAGCGATTTGGCATTTCTTAACCGGAGAATTATCGAATGGCATTTTTGAATCTGAACGCAAAGGCTCCATTCCTTCCAAGCTTGGCGCATAGATTAAAAAACCGCCTTTCATGGCCAGGACCGCGCGATATTGATTTGCTGTGGTGAAATACAAATCGCCAACTGCAATCTCTGATTCTTTCAGCCAAAGATTCTTATTTTTCTTGTTCTTCTTCATTCAGAATTTAAGCTCAAACGGGTTGATGTTTACCGAGGCGCATGGCCCCGGATTTAACACGCTTTTGGCCCTAAAAGTCGCTCATGTGCAGATGGGTTTTGGCGAGAAGCCGCCGAATCGTAAAGTGCAAATAATTGTACCATGGTAAAGACCGGCGTTCGGGTTAAACGTACGTGCATCCGAATCGCTGGGTTGCTCATCAGTTGCGGCATGGAAGAAGCTGACCCATCAACTTACCCTTGTTCCATGGAACAATTTTTACGATTTGACATTGGCGCTGAATAGACGGCGCAAACCCAAGCGACCGGTAGACTGGATCAGTCCTTTTTCTTCATAAAACCGTAACGTTGAAGCGGGCAAGCCAGTTGCCTTTGCTACCTCAGATATATCCATTATTTCACCTGTCGTAATTAATACTTGACTTCAAGTTGACTTGAAATTTTATCCTAGCCCTGAACATAACGTGGTACAACACTGAAGCAATAATTTTGTGGTGATTTTTTATATTTGAACATTTAAGGAGTCGATATGGAAGCAAGTTTCTGGCATCAAAAATGGGAGCGCGGTGAGATTGCTTTTCATGAAAGCGAAGCAAACCCATTTCTGATAGCCCATTTTGAAAAATTAAAGCTGGCAAAAGGTTGCCGTGTGTTCCTGCCTTTATGCGGCAAAACACGCGACATTTCCTGGTTACTTGGCTGCGGTTATCGAGTGGCTGGCGCCGAATTGAGCGAACTCGCCGTTAACGAGTTGTTTAAAGAACTTGGGTTAGAGCCGCAAATCTTTAAAGCTAGGGAGTTGGTCCGCTACAGCGCTAAAGATATCGACATATTCGTGGGCGATATTTTTGATGTGTCTGCTGAATTTCTTGGGCCCATAAGCGCGATATACGATCGCGCTGCTTTAGTCGCCTTGCCTTCCAGCATACGAGAGCGATATACGTCCCATCTGATGAACATAACCGGCACAGCGCCGCAGTTGCTGATCTGTTATGAATACGACCAACGGTTGATGGATGGCCCTCCGTTTTCAGTTAACGAAAACGAAGTCAAGCAACATTATGGCGCTATGTACCAATTAAAGGCAGTTGAAAGCAAGCGTGTCGCGGGAGGTTTGAAGGGAAAAGTCGCATCAACGGAGACCGTCTGGTTGCTCCAGCACGTTAGCGTCAAACAGAGTTGAACAGTTTCCAGTAAAGAGCGTCGAATAGTTCCCAGTTAAAGTGGAGGGTGTAAATAATTCCGTGTAACCGCTTATTTTCAGTGTAGTAAACTTCTCTCAAGGAGAGCAGAAAATGAGCGATATTATTAAAGACCCCACGATGGTTGCCGCTTGACAAGATTTGGCCCGTGGCGTTAAGTCAGAGCGTGATTTAGCGGCACTGACTCAGGATTTACTGAAAATCACGGTAGAAGCCTCGCTGAATGCCGAAATGGATGCCCATTTAGGGTATGCCAAGCCTTCTCCCGAAGGCTATGGTTCCGGCAATAGTCGCAACGGTTATGGCACAAAAAAGCTGAAAAGCGGACACGGGGTCATTGAGATTGACACCCCACGCGATCGTAACGGCAGCTTCGAGCCGCCGCTGGTCACCAAGCATCAAACCCGCTTGAGTCATTTTGACGATAAGATTCTGACCTTGTATGCCAAGGGCATGAGCACGCGAGATATCGTCGAAACCTTCCGCGAACTCTATGGCGCCGATATCTCGCCCACCCTGGTGTCTAATGTCACGGAAGCGGTACTGGGCAAAGTGATCGAGTGGCAATCCCGACCCTTGGATGCGCTCTATCCTATCCTCTATCTGGACTGCATTGTCGTCAAAATCCGGCAGGACAAGCGAGTCATCAACAAAGCCGTTTACCTGGCGCTCGGCGTCACCCTGGAAGGCAGAAAGGAGTTGCTGGGTCTGTGGCTGTCCGAAAATGAAGGCGCCAAATTCTGGCTGTCGGTCCTGACCGAACTGAAAAACCGCGGCGTCAAGGATGTGCTCATTGCCTGTGTCGATGGCTTAACCGGTTTTCCGGAAGCGATCGCCGCCGCTTTCCCAAGCACACAAGTCCAACTCTGTATCGTGCATAGGGTGCGCAATTCCTTGCGTTTCGTGTCCTGGAAAGACCGCAAAACCGTCGCCGCCGGGCTCCGGAAAATCTACCAGTCCGTTACCGTGACTGAAGCAGAACAGGAATTGGAAGCCTTTGCCGCGCAATGGGACGGCCAATACCCCTCCATCAGTCGCTCCTGGCGCAACCACTGGGCCAACTTGATCGCATTCTTCGATTACCCTGACGCGATCCGGAAAATCATTTACACCACCAATGCCATTGAATCGATCAATAGCGTGATTAGAAAAGCCATCAATCAACGGAAACTGTTCCCCAATGACGATTCGGCTATGAAAGTCATTTATTTGGCAATCGAGAATGCCTCTAAAAAATGGTCCATGCCATTGCGCGATTGGAAGCCGGCTATTAATCAGTTTATGATTATGTTTCCAGACCGCATGCCCAATTAAATTTAACCGCGGTTTACACGGATTGTTTTACCCTCTCAAAGGGTTACGGAGCTTACAACATAAGAGGCGTTGTTTGGCTTCTCTACGCTAGCGTCTCCCGATGTATGCCCGATTTTCCGCTGACCGGACAGCGCCTACCTCTTCGAGGATATCGCCTGCGATGACTTGCCGGCCCGCTTTTTCCGGGTTTGACTCGAAGTCTTGGGCGGCGAATTTTTTTTTCGACGGGCTCGGCGGTTTCGATCTTGACCGTACTGACTCCCTGTTCCTTCATTCCAAGCTTTTTCGCCGCGGCCTTCGAGAGGTCGATTACGCGATCCTTCGCATAGGGCCCTCGGTCGTTGATCTCGACTTCGACCTTTTTCTTGTTTTCGAGATTGGTCACTTCCACTTCGGTCCCCAAAGGCAACTCAGGATGGGCAGCCGTCATTTCCCGCTGATCGAAAACCTCGCCGCTGGCCGTCTTGCAGCCATGAAAACCGGGACCGTACCAAGAGGCTTCCCCTACTTCTTTATGAGCCTTCCGGGGCGCTGCATCCTGAACTTTCGTCTCCGTTTTGGAGGCCGCTTCCCCTTCTTCTTTCCCGGTACACCCCGGCAATCCCGGACTCGCACTCAACAGCGCGCATAAGCTGCCTTGAAGAAGGACATTTTTGACATTCAATATTTTCATCGCGAAAACTATCGAATCGATTATTTAAGAGCCATGATTATTAAATAAAACCCAAACGATAACTTCTAAATACTTCGATTAAAAAATAACTTCGTTAATTCATTTCTCGGGAAAAATTTCTTTACATTTAGTGAATTATTTATATAAAAAAATAAATATAAACTATAACTCATACTAAGCTGCTTTCTTCATAAAGCTTTATTTTGTTTGATTCATGCCACAGGGAATGTTCGATACCGTACAGAACTTTTATATCAGCCCCGTATATTTTCATCATTCTTTTTATATAAAAAGAATGGGGTAATTGGCTAGATTTCAGACACAAATCAACCAATGATTCATTAATATTTTCGAGGATGTATATCATGCCCAGACAAAGAGAAGAAACCGGCCAAGGCAAGTCAGCCCGCGGCTTTGCTTCAATGGATGAAGAAAAACAACGCGCAATTGCCAGCAAAGGCGGCCACGCCAGCCATGAGAAAGGCACCGCCCACGAGTTCACGCCGGAAGAAGCTCGGGAAGCCGGACGCAAAGGCGGCCAAGTCGCTCATGAGAGAGGCACCGCCCACGAATTCACTTCCGAAGAAGCCCGCGAAGCCGGACGCAAAGGCGGCCAGGTCGCTCATCAGAAAGGCACCGCCCACGAGTTCACTTCCGAAGAAGCCCGCGAAGCCGGACGCAAAGGCGGCAAGGCCGCCCACGAGAAAGGCACCGCCCACGAGTTCACTTCCGAAGAAGCCCGGGAAGCCGGACGCAAAGGCGGCAAAGCTTCGCATGGCGGCGGCAGAGAAGAAGAAGGAGGGGAAGGGGAAGGAAGAGCGCATTAAATTCATTCATTTCCGTAATAAAAACGGCTCTCTAATAACGGATTTGTTAGAGGGTCGTTTTTTAGGCTTTCCTTCGCACGGTAAATCGCTAAGGTGAGTGCCCGCCGGGGCGGGGGGTATCCGGCCGATTGTGCGTGGTGGATGCGCTTCGCTTATCCATCCTACGGCCCCTTAACTTAACGGCATTGCCCCATTCCGCCCCGTCCTGCTGATTACATCCTTACCGCCGTTCGCGAGAGTGGGAAACAGTTCGACGAAAACCTCCGTTTCAGCGGATTTATCGGATAAGCCAAAAGCCTCAAGGCCGTTTATCCATGTGTTTTTGGCCGTGGTTATTCGGGGAACCGGGAATCACGGCTCTCCTCATGCCTATACCGCGCCCAAGAGCAGCATAACGAGAAAAATTACCAGTATCAGGCCGAGTATGCCGCTGGGTCCATACCCTCAGCTCCGGCTATAAGGCCAAACGGGAACCGCGCCCAAAATGATCAAGAGTAAAATGACCAGCAATAGAGTACTTGTCGACATAACGATTCTCCATAAAACGTAAACGCTAATCCTGAAGCCGGGCTTCGGCCTGGAACCCCGAGACTTCGGTACCGGCATCCCCGCTTCGCTCCCGCGGCGGTATTGAATCTGCACCGCAAATGATTCAAAACCCAATCGCCGGCACCCTCCGGATACCCGGCTTGATGCCCAAGAACAGGCCCGTAGATTTAATCTACGGTTAGGTTAGGGCGCTGTCTGTACCCTGAGCCGCACACGGAATGGTCCGCCCACATCGGGACAGCAACCCGGTTTTACGCCGTTTCACTCCTTTTTGATGATGCAAGTCGTCCATTAGAGTCAAATAAGGTTTGCAAGTGCGACTTTTTATTCGCGGCCGCCCGGATACGGGGGAGCCGCGCGTCAAACGATAAAGCAGAGCGAATGAGGAAGGCACCGCTTCGTCAGTCTTCGAGACGGCGAAAGCCCGGAATGCTTCGCGGTATCCCGCGAAGTGGCGGGTCCTATAACAGCGCCTTGAGCCGGTACAACGCATCCAATGCCTGTTTCGGACTCAGTGCGTCGGGATCGATGTCCTCCAGCAAGCCGACCGCCGGGTGGCATTCCGGCACGGAAAACAGGTCGAACTGATCGATGCCCGATTCGGCCCGCTGCTCGATATAGGCGTTGTTTTCGAGATGCGCCAGTTTGGTTTTGGCTTTCTCGATCACCGCGCGCGGCACGCCGGCCAGCGCCGCCACCTGCAGCCCGTAACTCTGGTTGGCCGGGCCGTCCTTCACCGCATGCAGGAACACGATCCGGTCACCGTGCTCCATCGCCTCCAGATGCACGTTGCGGATCGACGGACGCTCCTCGGCCAGCGTGGTCAATTCGAAATAATGGGTGGCGAACAGCGTGAACGCCTGCGTGACTCTCGCCAGGTGGTCCGCGCAGGCCCAGGCCAGCGACAGACCGTCGAAGGTGCTGGTGCCGCGGCCGATTTCGTCCATCAGGATCAGGCTTTGCGCGGTCGCGTTGTGCAAAATGTTGGCGGTTTCGGACATTTCGACCATGAACGTCGAACGGCCCGAGGCCAGATCGTCCGAAGCGCCGATCCGGGTGAAGATCTTGTCGACCGGCCCGAGAACCGCCGACTTTGCCGGCACGAAACAGCCGACATGCGCGATCAGTACGATCAGCGCGGCCTGCCGCATGTAGGTCGACTTGCCGCCCATGTTCGGACCGGTAATGACCAGCATCCGGCTTTCGCCTGCCAAATTCAAATCGTTCGGCACAAAAGGCACGCCGCCAACCTGCTCGACCACCGGATGCCGGCCGGCTTCGATCCGGATGCCCGGCTCGGCCTGCAGCATGGGCCGCGACAGGTTCAGCGTCTCGGCGCGCTCGGCGAAGTTGACCAGCACATCGAGTTCGGCCAGCGCCGCCGCGCACAGTTGCAGTTCGCCTAAAGAACTGGCGATCACGTCCAGCAGTTCGTCGTACAGGGCCTTCTCGAAGGCCAGCGATTTTTCACGGGCGCTCAGCACCTTGTCCTCGAACGCCTTCAGCTCTTCGGTGATGTAGCGTTCGGCGCCTTTCAGGGTCTGCTTGCGGGTATAGTGAACCGGCACCTTGTCCGCGTTCGCGTTCGAAATTTCGATGTAAAAACCGTGCACTCGATTGTAGTTGACCTTCAGGTTATGAATCCCGGTCGCTTGCCGCTCGCGCCGCTCCATCTCGATCAGAAACCGGTCGGCGTTCTGGCTCAGATTGCGCAGTTCGTCGAGTTCTTCGTCGTAACCCGCCGCGATTACCCCGCCGTCGCGGATCAGCATCGGCGGATTGTCGACGATTGCCCTGCCGAGCAGCTCCAGCATGGCCGGATGTTCGCCGATGTCCGCGCGCAGCCCGGCCAGATGCGGATCGTCGAACCCGTCCAGGCGTTTCTGCAGAACCGGCAGGGCCGCCAGCGTCGAACGCAGCACCAGCAAATCGCGGGGCCGGGCCGATTTCAGCGCGATCCGGGTACTGATTCGCTCGATGTCGCCGACCTGCCGCAAGGTGTCCTGCAGCGCCCGGTACAGGCCGTCCTGAAGCAGGGTTTCGATGCAGGCATAGCGCCGGTTCAGGACGAAGTGATCCCGGAGCGGCCGGTTCAGCCAGCGCCGGAGGCAGCGGCTGCCCATCGCGGTCGCGGTTTTGTCCAGCACGCCGAGCAGCGTGAATTGCAGTTGTCCGCTCGGATGCGTGTCGATTTCGAGATTCCGCCGGCTCGACGCGTCGAGCTGAATGGAATCGTCGCTGGTTTCGGTACGGATGCCCTGAATGTGCGGCAGCACGTTCTGCTGGGTATCGCGGACGTATTGCAGAAGCCCGCCGGCCGCCGCCACCGCCGCCGGCATCGCCTCGCAGCCGAAACCTTTCAGATCGTGCGCTTTGAACTGCTTCAACACCAACAGCCGCGCGCTTTCCGCTTCGAAATGCCAGGGCGGACGCCGGCACAGGCCGCTGCGCTGCTTCAGATTGTCCGGCAGCGGCCAGCTTTCGCTGTACAAAAGTTCCGCCGGATTAAGCCGCCCCACTTCGCCGAGCAACTGGTCTTCCGATTCGGCTTCCTGCAGCACGAAACGGCCGCTGGTCAAGTCGAGGCTTGCGATCCCGTAACGCCCCTGCAATTGGCAGAGCGCGACCAGCAGGTTGTCCTTCCGGTCTTCGAGCAGCGCTTCGTCGGTGACCGTGCCGGGCGTGATGATTCGGACCACCTTGCGCTCGACCGGCCCCTTGGAGGCGGCCGGATCGCCGATCTGTTCGCAGATCGCGACCGATTCGCCAATCCGGATTAACTTCGCGATATAGCCTTCCGCTGCATGATACGGAATGCCCGCCATCGGTATCGGCAGGCCCTGCGACTGGCCGCGGGCGGTCAACGTAATGTCGAGCAGCCGCGCGGCTTTTTTCGCATCGTCGTAGAAAAGTTCATAGAAATCCCCCATCCGGTAAAACAGCAGGGTTTCGGGATAGTCGGACTTGATGCGCAGATACTGCTGCATCATCGGCGTATGTTCTTTTTGCTGGCCTTCTCCATGGCCCTGATTTAACTTGTCTTTCATTCTCGTCTTATTGATACAGAAGCTCTATTAACGGACGCATTCGGCAAGCCGCTATCGGTCATTGCCGGCAATGTCCTTTCCAGCCGCTATTGTCGCTTGGGGAGCCTTGAAAAACCAGCGTGATTCACGGCGCAGTTGCGACTATTTGAACAAGAAAAAGCTCAAGAGGCTATCCGTAAAGCCGAATACGAACGTAAGTGTCAGCAGGCGGAGGAAGCTCGACGTCAGCGGGAGAGCGACCCGAAATAGTTCGCCAAAATAAAAAACCAGCAGCTTCGGTCACGCTATGGGCTGGATCAGTTCATTGAAAAACAGTTTTTTGCCCGTTTGATGGACATTCTTCATCGCCTAGACGGTGGCAATCGTCTCTCTGACGAAGACATTCTGTGGCTTACCACCGAGGGCTCGGATTACTATACTGAGGCTCTACAGACGGCCTTTCATGAGCGCGAGGCTGAGTTCTATACGGCTGAGTACAAACGAACAGCTGATCCATGGAATGCGGTGAATGCCAGCGGCCACTACCGCAAGTGCAACCAAGCCAGAAAAGCCCATGATCGGCTGGCTTCGATCCCTGCCGGGCGTCAGAAAGCCCCCAAACTGATCTCTGCCATCTGCACGACCCATGGCGGTGTGATGCGAGATTTGAAGCGTTTCAATGAAGCTTTGAATTTTGACGACCAGGCACATGCTCTGACGCCGAAGGATTTCCGCCCCTGCACCCTATTAGGTGCGGTAAATTTCGAGATGGGAAACTTACGACCTCGGGAGGGACTGGTATGCCAAGGCGACAGAACGCGGAGCCAGTGAGCGGACGATTGACTATGACCTGCATGGCATCTTCCTGCGTGCGGATAAGGCTAAACGCGAGGAAATAAGGGCATTCCTGCTTCGCGAAGATCCGGTTCGGTATAAATGGGTTATAAACTCAAGGTCCAAGATCAAGCGCCCTCTTAGAGTCGATAGTACCAGCCAAATTGCCATCGAGTGCTAGCGGCCAAAAGCGGAAGTTCATCATTGCGGGCAAGCAGACACTCAAATGGCCGCGATAGCCCGGAAGCGAGGGTCAAATCGATGCCAATGCCGTGGCAACCATGTAATTAAGCAATTAAAGATTAATACTGGAAACGGCTGCAAGCCGTATTTCGTCACATCAACAAAAATCGCTTGAAAATTAAAGTTTCATACTGAAAACGTGGTTTCGTTGCATACCCGATCAACCACAGGTGTTTATGTCGTTGATTTTGCGATGGTATGAAACATTATTGCCTAGCCAGTATGAGACTTTATTACCCGGTATGATTCTTTATTGCCTTCCTACAAACCGCCGCCCTTTTTCTCCAATCGCATGGCGTCGGTACCTCGCGTTCGGTGCGAATATACAAAACCTTATGGTGAGCAGGCAATCGAGAAAGTGCGCGAAAATCCCTATCGCTTAGCATTAGATATTCACGGCATCGGCTTTAAGATGGCTGACATGCTGGCTCATCAGAAGTTGGGCATCGGCCCGCAATCCCTTCGCGGCCACGCGGGGCTCTGAAGCTTTCACCTGTGCTCGCTCAGGATGACGGAACACCCAAGGCGGTATGGCGTTCTGCTGGAATCACAGACCGGAGCTGCTGCCTTTGACTAACCGTTCGGCGGCGAAGTATTCCGCCCTAGGATGGTATCCGTCAGGCAGGATTGGGGACATCGTAGGGCCAATTGATCGCGAAGGATTTCAGCGATCCGCAAGGCGCCAGGACCTGTTGCATCGCGGTCGGCGAAGATCAAGTACAGGGTCGACCAGCGTTCCGACCCCTCCTCCAGCGGGAGCGGTTTTAACTTTCCTGTATCGAGTTCCAGACGGATGAGATCCTCAGCATACCAAGCATAACCTAGTCCTAGGCAAGCGGCACGAATCGAGGTAGCCTGCTGGCCCACGGTCCAGCGCTGCTCATTGAGCCAGCTGACTGTGCGCGTTCGCTCACGGCCAGTGTCACGAACCACCAGATGCCTGTGCTGACGCAAATCCGCCATCGTAAGCGGCCGTCTCAACTGATGTAGTGGATGGTCAGGGTGGGCGCTGGCGATGAAGCGCACTCGTATGAGTGGATCGCCGACAAATCCCGCCGGCACCGTCGGACCGATACCCAGTTCGACAAGGCCCTCCTGCAACGCTTCATCGGTGCCACTCAGCACCGTCTCGATAAGCTCGATGCGTGTTTCGGGATGTTCATCGGAAAAGCGCGCCAAGGCTTCCAACAACAGCCAAGTGGGGAAAATGGTGTCCACGGCCAGTCGCAATTCTGGCTCCCAACCTGCCGCCAGGCTGGCCGCCACGTGTTCCAGACGCACGGCTTCCTCCATGAGTGTCTTTCCTCGTCGATACAACACTTGACCGACGCTGGTCAGCACTGCCTTTCGGCCCTGTATTTCGAAGACTTTAATGCCCAGCGACTGTTCCAGTTTATGCACCGCATAAGTCATCGTGGATTGGCTCTTGTGGAGTTGGTCAGCAGCCTGCGCATAGCCGCCCGCATCCACAACTGACACAAGCGCTCGCCACTGGTCCAGCGAAATTTTATGGTTTGAGGTCATATTGATCGATGAATTCGATAGGTATGAGCGAATTTTCGCGCTTTTCAATACTGATAATCAATAGTTTAATGCAATCTCCGATGTTTGAAGGAGACACTTACACTTTATGAGGAGCAGACAACAAGAAAGTCAAACGTCATACCTGAAAGATATTTTAATACCCCATTATTTTTATAGAGATTAAATCATGTCATTGAAAAAAGTATTTATCGCATTCGCTCTGTTTTTCGCCATGCTGGGCTTTTCCGGCGCAACTTTCGCCGAAGCCAAAGTTAACGTGTCTGACACGTTGAAAGAAGTCGATGCCAAAATCCAAATCGCTTTAGAGGCCGTTCCTGCAGGCAATGCACAACAACTGGCTACCTTAATCAAAGACGCTAACGAAAAAACTAAAGAACTGGACGCCAATTACAAATTTGACTTTGAACGCACCAAAGTGCAACAAGTCCTGAAAAAAGCTCGCGATGCCGCGAAAAAATCGGATTTTCCAGGTGCTGCGCAAGAATTGAAAGCAGCTCGCGAAGGATTTGCCAATCTGAAATCTTTCCTTAACTGACACAAGGGCTCGCCACTGGTCCAGCGAAATTTTATGGTTTGAGGTCATATTGATCGATGAATTCGATAGGTATGAGCGAATTTTTGCACTTTTCAATCCTGATAATTAATAGTTTAATGCAATCCCCGATGTTTGAAGGAGACGCTTACACTTTATGTGGTGGTCACTCCGTCGGTTACCTCCTCATTAGCCGTTTGATTAGCCATTTGAATGGGTGACACCGTAGCAGTCGAAGTCGATCCTTCTCAGGACTTTTTGGTTATAACTTCACTTCGGGATAAAGGGATCGGTCTCGGAATCTTTGATTCTGAGATCAAAACCATCCAGCCTCTCTACTTCTGGTCGAGGGGCTTTTTTTTGTTTCCGTAATCAAACATTGCATAAATGAAATGAATATTTTCCAATTGAACTTCAGCGAGGCTACCTAATTTGAGCTTGAATAGTTACCAGACCGTCAACCGAGAACAGCTAGCCAAAGATATTAAACAGCTGTATCTGCAAGCGCAGGCCGACATGGGACCGGAAGATTTTCGCCATATGAAGCGGATGGAGCTCTGGGGCCAAGCCTGTTCATTGTTGGGGTATGCGACCGCATGGATAGCTCCCAATCTCGTGTCCGCGCTGCTGATCAGTCAGGGTAGTTTTACCCGTTGGACTCAAGTTGCGCATCCGATCCAGCATCGCGGTTACGACAAAATCGACAGCGCCAGTGCACGTTACCAAAGCAAAGGCTTCGCTAAAGGCTGCCGCCGTTTTCTGGATTGGCCGGACTGGATGACGCCGGCGGGTTGGCACCACGAACACGACGTCCTGCATCACTACCGCCTTGGCGAGACGGCCGACCCCAACAATGCCCAGCACAACATGGAATGGCTGCGACAGTCGAAATTACCGATGTGGTTACGCTACGCGATCGTGGCATTTTTCTCGGGCGTTTGGAAGCTTAGCTATTACACCCCACGCACCCACAAAGAATTACGCCTTAACGAATATCGGCACCAGCATCAGCCCGCACCCACGATGACCCGCATCGACGCCTGGAGTTTATTCACTCCCCAGGGCCGAGGCTTGTGGTTAAAAAGCATTCTGCCCTATGTCGCTTACCGCTTTGTATTGCTGCCGGCGTTATTTCTGCCATTAGGAAGTGTTGCCGTGACCAGTGTGTTATTGAATTCCGTATTGGCGGAAATCCTGACCAACATCCACAGCTTTGTGGTGATGATTCCCAACCATGCCGGCGATGATGTGATGAGCTTCGATGAAAAGGCGCACAGCAAGGGCGAGTTTTACCTGCGCCAAATACTCGGCTCGGTCAACTATCCGACCGGCTCCAATGCCAACGACTTCCTCTACGGTTGGCTGAACTACCAGATCGAACATCATCTATGGCCGGATTTGCCACTCAGCCAGTATCAGAAGTTGCAACCGCAGGCTAAGGCTCTCTGCGAGAAGCACAGTATTCCGTATTGCCAGGATTCGTTATTCAAAAGGCTGCGCAAAGCCGTCGACATTATGGTCGGTAAAACCTCAATGTTGAAACCGGCGGAGGCGGGGGCTTGAAACTGCGATATTTCAAGTCCTACACCAGAATTAGGCCGCGCTAAACGAAATACTGTCTTCATGCATGCGATTTTACTCTCTCCTTAAGCTTGTGATAGAACTTAAGGACTGGGCTGATGAGCAGATTTGTTTACTTCATTCGAGCTTGCCGCCGCCAATCGCCTGAATTGTCCAACGGCCGGTCGAACCCTGTTACGGCCGGTTAGTAATCAACAAGCTCAACATCGGATTTGGCCGATGTGAAGTGCCTCCGAACGTCTGCTCTACTCAGTTACCTGCCACAGGGAGCGAGAATTGTTGAATGCCCGCTTTGGGTCGGTTTTGCTCCTTCAGTTTTGATAGAGCAAATTCGGCCACGAGCGGTTTGTTGCTAATTTTTCAAATGACGTCGTTAGACACCCTCTGGAAGCTTCGAGCGCATCATTTCCCTTCGATCCAACTTGTCTCCATCGACGACAAAGGTGCCATCGCCGATTGCATGAATAGTCCGCTTCTCTTCTCGTGAATCATCTAAGTACGTTTCGACACCTTCAAGGATAATGATGTTGTGCTTTTCGACGACATCGATCACTTTACATTCAATATTTGCCAGGCATTCCTTGATCAGCGGCGCACCGACATGCTTTCCCTTGAGAGGAGTCAATCCGAACTTATAAAACTTGTCCGTATCGCTGCCGGAACAAGCTCCTATCCCAACAACCTGATCTATTAGGTCCACGGTAGGAATAGCAATGACGCATTCTTTGGAGTTCCGAAGCGCCTTATAGGAATAGTTCCAGGGACCCGTCGTTATGGCAAATCTCGGAGAAAAATCCATCACCATGGTCCAGGAGATGGTCATAATGTTGTTCTTCTCCCCATCGCTTGTCGTAACGAGGATAACTGGCCCAGGTTCAATCAAAGTAAAGGACTTGCTAATTGGTATCGTCTTCATTACCGTACACCTCATGCTGTAGGCTAAAAAAAGGATTAGAAACGGGAAGCGATTCCTATCGGTTTAAGCGAGGAGAAAGGCCGTGGAAAACCAATAACCCCACACTTTAAGAGAGTGTAAAACAATCCGTGTAAACCGCGGTTAAATTTAATTGGGCATGCGGTCTGGGAACATAATCATAAACTGATTAATAGCCGGCTTCCAATCGCGCAATGGCATGGACCATTTTTTAGAGGCATTCTCGATTGCCAAATAAATGACTTTCATAGCCGAATCGTCATTGGGGAACAGTTTCCGTTGATTGATGGCTTTTCTAATCACGCTATTGATCGATTCAATGGCATTGGTGGTGTAAATGATTTTCCGGATCGCGTCAGGGTAATCGAAGAATGCGATCAAGTTGGCCCAGTGGTTGCGCCAGGAGCGACTGATGGAGGGGTATTGGCCGTCCCATTGCGCGGCAAAGGCTTCCAATTCCTGTTCTGCTTCAGTCACGGTAACGGACTGGTAGATTTTCCGGAGCCCGGCGGCGACGGTTTTGCGGTCTTTCCAGGACACGAAACGCAAGGAATTGCGCACCCTATGCACGATACAGAGTTGGACTTGTGTGCTTGGGAAAGCGGCGGCGATCGCTTCCGGAAAACCGGTTAAGCCATCGACACAGGCAATGAGCACATCCTTGACGCCGCGGTTTTTCAGTTCGGTCAGGCCCGACAGCCAGAATTTGGCGCCTTCATTTTCGGACAGCCACAGACCCAGCAACTCCTTTCTGCCTTCCAGGGTGACGCCGAGCGCCAGGTAAACGGCTTTGTTGATGACTCGCTTGTCCTGCCGGATTTTGACGACAATGCAGTCCAGATAGAGGATAGGATAGAGCGCATCCAAGGGTCGGGATTGCCACTCGATCACTTTGCCCAGTACCGCTTCCGTGACATTAGACACCAGGGTGGGCGAGATATCGGCGCCATAGAGTTCGCGGAAGGTTTCGACGATATCTCGCGTGCTCATGCCCTTGGCATACAAGGTCAGAATCTTATCGTCAAAATGACTCAAGCGGGTTTGATGCTTGGTGACCAGCGGCGGCTCGAAGCTGCCGTTACGATCGCGTGGGGTGTCAATCTCAATGACCCCGTGTCCGCTTTTCAGCTTTTTTGTGCCATAACCGTTGCGACTATTGCCGGAACCATAGCCTTCGGGAGAAGGCTTGGCATACCCTAAATGGGCATCCATTTCGGCATTCAGCGAGGCTTCTACCGTGATTTTCAGTAAATCCTGAGTCAGTGCCGCTAAATCACGCTCTGACTTAACGCCACGGGCCAAATCTTGTAAAGCGGCAACCATCGTGGGGTCTTTAATAATATCGCTCATTTTCTGCTCTCCTTGAGAGAAGTTTACTACACTGAAAATAAGCGGTTACACGGAATTATTTACACCCTCAACCCTTTTCAGCTGTAGGGTACGCTGTGCGTACCATGCGGATTGAAAAGGTACGCACTCGGCAATTGCTCTCCTGCATTGCTCTATCTCCTGCCTCCTTGCAGTCGTCGGCAATTGCTCCTGCATTGCTCTATCTCCTGCCTCCCTGCAGTCGTCGGCAATTGCTTTGTCCTTAGACCACCCTTCAGTGGTGGCATTGCCCTCGATCGCGTGTTCCCGGCGCGATCTACCTCCTCCCACCCTGGGATCGTACCCTACGGCGGTTTGTGCCTTTTTGGAGTGTAAACCCACTGCAACAATGCGCGCAGGTGGGGTTAGCGATTGCGTCACCCAACGTACCACTACATAAATAACGATGAGTGCTCGGAGAAGTGATGATCGGCCCGATCATTAGTTCGGCATCGCACCGACAGCGGGCGCCGAACCTTTTAGAGTCGAGTCAAATGGGTTCTTCATAAGGAGGGTGTGTTATGAAATCGGTCAAATATTATCCGGTATGGTTTCTGGTTCTCGTGTTGACTTCCCTATCCGGCTGTGCGTCCGACGGCGACCGCTCGGCGCGAGAAAGCGCCGGCGCCTACCTTGACGACAGCATGATCACCACCAAGGTTAAAACGGCCATCTTCAATGAGCCCGGTCTGGATTCGGCGGAAATCAGCGTCGAGACTTATCGAGGCAATGTGCAGCTCAGCGGGTTTGTGGAATCTCAGGAAGATATCGAACGGGCGGTTCGAGTGGCTCGACAGGTCGAAGGCGTCAAATCGGTAAAGAACGATATGCGTCTTAAAAGCCGCGCGCGATAAGCCGGGCAGGTGGCGAGCCATCGCATTCGCGCGGGCTGGCGGTTTTCGGTTCGATTCATGATTTCCCATGCGGAGAATTTTTTATGTCCAACCAGCATCATTTGACCGAGGTCCAGACTTTACGTGCGCAAGCCCGCCGGCACATCGAGCAGGGCGCGGTCACCGCAGGCTATGCGGCGGACGCGGAGTCGGTCGTCAAACTGCTCAACGAGGCCCTGGCCACGGAACTGGTCTGCGTTCTGCGCTACCGCCGTCATTATTTCATGGCGCAAGGCATTCAATCGAAAGGCGTCGCCGAGGAGTTTCTTACGCACGCCAACGAGGAGCAGGAACATGCCGACCAGATCGCGCGGCGCATCGTACAGTTGGGCGGCGAACCCGATTTTTCCCCGGATACCCTGTCCCGCCGCAGCCATGCGGAATATGTGGAAGGCCGTTCGCTGGTCGATATGATCAAGGAAGATCTGGTGGCGGAGCGGATAGCGATCGACAGTTACCGAGAGATGATCCTGTATCTGGGCGACAATGACCCGACCACGCGCAATATGCTGGAAAACATTCTCGCGGTGGAGGAGGAGCATGCCGACGAACTGGCCGATCTGCTGCAGGAACGCTTGGCGGCATCCGGCTCATGAAAGCCGGGTCTCTGCCCGCGATGATCGGGCTGTCGGTCCAACTCTCCGGCGGCGGGTACGGCGAACGGGTCCGACTGTACTGTCTCGGATTAGCTATCGCCGCGGCTCTTAAGCTTTTCTGCGAACGGTGTGCCGGCGGGTGATGCTTCTCCCGATTACGGTTCAATGTTTTTTGTGAGCTATCGAACCGACGCGGTGTCGTTTTGTTTTTATGATGACGCTCAGGATGCATTATAGATGGGCAACTCCAGTCGGCGGAAACGCATGGAAAAGGGCATCTCGCTAATCGAGTTCCCTTTGGCCTGTACCCGGCGGTTACGGTAAACGGAGCGACGGTACCTCACTATTTCAGAGGAGAAACACGATGGGCAGATATGTACTTGCATGGCTACTCGGCGTGCCGGTGTCTTTACTGATTATCATTTATCTGATCTTCAATTGATTTTTCATTCAACGGTTGCCGAGAGGCGTTCGCCATCCGGAATCGTAATCAATAACCGGTGCTGTGACGGCACTTTTATTGAGATCCCTATGATCTTTTAACCCATCAATACCAGGAGTTAATTATGGAAACGACAAGAACAGGCGCTACGAATGAAACCGTGGAACGCGTCAAAGCAGGCGCGCATGAAGCAGTAGAAAGAGCGGCCGACATGACGCTCAGGGCGGCGGACACCCTCAGCGAAAGAAGCGGACAGGTCAGGGACGCTCAGGAGCGGCTGCAGGAACAGATACGCGAATATGTCCGCGAAAATCCGGTGACTTCGCTGGGCATCGCCCTGGGCAGCGGGTTTATTTTGAGCCGTCTGATGGGGCATCGCTGAATCGGGTTTGCGCTGCCTTTCGGACATCGCTTCATCCGTTCTCCGGCCTTTACCGTACCGTTATGCGGGGCGCTTTATTCCCATTCCGCTCGCGTTGCGTTCCGATACGCAGACAACTGCGGGTTCAAACCGTATTTTACGGGGTGATGTGCAAACGAGCGGAAGTGCCGGTGTTTTTCCGCGAGGCGAGCAGGGCGCCGCTTGATTGCCGAGGCTGTCCGGACGCGGAAACGGGGCGTTTATTCCATCGCTTAATTAAGGAGAAACCCTATGTCAAAAAGATTCTCAAGACTGGCCATCATATTGGCTGCCGGTTTGATGCTGATCGCGGATTGGGCCGGAGCCGCAGGTGGAACGGCCGGCAGTCCGGTAGAAAGTACCGAGCGCAATGTGCGCGATAAAGGCAATGCAACCCTGACGCCGGAAGATCAGCTTCAGAATGAGGGCGACCTGAGGATCACTGCCGATGTCCGCAAAGCGATTACCGGCGACGGCTCGCTGTCGGTCAACGCGCATAATGCGAAAGTCATTACGCGCAACGGTACGGTCACTTTGCGGGGACCCGTCAACAGTGATGCCGAAAAAAACAAACTGCAGGACATCGCCCAGAAAACGCCCGGCGTAAACCAGGTCGACAATCAGCTGGAAGTCCGGGCGCCCTAATCGATTGCAGGAGAACGTCATGAAGAAAGCAGTTTTTTGCATCACTCAAACGAACGACCAAGTGGAACGCATCGTCAGCGAACTGAAAGCGGCGGGCTTTTCCAATAACGATATTTCCGTGCTGTTGCCGGACAAGACTAGCGAACGCGAAGCGGGCCATGAAAAGCATACCAAATCGCCGGAAGGCACCGCGATCGGCGGCACGATAGGCATCGGCACCGGCGCGGTGCTGGGCTGGCTGGCGGGTATCGGTACTCTCGCCATACCGGGCCTGGGGCCCTTCGTCGCGGCGGGACCTATCATGGCGGCGCTGGGTGGCGCCGGAGTGGGGGCTGCCGCGGGCGGTCTGGCCGGCGCGTTGGTGGGCCTGGGGATTCCCGAATACGAGGCCAAACGTTATGAAAGCCGGATTCAGGGCGGCAATGCCCTGATTTCCGTCCATACCGAGACTCCGGAAGCCCGCTCGAAAGTGGAAGACATTTTCGAGCGCGAGAACGCGGAAGATATTTCATCGACCGGCGAAGCCCAACCTAAGCGCTATTCTTCGTCCGGCCGCTCCGAGCCCAGACATTATTGAAATTCCGTGGTGTTATCCAACCTTTGAGGAGGTCCAGATGCTGAATATCAACAAAATCGAGAAATTGCTGAAGAACGAGATGGCAGCGGCGGAAACCTATCATCAAGCCCTGGAAAAGTTCGAAGAAGAGGCCCAAGGCAGCGAAATCAGTTCGCTGCAGCCGATTTACGAAGAACATACCGAGGCGGTTTCCGAGCTGCAGGAAAAAATTCAGCAGTTGGGCGGCATGCCCCCCAGCGGCTCCGGCTTATGGGGGTCCTGGTCCGAAGCGCTGATGGGTGGCGCCAAGCTGATCGGCAAGGATGCGATGCTGAATGCGCTTTTAGCCGGGGAAAAGAGCGGCCTGGACGATTATCAGGACGCCGCGGAGGACCCCGACGTGCCTCTCGAAGTGAGCGACCTGATCAAGTCGAAGTTTATGAATTCCCAACAAGAGAATATCCGTGTTCTCAACAGGCTGCTCCAGAGCTAGAGGTAATCGAGATGAAGACTTTCACTTTTCTCCGGAAAAAAGGAGGGGCGCCGTTCGTGTTCGGCGTCATGCTGGCCGGTATCGCTCAACTTTCGCATTCACGCGGCGCAGAAACCGGGCCGGGCGGTGCCTTGGAAAAAGGCGCCCCCGTAGAGCAGGCCCCCAGCTTCCGGGAAGCGGATAAAAACGGCGACCATTACGTGACCAAGGACGAGCTGGCGGACTACCCGCACTTGCTCAAGCGCTTCGATGAGGTGGATGCCGGCAAGACGGGACGCCTGGAAGAACACGAGTATGGCAATCTGGTGATGGAAAAAAGCCGGGAAAAAGGCCGGTAATTCCGGCTGCCGGAGGCTGTTTCATACCGGCTTCGGTTCCGCCGGGACGCCTATTTTTTAATATTTAACGGAGGTAACTGTTATGGCAAACATGGACAAATTGTCGAGTGCGGCAGAAGAAGCGGGCGAAAGAATCGTCGGCGCCACCCGCCAGGCCGCCGAAGCGCTTGGCGAAAAGGGTGAACAATTGATGGACATGGAGGAGCGGCTCGTGAAGCAATGCCGCGACTGCATCCGCAATCATCCGATCACCTCGATCGGCATCGCATTGGCGGCCGGTTATATTTTGAGCCGGATGACCCATACCTGCGAGCACCGGAGAAGATAAATGGCGATTCGTCCCCATGAAGAGCGGTCGGCCCGTTTTTCCGCCGCTCCCGCCGAACCGGCGGAACGGCATGCGGACTTGTTGGAAGATCTCCATCTGCTATGGCTTGATCTGCGCGGACTGACGCACGATCATCTGCAGCTTGCCGCGCTCGAAGCGAGACGGGCCGGCACCAGCTTGGCCGCCATGCTGGCGGCGGGCGTGGTGATGGCGGTCCTGCTGATCGGCGTGTGGGGCGGGCTGATGGCCGCCGCTGCGCTGGCCTTGATGAAAAGTCATGTCATGGGCGATATCGAAACCATTTTATCGATTGCCGGAGCCAATTTGGTGGCTGCATGGCTTCTGTTCTGGTTCGTGCGGCGCAAGAGCCGTGACCTGCTCTTTCCTGAGACGGTTAATAGCTTTCGAGATAAGGAGTAAAAAATGGCGGACCGGAATTATCATCACCGCAAAGAGGACAACGGTACGCTGACCGCTCGGATCGAGGAAACCGAGCGCCGGTTGTTGGACCGGCAACTGAGTACGCATGTCCACACGGGGGCATTGATCAAGGACCTGAGGCATGAGCTGGCGTCGCCCACGACGTTGTTACTGGTGAGCGAGCTGGGTTTTATTGTCGGCGAATTGACTAAAAAGCGCCCGTCCAAACCGGAATACGCAGCCGCCGACAAGGCGATCGAGGGTGCTTTGCGTGCCGAAGCGACGCCCTTGAAGGAAGCGCTGGATTTCGGCAGTTTGCTGATTGCGCTGTTTCACGCGTTGCCGCCCGCCTGGATCATGGAAACTTTCCATCCGGCCGAAGAAGAGGCGAAGCCGAAAACGGAACCTGCTGCCGTAGCCGGAAAACCGGAAGCCGGGGTGGAACTGTCCAATCCTCGATAAAGAACGGCGCTCAATCGGTTTGCGATTGATTGCCGTTCTTTTTTCCGGGCAAGTGTCGAATAAGCGCTATTGGGCCGCCGTCAGATGTTGACTGGCTTCCTGAGCGGCCTTCTGAGCGGCGCTGCCGTTGTTTTGATTGCCTTGATTGACCGCCTCCTGCAGGCTCTTGATGCCCGCATCCAGGTGCTGGTCGGCGGTTACGGCATGTGTTAGCGCTTCTTGAGCGTGTTGGGCGATTGCCTTGCCGTCGGTTTGTTTGGCGGCCATCATCGTATGCTCGACAGCTTGCTGAAGGTGATTTTCTTCCGCATAGACGGTAACGGCGCCCAAACCCAGCATAATGCCGGACAGCATATTGATCATTTTAATAGTCATCAGGAATCTCCTTTTGCCGAAAAAAACGGGCCGTGCAAGCCCGGAACGAAACCGCGCCGCTTTGGCAGCGCGGTAAAAAAATCCGTGGATTAATGACGTGTCGTGCCGGATTCGCTGGAATACGGCTGCGTTCCATAGAACGAATGCACTTCGTTGACCCAGGTTTCGTCGGCCATATCGGGCCAGCGGTCGGGGTCGAAGCCCGGCGCGCTTTCCAGGCGTTCCTTGTCGACATCCAAAGTAAAGCGTTTGTTTTTCGTATCGAGCTTTAAGGCATTCCATGGTACGGCAAACAATTTTTCGCCGAGCGACAGGATGCCTCCGAAAGACAAGACCGCATAAGCGACTTTGCCGGTGGTCATGTCCAGCATGATCTCTTTGATATCTCCGAGATCTTCCTCCTTGCCGTTGTAGACATCATTGCCAAGCAGCGTGTCCGCTCCCATCAGGTGCGGCCCCGGACCTTCGTCGCCGAGCCGGTTTTTGTATATGCCGTAAGTATCGCGATCTACATAACTCATCTTCGTGTCCCCAATCATGAAATAAATCGAAATCACTGGAACATTTCGTCCAGAACCCTAGGCGGAAAAATAACTGCAGCGCCGGAAAAAATCGGTACGGTGCCGCACTTTGAAAACTCATTTCGAGTAAGAAGAATTTGCCGCCCGGGTTGCCGGCCGCGGCCGGTTTATGTGCCTAAGCGTACCGACGGGGCGCCCGTAAACCGGTAATCTTTCGCGCATCTATTGATATAGAGACCGAACAAATGCACGCTGAGCAGCTATTCGATTTTGGGTTGGCGGCTATCGCCCGAGTAGGTGTTCATCAGTTTCTTTTAACCGGTTGTGGAGAATATGGCTATGAGCAATTTACCTTATGAAGAAACGCACAAACCGCATATCGGCTCCGGCATTTCCCCCCAGAGATCGAGACGGATGCGGTGGATAAAAGGGATATCCTGGACGTCGGTATTTGCCGGGGTGGTGGTCGCTTTGGGGGTTCAGATGCTGCTGAGCACGCTGGGCACCGGGATCGGGATGAGCATGATCGACCCGTTGCGTGCGCATGATACGCCGACTGTGCGCGAATTCAGCATCGGCGCTGGCTTATGGTGGGTCGTCTCGAGCTTTCTTTCGCTGTTTATCGGCGGCTGGGTGGCGGCGCAGTTTTCGGGGTACCTGCGCCATCTGGACGGGATCTTGCACGGGCTGCTCGTCTGGGCGCTGGGTACGCTGGTCACGATCTATTTCCTGGGCAGCGCGATCGGTTCGGTAGCGAGCGGCGCCAGCAATGTATTGAGCGCAGGCACGCGCGGCGTGGCGGAAAAAGCGGTAACGGTCGTTTCGTGGGACGATATCAGAAAGGATGCCGAAGGGGTGCTGCGGTCGAGGCCGGGAATTCCGCAGACGATTGAACCCCGTGCGGGCGGAGAGTCTCGTTCGGCCATCATGGATCCGGAGTTCAGCATGGCGCTGGAACGGTTTCTGACGGCGGAAGACAGAAACGTCAAGGAAACCAATCGCACCGCGTTGATCAATCTGCTGACCGCGCGGACCGGGTTGAGTATCGACGAAGCGACCAATCGAGTAAATCGATGGGAAAGAATCTACGAACAGGCCGAACAAAAAGTACGGGAAGCCGCCGATCAGACGGCGAAAGCGGTGGCATGGTCGGCCTTATGGGGTTTTCTGGTAATCCTGGTGAGCGCCGTCGCGGCCGCGGTAGGCGGTTATGTCGGCACACAGATGCCGGACGGAGAGGCGCGCGAGAAAAGCATGAGCCGCTAACTCATACGACCGCATAAAATCAAGGTCTTGCAAGCGCGGTGCCTGTGTCATTGCCAATGGATGAGAGGTAAGCATTATGAATCAAAAACAAAGACATGCAGCGGGAAGCGCTGGCAGGGGACAGGATGCCATTGTGCTGCTCACTCGGGATCACGAGAGGGTAAAAGAGTTGTTCGACGAGTTCGAAATGCTCGAAGCGGAAGAGGGCGGCGAAGATGACAAGCTGGATTTGGTGCAGCGGATATGCATGGAATTGACAATCCACACGCAGCTCGAAGAAGAAATCTTCTATCCCGCCGCCATCGATGCGATCGGCCAGTTGGACATCATGGATGAAGCGCTGGTCGAACATGGGAAAGCCAAGGAGCAGATCGACCAGGTGGTGTCGATGGCGCCGGAGGATGATTATTTCGATGCCGAAGTGAATGTTCTGAGAGACATGGTCGAGCATCATGTCCAGGAAGAGGAAGGCAAGATGTTCCCCAAGTTGAAAAAATCATCGATCGATCTGGCCGCGCTGGGCGAAGAACTCAATCTGCGCAAACAGGAGCTGCAAATGGATATGGGCATGGTCGAAGCCTCCATGCGCAAGCCGCAGGCGGGCAGAAAACCGATGCCGCCGCAGGGGCCGATGCCTTAGTATTTTCCGTATGCGCACGAAACGGCAAGGTTTGTCTGCTTTCCGGACGGGCTGTTTATCCAGGCGGTATAACGGAGCGAAAAATTGCCCGGAGCGTGGAGGCATCGAAGGTTACAGGTGTGGCAACGCACCGATTTTTTTACCTGTTCGGTTCAAATTGTTTATCCGGTTTTGATTCATTGAGGCGATCCTTGAATAGAAGCGGTCTGATTCGGTTTAAGTGTCCGATTTGATTGTGCGATATGCCGGTCTATTTAAGGGACGCCCCTCGATAAGGCGCGCCGAAATCTGATTTTTTTCAAAAAAATAGCGCGCATTCCTTTCCAGTTGGTATTTGTTATTTCGATATTTAGGAGAATGGCATCATGTATACGCCTCAAACTGAACCCCAAAAAACCTCCACTGCAGCTTTTCAATCCATGCAGCCTTGTATAGACAACTGTAACCGTTGCGCCCAGACCTGTCTGCAGACGGCGATGAACCAATGTCTGGAAATGGGCGGACGGCACGTTGAGCCGGAGCACTTTCGCCTGATGATCTGCTGTGCGGAAATCTGCCGGTTGTCGGCCAACTTTATGCTGAGCAGTTCGCCTTTCCATACCCGTACCTGCGAAGTGTGCGCCGAAATCTGCGAAGCTTGCGCCAAGGACTGCGCCAGTATCGGAGATATGGATGAATGTGTGTCGATTTGCCGCGAATGCGCCGAAAGCTGCAAACAAATGGCCAGTATGGCTACTCATTGATGAAATGATATGCCGCCGTCGCGGCGCTCTGTGTGCAGGCTTTTCCTCATCGGAGGACGCCGCGGCGGGGCGTTCTCCTTTTTTTATTTTTAACTCCGGGTGTGAAGTGGCTACACTAAACCGGACACACTCTTTAAAATATTCTCAAACAAGAGCGCCCCCCAATGAGTCTAGAAAAACCCAATACTTATACAGCCGAATTCAGGGCTTCAGCCGTCAAGCTGGCGAATGAATCAGATAAACCCATCGCTCAGGTCGCCAAAGATCTCGGCATTAACGTCAATACCCTGCACACCTGGATCAGCAAGTACAGCCGTCCTAAAGAGAACGATAAAACGGCACGAACCGACGAGCATCTTTACGACGAACTCAAACGCCTCAAGAAAGAAGTTGCCCGTCTGACCGAGGAGCGCGATTTGTTAAAAAAGGCGGCCGCGTACTTTGCCAAGGAGCCCCGGTGAAGTACGCCTGGATCCAACAGCATGTCAGCGAATTTACCGTGGAGACGATGTGCCGGTTTATGCAGGTGTCCCGGAGCGCTTACTATGCTTGGCTGCAGCGCCCTGAAACCGCCGGTGAAAAAGAGGATGCCGTGTTGACCGAGTTCATTAAAATCGCCTTTGCCAAGAGCAGAGCCACCTACGGGACTCGCCGCCTCAAGGCTGCCTTATTAGGCCGAGATCGGACGGTCAGTCGCCGGCGAATAGGCCGTCTGATGCGAGAAGCGGGGTTAGCCTGTAAAACTAAGCGCAAATTCAAAGCCACAACGAACTCCCAGCATGATCAGCCGATTGCGCTTAACCATCTGGATCGGCAGTTTAACGTGGATCAGCCCAATCGGGTCTATGCCGGCGACATTACCTCTATTCTTACTCAGGAAGGCTGGCTGTATTTAGCCGTGGTGATTGATCTCTATTCCCGGCAGGTGGTGGGCTGGTCCATGGCCGAGCATATGCGGACTCAGCTGGTCAACGACGCCTTATTGATGGCCATTTGGAAGCGAAAGCCAGAGAAGGGTCTGATGTGGCATACCGATCGCGGCAGTCAATACGCCTCGGAAAGCCATCGGGCGCTATTAGCCCGGCATGGCATAAGGCAAAGCATGAGCCGTAAGGGCAACTGCTGGGATAATAGTGTTTCAGAAAGCTTCTTCCATACCTTGAAAACCGAACGGGTGCATCAGCAGACCTATCAAACCCGATCGGAAGCTAAACAGGCTGTGTTCGAATATATCGAAGTGTTTTACAACCGCGAGCGACTGCATTCCGCCAATGGCTATAGGTCGCCAGTGGACTACGAATTGCTGCATAAAGCGGCTTAACCATGTGTCCAGAAAAGTGTTGACACATCAGGTGCTGCGTCCCGGCCTCGGCAAGGTGGGACGGCTTGCTTCCTTATTTCCTTCACTCCCGCTTCGAACGCGGGTACGATGCGATGCCTCAGGCTCGGCGTTCGCGAGAGTGTCTATCGGCCGGCCGAAAGCTTGGCAATCGCATTTTTATTTTATCCGACAAGTCATTACCGAAAATAGCCGCGCGATACAATTAGTATGACTACTTAGGCAATCATACGAATGGTCAGTCCCGGAAAAATTCTTTAGATTGAGCCCATTCTGAAAATCCGGGGGAACGGGTATGGAACTGTATGAAGAATTGGGCAAACTGTCCGACACTCTCAAACAGCAACGCGATGAAATCAGGCTGCAGATTCATCTGGCCACTGCCGATTTGAAAGATGATTGGGAAGAAAGCGAAAGAGAATGGGGGCATTTCAAAGACAAACTCGCCGAGATTATTGATGAAAGCAAGGAAACCACGGCCGAGTTTGTCGAAAAAACCCGTATCGTGGGCGAAGAATTGAAGGTTGCCTATAAGAACATCCAAAGGCGGCTTACCTCCTAAAAAACCCGGATGAGGCGTCATTATTTCAGGCGGAGCGGAAAAGTTCATGTCGAACGTGTACGCGGGATTCTCTGAGGCGGCCGGAGGCTATGCGGACGGATACTTTGGAAAGCCGGGCAAGGCGTGAGGGGAGTGTCGGGTATGTCCGAAAAACTGACCGGGTTTCAGCTCGAACAGTTCAAGAATCTGCTGCACGACCGCTTCTACATGGTGCGCTCCGACCTTTATAAAGAGATTCTTTCGATCGACAAAGAGTACGGCTCGAAAATCGCCGAGACGGTTTATCAGGCGGCGACGGCGGCATTGGCGCATCTTTTGGCCGGCTTGAAAAGGATCGACCTGAATCACTATCTGAACGAGATCAAAGATATCGAGGCAGCGCAAACGCGTATCACCGAAAACCAATACGGCATTTGTCAGGACTGCGGGTATCCGATCTATTTCAAGCGGCTGTTGGCCTTTCCGACCGCCAAGCGTTGCGTGGCCTGCCAGCGGCTCTACGAAAAGGCGAAGAACGAATGAGTTCGATTATTTTGGAAAACGAGGGTTTACTCATCGCCGATTCCTCGCTATAATGCGCGGGCTGAAGTGACTACTTCAGGCGCGTAGCTCAGTTGGTTAGAGCACCACCTTGACATGGTGGGGGTCGTTGGTTCGAGTCCAATCGCGCCTACCAGATATCCTAAAGCACTGCTCCGCAGTGCTTTTTTATTGCGGAAACCGAATTCGAATTGTGTTGATCTAGCATGCCAGTAATCACCCTTCCCGACGGCTCCAGGCGCGATTTCGACCGCGCGGTCACTGTGCTGGAAGTTGCGCAGTCCATCGGTGCCGGGTTGGCCAAGGCGACTCTGGCGGGTAAGGTAAACGACAGGCTGGTCGATGCGAGCGCATTGATCGATCGGGATGCCTCGCTGCAGATCATCACTGCCAAGGATGCCGAAGGCGTCGACATCATCCGTCACTCCACCGCCCATCTTCTGGCCCAGGCCGTCAAGCAGCTGTTCCCCGACGCCCAGGTCACGATCGGCCCGGTCATCGAAAACGGCTTCTACTACGACTTTTCCTATCAGCGCCCGTTTACGCCGGAAGATCTCGAAGCAATCGAAGCCCGAATGCAGAAGCTGGCCGCCGACGACTGCAAAGTGAGCCGCGCGCTGATGCCCCGCGACGAAGCGGTGCAATATTTCCGCGAACTCGGCGAAAATTACAAGGCCGAGATCATCGGATCGATTCCGTCCGATCAGTCCATCTCCTTATATTCGCAGGGCGATTTTACCGATTTGTGCCGCGGTCCGCATGTGCCGAGCACCGGCAAGCTAACAGCGTTCAAACTGATGAAGATTGCCGGGGCGTACTGGCGCGGCAATTCCGAAAACGAAATGCTGCAACGCATCTACGGCACCGCCTGGGGCGACAAAAAAGAGTTGCAGGCTTACCTCACGCGTCTCGAAGAAGCCGAAAAACGCGATCACCGAAAATTGGGTAAAACCCTGGGCTTGTTCCATACCCAGGAAGAAGCGCCCGGCATGGTGTTCTGGCACGAGAAAGGCTGGACGATCTATCAGCAGATCGAGCAATACATTCGCGAGAAGCTGCGCGTGAACGGCTACGGCGAAGTCAGGACACCGCAGATCGTCGACCGTTCGCTGTGGGAGAAATCCGGGCATTGGGACAAATTCAGCGCCGGCATGTTCACGACCCATTCGGAAAACCGCGATTACGCGATCAAGCCGATGAACTGCCCGTGCCATGTTCAAATTTTCAATCAGGGGCTGAAAAGCTACCGCGATCTGCCGATCCGTCTGGCCGAGTTCGGCTCCTGTCACCGGAACGAGCCTTCCGGCACCTTGCACGGGCTGATGCGGGTCAGAAACTTCGTGCAGGACGATGCGCATATTTTCTGTACCGAAGCGCAGATTCAGGACGAGGTGTCGAATTTTATCGACATGCTGTTCGACGTCTACAAAGACTTTGGTTTCGACGAGGTGGTCATCAAGCTGTCGACCCGTCCGGAAAGCCGGGTTGGCGACGATGCGGTCTGGGACAAAGCCGAAAATGCGCTGGAACTGGCCTTGAACAACAAGAGCCTGAAGTGGGATTTGCAGCCGGGCGAGGGCGCTTTCTACGGCCCGAAGATCGAATTTTCATTGAAGGACTGCATCGGCCGGGTCTGGCAGTGCGGTACGATCCAGGTCGATTTCTCGATGCCCGGCCGCCTCGGCGCGGCTTATATCGCCGAGGACAGCTCGCGGCAAACGCCGGTGATGCTGCACCGGGCGATTCTCGGTTCGCTGGAGCGTTTTACCGGCATTCTGATCGAACACTATGCCGGCACTTTCCCGGTCTGGCTGGCGCCGGTGCAGGCCGTCGTACTGACGATCGCGGACCGTCACGACGATTATGCGGTCGAGGTAATGAAAACCCTTGAAAAACGGGGCTTCAGAGTCAAAATTGACTTGAGAAATGAGAAGATCGGGTTTAAAATCCGCGAGCACTCGATGCAGCGTATACCCTACCTGTTGATCATCGGCGACAAGGAGCTCGAAGATCGGACGATTACGGTGCGCACGCAAAAGGGTGGCAATTTGGGTAGTCTGGCGATAGAGGCATTCGGCGAACGGCTGGGCCAGGAAGTCGCGGACAGAAAATGAGTGTAGCTGGAGGATCTAGGTATCGCTGCTAAAAAAGATGAAATCCGCCTGAACGATGCGATCACCGCCAAGCGGGTGAGGGTGACAGGTGCCGATGGCGAGTCATTGGGCATCATTTCATTGGAAGAAGCCAAGCAGTTGGCCTATGCGGCCGATCTGGATCTGGTCGAAATATCGCCCAATGCGGATCCTCCGGTTTGCAAGATCATGAATTACGGCAAGTACCAGTTCGAGCAGAACAAGAAACTGGCCCTTGCCAAGAAAAAGCAGAAACAGATTCAGGTCAAGGAAATCAAATTCAGGCCGGGTACGGACGAAGGCGACTATCAGGTCAAGCTCAGAAGCCTGATCAAGTTTCTGAACGATGGGGATAAGACCAAGATCACCGTGCGCTACCGCGGACGCGAACTGGCGCATCGCGAAATCGGCATGGAGCAGCTAAAGCGGCTCGAAAAGGATCTGGAAGACATTGCGGTCGTCGAGCAGTTTCCGAAGATGGAGGGCCGTCAAATGATTATGGTAATGGCCCCGAAAAAGAAAAAATAACGCGAGTAAAATTCAAGCAGGCCCGTCGGCGCGCACCCGCACCCGACGGGCCTGAATCTTTCCTGCAGCTTCAGGATGAATCTGCCAGCATCTTAACATCGATTCGATGCGCCTAATTCTTCAGGGCCATGCATTTTGCCTTGCTGGGTTATTTTCTCAGGGATTTTTATTGTTAACGTTGGAGCAAACAAATGCCAAAAATCAAAACCAACCGCGGCGCAGCCAAGCGTTTCAGACGCACCGGCAACGGCGGTTTCAAATGCGGCCAATCGCATAAGCGTCATATTCTGACCAAGAAAAGCACCAAGCGGAAACGCCAATTGCGTAGTCCGGCTTCGATTCATCCATCCGACGTGCGTAGCGCAGCCCGCATGCTGCCTTACACCTAAGCCGGGAGAATCACGATGCCTAGAGTGAAACGCGGCGTTACCGCCAGAGCGAGACACAAGAAAATTTTAAAGCAGGCCAAAGGCTACTACGGTGCCCGCAGCCGGGTCTACCGCGTTGCGAAGCAAGCCGTCATCAAGGCCGGCCAGTATGCTTACCGCGACCGCAGACAGAAAAAACGCCAGTTCCGCGCCTTGTGGATCGTGCGTATCAACGCCGCCGCCAGACAATGCGGGCTGTCCTACAGCCGCCTGATCAACGGCCTGTCGAACGCGAACGTCGCGATCGACCGTAAGGTGCTGGCCGACATCGCGGTACGCGACATGGACGCTTTCGCCGAAATCGCCAAGATCGCGAAAGCCAACGTCAGCCCGCTGTAAACCGGCTGGTCCGCATCGAAGAAGCTCCGTCCGTTTCACCCTGCGAGGTGGGCGGAATGCGAAGGTAGAGCGGAGGGTGGGTACGACTGCATGGATGCAGGAGGCAGGGCAACGCAGGGAGCGGTTGCCGACGACTGCAGGGATGCAGGAGTTAGAGCAACGCAGGGAGCAGTTGCCGAGAGGCGCCAGCCGAAACCCATCGTCGAAACTCATGAGGGAAAGCTTAATGATGGGTTTCGCTTCGCTCTACCCATCCTGTGCGTGACCCCAGCGGATATGTCAGGCAATTTATAAGTGTTTTGTCAGACAAAGCGGCCGGATCGGAGATCGATCCGCAGCCGCTTTGTCGTGTTAGCGTAACTCCATTTTCTCCCATTCCAGCAGCGAGCCAAGCAGTGTCTTTCACTCCTGAAGAAATTCTCGCGCAAGCTTCGACAGCGCTTGCGGATGCCCAAGACCTTACGCAACTCGATCAGGTCCGCGTTCATTACCTCGGCAAGAAGGGCTTATTGACCCAGCTGATGAAGGAGCTCGGCGCGCTCGATCCCGACCAGCGCCGCGAAGCCGGCCAGAAGATCAATCAGGCGAAAGACCGTTTCCAGGAGCAGTTGGACGGCCGCAAGCAAGTGCTCGAGGCGAAGGAACTGGCCACCCGGCTGGCGAGCGAGCGGATCGACGTCACCCTGCCGGGACGAGGCCAGGCGGTTGCCGGCCTGCATCCGGTCACGACCACGTTGCGGCGGATCGCGAAGATTTTTACCAGCGCCGGTTTCAGAGCCGTCGAAGGCCCCGAGATCGAGGACGACTATCATAATTTCGAGGCGTTGAACATTCCCGCCCACCATCCGGCGCGGGCGATGCACGATACCTTTTATTTCGATGCGCACACCGTCCTCCGGACCCACACGTCGCCGGTGCAGATTCGGGTGATGGAGTCCGAAGAGCCGCCGCTCAAAGTGATCGCCCCCGGCCGTGTTTACCGCTGCGATTCGGATCTGACCCATTCGCCGATGTTCCATCAGGTCGAGGGTTTTCTGGTCGACCGCGACGTCAGCTTCGCCGACCTGAAAGGCGTGATCTACGATTTTCTGCAGGCCTTTTTTGAGAAAGACAGTCGGGTCCGTTTCCGGCCGTCTTATTTCCCGTTCACCGAACCGTCGGCCGAGGTCGACATCGAATGTGTGATCTGTAACGGCTCGGGCTGCCGCGTCTGCGGCCAGTCCGGTTGGCTGGAAGTGATGGGCTGCGGGATGATTCATCCCGAAGTGTTCAAGGCGGTCGACATCGACAGCGAAAAATACACCGGCTTCGCGTTCGGAATGGGCGTCGAACGGCTCGCGATGCTGCGTTACGGCATCAACGACCTGCGCCTGTTTTTCGAAAACGATCTGAAATTCCTGCAACAATTCAAGTAAGTAGCCGTACGTCATGCAAATTAGTGAAGCTTGGTTAAGAACTTACGTCAATCCGGTCGTCAGCACCGAAGAACTGGTCGCGCAATTGACCATGGCCGGTCTCGAAGTCGACTCGGTCACCCCGGCTGCCGCGGTGTTCAGCGGCGTGGTCGTCGGCGAAGTGCTCGAAACGGTGCAGCATCCCGATGCGGACCGCCTGCGCGTCTGCAAGGTCGAAGTCGGGCAGGGCGAGCCGCTGCAAATCGTCTGCGGCGCCAGCAACGTGCGTCCCGGCCTGAAAATTCCGGCCGCGCTGATCGGTGCGGTGCTGCCGGGCGATTTCAAGATCAAGAAATCCAAGCTGCGCGGGGTCGAATCCTACGGCATGCTTTGCTCCGAAAAGGAACTCGGTCTGGCCGAAGAATCACAGGGCCTGATGGAGCTCGCGCAGGACGCGCCGGTCGGGGCCGACATCCGCGAATACCTGTCGCTGAACGATAACCTGATCGAGGTCGCTCTGACCCCGAACCGGGCCGACTGCCTGAGCATCGAAGGCTTGGCCCGCGAAGTCGCGGTGCTGAATCAAATTGACTGGCAAGGCGCACCGATGAAAAAGGCGTCCGCCGCGCATCGCGATACGCTGCATATTGCCGTCGATGCGACTGATGCCTGCCCGCGCTATCTCGGCCGTCTGATCAAGAGCGTCAATTCGAAAGCCGAAACGCCGCTCTGGATGCAGGAACGGCTTCGGCGCTCGGGCCTCCGAAGCCTTGGTCCGGTGGTCGACGTGACCAACTATGTCTTGCTCGAACTCGGACAACCTTTGCACGCATTCGATGCGGACAAATTGAACGGCAGCATCCATGTGCGCTGGGCGAAAGACGGCGAAGAACTGGCGCTGCTCAATGGTCAGACGGTCAAGCTCGATCCCGAATCGTTGGTGATTGCGGACGACGCGCGCGCGTTGGCCCTGGCCGGTGTGATGGGCGGCAGCGAATCGGCGGTTGGCGGGGAAACGCGGAACATCTTCCTCGAATGCGCGTTTTTTACGCCGCAAAGCATTGCCGGCAAGGCGCGCCGCTTCGGCCTGCATACCGATTCCTCACACCGCTTCGAGCGCGGCGTCGATCCGTTTCTGCAGGAACGTGCGATCGAACGCGCGACGCAACTGATTACCGAAATCGCCGGCGGCAGCGCCGGCCTGATCGGCGAGGCGGTTTCCGAAGCCCACCTACCGAAACGGCTTCCGGTCGAACTCCGCCGCGCGCGAATCGAAAGATTGCTCGGTCTGTTGCCGAGCGACGAACAGATTTCCGGCATCTTCCGCCGCCTGGGCATGGCGGTCGAAACGACTGCGGACGGCTGGCACGTAACGCCGCCCGGCTTCCGCTTCGATGTCGCGATCGAAGCCGACCTGATCGAAGAAATCGCGCGCATCTATGGTTACAACAACCTGCCGAGCAATCGCCTGCTGGTGCGCACGGAACTGCACAAGGCGAGCGAATCGCTGCTGGAGCTGGATCGCGCCCGCGACCTGCTGGTCGACCGCGGCTATCAGGAAGCGATCACGTTCAGCTTTGTCGATGCGGAAACGCAGCAGGCGATCACGCCGGGCGCCGACATGATCACCCTGCAGAACCCGATTTCCTCCGAATTGTCGGTGATGCGCGGCACGCTCTGGTGCGGACTGATCAAGGCGGCCCAGCATAACGTCAACCGGCAGCAGAACCGGGTCCACCTGTTCGAAACCGGTTTGCGTTTCGTCCGGTTCGAGGGCCAAGTGCTGCAGGAAAAAATGCTGGCCGGCGTAGCGCTCGGCAGCGCACATCCCGAACAATGGGGCGAGCCGTCCCGAACGGTCGACTTCTACGATGTCAAGGCCGATGTCGAGGCCCTGTTCTCGTTGACCGGTTGCGCCGCACGCTTCGTCCCGTCCGAACATCCGGCGCTGCATCCCGGCCAGACCGCCGAAATTCTGGCCCCGAACGGTGAACTGATCGGCCTGATCGGCATGCTGCACCCGAATCTCGAAAAACGGTTCGGCTTCGACGGCCGGGTATTCCTGTTCGAGCTGGATCAGGACACATTGCTCGCCAAACAGAAGGCCCGGTTCACGCCGCTGTCGAAATATCCGTCGGTACGGCGCGACCTGGCGCTGATCGTCAGGGAGGATGTCACCGCCGAACAGATCACGAATTGCATTGGCGAGCTCCGGGAACCTGCGCTGCAAACTGTCGTCCCCTTCGACGTATACCGCGGCAAAGGCGTCGACGAAGGCCACAAGAGCATCGCCCTGAGCTTGGCTCTGCAGGACTATTCACAGACGCTGACAGATTCCGAAATCGATGCTATAGTTAGTAAGCTTTTGGAAAACTTGAAAAATAAAATTGGTGCGAAGTTGAGGGATTGATTAAATGGCATTAACCAAAGCTGATTTTGCTGAAAAACTTTTCGAAGAGCTCGGCTTGAACAAGCGTGAAGCCAAAGATATCGTGGAGCTGTTTTTTGAAGAAATCAAAACCGCTCTGGAGCGCGGCGAGCAAGTCAAACTGTCCGGTTTCGGCAAGTTCGAACTGCGCGACAAGAATAGCCGTCCGGGAAGAAATCCGAAAACCGGAGAAGAAATACCCATTACTGCCAGACGTGTGGTAACATTCAGGTCCGGACAAAAACTCAAAGCGCGGGTAGAAGCCTATGCTGGAACCGAGTCATAATAACGAACTGCCTCCCATCCCGGCAAAGCGCTACTTCACGATCGGTGAAGTCAGCGAGCTATGCGCCGTCAAACCCCATGTACTGCGCTACTGGGAGCAGGAATTTACCGAACTGAGCCCGGTCAAACGCCGGGGCAACCGCCGGTATTATCAGCGTCACGACGTGCTGATGATCCGCCAGATCCGTTCCCTGCTGTACGAGCAGGGCTACACGATCGGTGGCGCCAGGGCACACCTGACCAGTGACCAGCACAAAGAGGACGCGACCCGCACCAAGCAACTGATCCACCAGATGGTCGTAGAACTCGAAGACATTCTGGAATTGCTTAAATAAGGTCGGCTGTAATATAATTCTCCCTCTTCGGCTTTTTTCAAAAGCCGGTTTTATCCTTATCTTATAAATTGCAAAGGCGGCGTGCCCGAGCAGTTGTCAAATCATCGGGGCGTAGCGCAGTTTGGTAGCGCACTTGCATGGGGTGCAAGGGGTCGGAGGTTCAAATCCTCTCGTCCCGACCAATGAAATTAGTATTTTCAGGGAAAAACGTACATTAAAACCGAAATAAACAGATATAAATCGAAATGAATGTCTGTTTTTTATGTGAACATCTCCACCGCTTTGTTGCCTGCATCGGGCAGGCTGTCTTTAATGAATCGCGCATAAGACTTTGTTGTTATGATGACTGAGCCTGACCCATCTGCCAACTTATCCAGGCCAATGATTCACATGCAGTCAAAACATCATGCAGGCATAAGTGTGACGAGTTTGATAGGGTTTACGGTAACGAATACCTGTACGCTTAAGAGCCCATCCCCAAAACTTCCTGATTTGTCTGTCTCCTGTCCATGGTTTCCCTGTATTGGGATTTTTTAAAGACACGACATCTATCTTTAAGCGTATACAGTTTTTGATCTTCTAGGGAATATGCGGAAGATATAGGGCAGTTAGAGCTTCTTTTAAATAGCTATCCTAAGCTTAATGAGGCATCTGAAACATCGGAAGCCGTAAAAGGCCAAGTATCCAATACCCGCTCCGAGATCGACGCGGAGATCGCATCCTTGCCGTCAAAGACTGACATGTATGCCTTTAAGCGGTTGGATGATCTCGTGGAGAAGATCGAGCGGGCCGGGCTGATGGAAGAGTACGAGACGAAGCTGAACGAGGTGGCTGACTATCTGACCGTTTTGCTGGCGGAAGCTGAAAAAAGGATCGAATGGTAATCGGCGATCATCCACTAAATACTGGCGCGGCTACCTGATACCCTTTTCAGCTCCCAAGCAGAAACAACTGGCAAGAAAAAATCAATTCCCCTTCACCCCATGCAAGGCATTATTCTCATTGGACTGCAAGCTAGCGGCAAAACCACGTTTTATTTTCAGCAATTTGCCAAGACCCATATCCGGCTGAGCATGGACATGCTGAAAACCCGTCATCGGGAAAATCTGCTGCTCCATGCCTGCCTGGAGGCAAAACAACCCGTGGTGATTGACAACACCAATCCAACCAGACAAGAGCGGGGAAAATACATCAAAGGCTTTAAGACACATCGATTTGAAGTCATTGGCTATTATTTCTCGGCCAATCTGGAAGCCTGCCTCAAGAGGAATGCCTTGCGAACAGGCAAGGGAAACATTCCCGAGGCTGGTCTCAAGGGCACTTACAATAAACTGGAGTTGCCGGAATACGCAGAAGGGTTTGACCAGTTGTATTATGTGAGCATCCACCACAACCACTTCAAGGTAGAAGGCTGGAAACATGAAATTCAGTGAGCTTGACCGAAAAATGCGCGTGTTCGAGACCGCGCACGACCACTGCGTGTTGCCGGGCATCCACATCGTCGCCCGCATTGATGGGCGTTGCTTTACTACCTTGACCAAGGACAAGCATCGGCTTGAAGCGCCTTTTGACCTGAAGTTTCGGGATATGATGATCGAGACTGTCAAACACTTGATGCAATGCGGGTTCAAGATCAATTACGGCTATACCCAAAGCGATGAAATTTCGCTTTGGCTTGATCTGAATGACGGCCTGTTTGAGCGCAAGGAACGCAAGCTGAATTCCATCCTGGCAGGAGAAGCCAGCGCGAAATTCAGCTTGCTCTTGGGCGATGTCGCCGCTTTCGATTGCCGGATTTGCCAACTGCCGACCCAACAACTGGTCATCGATTATTTTCGGTGGCGGCAGGAAGATGCCCGCCGAAACGCCTTGAATGCCCATTGTTATTGGAGCCTTCGCAAGGAAGGCGCATCGGTTCAGAACGCGACCACAGCTTTATCTAAAAAATCAGTGGCCGAGAAAAACGAATTGCTTTTCCAGAAAGGCGTCAACTTCAACGACCTCCCCAATTGGCAAAAACGCGGCACGGGCGTGTATTGGGAAAGCTATGAAAAAACGGCGATGAACCCGCTGACCGGTGAACCTGCAACAGCCTATCGAAGCCGCATAAAAGTAGACTTCGATTTGCCCATAAAGGACGGCTACAGCCAGTTTATAGGAGACATGCTGGCTAACTGCGGCTAGATTATCGTTTTACCGCCCCTTAGTCACGCGATCAGGGCAATGATGTGGAATGTAAGCGTTTCATACCCTCAAGCTGTTCTTGGCTGGCCTCCGAACCAGCAAATCCAATAGCTGATTAAACGTTTTGTTATCGACATGGAATGCGCTTTGGTCAAGAATGACGTTCTTGGTTTCCTTCAGCGCCGATGCCAACATAAATTGCGAGCGATTGGAACCCAGCAATTCGGCGGCACGGCCGCGAAGATGGATATTGACCTCGGCGGAAAGTTATTCTGTTTTCATTTCAAATGACCGGAGGGTAATGGGCTATTTATGCTCGGTTTTTGTGTTGCAATTGTCAGCACAAATTTAGGTCTTAAACGCGACATCAACGGCTTTGAGCAGTTCGACGGTCAGGTGGTAAATGCCCGGCCGCTTACTCTCACGCGGGCCGGCAACGTTCAGGGTCTTAATGATGTGCGTACGCAACCAAGCAAGTACGCTGGCCGTTGCTTCCGCCGTAACACCGGCATCGAGCTGTACGACGAGATGTGGTTTGGCTATCTGCTGGGCGAAGGCTTGGGTCGCTAACGTTCCACCTTCCAGTTCGCCCAGATTGACAATCAGGGTGCCGTCGCTGTCTTCCACGTTGCGGCGGGTGCGCTGGCGGTAGCCCCCATCGGCCAATTCGGTGAGCTGGTATTTCAACGGGATGATGCCGTCCTCGGCTTTGCGTCCGCGTGGTACCCAACCACCGTGCGTGTAGCGATAGCCATGATGGATGGCGAAATCCAACGCGCCACGATCCGCGCTGGTCTGTCCGCCGGAGACAATGTGTTGGCAGAAACGCGGCGGGTCGGGAAATGTCTGGTACAGCCTGCGGAACGAAGGCAGTGGCGACAGCCAGCCACCGGCGAGGATTTCGGTGCGCTCGTCGATGCTGTGGTTGGGGTCCTCGCCGGGCTTGATATAAACGACGCGGTAGGCGTTTCCCACTTCTTCCTTGAGCCAGCGCGACAGTTGCAGGCCGCGCACATTAAAAGCGATCCAGTCCCAGCTATCGGCATCGAAGTCGTCCGAGTAGAACGATGTTCGGTCGAACGTGATGGCCCAAACCGCGAACTTCTGCCATAGCCCTTCCGACACCGGGAGCGACTCATCCCAATAGGCGCCGTCGCAGATATTACCACCGACGCCGCGTTCGTCTGGGCTCTTGACCCACCACAGGAACGGCGCATTGCCGTAGTCCACCATTACGGTGAGGACAGGAATGAATGGCGTGTTTTCTTCATTGTTCATGGCGTTGTCTAATCCTCTTTCCATACAAATTGATACACCGGGTTGGCGCACCACGCTTTCAGATCGTTGGCGAGCTCTTCAGCCTCCTCCGGCGTGAGGTTGAAACGGATGTCGGCCCGGAACGGTGCGCTGTCATCAAGGAAGCCCTGAAAGATACAAAAGCGAAGGCACCTGTTTTTGCCTTCATGCGGCAGAACCGTCAGGAAGAAATGAAAGAGATCATCGTCATCCTTGTAATCGACAAAGAAAGGGCGAGCTGTTTCCTCCTTTAGCGACGGAGCTAAGAGTGCAGTAGCCACTTCGTCAAGTATGCACCGGTCGGCGTAGATTTGAATGGAAGCCCGTACCCGGTCGCTGCCGACAATGAAATGACAGAATGTATCGGGGTCGGAATATTTCGGTTCGATGATGAAATAGCGTTGGGTTATCATGAGTTCGGTTTTCTGTCTGTTATTTCAGCGGCAGCTTGTTCTGCCAAATACCTGTCCGTAATATCACAACCATGATTGTCATGTAGCCCTAGCATGGAATACGCACCATGATAGGCATTGGAGTTTGCGCTGCGGCCAGCGCGCTTCGCACCTCATCCAGCGTTTGAGCCTCGATGGCGGCCACCAGGCGTTGTAGTTCATTGCCATTGATAAAAGACCGCTGGTGTTACACAGAGTGTGGTTGGTTCGACGTGTCAGAAGCTTTAATGTCAATCTTCAACTCGAATTGGTCAAAGGCTTCTGCCTGTTTCATCAAAGGATTGTTTATCATTTCGTCATGCTCCTTTAAGCCTTGATTTCTCAGTCCAAAGCGAGACAACAAACATTAGAGCATTTTCGTTTTGGGTGTACGATCATAATCAATACCGCAAAGTGAGGGGAAACGCGTCATTCCGGCAGGGATTGCCGGACGACTGCAGGGATGCAGGAGATACGAGCCCAAGGAAGGGCGAGGTAGATCGCGTCAGGAACACGCGATCGAGAGCAACGCAGGGAGCGGTTGCCGAATCCAGAAGCCAGGGATGGCAAGCTTTAATGCATCCCTGCAGTCTGGATCTCGGCACAAATCTGTCTGGAACAGATTTGCATTGACCCGAAGGGGGCCAGGCAGGAAAGCCTGGCATGAATCCCTGCCGAGATGACGGTTTGACTTAACGGCATTATCTCCCTATAGGCGATATGAAAATGCTCTAGCCAGCCTATCTCGCCAAGCTTTATTGTCCAGCCACTTCCACCCCTACTGAGTCCGTATGGGTTGGCTTGGACAGGATACGAACAGGCAAAAACCGCTGGATGACTTCCGCATTGCTGTCGGCGTGTTGACTCCATTCGGTGGCAGTGAACGAACCGCCGCCCGCCAGGGCCAAGGGCAATAGCAATTGGTCGGCCAAGTTGGCGCCCACCGCCGCCGCGCTGGCAAGATATTTGTGCGCCTGGGCGACCGCGCTTTGGGCGATATGTTCGGCCGGCACGCCGCGTTCGGCAAAGCCGGTAAACACTTCAGTAACCTGTTCGTGCTCCAAGGTGAGCAGCAGCACATTGCCGGGGCCTTGGTTGTTGTCGAGTTTATGCAGTCGAAGTTGCTCATTGTCCCAAGCCAGCTTCCACTTGACCAAGGCCAGTTCGCGCTCGGCAATGTGGACGGGCAGGGCCGCGATGTAGCTTTCGGCATAGCTATTCAATGCCGTTCCGCGTTCGGCCAAATGCAAGGGCGCAAGCTGAGTGCCGCCCGTGATGGTGGCGACGATCTCGCCACCGCCCGCCGGATAAAAGCCGAAGCGGTTCAACTGCAAATCAACTTCCGCGCCCATGCGCCTTAACAACGGCAAAAAAGCCCGCTGTAAAAAGTGAAAGGGCGGGCTCATGGTATTGTGGGTGCCGCCGGTGATGACGACACGGCTATCTTCCGCCGCCAGCAACAACGCCGGCAATACGGTTTGCAACACCAGGGTACAACTGCCTGCCGTGCCAATGTCGAAGCGGTAATGGCCGCCTTGTAAATGTCGTGGGCAAAAGCTCAATTCAAGCGAACCCACTGCGGCGCCAACCAGTTCCGCTCCCGAAATGGCTGCCGCCGCTTGCACGGCGGTCAAATGCTGGCGCATCAGGCCGGGCGACTTGCGCCGGGCGCGGATGTTGTTAATGCGGAAGGCTTGCCCAGTAATGACCGACAAAGTCAGCGCAGTGCGTAGGATTTGCCCGCCGCCTTCGCCTTGGGAGCCGTCAATTTCAATTGTCATGATTGTTTACTTTTCATGGTTTTGAAAGACCATTGGTCAAAGCCTTTAGCGACCAACATGTCTTTGTCGTTAATGTGGACCATTTCGTGTTCCTTGCTGCCTAGCACACCGGATATAAAGCCCGATATGTTATTGAATGCCGTGAAAGGATCGACTACTTTGTAGAATTCCAAAACCTTCAATTCGTCGTTCAAAGTCAATAACGGCGGTGTGTTGTGGTTTAGCCTAATGACAAATTAATTTTGTTCCCGTGCTTGTCTGGCACGGGAACTGCCGCGGCCTATCAACCCTTCACGCAAACCACCTGTTTCAAGGTATGCACAATCTCCACTAGATCGGTTTGTGCCGCCATCACCGCGTCGATATCCTTGTACGCCATCGGGATTTCGTCGATGACATCGGCATCCTTCCGGCATTCCACGCCCTCGGTGGCCGCAATCTGGTCGGCAATGCTGAACCGTTTCTTGGCTTCGGTGCGGGACATGGCCCGGCCAGCGCCGTGGCTGCAAGAGCAGAAGGATTCCGCCTGACCCTTGCCGCGCACAATGAAAGACTTGGCCCCCATCGACCCCGGAATGATGCCCATCTGCCCCGGCCAGGCCGCTACCGCGCCTTTGCGCGTCACCAGTACGTTATGGCCGAAATGATGCTCGCGCTGCACATAGTTATGATGGCAGTTCACCGCTTCCACATCCGTCGTGAACGGCTTGGGGCAAATCGCCTGGACGGCCGCCACCAGGTTGTGCATCATCAGCTCGCGGTTGCGTCTGGCGAAGTCCTGCGCCCAACTGACCGCTTGTACGTAGTCGTCAAAATGTTCCGTCCCTTCCGGGAAATAGGCCAAATCCCGATCCGGCAACTGGATATAGAATTTTTCCATGTCCTTCCGCGCCAGTTCGATGAAGTGCATGCCGATGCGGTTGCCTACGCCGCGCGAACCGGAATGCAGCATGAACCAGACGTTTTGGCTTTCATCCAGACAGACTTCGATAAAGTGGTTGCCGGTTCCTAAAGTACCCAAATGCTTATAGTTATTGGTGTTCTTCAGGCACGGATGTTTATCGCAAATGGCTTCAAATTCCGGCAACAATTCCGCCCACTGCCGGTCTACGTTCGCTGCCGGGTTCTCCCAGGAACCCTTGTCGCGGCCTTTAAAGGTCAAACCATGCGGCACGGCCCGTTCAATGGCGGTGCGCCAGCCGTGCAAGTGGTCCGGCAGGTCGCTGGCGGTCAAAGTGGTCTTGGCCGCCATCATGCCGCAGCCGATGTCCACGCCCACCGCCGCCGGGATGATCGCGCCCCGCGTGGGGATCACGCTGCCGATGGTGGAACCCAAACCAAAATGCACGTCCGGCATCACCGCAATATGCTTGAACACAAAGGGCATCCGGGCCATGTTCAATAACTGTTTCTTGGCAGCGTCATCGACTGGCACGCCCTGCGCCCACAGTTTGATCGGCTTGCCCTGGTCTTCTTGCAGCACTTGGTAATTTTGGCTAGGCATGGTTGTTATCTCTCTATTCTGATATGACTTTACGTCACATTGCCTTTTACAAACGTTTGTGAAATTATCCGTTCATGCTTCGACCCTTCGATAAACTCAGGACTCGGTACGAACGGATATTGACCGAATTGGAGTAGGAATCGAATCATGCGACAGATGGACTCCGATTGAGCCACTCAATTTTGTCGTGGAGCTGAACTACAGGCGATGCCATCGTTTCTCTGCCTGTCATTCCTGAAGCTGGCGATACGGCTTGATGACCTAAACCAGGATAAACCGCGCCAGGGTGCCGGAATGCGCCACTTGTAAGCACTGACTTCACTCACCGACGCTTACAGAAAAAGCGATAACTGTGCCAGCTTTGCTTTCAACTTGTTTTATGTTTTTAACTGACTGATATTATGGGATAAGTTCTTTAAAAAATTTAATTGCGCTTGGGTTTTTAAAACTCGGCTATACTGCTGGCTGTAGAAATATTTATCTGGATTTATAAATTATTCTCATGAAGAAAAAAGTGGTCATCGGCTTCATCGGTACCCAACTGGATTCAGGAATCGCGGCCAGCCGCTGGGAACGCTGGCGGCCCACCGTCTCGCTGGTGCTGCGCGAAAACTTGGTCATCGACAAGATGATGTTGCTGTACGACCGCAATTACCAGGCATTGGCCGATTTGCTCAAGCAGGACATCGCCACCGTGTCGCCGGAAACGGAGGTCACGCCCGTGGAAATGAGCATTGCCAACCCGTGGGACTTCGGCCAGGTCTACGCCGCTTTATTCGATCTTGCCGAGCAATACCCGTTTGACATCGAACATGAAGAATATTGGATCCACATCACGACCGGCACCCACGTCGTCCAGATTTGCCTGTTTTTGATGGTGGAAGCGCGGTATTTTCCGGGCGTGCTGTTGCAAACTTCTCCGCCATCCAAGAAAAGAGGGGATGCCTTGGGCAGTTATACCCTGATCGACTTGGACTTAAGCCATTACGATGCGATTGCCCAGCGCTACGCCAGGGCGGAGGCCGATGCCATCACTTTGTTGAAATCCGGCATAGAAACTTTGAATCCGGCCTTCAACAAGATGATCGGCGAAATCGAGCAGGTGGCGGTGCGTTCCAAAGCGCCGCTGTTGTTCATGGGGCAGACTGGGGCAGGGAAGTCATTCCTGGCCAAGCGGGTGTATGAACTGAAAAAGGCCCGGCATCAGGTCAGCGGCCCGTTCGTCGAAGTCAATTGCGCGACTTTGCGCGGCGACGGCGCGGCTTCCGCGTTGTTCGGCCATGTCAAAGGCGCTTTCACCGGGGCGCAACATGACCGGGCGGGCTTGTTGAGAAGCGCCAACAAGGGTTTGTTGTTTCTGGACGAGATCGGCGAGTTGGGCGCGGACGAACAGGCCATGCTGTTGAAGGCGGTGGAAGAGAAACAGTTTTATCCGGTCGGCGGCGACAAGTTGGCAACCAGCGACTTCCAACTGATTGCCGGCACCCACCGGAACTTGCGCCAGGACGTGCAGGCCGGGCGGTTCCGGGAGGATTTGTTCGCCCGGATCAACCTGTGGACCTATAATTTGCCATCGCTCGCCCAACGGCCCGAGGACATCGAGCCCAACATCGACTACCTGCTGACCCAGCAATTTGCCGAGCTGGGTCAAAAAGTCAGTTTCAATAAGGAGGCAAGACGCAAGTATCTTGATTTCGCCACTTCACCCTCTGCGACCTGGCAAGGCAATTTCCGCGACCTGAGCGCGTCCATCTTGCGCCTATCGACCCTGGCCCAGGGCGGACGGATCACTGAGGAACTGGTTGAGCAGGAAATTGGCCGTTTGTCTATATTTTGGGGTCAGCCGCAGGTAAAAACCCAAGGCAACATGACGCAGGCGCTGGACAGTGAACAACTGGCCGGGCTGGACTTGTTCGACCGCCTGCAATTGGAGGCCGTGCTCGCCGCGTGCCAGGATTGCCACAGCCTGTCGGAAGCGGGCCGGAAACTGTTCGCGGCGTCCCGCGCCCGGCGCGGCAGCAGCAACGATTCCGACCGCCTGCGCAAATACCTGGCCAAGTTCGGTCTGGACTGGGCCAAAGTGAAGGGCATGTGAAAACTAATGTCCTTGATAATAAAGAGCGCCACAAGCAAGGTTCCTTCAAGATCGAAGCATGGACTTGCACAACGCCGGGCTGAACGGAGAACACCCCGCAGCACTAGACTTTTTCTTTCTGAGTCGTGATCGTTTGCCAACCATGAGCGAAGATGAGGCGATGGAGAAGATTAAAAAAGATCCAGTGTTTAACTAATAAAATCATTTAAGATTCGGACAAGTGAACCCAGCGCATGAATCACGCAGCACACAATAAACTCGTTTCCTTTATCTGGTCGATCGCCGACGATTGTTTGCGCGACGTCTACGTCCGCGGCAAATACCGCGATGTTATCTTGCCGATGGTGGTGTTGCGCCGCCTGGATGCATTACTCGAACCCAGCAAGGACAAAGTGCTGGGCGAACTCGCTTTCCAAAAAAACGACATGGGCCTGACCGAGTTGGACGATAACGGCTTGAAAGAGGCCTCCGGCTATGTGTTTTACAACACCAGCAAATGGACGCTCACGCAATTGCTGAAAACCGCGACCAACAATCAGCAAATTCTATTAGCCAATGTCGAAGACTACTTGAACGGCTACAGCGCCAACGTCAAGGAAATCGTCGACAAGTTCAATCTCAAATCCCAGGTTCGCCACATGGCCGGCAAGGATGTTTTGCTCGGCGTGCTGGAAAAGTTTACCTCGCCTTATATCAACCTCACGCCGTATGACAAGGGCGACCCGGACGGCAATCGACTGCCAGCCCTGACCAATCTGGGCATGGGCTACGTGTTTGAAGAGCTGATCCGAAAATTCAACGAAGAAAATAACGAAGAGGCCGGCGAGCATTTCACGCCCCGCGAAGTGATCGAGTTGATGACGCATTTGATCTTCGATCCGGTAAAAGACCAACTGCCGCCGGTCATGACCATCTACGACCCGGCCTGCGGCTCCGGCGGCATGCTCACCGAATCGCAAAACTTCATCAAGGACGAGGAAGGCGCGATACGGGCAACCGGCGACGTCTATTTGTACGGCAAGGAAATCAATGACGAAACCTATGCCATCTGCAAATCCGACATGATGATCAAGGGCAACAACCCGGCCAACATTCGTGTCGGTTCCACGCTGTCCAGCGACGAATTTTCAGGCACGCGCTTCGATTTCATGCTGTCCAATCCCCCCTATGGCAAAAGCTGGGCCAGCGAGCAGAAATATATCAAAGACGGCGGCGACGTGATCGACTCCCGCTTTCGGGTCACGCTGAAAGATTACTGGGGCAAGCCGGAAACCTTGGATGCCACCCCGCGTTCCAGCGACGGCCAATTGCTGTTCTTGATGGAAATGGTCAGCAAGATGAAAAGCCTGGATCAAAGTCCGCATGGCTCGCGCATCGCTTCCGTCCATAACGGCTCCAGCCTGTTCACCGGCGATGCCGGCAGCGGTGAAAGCAATATTCGCCGCCACATTATCGAAAACGACTTGCTGGAAGCCATTATTCAGCTACCCAACAACCTGTTTTACAACACCGGCATCACCACCTATATCTGGTTGCTGTCCAACCGCAAGGCGCCATCGCGTAAAAACAAAGTGCAGTTGACCGATGCCAGCCAGCTCTACCGCAAGCTGCGCAAAAATCTCGGCAATAAAAACTGCGAATTCGCCCCCGAGCATATCCGGGAAATCGTAGACACCTACCTGGAATTGGTAACAAAGGAACGCGAGACGGATGATTCCGGCATTGCCGCTCAGGTTTTCGACAATAGCGATTTTGGCTATTACAAGGTCAATATCGAACGGCCCGACCGCCGCAAGGCCCAATTCAGCCTGGAGCGCATTGAAACCTTGCGTTTCGACAAGGCGCTGAATCAGCCGATGCAGTGGATCTACCGGCAATGGGGCGATGCCGTCTATCAAGCCGGCTGGTTGGGGAAGCACGAAAAAACCATCCTGGCCTGGTGCGAAGATAACGAGCTTGGGCTCAATGCCAAAAATCGCGGCAAATTGCTCAGCCTGGACACCTGGCTGAAGCAGCAAAACCTGATGCAAACCGCTCAAACCCTGATGGCGGCGATCGGTACCGACGAATCCAGCGATTTCAACCAATTCAAATCCTCCGTAGACGCCGTTCTCAAGGCGCAAACGATCAAGCTGACCGCCAGCGACAAAAACGCCATCCTCAATGCCGTCAGTTGGTACGACGAAACCGCCGAAAAAGTCATCGCGCAACAGCTCAAACTGAGTGGCGACAAACTCGATGCTTTACTGCATCATCTGGATTGCAGCGAAGATGGGCTACCGGATTTCGGCTATTACCCCACCGGTAAAAAAGGTGAATATCTCACCTACGAAACCCACGCCGACCTGCGTGACAGCGAATCGGTGCCTCTGAACGACCGCATTCACCGCTATTTCCTGGCCGAGGTAAAGCCGCATGTCGAAGAGGCCTGGATTAACCTCGATTCCACCAAAATCGGTTACGAAATCAGCTTCAACAAATATTTCTACCGGCACAAGCCGTTGCGCGGCATGGATGAGGTGGCTAAAGACATCATCGCCCTGGAAAAGCAGGCCGAAGGCTTGATTGCCGATATTTTGGGCATTGACGTGAACCTGCTATAGGTGACGATGATGAACGATGCCAAACCCTTGAAATCAGCCAACGCCCCACTTTCGTCATCCGATGGACTAGCGCCGCTTTTCGAAAACATCGCCCGCGTTATTCAGCAGGCTCGCCAGCAAGTGCAACAGGCGGTGAATAGCGAAATGGTGCAATGTTATTGGCAAATAGGTTGTTTGATTGTTGAGCACGAGCAACGCGGACAGGCCAGAGCCGCCTACGGCAAACAACAATTGCAGATACTCTCCGCGCAATTGACGGTGGAATTTGGCAAGGGATTTGATCCTCGCAACCTGCGCAATATGCGAAGTTTTTTTCTGGCCTATCCAAATTGGAACGCAGTGCGTACCGAATTAAGCTGGACGCACTACCGCACCTTACTCCGGGTGGAAAATCCGGATGCCAGAAGTTGGTATCAACGGGAGGCGATAGAACAGTATTGGAGCGCCCGCGCACTGGAACGGCAAATCGACAAACTCTACTACGAACGCCTGTTGTCCACTCAGGATAAAGCGCCGGTTCAGGCCGAGGCCGAACAAAAAATTGCCGAAGAAAATCAACGTGAGCAACAACTGCGGCCCCAAGATGTATTGCGCGACCCCTATATTCTCGACTTTTTGAACCTGCCCGGCCAGCACTGGTTGGAATCCGATCTGGAACAAGGCCTGCTGGATAACCTGCAAGCCTTCTTGTTGGAATTGGGCAAAGGCTTTGCCTTTGTCGCCCGGCAACAGCGCATCCGAACCGAAGACCAAGACTTTTACATCGATCTGGTGTTTTACCATTTCAAGCTAAAGTGCTTTTTACTGATCGACCTGAAATTGGGCAAACTCACCCATCAGGATGTCGGCCAGATGGACAGCTATGTGCGCATCTACGACCAACAGCAACGCTCGGCGGACGACAACCCGACCATCGGCCTGATCCTGTGCAGCCAGAAAAGCGAAGCGGTCGTGAAATATTCGGTGTTGACCGACAGCGAACAATTGTTCGCCGCCAAATACCTGCCGTATCTACCGACCGAGGCGGAGCTGAAACGCGAATTGGAACGGGAGCGGATTAAGGTACAGGCGCAATTGCTGACTAAAACGGACGAGGCGGACGATGATTGAGCAACTGGCGGAAATGCCGACTTACGAGGCTTATAAGGATTCCGGGGTGGAATGGTTGGGGGAGATTCCGGCGTATTGGAATATTAAAAGGCTTAAATATGAAGCTAATGTTGTTTTAGGGAAAATGCTCTGCACTGAAAATAAAGGCAACTACCAATTAAAACCATACTTGAAATCAAAAAATATTCAGTGGCTTAACGTTGATATATCCTCTACTGATGAAATGTGGTTTTCTCCATCAGAAATTGAGCTTTATCGCTTGATGCATGGTGATTTGATTTTAAGCGAGGGAGGCGAAGTTGGAAAAACATGTATTTGGAACAATGAGCTTGATGAATGTTACATTCAAAATTCAGCTCATAAGATTACCTTTTCAAAAGAGAATAACTCTCGATTTTTTCTTTACCTATTTTTTATAACTGGAAAAATTGGTTTATTTGACTCTATAGTTAATAGAGTGAGTATTGCTCATTTAACTAAAGAAAAGCTAACTAATATTCATTTTTTATTTCCACCACTTTTCGAACAAACCGCCATCGCCGCTTTTCTGGACTGCAAAACCGCGCAAATCGACCAAGCCGTGGCGATCAAGGAGCAACAAATCGCCTTGCTGAAAGAGCGCAAGCAAATCCTGATTCAAAATGCCGTTACCCGCGGCCTTGACCCCAATGTACCGATGCGCAACTCCGGCGTGGAGTGGATCGGCAAGATTCCGGAGCACTGGGAATTGATTACGTTAAAGCGCATAGTTTATTTCATACAAACTGGGCCGTTTGGGGCAGAATTACATGCCCATGATTATGTAGAAAATGGGACCCCTCTTATCAATCCCAAGCATATGAAAGAGGGAAATATAATTCCAGACGCCACCTGCTCAGTAGACAACAATACTCTGCTACGCTTAAAAAAATACCAATTGGCAAATGGTGATTTAATTATGGCCAGGCGTGGAGAACTGGGAAGATGTGCAGTTGTTTCAACAAAGGAACACGGATGGCTATGTGGCACAGGCTCTATTGTGATTCGGTTGAAACATGATTATTTCAATGTTAAATATTTTTTTAGAATAATATCTGGTCGAGGTGTTGCTGAAGTATTAGGATTAGATTCAGTAGGTTCAACGATGGACAACTTGAATACAGCTATTGTGGGAAATCTTGTTCTACCTATGCCAAACATGGAGGAACAAACCGCCATCGTCACCCACATCGAAACCCAATCCGCCAAAATCGACCAAGCCATTGCCATTCAGCAACAGCAAATCGACAAGCTCAAGGAATACAAAGCGACCCTGATCAACAGCGCCGTCACCGGCAAAGTCCGCATTTCTGACGCTGTTCAGCTTGAGGGGGTGCGATGAAACCCTATGTTCCCGATCAGTTGCCGATTACCGAGCTCGATTATCAACGCTTATTTGCGCTGGTGGCTGATGCCAGCGCCGAACTGGCGCGCTATGACGGCTTATTACTGGGCATTCCCAGCCCGGCGGTGATGCTGTCGCCGTTGACCACTCGCGAGGCGGTGTTGTCCTCCAAAATTGAAGGCACGCAGGCGACCGTGGACGATGTGTTGGAATACGACGCGGGTTTAGCCAAGGAGGGTGAGAACTATAAGGACATTCAAGAGATTGCCAATTACCGCTCGGCTTTATATCAGGCGCGGGATTATTTACAGGATTATCCGATTCGCCTAGGGTTTATTTTGCAACTGCACAAAATTTTGATGTCCAGTGTGCGTGGCGAAAACAAAGAACCCGGCGAATTTCGCCGCACGCAAAACTGGATTGGTACAGCAGGTTGCAGCATTGAACAAGCCAGTTTTGTCCCGCCTGATCCCCTGCGGCTGCCGGACTATCTGCAAGCCTTGATAGGTTATATGGATAGAGAGGACAGTATGTGTTGTTGCAAACAGCCGTGGTACACGCCCAATTTGAATTGCTGCATCCGTTTAACGACGGTAATGGCCGTATTGGCCGGATTTTGATACCGCTGTTTCTGTATCAGAAAAGACTGTTGGCCGAACCGATGTTTTATCTGAGCGAATATCTTGAAAGCCATCGCGACGAGTATTATCAACGCTTAAGTTCAATTTCGTCGGCGGGTGACTGGAATGGCTGGATTGCCTTTTTCTTACAGGCGGTTGCTTATCAGGCCAAGGACAATAGCCGTCGCGTGAAGGAAATCATGGTGCTGTATGAAACGATGAAAGTTCAAGTGCATGAAATCACGCGGTCCCAGTATTCGGTGTATTTACTGGATGCCATTTTTAATAAACCGATTTTTCGGGTTTCAGATGTCACCAAACAGCTTAGCCGTACTTACGCGATACACGAAAAAAACACAGCCGATTTGTTTAGGCAGCTAAAAGAGGCTGGCATCTTGTCGATTTTACAGCCCGGTAGCGGTCGCCGTTCTGCAACGCTTTGTTTTCCTGCGCTACTGAATCTGGCGGAAGGGAGGAAAATTTTATGACTATTTTGTGGAGTCGCTATCGGCAACAAATAAGTTTGTGGAGCGTGTATTTAAAAATAGACTCCACAAATTGTTTTGTGGAGTGGCTGGACTCTGCAAAACGCGAAAGATGTGGTTCGTGTCTTGCCGCATCTACGGCTAACCATAAGGCTTACCGCTATGTGCCATTTTGGGCATGACCTGTTTTCATTTGATGGTCATTTGATTGTGCAAGCATTCGATTCAGGGAGGTTTTTGTTTTGTACATACAAATCAAAAGCATACTAAGAGCGCTTCATTTGATGATGACCTGTTTTTATGGATTTCACGCTCTGTGTGAGTACGATGGAAGTTTAATGAATCGTATATGGAGCCGCTATCGGCAACAAACCCGTTTGTGGAGCGTCTGGGCTCTGCAAAGCCCCGTCTATTCAGCAAGTGAGTGCCATGGTCAGCAAAACCACCGAGAAAGAACTGGAAATCGCGATTGAAAAACAATTGACCGGCACCTGTCTGGAAGCGCAAAAAAGTGTTGCCGAAGTGGGCGATTTGCCGTTCAGCCCCAACCACGGCTACCAACTCGGCTTGGCGCAGGATTTCAACGCCCGTTACGCCATCGACAGTAAACGCTTTTGGGCGTTTCTGGAGCACACCCAGCATGACGGGCTGGAAAAACTGCAAAAGCACGGCGGCGATTGGCGGCTTAAAGTACTGGAGCGCTTCGACAAGCTGATCAAGAAATACGGCCTGCTGCATTTGCTGAAAAAGGGCCTGAGCGTCGACGATGCCACCTTGCACCTGATGTATCCGGCGCCACTGGCCAGCAGTTCCGACAAAGTGAAACAAAACTTTGCCGACAACCTCTTTAGCAGTACCCGCCAAGTGCGCTATTCCTTGAGCAATACCCTGGAAGAAATCGATCTGGTGCTGTTCGTCAACGGTCTGCCGTTTGCCACGCTGGAACTGAAAAACCCCTGGAGCGGCCAGACCGCGCGTTACCACGGCCAGAAACAATACTGCGAAGACCGCGACATCAACCAGCCATTGCTGCAATTCGGCCGCTGTCTGGTGCACATGGCGGTGGATACCGACGAAATCTACATGACTACCAAACTGGCCGGGCAACAAACGTTTTTTTTGCCGTTCAACCAAGGCCACAATTTTGGGGCCGGCAATCCGCCCAATCCCAACGGCCACAAAAGCGCGTATTTATGGCAGGCTGTGTTCAGCAAGAACAGCGTCGCCAACATCATTCAGCATTTCGTGCGATTGGACGGTAGCAGCAAAGAGCCGCTAGATAAGCGCACCTTGTTTTTTCCGCGTTATCACCAACTGGATGTGGTGCGCAAATTGGTGGCGCATGCCGGTCAAAATGGCGTTGGGCAAACCTATTTGATTCAACACTCGGCCGGTTCCGGTAAATCCAATTCCATCACCTGGGCGGCGTATCAATTGATCGAAGCGTATCCGGCCAGTCTGGACACGCCGGGTGCTATCGCTTTGGAAAAGCCGCTGTTCGATTCGGTGATTGTCGTCACCGATCGCCGCCTGCTGGATAAACAACTGCGCGACAATATCAAGGATTTTTCCGAAGTCAAGAATATCGTCGCCCCGGCATTCAAGTCTTCGGAGCTGAAAAGCGCCCTAGAGCAAGGCAAGAAAATCATCATTACCACCATCCAGAAGTTCCCTTTTATCATCGACGGCATTGCCGATTTGAGCGACAAGCGTTTTGCGGTGATCATCGACGAAGCCCACAGTTCGCAAAGCGGCTCGGCGCACGACAATATGAACCGGGCGATGGGCAAAAGCGAGCAGGCCGAGGAAGACGCGGTGGATGTGCAGGATAAAATCCTGCAAGCCATGCAATCGCGAAAAATGCGCGGCAATGCCTCGTATTTTGCCTTTACCGCGACGCCGAAAAACACCACTTTGGAAAAGTTCGGCGTTAAACAAGCGGATGGCAGTTTCGAGCCTTTTCATTTGTATTCCATGAAACAGGCGATCGAGGAAGGTTTTATTCTGGACGTGCTGGCCAACTACACCACTTATAAAAGCTATTACGAGATCCAAAAATCTGTCGCCGACAATCCGCTGTTCGACAGCGCCAAGGCGCAGAAAAAGCTGCGCGCCTTTGTCGAGCGCCACCAGCAAACCATTGCCGTGAAAGCGGAAATCATGCTGGACCATTTCATTCCGCAGGTGGTCAACAGCAAAAAGCTGAAAGGCAAAGCCAAGGGCATGGTGATTACCCAGAACATCGAGGCGGCCATTCGTTATTACCGGGCGATTAGCCAGTTATTGACGGATCGAGGCAATCCGTTCAAGGTCGCGATTGCCTTTTCCGGCACTAAAGAAGTGGATGGCATCGAGTACAGCGAAGCGCAAATCAATAGTTTTGCCGAAAACGAAACCCGCGACACTTTCGATAAAGATGAATATCGCTTGTTGATCGTGGCCAACAAATACTTGACCGGATTCGATCAGCCCAAGCTGTGCGCGATGTATGTCGATAAAAAATTGCAAGGCGTGCTGGCCGTGCAGGCTTTGTCGCGGTTGAATCGGGCGGCGCCGAAGTGGGGCAAGAAGACCGAGGATTTGTTCATCCTGGATTTCTTTAACTCGGTGGACGATATTAAAACGGCCTTCGATCCTTTTTACACCGCCACGCGCTTGTCGGAAGCCACGGACGTCAATGTGTTGCATGAGTTAAAAGACGCGCTGGACGAAGTGGCGGTATATGAGTGGTTTGAGATTGAGCAGTTTGTCGAATTGTATTTTGGCAATGCCGATGCCCAGCAACTGAGCCCGATTATCGATACGGCGGCGGACCGGTTCAATCAGGAATTGGCGCTCGATGAACTGGCTAAAGCCGACTTCAAGATCAAAGCCAAACAGTTCGTCAAAATCTACGGACAAATGGCCGCCATCATGCCTTTTGAAATTGCGGCGTGGGAGAAGCTGTTCTGGTTCTTGAAATTTTTGATTCCCAAGCTGATCGTCAAAGACCCCTCTGCGGATCGGATTGACGAATTACTGGAGTCAGTCGATTTGTCGTCATACGGCCTGGAGCGCATCAAACTCAATCACGGCATTGGCTTGGATGCCAGTGAATCCGAATTGGAGCCGTCAAATTCCAATCCGCGTGGAACGCATGGCGGTGGCGGGGAACGCGATCCGCTGGATGAAATCATCCGCAGTTTTAACGAACGCTGGTTTCAGGGCTGGGGTGCAACGCCGGAAGCGCAACGCATCAAGTTCATCAACATCGCCGACGGCATCAAGGCGCACCCGGATTTCCAGGAAAAATATCAAAACAACCCCGATGTCCATACCCGGCTATTGGCATTCGAAAAGATATTCGAAGACGTGATACTCAAGAACCGGCGCAATGAATTGGAGCTGTATAAACTGCTGGCCAACGATCCGGCATTCAAGGCCGCCATGCAGCAGAGTTTGCGGCAAATGGTGGCTTGATCACATCATCATAATCTTGGCGGAATAGGTATTGGAATAAGTGGTTGTCAGTTTAGAGCGGATAAGCCCAAGTTTGGAATGATAACCTACCACTTAAAGACTTCCGCATGCTTGGCAGTTAAAATACCGAAAGGGGGCGATTCGGTTACCATCCCATTTTGAATGATGTTTTTCTGAACCAGACGAACAAAATCGGCTGCAGATAATATCGAGATGACGATCAACTAACCCTCATGCCATAATCGCTTCCCCATTTCAAAAACTGGCTAACCTGCATGAAGTGTTCTTTCTGTCATACCGAGAATCGGCCTAACGCGCAGTTTTGCGATCATTGCGGAGCTTCGCTGCTCAAGGTACTTTACTGTCGCTCATGCCAGACCGAAAACCGGACTACCGCCCGATATTGCGACCGGTGCGGCGCGCCTTTGGTCCCTTCCGGTTCCGCCCGAACCGCCGATAGGTTGCGGTTTTTTAAGGGGCGTCCGGTTTTATATGGAGCCGCCGCTTTACTGCTTTTATGGACGGCGTTCAACGCCTACGATTTTTACGAAAGCCATAGCGATGGCATTCAACCGGCCTCGGATTCCCGGCCCGCAGAAACGCAGGATCAACCTGTAACGGCCGAGCCGACCACGGTCCCCCCTCTACTCCCCACCAACCCGGCGATTCCGGATACCGTACCGGCGCCATCAGCGATGGAAAGCGAGGGCCAGGAAGCCGCGGAACAAGCCGCCCAAGCAGCGGCAAGAGCGCAAGCCGAGGCAAACGCTCTCGCTACCGCACAGCAAGCCCAGATCGCCAGCGCGATTCAAGCCATTAGGCTCAAGATAAACCACAGTTGGATTCGCCCGGTAATGGCGAAAAAGGGCCTTAAATGCCGAGTCAGAGTCAGATTGATGCCGGATGGCCGTGTCGTTGATGCCGAGATCATTGCCACGAGTGGCGATGAAACGTTCGATACTTCGGCTCGGAATGCGGTGCTCCAAGCCTCGCCGCTGCCGGTTCCGGCCGATAAAGATTTGTTTGAGAAAAGTTTCAGAAGCTTCACTTTTACCTTCACCCCTTCATGAAGGGCTCAGGATGTCAGTAGCTCGATAGGGCTGTAGGATGCGGTGACGATAGGAACCGCATCAATCGCGAACGATGCGGTTCGTTCCTCACCACATCCTACGGCCCTTGTTTATGTTGGATTCGCGAAGGAACGTTCCCGTCCCCCAAAGGGCACGACCTTAAACCGAAATCGTCAAGTTGCTCAGCCATGCCGGGGCGTGCGTTAAAATCCAGGCTTCAAACACCTTATCCATCCCGGTCACCACAATCGAACCTAACAGCAACAGCATCGAGCCCAATAGTTTTTTACCGAGGGTGCCGGTCGCGAGCAACCGGCTTCTAAAACGCCGCATGGCTTGATGCGACATCAAACCCAAGCCAACCAATGGCAGCGCGGCGCCCACGCCGAATAAGGCCATGATGGCCGATACGTGAACGAGGTCTTTGCCCTGGCCGGCGAGCACAATCGCCGCGCCCAGGGTCGGGCCGACGCAAGGACTCCAGACGATGCCCAACAATGCGCCCAACAGAAACTGCCCTGCCAAAGAGTCGGTTGCTACGTGTTCGAGCCAGGATTGACCTCGGCGACTCAAGCCCGCCAAGGCTTCCGCAAAAACCCCTTGTAATCGCGCCGACAGCAACACCCCTCCGAACAGGATCAATAGCCCGGCGGCAAAATAGCGGAAAAGCGCCGGGTCCAACCCGATCATCTGACCTACGGTAGCCAAAAAGATGCCTGCCAGCGCATAGGCGAGCGCCAGACCGGCAGCCAATGCCCAGGGTCCCCATCGATGCGCCGTCAAGGCGGTGCCGAGAATGATCGGGATCAACGGCAACGTGCACGGCGACAGCGTGGACAGCATTCCCGCTACGAGACTGAGCCCATAAACGCCCATGCCCACAATCATCGCGGCGGCCGGTTACAAGGCTTTTCTTAAGAAATCCGCGATGTCCTGTTCGCGGGTCACGCCCAAGTTCCGGTCGACTTCCTTGCCGCCCTTGAATACGATCAAGGTGCTTTGTTTGAGCACTTTGAACGCTTTCACGATCTCTTTCTGTCGGTCGAAGTCGACGCGCAGCGCCCGGATCGGCTTGAACTCTTCCTGCTCCAGCAGTTCTTTTAAAACCGGCTCCTGGGCGCGGCAGGTCGGACACCAATCGGCATGAATCCACACCAGAATCGGAGCGCCTTGCTGTTGTAAACGATCGAAAGCCGTCTGGGTAAACGCTTCCTCCGAAGCCGCGGCGGTACCGGTCAACAACCCCAGTAAAATCAGGGAACGCAAAAATGGAATCATCGTGTTATTACCTATTATCAACCCATCGTTTTTTGGAAAGAGCCGGATAAAGCCTCATAAACCGGCAAAAAATAGAATAGCCTATGCTCTAAAAAGTTCATTACCTAAAACAGAGACTTTATTCACTAGATAGTGTCGTCATAAGATAGCTGTCCACAGGGCGATGCACCGGATCTGCACAGCGGCCAGGAACGATGCGGTGTTCTTGGCATAGCGTGTGGCAATACCTCGCCAGCGCTTGAGGTGCAAGAACGCGTTTTCTACTAAATGCCGCAGTTTGTACAGGTCGCGATCGTAGTCGCGGGGTTGTTTTCGATTGCGGCGTGGCGGAATGACCACCGTCATCTGATTTGCTTCGGCTTGGGCTACGATAGCATCGCTATCGTAGCCTTTGTCCGCCAATAAGTACTGAGCATCCACGCCTTCGATCAAGGCTGAAGCCTGCGAACAATCTGCTGTGGTACCTGCTGTAATAAGGATTCTGACCGGCATACCATGCGCATCCACGGCCAGATGTATCTTACTGTTGAGCCCCCTTTTGTGACCGCCATGCCCTGATTGCCGCCTTGCGCGCCGGTCGCATGCGGATGGACTTTGATGTGGCTGGCATCAATCATCAACCATTCATAGTCGGGTTCGGTGACCAACTGTTCCAACAGGGCTTCCCAGACGCCGTGATCTCGCCAACGGCAAAACCGGCGATGGGTGTTCTTCCAATCGCCATAGTCAGGTGGCAGGTCGCGCCATGGCGCACCGGTACGCAAAATCCAGAAGACCGCATTGATAAACAAGCGGTTGTCTCGCGCTTTTCCGCCCCAGGCCCCGGCACGGCCGGGCAGATGGGGTTCCAGTAAGCTCCAAACCGTATCGGAAATGTCATGGCGGCGGTGGGCAGGTTGGGACATGGCTCTTTAATCTCATCAGCAACGACAATCTCCGTATTATACCTGACAAAGACTTATCTTGTGACGACACTATCTAGAGCATTTTCATATCGTGTGTAGGGAAGTCCTCACCGTCTGAAGCCAGCCCCGTAGGGTACGCTGTGCGTACCTTTCAACATGGAAGGTACGCACAGCGTACCCTACGGGACTGAACCCGTAAGATACCGATGCCGGACGGGATATTTATCCCGTCCGTAACGTTTGGAATCGCGCGAATACAGACAATGATTTTATGTTGGCGGTAGGTCTTTAAACGTGGGGGACGGGGTTAAAAAGCTTCGGGTTTCGGCCGGATTACCCGGCCCCGATTTCAAACTTGCCTGCTAGAGCGAGCTATGTACATTACAAAAAAGTATAGCCTGAAATTTTCAAGCTCGATGATCACAACCCCGTTTTCGCCGATTTTACCCCAGGCGTCAGGGCGTTAATTTCGCGGGAAATGATCGAATACAGCTCCGGGGTCCACGCCGGCAGTCCTTCGATATCCGCCGCCAGCGGATAAGTCCTCGGATCGTGCGGAGCGATCACGACTTTCACGTTTCCTGCGCCCGTGTGCGCGGCCAGCACGAACAGTTCCTCGATGGTTTCATCGCCCATCGCCAGGCAGCCGATGGACTTGGCCTGGCCGTGGATGAAAATATCCGAGCCGGGATTCGTGCGCCCCTCCTGCCAGGCATGGAAAAGGTCGAATTCGTTCGGGTAATCGAGCTTCATCGATAAATGGAAATGGCTGTTCGGATTCAGTCCCGCAATTCGGTAGATGCCTTCCGGGACCTGCATGTCGCCCTGGCGCAGTTTGGGGCCGGACACGCCGCTGGCGGCGCGGATGCGGTAGTCGCGGATGAAACGGAATGCGCCGCTGTCCCGGGCCCAGAGCTCCAGCTTCATTTCCTGTTTCAAGGCCACAAGGGTGACTTCCTGCGGAGGATAGGAAACTTTGGCTTTGGCGAAATAGGATTTGAGTTTGGTCGTGGTATGTTCGCCGTAAATTTGCAGCACATCCGCTACGGTCCGTTCGCCGGACGGCTTGGGAGGGATGTAATACATTTGCATTTGCCGGTCGGGCTGGACCTGGGGTTGGGGCTTGACGGCGGCGATCCTGGGCGCGAGGGAGGCAGGCTTGTGCCCGGAACAGGCGACGAGCAATCCGGTCAAGGCCAGGCCGGCAATGATCTTGGCTGTGGGTTTATTCATTGAGGTCAAGGCTGAGATTAAGGTGAATAAATGATAGCCTTTTGAATGCCGTTCGTCATGCCTCCATTTTTTCTTCGTATTGACCACCTCCCGATTGTTCCGGCAAAGGTCTCGAAGCAGCTTAATCATTAGAGCGAAAATTGTACTTTTAGATCGCCGATCGTTGTCCAAAGGTGACGAGCCGCTTTTTAAGCCGTTCCTGCAAGGAAGTTCGCCGATGATCCGCGGCTATTCGAAAATTTCCTCCAGAAACTGCTTCATCGCAATCCACGAACGCCGGTCCGCGTCGGCCTGGTAAACCGTGCCGAAATCCGGGTTATTCGCGACCGGGTTGGTGAAGGCGTGCATCGTGTGGCCGTACACATGCACCTGCCAGTCGGCGCCGGCCTTGGTCATTTCCCGTTCGAATGCGAGTACTTGCTCCGGTGGCACCATCGGGTCGTCGTGGCCGTGCAGGGCGAGGATCTTGGCCCTGACGGGCTTGTCTTCGGTATTGCCCGGCGCGTTCAGCAGGCCGTGAAAACTGACCACTCCCTTGAGGTCCGCACCGGTCCGCGCCAGGTCAAGCACGCAGAGGCCGCCAAAGCAGAAGCCGATCGCGGCGATTTTTTTGTCGTCGACCCAGGGCAGCAGCTTTGCCGCGGACAGTGCGGCGCCGATCCGTCTTTGCAGCTTCGCGCGGTCGTCGACGAACGGCTGCATCAGTTTCGCGTTCTCCTCGGGGCCCGAGCCCAGCACGCCTTTGCCGTACATGTCGAGCGCGAAGCCGACATAGCCGAGTTCGGCGAGCTTGATCGCCTTGTTGCCGACGAATTCGTCGCGGCCGCCCCAGGCGTGATTGATCAATACGGCCGGGCGGCGGCCTTCGATCGCGTCGTCGTAGGCGAAAAAGGCTTCCAGAACGGTGTCGCCGTCCATGTAATTGACGGTATTCGAGACGATCGCCATAACATGCTCCTATTGTTTGTTCGATTTGATTTTGCCCGTTTCGAGCAATTCGTTCAGAAAGCCTTCCGAAGCGGCTTCCACCATGTCCAGTACCCGTTCGAAGCCGTAGGCGCCGCCGTAATACGGGTCGGGGACTTCGCGGGTGCCGAGGTGCGGCGCGTAGTCGAGGAAATAGTTGATTTTGTGCCGGTGCGGCGCAGGGCAGGCCGAAGACAGAATCGCATAGTTGTCGCCGTCCATGGCGAGGATATACTCGAAATCTTCGAAATCGCCGAGTACGAATTTCCGTGCGCGCAAATGCGAAATGTCGACTCCGCGTTCGCCGGCCGCTTTTTCCGCGCGCCGATCGGGCGCATCGCCTACATGATAGGCATGGGTGCCGGCCGAGTCGATCGAGAAATGATGGGCTAGATCACGCTCGTGCACGAGCTTGGTGAAGACGCCTTCGGCCGTCGGCGAACGGCAGATGTTGCCCATGCAGACGAATAGGACTTTGACTTTTTGCATACGGTCGAATGATTGAAATTGAGTTGAGAGTATTGTAATGCGAAGATGAAGAAAGTCGAAGAGCGAAGGGCGGAGTTCCGTCAAGCCCGGAGCTTTCGCTAAAAATTTATCTTGACATATTGAGACGACCGGTCATATTATTTTTTCATGGAAACCAAATCACAAAAACAATTCAATCGCGAAAACCTCTTGAGCCAGGGTGTGTCCTTGCTGATGCGGCAGGGCTACCACGGCACCGGGCTGAAGGAGATTCTCGATGCGGTGCGGATTCCGAAGGGGTCCTTCTACAACTATTTCGGCAGCAAGGAGCAGTTCGCCGCGGAAGTGGTCCGGCACTATATCGAGCCGTTCATCCGGCAGCTCGACGGCCACCTGCGGGACGGAGAGGGCGATGCGCTGGGTGCGATCGAACGCTATTTCGATGAATTGATCGGCGCGCTGGAAACCTCCGGGTTTCAGGGGGGCTGTCTGCTCGGCAATCTGATGGGCGAGGTCGGCGACACCAGCGAGCCGTGCCGGGAATCGCTGCAACAGGCCGTGCACCGCTACCGTGATTTATTGGCGAAAGGACTGGCCGCCGCGCAGCGGCAAGGTACCGTCAGAACCGACAAGTCCGCCGAGGCGATGGCCGATCTGTTGACGAACGCCTGGCAGGGCGCGCTGCTGCGCATGAAAATCGAAAAATCGGCCGAGCCGCTCCGGCAATGCTGCCGCGACCTGCTCGGCGATTATTTCAAGGCTCGACCCATTCCGCCCTGCCGGGCGGGCCATTCATAACTACGAGGAGAACCGCAATGCCCAAATACATCATCGAACGCGACATTCCGAATGCCGGCGCCTTAACCCCGGAACAGCTGCAAGGCATCTCCGAAAAGTCATGCGGCGTGCTTCGCTCCATGGGGCCGCAAATCCAGTGGGTGCAAAGCTATGTGACCGACGACAAGGTCTATTGCGTGTATATCGCGCCGGACGAAGCCAGCGTCAGGGAGCATGCCGAAAAAGGCGGCTTTCCGGCCAACCGGATCTCCGAAGTCAGGACCGTGATCGATCCGACCACCGCCGAAAGCCGTTAACCTGGCAAGGAAGCCGCCATGTGCGTTACATGGGATCAGGATAAATGCTGCCATGCCGGCGTATGTGTCGGCTCGCTGCCCGAAGTATTCAAAATCGAGGACGGCCGGTTCGTGATCGATGCGGAGAAGGCGAGCGAAGAAACAATCAAAAACACAGTCGACCAGTGCTCTTCCGGGTGCTGCAATAGGTTGGCGAATAACAATTGAGGAATGTCATGATGAACTACACACATCCACTGCGCGCCCTGGCGAGGGCCTGCGCCTTCGCGGCATCTACGCTTGCCGTGGCGAGTCTGGGCACGGAAGGCGCGCTTGCCGACGAAACCTGCCAATCGCCTTACATGGCCAAGATCGTCGGCCAGGAAGATTTCGTCTATGTTTGGACACTGGGGCTGGAAGGCGTCGGGGACGAACAGGATAAACTGGTCACGGTCGACGTGAATCCGAAATCGCCGACTTACGGCAAGGTTGTGAGCACGCTGTCGGTCGGTGGCCGCAACGAAGCGCACCACTCCGGTTTTACCGACGACCGCCAGTTCCTCTGGGCCGCGTCGCTGGACACCAGCAAGATGTTCATTTTCGACGTGCATACCGATCCGGCCAAACCGAAACTGGTCAAGACGATCACCGATTTCGTCGCGAACAGCGGCGGCGTGGTCGGCCCGCATTCGACCTACGCACTGCCGGGCCGGATGATCATTACCGGCCTGTCGAATAATAAAGATCACGGCGGCCGCACCGGCCTGGTCGAATATACCAATGACGGCGAATATATCGCTACGCATTGGACGCCCACCGACAGCGACCTCGAAGGCGCGCTCAAGTCCGGCAAATATGCGGACGGCTACGGCTACGACGTGCGGGTTTTGCCGCGGCGCAACCTGATGCTGACTTCGTCGTTTACCGGCTGGTCGAACTACATGATGGATTTCGGCAAGATGCTGAACGATCCGGAAGCGATGAAGCGCTTCGGCAATACGGTGGTGCAGTGGAACCTGCACAGCAAGCAGCCGAAAAAGGTCTTCGACGTGCCCGGCGCGCCGCTCGAAATCCGCTGCGCCTGGGGCGAGAATCACAACTATTGCTTTACCAGCACCGCGCTGACTTCGAAAATCTGGCTGATCTACGAGGATGACCAAGGCGAATGGCAGGCGAAGGAAGTTGCCGATGTCGGCGATCCGTCCAAGGTGCCGCTGCCGGTGGACATCTCGATTTCGAGCGACGACAGGATGCTCTGGGTCAACACCTTCATGGACGGCAAGACGCGCGCGTTCGACATCACCGATCCGTTCAAGCCGAAACCGGTGTACGAGCAAAAAATCGGCGCGCAGGTGAACATGGTGTCGTCGAGCTGGGACGGCAAGCGCCTGTATTACACCTCATCCTTACTCGCGAACTGGGATAAGAAAGGCGCGGACAACGAGCAGTTCCTGAAAGGCTATGCTTGGGACGGCAAGCAATTGACCCAAAAGTTCGCGATCGACTTTACCCAGGAAAAACTGGGCCGGGCGCATCAGATGGTGTTCAATGCCTATTCCCTGTACAGCGCGAACAAGCCGGACAATGCCGAAGGCGTGCTGGCGAAAAAATAAATAGCGTCAGGCGGGCCTCTTTTGTTCAAAGCCCGATGATGCAATCCTAGAGCATTTTCATATCGCGTGTAGGAGGCATAATACCGTTAAGTCAAGCCGTCATCTCGGCAGGGATTGCCGAGATCCAGATGACAGGGATGTATTAGCACCCGCCATCCTTGGCTTCTGGATTCGGCAACCGCTCCCGGCGTTGCTCTAACGCCTGTATCCTTACAGATCGTCCGGCGATCCTTGCCGAAATAACGACTTTCCCTCAACTGAGGATTTGGCCGATATTAACTTCCCGATGTGGGGGTAGACCTGCCAGGTTTTTAAAACCTGGCAGGTCTTGTGCCGGGAAGTGATTGGGAGCCCAATCCTTAAGCGGCATGGCTTATGAACGTAAACCCGAAACGAAAATGCTCTAGCTTCAATCCTGGCGGTTCAGATCGGTTTTTCTGGAAATGCCGGGATTCGAAGTGAATAGGAAACACTCCGGCCAAATCGACCGATTCCGGTGCGGTTTCCGAACGAATCAGGGCCGTAGGATTGTGGTGAGGAACGAACCGCATCGTTCGCGATTGATGCGGTTCGTTCCTCACCGCATCCTACGACTCTGTATTGTTTATGTGCAGCAAAGAAATTTTCAAAGTTACGCCGGCCTGATACAGTGAAAATTTGAGTCATTCAATACAATAATATTTGGGGAGAGGCGGGAGTGTTCGTGCAAAGCGTGCAAAGTTTTCGGCATACACGGTCGGTAATATAAAGACGCTTACAAAAACTGACCGGGTATGGTAATATAATCGGTTAATTTATTATCTGCAGGTGCGGTTTATGCATATAGTTCAAGAAGCGCTCACATTCGATGACGTGTTACTGGTGCCCGCGCACTCGACCGTGTTGCCGCGTGAAGTCGAATTGAAAACGCAACTGACGCGCGGGATTACCCTGAACATTCCGCTTGTTTCCGCGGCGATGGATACGGTGACCGAGGCACGGCTCGCGATCGCGATGGCGCAGGAAGGCGGCATCGGGATCATCCACAAGAACATGACCGCCGAGCAGCAGGCGCGCGAAGTGCAAAGCGTGAAGAAATACGAAAGTGGCGTGATCAAGGACCCGATTACGGTAACGCCGGACGCCAGCATTCGCGACGTACTCAGATTGACCCGGGCGAAAAGCATTTCCGGCGTGCCGGTCGTGGACGGCGACGAACTGGTCGGGATCGTGACCAGCCGCGATTTGCGCTTCGAAACCCGCTACGACGAAGCCGTCAATAAAATCATGACGCCGAAAGAGCGGCTGGTCACGGTCGGCGAAAATGCGGACCGCAAGGAGGTGATCGCGCTGCTGCATAAACACCGGATCGAAAAAGTGCTGGTCGTGAACGACGATTTCCATTTGCGCGGCATGATCACGGTCAAGGATATCCAGAAGGCGAAAGATTATCCGCAGGCCTGCAAGGACGATCTGGAAAGGCTGCGTGTCGGCGCGGCGGTCGGCACCGGGCACGGCACCGAAGAGCGTGTCGAGGCGCTGGTGGCGGCCGGGGTCGATGTGATCGTGGTCGATACCGCGCACGGCCATTCGCAGGGCGTGCTGGACCGGGTGCGCTGGGTCAAGAAACATTATCCGGACGTGCAGGTGATCGGCGGCAATATCGCGACCGCCGAGGCGGCGCTGGCGCTGGTCGAGGCCGGCGCGGACGGCGTTAAGGTCGGCATCGGTCCGGGCTCGATCTGCACGACCCGGATCGTCGCCGGTGTCGGGGTTCCGCAAATCACCGCGATCAGCAATGTCGCGCTGGCGCTGAAAGGCACCGGCGTGCCTTTGATCGGCGACGGCGGCATCCGTTATTCCGGCGATGTGGCGAAGGCGCTGGCCGCCGGCGCGTATGCGGTGATGCTCGGCGGCCTGTTTGCCGGCACCGAGGAAGCGCCGGGCGAAACCGAACTGTATCAGGGCCGTTCGTACAAATCGTACCGCGGCATGGGTTCGATGGGTGCGATGTCCCAGACTCAGGGTTCGAGCGACCGTTATTTTCAGGAAGAAACCGACTCGGCCGAAAAACTGGTGCCGGAAGGTATCGAAGGTCGCGTGCCTTACAAAGGCAGCTTGCTTGCGGTGATTCATCAATTGCTCGGCGGCATTCGCGCCAGCATGGGCTACACCGGCAGCCAGACGATTGCCACGCTGCACGAGAAAGCGCAGTTCGTGCGCGTGACCAGCGCCGGCATGCGCGAAAGCCATGTGCACGACGTGACGATCACCAAGGAAGCGCCTAACTACCGGCTGGATTAGATTTCGGTAGGGTACGCTGTGCGTACCTTACGGCCAAGCCGGTTTGATTACCGTACCATCTGCAAAAGGGCTCTGTCGAGCCCTTTGTTTTTTTAGACCTTATCAAGAGTTTTAAAAATGCAACACACGCACGCGAACATCCATACCGACAAGATCCTGATCCTGGATTTCGGCTCGCAGTACACCCAACTGATCGCGCGCCGGATTCGCGAAATCGGCGTGTATTCGGAAATTTTTTCCTGCGATTGCGATGCCGACGAGATCAAGCGCTTCGCGCCGAAAGGGATCATCCTCTCCGGCGGTCCCGAAACGGTGACCAGCGACGACACCCCGCGCGCGCCGCAGGTCGTCTTCGAAGCCGGGGTGCCGGTGCTGGGCATCTGCTACGGCCTGCAGACGATGACCGAGCAGCTCGGCGGCAAGGTCGAATCGTCGCATCACCGCGAATTCGGTTATGCGCAGATCCGCGCGCGCGGCCATTCGCGACTGCTGCTCGACATCGAGGACCATGTTTCGCAGGAAGGCTACGGCCTTCTGGATGTCTGGATGAGCCACGGCGACCGGGTTACCGAGTTGCCCGAAGGCTTCAAGCGGATTGCCAGCTCCGACGGCGCGCCGATCGCCGGCATCGCGAACGAGGAAAGGCATTTTTACGGCCTGCAGTTCCATCCCGAAGTGACCCACACGAAGCAGGGCGGCCGGATTCTTTCCCGCTTCGTGCTGGAGATCTGCGGTTGTGAAGCGCTGTGGACCGCAGACAACATCATTGAGGACAGCATCCGGGCGGTGCGAGCGAAGGTCGGCAGCGACCAGGTGATCCTGGGCCTGTCCGGCGGCGTCGATTCGTCGGTGGTCGCGGCGCTGCTGCACAAGGCGATCGGCGGCCAATTGACCTGCGTGTTCGTGGATACGGGCCTGTTGCGGCTGAACGAAGGCGACCAGGTGCTGGCGATGTTCGCCGAGCACATGGGCATCAAGGTGATCCGGGTCGATGCGGAAGCGCGTTACATGGCCGCGCTGAACGGCGTGACCGATCCCGAGCGGAAACGCAAGATCATCGGCGGTCTGTTCGTCGAGATCTTCGACGAGGAAGCGGCCAAGCTGACCGATGCGAAATGGCTGGCGCAGGGTACGATCTATCCGGATGTGATCGAATCGGCCGGCGCGAAAAGCGGCAAGGCGCACCTGATCAAGTCGCATCACAATGTCGGCGGCCTGCCCGAAAATATGGCTTTGAAGCTGGTCGAGCCGCTCCGCGAACTGTTCAAGGACGAAGTCAGAAAGCTGGGTTTAGAGTTGGGACTGTCCGCCGATATGATCCATCGCCATCCGTTTCCGGGGCCGGGCCTCGGCGTGCGTATCCTGGGCGAAGTGAAAAAGGACTATGCGGATCTATTGCGCCGGGCCGATGCGATTTTCATCGAGGAATTGTACCGGCACGATTTATATTCCAAGGTTAGCCAGGCTTTTGCGGTGTTCCTGCCGGTCAAATCGGTCGGCGTGATGGGTGACGGCCGCCGCTACGATTACGTGATCGCGCTCCGGGCGGTCGAAACGATCGATTTCATGACCGCGCGCTGGGCGCATTTGCCTTACGAGTTTCTCGACTTGGTGTCGCGGCGGATCATCAATGAAGTGCCGGGCATCTCGCGCGTTACCTACGACATTTCCGGCAAGCCGCCCGCAACGATTGAATGGGAGTAAGCGATACGGACGATGCCGCCTGGATGCGGCATGCGCTGAGGCTCGCCGAACGCGCCGAAGCGCTGGGCGAAGTGCCGGTCGGCGCGGTCGTGGTTAAGAACGACCGCTGCATCGCCGAAGGCTGGAACAGCCCGATAGTCGCTCATGATCCGACCGCGCATGCCGAAATCGTCGCGCTGCGCGAGGCGGGCAGGGCGGTCGGTAATTACCGTCTGGTCGATACGACGCTCTATGTGACGCTGGAGCCCTGCGTGATGTGCATGGGCGCGATCAGCCATGCCCGGATCAAAAGACTGGTGTTCGGGGCTTTCGATCCGAAGCGCGGCGCGGTCTGCCATGCGCTGAGCCTGAGCGATGCGAGCTTTTTGAATCACCGCGTCGAATGGCAGGGCGGCGTGCTGGAAGCCGAATGCTCCGAGCTGCTGAAAAGCTTTTTTAAAGCCAGGCGCTGAATAAATCGTAGGCATCAGCCGTAGCCCAACATGAAGCTCCGCGATGGTTTTCGATCGATGGGTTTCGGCTGGCGCCTCTCGGCAACTGCTTCCTGCGTTGCCCTCGATCGCGTGTTCCACCTTCCCCATCCGTGGTGTCGTACCTCCTGCATGAATGCCAGGGATGCGTGAATGCAGCGATTGCACGACTGCAGGGAGGCAAGAGGTAGGACAACGCAAGAAGCGGTTGCCGAGGAGCAAATCTCTGCCCATGCAGTCGTCTTTTTCAAAGAGGGGAATGAATCATCCGCTTTTCATCACAATCGCATTCGGAAAGTTATTTCCTACCGGGACCTAAAGATTTGCCGGAATCACCAGCCGGCAATTTTTTTCGAAAATGGAACAAGCCGCGAAACTCGAACAGTGCGGCACTCAGCAAATAGCTTCCCATCAATAAAGTACCTGCCTGCCAGTTCCTGAAGCCGTAAGTCAGCAACGGCTCACGGGCGAAATACAGGCCAAGCCCGAAAGCGATATAAAAAGCGATCCGTTTCAGATCGTAGGCGACCGGGTAGTATCTTCGCCCCAACAGGTACGAAACGACAGCCATCGCTGCATAGCAGGCCAGCGTCGCCCAGGCCGAACCGACATAGCCGTACAGCGGAATCCACCACAGGTTCAGGCCGACCGTGATCAGTGCGCCGCCGAGCGAAACGAACGCGCCCATCAGCGTCCGGTCGGTCAGCTTGTACCAGATCGACAGATTCACATAAATGCCCAGAAACAGGTTCGCGAGCAGCAGGATCGGCGTCACGCCGAGCCCTGCCCGGTATTCCCGGCCGATGAAATACTGGAAGAAATCGATGTACAGGGTGACCAGCAGAAAGATCGCCATGCAGAAAATCACGAAATATTTCATCACGTCCGCATAGACCCGGCGCGCATCGCTCCTGTCCGCGTAGGCGAAGAAAAACGGCTCGGCCGCATAACGGAATGCCTGGATGAACAGCGACATCAGGATCGACAGCTTGTAACAGGCGCTGTAGATCCCGAGCATGCGCATGTTGGTCAGCGGGTCGTGCGGCAACAGATATTTCAGCAAGGCCCGGTCCAGCATTTCATTGACGATGCCGGCGAAACCGATCACCACCATCGGCAGCGAATAACCGACCATCTTTCTGAATAAAACGCTGTCGAAGCCCCAAATCAACCCTTTCAGTTGCGGCGTCAACAGCACGAATTTGACCCCGCTCGCAGCCAGATTCGCGATGAACACGTAGCCGAGGCCGATGCCGGGGTCATAGATCGGCGCAAACCAGACGTGCTCGTTCTTCGCGTACAGCGGCGGACAATAGGCGATGAAAAACAGGCTCAGGCCGACCGTGACCCCAATTTCGATGATCTTGATCCCCGCAAACCGGAACGCCTTGTTTTCGGCCCGAAGCCTTGCGAACGGAATCGAGGCGATCGCATCGAGCCCGAGAATGATCGCAAACCACTCCACATATTCGGGGTGATGGGCATAATGCAGCGCCTCGGAGAGCGGTGTCCGAATAAGCCCTATCAGCAGCAGAAAAGCAAGGTTGACCCCCAGCACAAACCACAACGCGGTCGAATAGGCGCTGTCGCGCTGCGGATTGCTTTTGTCGCGGAAGCGGAAATAGCCGGTCTCGAAGCCGAACACCAGCAATACCGCAAAGAATCCGGCATAGGCGTAAAACTCCGACACCACCCCGTATTCCGCGGCCGAGAAATGGTAGGTATAAAGCGGCACCAGCAGGTAATTCAAAAACCGCCCGAAAATGCTGCTCAGGCCGTAGATGGCGGTTTGCGAGGCGAGTTTTTTGATGATGCCCATTCGATGTAATGTCGTATTTGAAGCTGAAATTATACAGGAATGCTTTCAATCGCTTCATTGCGGATTTATCAAGATTTAATCCTGGAGTCGCTTGAGCGGCATGGCTATTCGCCAGCTCAATAGCTTTGCTCAGCGGATCATCCGGCTGAGTTCAGATAAGAGGATGATAAGGACCATAGCGAGTAGGGCGGTTTCGCGCCAGCAAACCGCCATGCCAAACGAAGCGCCGGTACGCCGTTTCGGTGGATTGGCTAACGGCGAATCCATCCTACAATTCATTCACTTTACGGGTTTCCCACAAACTTCCACGGCGTTGATATATGCCCTATCCAGCGTTCGTGCTTTTATCGAGGGCAGAGGATAAGGAATTGATTTGTTTTAATTGGCTAATTTGCTCTTTCAGTTGAGAAATTTGCTCTTTTAAAAGTTGATTTTCTACCGCTTTTACTTCGTCGAGTTTAGCTTGCATCTCTTCCAGCTTATCGCGTAATTTTTCGTCTTCCGGGCTACGATGGTACTCATTACATTGCTTTTCTATATTTTGGTTAGCTTGGGTGTTCTGATTTCCTGTTAAATAGAAGACAACTCTCTCTTTGTCGTCTAAGAAGTAGTTAACGTCAACACTATAAAAATTCGCCAATTGAACTAAACGAGAAAGGCAGATATCCGTTTTACCTAATTCAATATCGCTGTAAGTATTGCGGCAAACATGCAGCTTTTCAGAGGTTTGTTCTTGGGTCCATCCATTAACTAGACGCAACTCTTTTATCTTTTTGCCAATTTTAATTTGTAGTTCTTGAGTGTTCATAGTGTAGGGAATTCGTTGACAAAATGTAGATTTTAAGTATGACGACTTTTCTTGCTGATTCTATCATAATTGAACCATCTGGTAGCGAGTGGGGTGGTTTCGAGTCAGCCGAGTAGGTCGGGCAACAGCTTCATCGTTGCCGATGTTAGATGGTAATTTTGCTTCGCTATTGCGACAATCTGAAGCCACTACCAATTGAAGCCCTGCAATGTCGAGCACAAAAAGCACGTCACGTCTATTCTTCTTAGGCGTTTGGCTAGATTTGTTGTTTGACGGGTTTGGTATGGCGTTTAGGATGTACTAAATTTTTCATATCATGAATATAAAAGAGTTTTATTTTTACAAGGCATTAGGCATTAGGCATTAACAATTAACCCGTAGGAGTATTCTTTAGATGAAGAGTTTTGCAACTACCGTACTCGGTCTTCTTTTCAGCTTCTCTGCTATCGCAGCAGGTAATATCGGACAATGTGTCTACCCGAAAACGACACAAGCGAAAGACGGTTCTCTCAAGTTCAAAAACACGGTATATATTTTTCGCAACCCGAATAGCAGGAGTGATAAAGTAGCCTTAACTACTTTTGAAGCATTCACTATCGGTGCAGAAGCTAAAGGTGGTTTTATTCAACTTATTGCAACGCCTGGCTGGGATACACCGCCGAATGAAAATGCAGGAAAATTAATTGGCTGGGCTAAGTTATCAGATTTTGATTTTCAAGAGTTACGCAACTGCAACTAGTAGCCAGTTAACATATTTTGTATTGCCAGCGAAGATTACCGCGCTAAAAGACCTACGAGGTTTTGTAAACTGTGTAGGTCTGATTTTACTTTTACTTCAATATGACTGGCTACTAGCCCGCGTAGGTGCGATTAGCGAAGGAGGCTGTGAAAGTATTCGTTTTTTGAGATTTTCAGCACAATATGTAGTGTTCAAAATTTACAATATCCACAATAAGTGGGTGCTGATCTGAAAATTTCTGAATACTTTCACAGCCTCGAAGCATAATCGGACGCATGTTAGTGATCGCGATGCGGCGTCGGTTGCTGCCTCGCATGCGCGCTATGGCCCTCAATTTAAAACGTTAGGAGTTGATCTATGAGTTTCTTTGGCAGCCTTATGAAGGGTCTTGGTGATGCGACGCAGAATGCTGCGATTAAAGGGATTGCCTTGAGTTGGGAGAAAATCCGTTCAATATCTCCGGATAGGCTTGAAGAAATATATAAAGAACGGAGAGAGTCAAATCAATACGATATAGTTGGTGCGCTGGCCATTCTTGCTCTCTACCGAAATGCCCCTTACTCTTCTGTTAGTGCAGTTGGGAATGAAGAGCGTTGGAAGCGGACGATTAATGGAATAAAGCGCACTATTGAGTTGGAAAATGGCAGGGAATTTGAAGAAATCCGTGAGGCAATTAGGAATTTCGAGAAGGGTTAATCTGGTTCTAATCACTAATTCTTGGACAAAGGGAATGCCACCCTTTTCAACATCGCCAGACCTAGGATTTGTTATGCTTTCTAAACCGGGTGGACCCCAGTGCGAAACAAACAACGTTGAAAAGCCCGGTGCGGTAATTCTGCTTGCCGGGATTTGTGAGGGGGCAGTCGGGCAACTGGCTGTCCTACCTTGATGCAATAGAGGTATCAATGGATAGCGTTACTGTTAACACCAAAGAAGAGTTATCACAAGCAAAGAACTCGAATGCGAGCGAAATTGTCGTTATAGGTGAACTTGCCAATAAGCTGAAACGAGCCCAAAAAGTCACACTGCTTAGCGCTGGTACTTTAGCGGTAATTACAGCTTTGCTGGGCACAGCAACTATTACAGCGCCCGTTACAGGTGGTATGTCCTATTTTGTTGCGGCGCCTGCTGCGGCACTTAGCGGGCTTGAAATCGCCACTATCATTGTCGCGGCATCTTTAGGAATTAGCTTAATAATTGCTTTATTCAAAGGCTATGAGGAGATTGAGTATTCAAAGGAAAGACTTGTTTTGAGGCGCCGTAAGCCTAAAGCTTGAATAAAAAACAGCCCGCGTAGCATGTTGAGTTGATGGTAGTTTCGATGCAGCATCGGTTGCTACCCCGCATGTGTGCGATTACGCTTCGAGGCTGTGGAAGTATTCGTTTTTTGAGATTTTTAGCACAATATGTAGTACTCAAAATTTACAATATCCACAATAAATGGGTGCTGATCTGAAATTTCTGAATACTTTCACAGCTTCCTTCACTAATCGCACTTACGGCCCTTAAAGAATGGCTCTATGACATAAAAAATAGCAGCCTCAATAGTTCTCAAAGAAAGAGGCTATGGAAATCAAAACCAATAAATTTCAACCCCAAGATAAAGAGTGAAAATGTATAAGGTTAGAGGACCATTCATGGCAAAAGGTAAGAAATGTCCAAATTGTGGCAATTGGACGATGCATGAACAAAGGCCAGAATACTAGTATTGTTCCACTTGTGGTGCAGTAACATTTTGCTCAGAGGGGCGTTCCGTTTCGCTACGCACCCCTTAGAGCCATAGTTAGGTGGTTAGATGGTAATCTTACTTTGCTATTGCGGCAATCTGAAGCCGCTACCAAATTGAAATCTTGCATATACGACAATAAAAAAGTGAATTTAAAATGGCAATTGTATTTATAGTAGCTGTAGTATTTGGTATATTATTGGTAGTGAGCCCTAAAATTATATTTAGTTTGATTTCAGCAATAGTTAAAATTTTTGTTGCTTTTGTTTCCATATTTCTTAAAGGGCTCGGCTCAAAGTAAATGCAGAATTTTTAATTATGCTTAATAAAAACAATTTTTTGCTGCACCAACAAACCCATAAGATGGATGAATTGTAGGGTAAATTCGCCGTTAGCCGGGTAGGTCGGGCAACAGCTTCATCGTTGCCCGACGTTAAGGGTCAATCTCACTTTGCTAGTGCGATAATCTGAAGCCGCTACCCAATTGAAACCCTGCAGTGTCGGGCACAAAAAGCGTGCCCGACCTACTCGGCTCGTAAGGTGGATGAATTGTAGGGTGGATTCGCCGTTAGGCAATCCACCGGAACGGCGCACCGGCGCTTCGTTTGGCATGGCGGTTTGCTGGCGCGAAACCGCCCTACTCCTGGTATATCTGGTTCATAGCGCATCGGGATTGCGCATCAAGATGGGCGTTTCGCGTTTTGAAACGTCTTTCTCTCAAGCCAGCAGTGTCGCAGTGGCTTGCGCGGAAAGATCCGTCCGCCTGTCGTCCTACTGTTCGGCCAATTCGCCGGCGATCCAGTGTTGTCCGGCTTCGGTCAGGCGGGCATCGATCACCCGGTTTTCGACCGATTTGTCTTGATTTACAATGCAGCCGACTTTCAGGTAGTTCGGGGTGTAGCCGAAGACTCGCTGCCGGTTATCGCCGCAAGGCTCGCTGTAGCCTTCCCACAACACCGGAAACTCGCGGCCCAGATTGTCCCGGTAGAATTTCAGCTTCATTTCTTCGGCCAGACGGTGCAGGTCGGCGCTACGCTGCTTTTTGACCGCATTGCCGACCTGGCCCGGCAGCGTGGCGGCCTTGGTGCCTTCGCGCCGGGAATAGGTGAAGATGTGGAGGTGGCCGAAGCCGGTCGCGGCAATGTAATCGACACTGTCCTGCCATTCCTGCTCGGTTTCGCCCGGAAAGCCGACGATGATGTCGGTCGTGACGTTGAAATGCGCAATCTGCCGGCGCAGGCGATGCACGATTTCAGTGAATTCCTGCGTTTTGCAGCGCCGCGCCATCCGTCGCAGCACGCTGTCCGAGCCGCTCTGCAAGGGCAGGTGCAAATGCGGCATCAGCCGGGGATTGTCGAACAATTCGAAAAAGCCGTCGTTCAATTCCCAGGGTTCGAGCGAGCCGAGACGGATGCGCGGCATGTCCGTTTCGGCAAGAATCGCTCTAATGAGGTCGGTCAGGTTACAATTCAGGTCGCTGCCGTAGCCGCCGAGATGCACGCCGGTTAGCACGATTTCGGAGATGCCCTGGTTGTAGAGTGCGTGGATTTCCTCGATCACCGCCTCGATCGGCCGGCTTTTTTCTTCGCCCCGGGCCACGGTCACGATGCAGAACGTGCAGCGGTAGCGGCAGCCATCCTGGACTTTCACGAACGCGCGCTGGCGGCCGCGGGTAAACAGCGAAAATTCGCCGGGTTCGGTCGCCTGCGCGGGCATGCTGTCCAGGTTCAGTTCGTTCAGCGCTTTTTCGACCAGCTTGTCCTTGTCCCGGTTGCCGATCACCAGGTCGACGCCCATTTCGGCCTCGGCTTCCTGCTGATTCAGCGTCGCGTAGCAGCCGCTGACGACCAGTTTCGCCTGCGGGTTGTCGCGGTGGATGCGGCGGATCGACTGGCGCGATTTGCGGGCCGCGTCGCGGGTCACCGCACAGGAATTCAGCACGATCAACTGGGCGGCTTCCGGCCGGGCGGTGATCCGATGGCCGGCGCGCTCGAAATCCTGCGCCCAGGTTTCGAGTTCCGCTTCGTTGAGTCGGCAGCCGAGGGTTTGCAAATGAACTAACATCTATCCGAAAAACCGATAAGCAATCAAAATGGAGGCGATCACGCCCGCAAAATCCGCCATTATCCCACAACCGGCGGCGTGGCGGATATTTTTGATCCCGACCGCGCCGAAGTAAACCGCCAGCACGTAAAAGGTCGTTTCGGTGCTGCCCTGGATGATGCAGGACAGGCGGCCCGCAAACGAGTCGGCGCCGAGCGTTTTCATCGTGTCGATCATCAGCGCGCGGGCGCCGCTGCCGCTGAAGGGTTTGATCAGGGCGGTCGGCAGCGCGTCGATAAAGCGGCTGTCGACCTGAAACCACCTCGTTAAAAACCGCATCCCGTCGTTCAGGATGTCCAGGGCGCCGCTGGCCCGAAAAACGCCGATCGCGGCCAGCATCGCGACCAGATACGGAATGATCGTGATCGCGGTCTGGAAGCCTTCCTTGGCCCCTTCGACGAACGCTTCGTAGGCATTGACCTTTTTATAGAACGCGTCGGCGATAAATACAACCACCAGCAAAAACAGGACCGCATTGCTGATCAATGCCGATTGCGCGAGCATGGCTTCCTGCGGCAGCGAGGTAAAGTACGCGAGCAGGCCGCCGATCAGCAGGGTCATCCCGGCCAGATAGGCCATTACGACTTTGTCGAACAGGTTGATCTTCTGCATGAATGCGACCGCCAGCAGGCCGGCCAGCGTCGAGAAATAAGTGGCGATCAGGATCGGGATGAAGACGTCGGTCGGATTCGCCGCACCGAGTTGGGCGCGGTAGGTAAAGATGGTGACCGGGAACAGCGTTACCGAGGAAGTATTGATCACCAGAAACAGGATTTGCGCGTTGCTGGCGGTTTCGGGATTCGGGTTTAGCGTCTGCAATTCCTTCATCGCCTTGATCCCGAGCGGGGTGGCGGCGTTGTCGAGGCCGAGCGCGTTGGCGGAAATGTTCATCACGATCGCGCCGAGCGCCGGATGATTTTTCGGAATGTCCGGCATCAGGCGGCTGAACAGCGGCGTCAGGCCCTGCGTCAGCAATTGGACGAAGCCGCTTTTTTCGCCGACCCGCATGATGCCGAGCCAGAGCGATAGCACGCCGGTCAGGCCCAGGGAAATTTCGAACGCGGCTTTCGCCTGGGTGAACAGCGCGGACATGAGGCCGGCAAAGATCTGCGTGTCGCCGAGAAATACCAGCTTGACCGCGGCCGTGAGCAAGGCGATCAGGAAAAAGCCGCTCCAGATCAGATTGAGCAGCATGGTTTTATGTTTTGTGGACAGGCCGCGCAGGCAAAAAAAGGCTGCGCCGGATGACGCAGCCTGGGAGAGGAAATACCAAACTCTCGAAGCGGGGGAGAAGTCCAATGAATACGCATTAACCATGGCAAGTCGTTATATTGGAGTCTAGGATAAAACCCGCAGTTTTCAAGGGTGGATCAGATTTTTTTTGCCAGGGCTTCGGCGTAGCCGGTATAACCGCGCGGCGTCAGGGCCAAGAGGCGGGCTTTGGCGTGCGCCGGAATCTCCAGTTTCTCGATGAACGCGCGCATCTCGTCCGGCGAAATGCGCTGGCCGCGGGTCAGCTCCTTCAGTTTTTCGTAGGGCTTTTCGATCCCGTAACGCCGCATCACGGTTTGAATCGGCTCCGCGAGCACTTCCCAGTTCGCGTTTAAATCGGCTTCGATCGCTTCGCTGTTGATCTGTAGTTTGCCGATGCCTTTCAGGGTCGATTGAATCGCAATGCTGGTGTGCGCGATCCCGACGCCGATGTTGCGCAGTACGGTCGAATCGGTCAGATCGCGCTGCCACCGGGAGACCGGCAGTTTTTCGGCTAGGAAGCCGAACAGGGCGTTGGCGATGCCGAGATTGCCCTCGGAGTTTTCGAAGTCGATCGGATTGACCTTGTGCGGCATCGTCGACGAGCCGACTTCGCCGGCGACCGTTTTTTGTTTGAAATAGCCGAGCGAGATGTAGCCCCAGACGTCGCGGTCGAAATCGAGCAGGATCGTGTTGAAGCGCGACAGCGCATGGAAAAACTCGGCGATGTAATCGTGCGGTTCGATCTGAATCGTATAAGGATTGAAAGTCAGGTCCAGCGATTCGACGAAATTTTGTGCGAAGGCTTCCCAATCGACTTCGGGATAGGCGACGCTGTGCGCATTGTAATTGCCGACCGCGCCGTTGATCTTGCCCAGCAGTTCGACCGCCGCCAGTTGCTTGCGCTGGCGCTGCATGCGTGCCGCGACGTTCGCGAATTCCTTGCCGGCGGTGGTCGGGCTCGCGGACTGGCCGTGAGTGCGCGACAGCATCGGCTGGCCGGCCGTGTCAATCGCGATCTTCTTGATCGCCGCGATGCAGGCATCGATCTGTTCGAGCATGACCGCGCGACCTTCTTTCAGCATCAGCGCATAAGACAGATTATTGATGTCTTCGGAGGTGCAGGCGAAATGGAAAAACTCTGAAATTTTTTCGAGTTCCGCATTGCCGGCGATTTTTTCCTTCAGGAAATACTCGACCGCTTTCACGTCGTGGTTGGTGGTCCGTTCGATTTCCTTGACCCGCGCCGCGTCCGCTTCTGAAAACTCGTCCGCAATCGTATTCAAGGCTAGCAGGGCCGCCTCGCTGAATGCCGGCACTTCGGCGATTTTCGCCTCGCGAGCCAAGGCCTGCAGCCAGCGCACTTCGACGAGCACACGGAAGCGGATCAGGCCGTATTCGCTGAAGATCGGACGCAGTTTTTCGACTTGGCGGGCATAGCGGCCGTCGATCGGGGAAATGGCGGTTAAGCTTGTATTAGTCATGTTCGATGGGTGATTTTTTAAGAAAAATGATAGTTGGGATAGTGGGTCGATTATTTGACTGGTTTGATGCCGCCTCTTCTTCCTAAGCCATAACCCACTCGATATACATCCGGTAAATTGATGCGACCATCGCGCATGACCTCAAAGATACCTAAATCGACTAAATCTTGTTTGATGCCTTCTGGGCCTTGATCTAAACGGCTAGGAGGGAGTCTTACCGTTTCGCTGTCAATATTGTTTAAGCTATTGACGATGTTATGTTTGTTCCAAATTTCTTCAATTATATCGAATTGACAGGGGACACTAATGCCTTTCAATGGGTTGATCAAAAGTTGTACCCACGGATAATCTTCTTTTAGTTCATTGACTCGGATATTGGATGCTTTTTGTACGCCCTTGTTGATAGCTTGATAGTGAAGTGCAAATTTTTGATCTCTAACCAAGTTATCGGTGGCCGCTTCTCTTAAAGCGGCTAGAAAGCTTCTTGGGCTAACTTTGCCACGGCTATCGCCCAAATGATTGGGTAGCCATGTATAAGGAAAACCACGGCGCGCGTCGGTTCCCATCCATTCACCAGCAAGTGCGTGAAAAACTTTCCGTTGCACTACTTCATTTTTTTGCATTTCTTCTGGGATAATCCAGACATCGAAATCAGAATGCTTGGTCCAGTGCTGTTGAAAGTGTTGAGAGCAATTGTTTCGAAATTCCTCGCCGCCTTCCGGTGCATTGCCCAAATATTGCCATAGCAAATTAAACAACTCTAATTTATTCCATTCCAATCTGGCGGGATTGTTAATGAGTTTAGAACTATCAGGAAAATCCGTCACATAAGGATCTTCCAACATATCCGGGCGTGCAAATATTTTTAAACGAATGGCGCGAAAAGAACGGAATTCTAAAGCGACTTGTAGTAAACCTTTTAATAGTTCTTTTAAGGACCGCCAGTCATCGGCTGTGCGGTCAAGTGCGTCGAACAAAACGATAGATTTTTTATTGTCGCTGACTAGCTGATTGTCGATTTTGAGTAGTTGATTATCTAGGGTTTCAAAATTTGATTGATAGTGCTCTACTCGTTCCGACCATAAAGATTGATCGGATATGCCGAATTTCTCTGAGCCTAGAATCGCCCATGTAATAACGGTATTCCAAATGTCTTGAGTCGATATGTTTTTTTTTAATAAACTGGCCAAGACCTTTTTTGTAGGATAGTGCGTAGAAGGTGTCTGGCCAAACCCGGTATAGCATTCAATATTGGTAAGTTCTGAACGAGGAGATAGGTCAGATACTAATCGGCGGCGCTCCGGGTCTTGCAACTCCAGCCACCATTCGCTTTTTCCTGCGCCACGAATACCCTCAACCAACATATTGTCGGGATGCAGTGCTTTGGTATGAATGGGAGGGACATAAAAAAAACGCATGTCGATAGCCTTGTCACCCGATTGCTGTTGTTGTTCGGGTAGTGATAGAAATGCTTTGCGCAGAGTTTCGATTGGAAAAGCTTTCATGCGAAATATTCACCTAAGGCAAGACGGCTGGCTGTTTGCAGAAAATTACCGTAGCAAGCAATTATTTGATTACTATTGCTACGAAAATATTCTTCCGATTGCGGATTAAACTCCTGAAACGTAATGTTCCAAAATATTTCAAGAGGAAAATGCGGGGCTGTGTCGTCAGTCAGAGGATAATTAAAAGTATCCAGGTCTTCCGGGTCGGATTCTTCGTAAATGGTTTCCAGAAATAAGTTATAAGCGGATTCACGGCATCTGGAAAAATAATCCTCCCTACTTAATTCAGGCACCATGCCGGCGACTATTTTAAGGTTTTCCCTAAATGCCGTTAAATTGACATTCCATTTTTGCCAATGCTTAAACAAAAAACGGTAAGCTTGCCATGTTTGCGGGGTATTGACAGCAAACAACAAGGCCATGTCTGTCAGGCGGGTAATGGCGATTGCGGCAATATCGTGAATGCCGGCACGACTATCCAATAGAACAATATCAGGTTTTTCTTGAGTTTCTAGTTTTTGTAACAATTCGGAGAGTCGATGAGCGAAGTCCAGTATTCTACCGTCCTGATTGATGTCCATATAAACTCTGGATAGCTTTGCTATGTAATCTTGCTCCTTGCCTCCAGCAGCGGATACTACCCGTACCGTGCCTTCGGTCGATTCCGACAATGGGCTGGTGGCAACCATGTCGCGTAACAGCCATTCGTCGGCTTGGCCGACTGCCTCTTCCACCAACCAATCGACCACGCCGAAGTCTGCGGCTCTTTCGTGTGGCAACAAAATTTGGCCTATGCCGGGCGATTCCAAGTCCAGATCGATAACCAAGACTTTTTTGCCTTGCTTGGCCAGATACCACGACCAGATGGAGAGTGCAGTCGATCGTCCGACGCCTCCTTTAATGCCGAATAATGTGACTCTAGGGGGATGAGGGGCTTCTTCAATAGGTTGGCGTAACCAGTCTTGGCCGGTGATTTGTCTGTCTAATAAATAAATCGGATGGGAGATTCCTTGGATAAGAATTTTGTCAGGGGATTTTATTAGGCTATCGATTGCAATCAGTTCTTCAGAATATATAAAAATAGAATCTTCTGAATATGCAAAGTTACCTAATAAATTGAACAGCTTTTTTGCTAATTTTTTGTGTTTATTGCTTTTTTTTGTTTGTACTATAACGCTAATTCGACCGTAAATATCGCGTAATAAAATGGGCTCTTTCCCGAAGTGAGAGTGGTTTTCTTCTATGAATTCAATGGTTTTTTCTAATGCCTCATGAAAAAATACTTTGTTCATAGAATACCTCTTGCACGAGCTTCGATCATTAAGTTGACAATTGAGTTATTCACAACTAGCTTGTGGGGTAATACATTACCTTTATTAAAGTTCTTGTGATGGGCGTAGCGTGAATTAACCGTCCATTTGTTAAATGGATTGTTAGGACCTGGTATATGCGCTGAGAGTGAAGAAGCATTTCGCCCTTGAAGAAAACATCTGAAATGATCCCATAATTTATCTATATGCTTTTTATCGGTTTGATTTAAGAAATCGCCGTTTTTATCAACTAGGCTAGGATCAAGTCCTTTCATTACGGCTTTTAAAGCGCACTCAGCAGCTAGGCCATAAAGATGATCGGCATTGGCATAACGTTTACCATCGAACAATGAATCGGCGTCTTGCTGATGTCGCTCGTAAGCATTCTTAAAGTCGGCTTTCATTTGTTTGTCTTAGACTCGATAATGCCACCGCCTAAGCAGACTTCGTCATCATAAAACACCACCGATTGTCCCGGCGTAATCGCGCGCTGCGGCTCGTCGAACACCGCCTTGCAGCGGTTTTCCGGCAACGGAATCAACCTGCAGGGTTGGTCGGTCTGCCGGTAGCGGGTTTTGGCCGCGCAACGGATCGTTCCAGCCAGCGGGCGGCCGCTGCACCAGTCCAACTGGCCGGCTTCGAGCACATTGTGCAGCATCAGCGGGTGGTCGTGGCCCTGGCCGACGACCAGCACGTTGTTGTCGGGGTCTTTTTCCAGCACGTACCAGGGTTCGTCGGGCGTATCCTTGACCCCGCCGATGCCGAGCCCCTGGCGCTGGCCGAGCGTGTAGTACATCAGGCCGTGGTGGCGGCCGATCGTTTTGCCTTCCGGGGTGCGGATGTCGCCGGGCTGGGTCGGCAGGTAGCGCTGCAGGAACTCCCGGAATTTGCGCTCGCCGATAAAGCAGATGCCGGTGCTGTCTTTTTTTCGGGAGTTCGCGAAGCCGGCTTTCTCGGCCATCGCCCGGATTTCGCTTTTGTGCAGATGGCCGATCGGAAACAAGGTGCGCGACAGCGGCTTCTGGCCCATCGTGTACAGAAAATAGCTCTGTTCCTTGCCGGGATCGAGTCCTTTCAATAAAAAATATTCGCCGCCGCGCGCTTCGACGCGCGCGTAATGGCCGGTCGCGATATATTCGGCGCCCAGGTCTTCGATCGCGTAATTCAGGAATGCCTTGAACTTGACGTGCTTGTTGCAGAGGATGTCCGGGTTCGGGGTGCGGCCTTTCGCAAATTCGGACAGGAACACTTCGAACACCTCGTCCCAGTATTCGGCCGCGAAATTGACCGTTTTCAGTTCGATGCCGAGCCTGTCGCAGACCTGCTGGGCGTCGGCCAGATCCTGCATCGCGGTGCAGTATTCGGTGCCGTCGTCTTCCTCCCAGTTTTTCATGAACAGGCCGGTTACCCGATGGCCCTGTTCCAGCAACAGCAGCGCGGTGACCGAGGAGTCGACGCCGCCCGACATGCCGACGATAATATTTTTAGACATGGTTCAGATCAAGCAGGGATTGGATTAAGGATAACGGATAACGGGCGCCTTTGAGGTATTCGTCCACGCATAAGGCGACGAGCGGGCTTCTCAGCCGTTGGGGATCGGACAGCATTTCGTCGCGCGTGAGCCAATGGGTCGCGATGATGCCGTCGTCCAGCGCACGTTCCGGTTGGTGGCTGTGGCAACTGCCGGAGAAGCAAAGGCGCAGGAAGCTCGGCGAGTCGGGATTGCGCCGCCAGAGCTGGATGCCGACGAGATGTTCCGGTTCGAAACGCCAGGCGGTTTCTTCGAACACCTCGCGTCGCGCTGCCGCAAGCAGGTCTTCGCCTTCTTCGAGGTGCCCGGCCGGCTGATTCAGTTTGATTCCGTCAGTGGTTTCCTCTTCTACCAGCAGGAATCGTTGTTCGCGCTCGATGATCGCGGCCACAGTCACATGCGGCTTCCAAACCATTCATTTTCCTCGTATTACAAAACGGCTATTTTACTCGATTTGGGGCGGCAGCGGGGAACGAATTGAACTCTTTGCATTAATCGTGTCAAACGGAACGAGTAGAAGCGAATGCTGATATTTGTCCGTTTTATAGCGTTGAAAAAGCGCTATACTTCAGTTGGGCGAAAGTGGGGGGAAATACAATGAGTATGAGCTTGAAATCAACTGCCGTTTGGTATTATTGTTAAGTCTGTAAAGATTTTTCACCGCGATTTCTATGTCTGATTTTGATCCATTGCATGATAACCAAAGCGGCCTCGTTTTGCAGGAAGCCAAGCCGAAGCTGAAAAAACCGCCGTTTTATAAGGTTATTTTGTTGAATGACGATTTCACGCCGATGGATTTTGTGGTCGAGATTCTGATGGAGTTTTTCGGCATGCCCCATGAGAAAGCGACTCATGTGATGCTGCAGGTCCATATGCAGGGAGTCGGCGTATGCGGGACTTACTCCAAGGATGTGGCGGAAACCAAGGTCTATCTGGTCAATGAATATTCACGTGCGCATCAGCATCCGTTAATGTGCACAATGGAAGAAGCGTAAATTTGGTGAGCTTATGTTAAGTAAAGAACTTGAAGTTACTCTGAACAATGCCTTTAAGAATGCGCATGAGAAAAGGCACGAGTTTATAACGGTCGAACATTTGCTCCTGGCGCTGCTGGATAACCCTTCCGCGGAGGCGATCATGAAAGCCTGCGGCTGCAACATTAAACTTTTGAGGGGCCAGTTGACGCAATTCATCGACGAGACCATTTCTCTCATTCCTCAAGGCGTACAGCGGGAAACGCAGCCCACATTGGGGTTTCAACGGGTGCTGCAGCGGGCCGTCTTTCATGTTCAGGCTTCCGATAAAAAAGAAGTGTCCGGCGCGAATCTGTTTGTCGCGTTGTTCAGTGAACAGGATTCCCATGCCGTTTATCTGCTGAACAAACAGGACATTTCCAGACTCGATGTGGTCAATTATCTCGCGCACGGCATTTCGAAAATCGATCAGGAAAATCAGGCGTCCGAGGACCGGAGTTCCGACGCTTCGAATCCGGATGCCGAACCCTCCGGAAGCCCGTTGGATAAATATACGACCAATTTGAACGAGGAAGCGCGCCGCGGACGGATCGATCCGTTGATCGGTAGAGAGCCGGAAGTCGAACGGACGATTCAGATTCTATGTCGGCGCCGGAAAAACAATCCGCTGCTGGTCGGCGAGGCCGGAGTCGGGAAGACCGCGATCGCCGAAGGCCTGGCAAAGCGGATCGTCGAGGAAAATGTGCCGCGCGTGCTGAAGAACAGCGTCATCTATGCCCTGGATCTGGGCGCATTGGTGGCGGGCACCAAATATCGGGGCGACTTCGAAAAACGCCTGAAGGCGTTGGTCAACCAGCTCAAGCGGGAACCGGACTCGATCCTGTTCATCGACGAGATTCATACGATCATCGGCGCCGGTTCCGCGTCGGGCGGCGTGATGGATGCGTCGAACCTGATCAAGCCGCTGCTCGCCTCGGGGCAGATGCGCTGCATCGGCTCGACAACATTCCAGGAATACCGCGGCGTCTTCGAAAAGGATCATGCATTGGCGCGCCGCTTCCAGAAAGTCGATATTCTGGAGCCGTCCGTCGAAGACACGGTGCTGATCCTGAAGGGCTTGAAAGCCCGCTTCGAGGAACACCACGACGTGGTTTACTCGACCGAGTCGCTGCGCCTGGCCGCCGAGTTGTCCGATCGTTTCATTACCGACCGGCATCTACCGGACAAGGCGATCGACGTGATCGACGAAGCCGGTGCCCGGCAGCGCATGCTGCCCGAAGACGAGCGCAAACAGGTGATCGATGCGGGCGAAATCGAAGAAATCGTTTCGAAGATCGCTCGCGTACCGGCCAAGACGGTTTCGTCGAACGACATCGACAAGCTGGCGAATCTGGAAAAGAATCTCAAGATGCTGGTGTTCGGCCAGGACGAAGCCATTGCCGCGTTGGCCTCCGCGATCAAGCTGTCGCGGGCCGGGCTCCGGGAAACGCAAAAAACGATCGGTTCGTTCCTGTTCGCGGGACCGACCGGCGTCGGCAAGACCGAAGTGACGCGGCAGTTGGCCAAGATTCTGGGCGTCGAGCTGATCCGTTTCGACATGTCCGAATACATGGAGCGCCATACCGTTTCCCGGCTGATCGGCGCGCCTCCGGGTTATGTCGGTTTCGATCAGGGCGGACTGCTGACCGAGCAGGTGACCAAGCATCCGCATTCCGTGCTGCTGCTGGATGAGCTCGAAAAAGCGCATCCGGACGTGTTCAACTTGTTACTGCAGGTGATGGACCATGGCACGCTGACCGACAACAACGGCCGGAAAGCCGATTTCCGGAACATCATTCTGGTCATGACGACCAATGCGGGATCCGAAGAGGGCAGCCGCGCATCGATCGGCTTTACCCAGCAGGATCATGCCGGCGACAGTATGAAGGTGATCGAAAGGGGCTTTTCGCCGGAATTCAGAAATCGGCTGGATGCGATCATTCAGTTCAAACCGCTGAATATTTCGGTTGTCGGGCATGTGGTCGATAAATTTATTTTCGAGCTGGAGGCGCTGCTGGCCGACCGGCATGTGACTTTGACGCTCGATGCCGATGCCCGCCTATGGCTGGCCGAAAACGGCTGTGATCCGAAAATGGGAGCCCGGCCGATGGCGCGGTTGATACAGGAAAAAATCAAGAAGCCGCTGGCGAACGATCTGTTGTTCGGCAAGCTGGTCCAGGGCGGCCACGTCAGGATTTATATGGAAAACGACGAGCTGGCTTTTGCGATTGAAAGCAAGGATTTGATCGTGCCCGAAAGCATTTAGGAGTCGGAATGCGCGATTCCGGGCCCGGAGTCCGGAATCAGCGCATCCGGAAGATGATCCGGCCTTTGGTTAAATCGTAAGGTGTCATTTCGACTTTGACGGTGTCGCCGGTCAGTATACGAATATAATGCTTGCGCATTTTGCCCGAAATATGAGCCGTCACGATATGGCCGTTTTCCAGCTGGACTCTAAACATCGTGTTCGGAAGGGTATCGATCACCTTGCCTTCCATTTCAATTTGATCTTCTTTTGCCATTTTTGGGTCCTGGTTATTAAAATCGGTAATCATACCATAAGCCGTTCCTTCACGACAAAAGGCGAGACGAACAATCGCCGGGTATTCCTCACCTTTAACCTGAAAAAGACGGGCATGGCGGAAGCCGTTCCGTATAGGAGGGCCGCCATACGTTACGTGGCGTCTACTTCTTCGTAATCCGAGAATTCCCGCCACTCCTGTTCGATATAGAGCTGTAACGGCTGGTAAGCGCTTTTATAGACCATTTTCCGGCAGTTTTTTATCCAGTAACCCAGATACAGAAATTCGCTCTGCTGTTTTCGCGCTTCTTCGATCTGCCACAACACCGCATACATTCCCGGACTGAATGCGTTGAATTTGGGATCGAAGAAAGTATAGACCGCCGACCAGGCATGCGCGAAGCGGTCTATCACCGCAACGGCCGCCGGTTCTCCTGCAATGGAAAATTCGGCGAACAGAGTATCGCACCATTCGCTGCCGAGAAAATCGATATAATCCTCAGGGCCGGTGCGCGCCATCGAGCCGTCCGGGTGCCGGCTGTTCTGGTAACGCAGATACATATCGTAATGGGCTGGTTCAAACACTGCCGGTTTGATGACCACCTGGGTATCGGCATTTTTTTTCCGGCAGCGCTTTTGTTGCCGGTTCGGTTTGAAACGGGCCACCGGGATTCTCACCGGGATACAGGCCGAACATTGGGGGCATTGCGGAGTATAGACGTCGTTGCCGCTGCGCCTAAAGCCGTGTTTTAGCAATTCCGCGTAGATCGCCGGCGTGATCCGGAACGCCGGATGCACGAACGCCGACCGTGCGGTCTCCCGGTCCAGATAACTGCACGAATGGTCGCCGGTAATGAATAAAGGGATCGATGTCATGCGTCCTGCCAGGCGCACGCGGCGGCCGGCCGCGTGCAGTAGCGGTCGAGCAGACGCATGAAGTCGTTGCGGCCGATCAATTCGGCGCCAAGGCTGGCCAAGTGGGGCGTATAAACCTGGCAGTCGATCAATTCGAAATGCCAGTCGCTGAGATGCCGGACCAGCACCGCAAATGCGGTTTTCGAGGCGTCGGTCTCCGTATGAAACATCGACTCGCCAAAGAAGACGCGGCCTATCGCGACGCCGTATAATCCGCCGACCAGCTCGCCTTCGCGCCAGGTTTCGGCCGAGTGCGCAAAGCCCAGGCGGTGCAGTTCGCGGTAAGCGCGCATAATGTCCTGGGTGATCCAGGTACCCTCCCGGTGTTGCCGGGACTCTCCGCAGGCGGCGATTACTTTGTCGAAAGCGGTGTCGAAAGTCACAGTGAAAGTATTTTTACGTAAAGTCTTGCTTAGACTGCGGGAGACCTGCAATTGTTCGGGAAACAGGATCAGCCGGGGATTGGGCGACCACCATAGAATCGGTTCGTTGGCATTGTACCAGGGGAATATCCCGTGCCGGTAGGCATTCAACAAACGGGTGGCCGACAGGCAACCTCCTACCGCGAGCAAACCGTTCGGCTCCGCCAAGGCGGTATTCAGCGGCGGGAAGGGTTGGTCCGGCCGGTGGGGGTCGAGTATCGCTATCTTCATCCGTTTGGGATTGGCTCAAAAGCGCGAGTCGGTTTTTGATCGAGCTTCGCGCAGTCAGACCGTACGGCTTTAGGTCAATTCATCGAGATATTTTTCTGCGTCGAGCGCTGCCATGCAGCCCGCACCCGCGGAGGTGATTGCCTGTTTATAGACCGCATCCATCACGTCGCCGGCTGCGAACACGCCCGGTACGCTGGTGGCGGTCGCGTTGCCGGCGATGCCGCTTTTGACCTTGATATAGCCGTGTTCCATTTCGAGTTGCCCTTCGAAAATCTCGGTGTTCGGGGTGTGGCCGATTGCGATGAAGACGCCGTGCACGTCGATCTCTCGCGTTTCGCCGGATTGTGCCTGTTTTATCCGGATTCCGGTAACGCCCATGTCGTCTCCGAGCACTTCATCCAGCGTGTGGCCCCATTCGATCGTCACATTGCCGTGGGCGGCTTTTTCGAGTAACTTATTGGAGAGGATTTTTTCGGCGCGGAATTTGTCCCGGCGGTGCACGACCGTTACGTGCGAAGCGATATTCGCCAGATACAGCGCTTCTTCAACGGCGGTATTGCCGCCTCCTATCACTGCAACCGGTTTGTTTTTGTAGAAAAAACCGTCGCAGGTCGCACAAGCGGAAACGCCCCGGCCTGTAAAGGCTTCCTCGGACTCCAGCCCCAGATAGCGGGCGGATGCACCGGTTGCAATGATCAGCGCATCGCACGAATAGCGTCCGGCGTCGCCGGTCAGCACAAACGGCCTTGCCGACAAATCGGCGGTATGAATATGATCAAAGATGATTTCGGTCGCAAAACGCTCGGCATGCTTGCGCATCCTTTCCATCAGATCGGGACCTTGCAGTCCCTCGACATCGCCCGGCCAGTTATCGACCTCGGTCGTGGTAGTCAATTGACCGCCTTGCTGCAGGCCGGTGATCATGACCGGATTCAGATTCGCCCTTGCGGCATAGACCGCAGCGGTATAACCGGCCGGGCCGGAGCCGAGAATCAACAGTCGGCAGTGTTTGGTGTCGCTCATTCGGACCTCTTCAGGGATAAACAAAATTTATGCAATCAATTATGCAGATGAATACAAAGTTCGTAAACCGGAAAAATTTACAAATGAAATAGGGGCTGGATCTGCGAAAACCAAGTGTTCGCCGCGAAATTATTCATGTAATCTCTTGGGTGCATGTTCTATAATCATGTTTTATCGGTATTATTTTTCACCAAGATATATTAGGTCTGCTGTGATGGAAGAAAAAACTGTTCGTGGCTTGCGTGAAATCGCCGTTTTGGTTTTTTTTGCCTTCGGCCTGTTTTTTTTAATCGCCTTGGCGACTTTCAGCCTGGACGACGCCGGCTGGACCCATAGCGGGACGGCCAAGGCGATCGCGAATGCCTGCGGCGTGTTCGGCGCCTGGCTGGCGGATGTGAGTTTCAGCTTTTTCGGCCTCTTGGCCTATCCCCTCCCGCTGCTTATTTTCTGGGCCGGCTACAGGCTGCATAAACTGCAGGAGGCTCCCAAGATCCTTCCCATGGCCGTAAATACGGCCGGCATCTTTGCCACGATCGTTTCGGCGACGGCATTGCTGAATCTTTATTTACTGCGTCCTGGCGTCGACCTGCCGAACAGCACCGGCGGAATCGTCGGCCAGGAAATCGGCAATACGCTGGTCGTTAAGCTGGGCAACTCCGGGGCTACCTTATTTTTGATGGTCGGCCTGCTCGGCGGAATTACCTTGGCGACCAAAGTTTCATGGCTGTCCGTACTGGATTTGATAGGCAAATATACCGTGTTATTGTTCAGGCTGCTGTTCGAACGAGTGGCGGGTTATAGCGAAAGAAAATTTAATATGCAGGACGAGTTTGAAGAGCCTGAAGAATTTTTCGGCTCGTTCATCGCCGATGAGCCTGAGCCGGCGCCTTTCTCTAAAAGCGAAACCGAACCGGTCAAAAAAGCCCTCGCCAAAACGTTGCCGGTTCTCGAAAGCGAAGCCGAATCGGTCAAGAAGGCGGCGGCCAAAATGTCGCCGGTTCTCGAAAAGGTACTGGCCGATGCGCAACAAGCGGTCGCCAAGCGGGTTGCGAAAAAAGCCGCCGCCGTGCGCTATCGGAACAAAGGCGCGCTGCCGTCGATCGATCTGCTGGACAACCGCGATACCCGCGTAAAAGGTTATACGCAGACCGATTTGGAGGAAATGTCCCGGCTGGTCGAGAACATCCTGCAGGATTTCAACGTCAGCGTGGAAGTCGTCGGTTTTCTGCCGGGACCCGTGATTACCCGTTTCGAACTGCAGCCGGCGCCCGGCGTGAAGGTCAGCCGGATCAGCTCCCTGTCGAAGGATCTGGCCAGAGCCTTGTCGGTGACCAGCGTCCGGATCGTCGAAGTGATTCCCGGTAAGTCGGTGATCGGTCTCGAAATTCCGAACCGCGAACGCGAAATGGTCAACCTGCAGGAGTTACTTTCTTCCGGTGCTTTCGTCAAGTCGAAGTCGAACTTGACGTTGGCAATGGGCAAGGATATTTCCGGCGCGCCGTTGGTCGCCGATCTCGGCAAAATGCCGCATGCGCTGGTCGCGGGAACCACCGGTTCGGGAAAGTCGGTCGCGATCAATACGATGATTCTGAGTATGCTTTACAAATCGACCCCGGAGCAGGTCAGGATGATCATGATCGATCCGAAGATGCTCGAATTGTCGGTCTATGAAGGCATTCCGCATTTGCTGACGCCGGTCGTCACCGATATGAAGGAAGCCAGTAACGCCCTGCGTTGGGCGGTCGCCGAAATGGAGCGGCGCTACAAGCTGATGTCGAAGATGGGCGTCAGGAATCTGGCGGGCTTCAACCAACTGGTCGCGGATGCCGATGCGCGCGGGGAAAAAATCAAGGATCCGATGTTCCAGCCGCTGAATCCGCTGGCCGAAGGCGAAGAGCCTCCAATGCTGGAGACCTTGCCGAGCATCGTGATCGTGATCGACGAATTGGCCGACATGATGATGATCGTGGGCAAGAAAGTCGAGGAGTTGATTGCGCGGCTCGCGCAAAAAGCCCGCGCGGCCGGCATTCATTTGATTCTCGCGACTCAGCGGCCTTCCGTCGATGTGTTGACCGGATTGATCAAGGCCAACGTGCCGACCCGTATTTCGTTCCAGGTCTCTTCGCGGATCGATTCCCGGACCATTCTCGACCAGGGCGGCGCGGAAGCGCTGCTCGGCAACGGCGACATGCTGTTTTTGCCGTCGGGCACCAGTATTCCGATTCGCGCGCACGGCGCCTTCGTCGACGATCATGAAGTGCACCGCGTGGTCGAGTTCTTGAAATTGACCGGACCGGCCAATTATCTCGAAGAAATCACCCGCGAGGCATCCGACACGGGCGAAGGCTACGGCGCATATGGCGGCGGGGGCGGCAATTCCGGCGATCCCGAGGCCGATGCTTTGTACGACCAGGCCGTACAGTTCGTGACCGAGACGCGCAAAGCCTCGATATCGAGCGTGCAGAGGCGTTTCAAGATCGGCTATAACCGGGCCGCGACGATGATCGAGACGATGGAAGCGGCGGGCGTGGTGAGTCCGGCAGAATCCAACGGTTCCCGCGTCGTGCTGGCGCCTGCGCCGGTCAGGGACTGACCGTGCGGTTGGCGATCGTCGGTATCCTGATTCTGACGGCTGCCACCGGCGGCGGCTGGCTGTTGGTCCGGCGGCATTCCAAAGAGCATGCGGTCCAGGTCAAGGCGGTGCTCTTCGGACTCTATTTTTGGGGTCTGGTCTTTTTGCAGTTGATCCTCGCTGCCTTGTTTTATTCCTTTCAGAAATAATCCGCTCCTTGCTCAAACCCAGGCGGAAGGGGGATTGATCTTTTGCTCGACCCCGATAATCGCTCGATTCAATGAACTCAAACGTTTTTCCGCATTGATCTGAAGACCCATCATATAGAAAATCGGCATCCAGAGAGGATTGATCAATACGCCGCCGAGCGCGCTTTTCAGCGTCCTCTTGAGGTTTTTGGCCGGATTGAACGACTCGGCCAGGGAGTCTGCGGGAACTTCGGCAAAAATCGCCGCGATCGGGCGAAGCAGTGCGATGTCCCGGCTGCTTAAGCGGGACATCGAGGCGAACAGTTTGCTCTCCATTTTCCGGTAATTCCGGTGCGCCAGGGTCACGGTAATCGCAAAGGTCAAGGCGACCAGCGGCAAGAGTACGATCGGCGGGGCAACCGGGGCAAACGTCGAGGACAGCATCACGATCCCGAGCCCCAGCATCAACAGGTCTTCGCCGTGTTCGACATCGCGGTCGATCCCCTGCACAATGGCCATCACGGGGTTGTCGAACGATGCCTGTAAGTAATGATAGTCTTGTTTCATATATACCTCCATCCAGCCGACTTGCCGATCACACCATAAAAACGAAAAAAGTCAAGCCGGCTTTTGAGAATTATACCGTTTGGCCGGCATTTGCAGAGAGGACATTTCGTCGCATCGGCTTGAATGCGCGCGGAGCCCAAAACTCCTGATGCGGCCTGCCCGGCCGCTTCGGCGATAAGCATCACGTCGATCCAAAGTTCTTGCATGTGCGATGATTCAGGCAGAATCCGCCTCTAACCCGGCGGCGGTTCCCTCGGCCGGCGCGGTGGGCTTGATGTATTTGATGTCAGGGGCTGCCGTAAGGTTCGGACTGGGGCGATCGCTACGGAACACCAGCATCCGGAGCTGATCGGTAAAATGGCGAAGCGCCACTCAGGCGAGGCGGGATTCAAGTGTTTGAATGGAATGAGCGTTATGGGTCCGATTAAGGCCAGGGGAGTGCCCGAACGGCGAGGTTGGGTTATTCGCTTCGAAACTTTTTTTTGATCAGGCGGGTACAAAAAAAGGCCGGTCAGCAATGCCGACCGGCCTTTTTCATCATCCCGTCAAGAGTGGATTATTTTGCTTTTTTGCGTTCTATGGCTTCCTTGATCACTTCTTCGGCCACGTTTTTCGGGCATGGCAGATAGTGTGAGAACTCCATTGAGAACTGGCCGCGGCCTGAAGTCATCGTGCGCAGGTCGCCGATATAGCCGAACATTTCGCTGAGCGGAACATCCGCTTTTACGCGAACACCGGTAACGCCCGGATCCTGCGATTTGATCATGCCGCGGCGACGGTTCAAGTCGCCGATCACGTCGCCGACGTTATCTGCCGGGGTGAAGACATCCACTTTCATGATCGGTTCGATCAACTGCGGCGCAGCCTTTGGAATCGATTGGCGGAACGCGGCTTTCGCGGCAATTTCGAATGCAATCGAAGACGAGTCGACCGCGTGGAAACCGCCGTCCAGCAGAGTCACTTTGAAGTCCAAGCAGGGATAGCCGGCCAGCACGCCTTGATCGAGCATGCTCTTAAAGCCTTTTTCGACCGCCGGCCAGTATTCGCGCGGCACGTTGCCGCCGGTAACGGCCGATTCGAACGCAAAGCCGCTGCCTGGTTCGCCCGGTTCGATCGCATAGCTGATCTTTGCGTATTGGCCGGAACCGCCCGATTGCTTCTTGTGCGTGTATTCGTCTTCGACGCGGCGCGTGATCGTTTCGCGGTAGGCCACCTGCGGCTTGCCGACGGTCACTTCAACCCCGTGCGTCCGTTTCAGGATGTCGACCTTGATGTCGAGGTGCAACTCGCCCATGCCTTTCAGGATCGTTTCGCCGCTTTCTTCGTCGGTTGAAACGTGGAAAGACGGATCTTCCGCGACCATTTTGCCCAGCGCGATGCCCATTTTTTCGTTGGAGCCTTTGTCTTTCGGGGTAACCGCCACCGAGATGACCGGGTCAGGGAAAACCATGGGCTCAAGCGTTGCCGGCTTGTCCGGATCGCACAAGGTATGGCCGGTCTGTACGTTTTTCAGGCCGATCAGGGCGACGATATCGCCAGCCTGGGCGGTTTCGATTTCGGTGCGGGTGTCGGCATGCATTTCGACCATCCGTCCGACCCGTTCGTTCTTGCCGGTATAGGTATTCAGCAGGGTGTCGCCTTTCTTCAGGCGGCCGGAATAAATCCGAATGAAGTTCAGCGCGCCGAAGCGGTCGTCCATGATTTTGAATACCAATGCGCGCAGCGGACGGCTCGGATCGACGATCGCAAATTCGCCGGTCGGGTTGCCTTCGATGTCGGTTTCAGGCTGCGGCTTGACTTCTGTCGGGTTCGGCAGGTAATCGACAACGCCGTCCAGGACCAGTTGCACGCCTTTGTTTTTGAAGGACGAACCGCAATAAGTCGGGAAAAACGCCATGTTGATCGTGCCTTTGCGGATGCAGCGCTTGACGGTCTCCATATCCGGCTCTTCACCTTCCAGATATTTTTCCATCGCATCGTCGTCCTGCTCGACCGCGGTTTCGATCAGCTTTTCGCGCCATTCTTCGACTTTATCCGCCATATCGGCAGGAACATCTTCGATGCGGTAGTTCATCGGGTCGCCGGAGTTGTCCCAGATCCACGCTTTGCGGGTCAGCAGGTCTACGACGCCCGAGAATTGATCTTCGATGCCGATCGGCAAAGTCATCACCAGCGGGACTGCGCCCAGCACGTCTTCGACCTGTTTGACCACGCGGAAGAAATCGGCGCCGATCCGGTCCAATTTATTGACGTAGATAAGGCGGGAGACTTTGGAGTCGTTCGCATAGCGCCAGTTGGTTTCCGATTGCGGTTCGACGCCGCCGGAACCGCAGAAAACGCCGATACCGCCGTCGAGCACTTTCAGCGAACGATATACTTCGATGGTAAAGTCGACGTGGCCCGGGGTGTCGATGATATTGAAACGATGGTCTTTCCAGAAACAGGTCGTCGCCGCGGACTGGATGGTGATGCCGCGTTCGGCTTCTTGCGCCATGAAGTCCATGGTAGATTCCCCTTCATGCACTTCGCCCAGCTTGTGGATCTTGCCGGTGAGCTTCAGGATACGCTCGGTCGTGGTGGTTTTGCCGGCATCCACGTGCGCGAATATGCCGATGTTTCTGTAAAGGCTTAAATCAGTCATGTTGTTACTCTAAATGTTGGGCATAAAAATCTTTTTGCAAAAACCGTCCCCGCGAGTATTTACTCAAGCAAATTCGACCGGAGTTTTGAACGGCGCAAAATATGACCTGCTGCCTGATGCCGTAGACCGCAGTCAGGGTAACCAAGGGTTGGACGGAACGCATCGAAGTCTGGAGGATGGAGTCACGTCGAGCGCAGGTTTCGGCAAAGGCCGGACCGGCACGCGCCCAGTTTCGATAGCCGGGTATTTTAACCTAAATTCTTTATAAAAATATATAAAAACATCAAATACGTACCGCCCGGCTTTTCGTCTTCGGCCGTTCCGGACCGGCGGACGTCAACTCGATCCCTTTTGCGATTTTGCGCCGGAGCATTTGCAATATGGGAGAATGTACGCAATAGTACCGGGGAATATGGCGATATCAAGCGAAAGTGCCCGGTAACGCGGAGGATAAAAGCGGCGGCGGTTCGGTGGTTGGATGTTAAAATACGGCCCGGATCGGTATTGCGCCGGCTACAGTCCTCCGGGCTCGTACAGCAGTATTAAGTCATATACCAATTTTAAAAACATGAGGATAGTATGCGGAATCTGAAGTTCTTACCCGCGTTGATCGGAGCGATCCTGGGAATCGCGGTCATTATCTATGTTGCCTTCTATTTCATTTTCCTCGACCTATTCGTTGATTTATGGTGGTTCCAGTCGCTGAAACAGGAGCCGTACTTCTGGCTCCGGCTGCTTTACCGGTTTTTCCTGTCGGGCGGGGTCACGCTGGCTTTTTTCCTGATTTTCTTCTTTCATTTCTGGGTTGCCTCCCGCTATCTGGGCTTGAATCCGCCCGACGAAATTCTGACCGACCTGGATAAACGCCGCCGTTTCCAGCGCTTTGCCGATGTCTTCATGAGCGGTTCGGCCAAGGTCTATACGCCCATTTCGCTGATTTTGGCCGTCTTTATCGCGATCCCGTTCTATCGGCAATGGGAGTCGGCATTACTGTATTTTTTCGGCCAGCCGTCGGGCGCCACCGATACCGTTTACGGTAACGACATCAGTTTCTATTTGTTGTCTTATCCGATTTATCTGCTGATTCAAAAAGAATTGTTGACGGCCGCGATCGTCATTTTTATCGCGGTCGGCATTTTGTATTGGCTGGAGCATATCTTCATCCCCAACCAGAACAAGGAATATCACATCGGCGCGAAGATTCATCTGACCGTGCTGATCGGCTTTGTCGTGCTGTTCGTGGTCTGGGGCTTTATGCTGGATCGGTTTGCGCTGCTTTACAACCATTCGCACGAGCCGGTTTTCTTCGGGCCGGGGTTCGTCGAAATCAATTACAAGCTGCCGCTGATCTGGCTCGGCATCTTCACCTTTGTGGCGGTCGCGATAACCGGTCTGCTGTTCATTTTCTCGAAGGAACACCGCGTTAAAGGGCCGTTTTTCATTTCGTCGGCCGCATTTCTGTTTGTGTGGTTTTTGCCGAACGTCGACTCGATTCCCGCGGCTATCCAGAAATACATCGTCAATCCGAATCCGGTCAAAGCCGAAAAACCGTTCATGCAGCATAATATCGACGCGACGCTGAACGCTTATGACCTGAGAAACATCAAGATTGTCGATCAGCGTATCAATTTGAATGCGGCCGAAGACATCGCGACCTGGAGCACGCAAAAGCGTTTCGAGAATATTCCGGTCTGGGACCGGGAATATTTGATCAACAGTTATCAGCAGCTGCAGGAGATCCGGCCCTATTACGCCTTTTTCTCGGTCGACGAAGACCGCTACTTTTTGTTAGGCCATACCCGTCAGGTAAACTTGGCGGCCCGCGAAGTGAACATCGGCAAACTGCCCGAAGCGGCGCATACGTGGGAGAACACGCATTTGCGCTATACGCACGGAAGCGGTGCGGTGGCGACACCTGCCGCCCAGGATGCCGATATTCCGCTGGTCTGGTATCTGCGCGACCTGAATCTGTACTCGCCGGTCGGATTGACCACCAAAAATCCGGATATCTATTACGGCGAGGGAAGTTACGATTATGCCGTCGTGCCGAACACGCTCAACGTGGTCGGGCTTGAGCCTGCCGATCCCAGCATCGAACGTCAGTATACAGGCGAAGGGGGGATTCCGATTCCGTCCTGGTTCCGAAAGGCGCTGTTCGCGTTTTATTTCAAAGATGAAAAGATTTTCTTTTCGATCTCGATTACCGACAAAAGCAAAATGTTAATCCGCCGGAATATCACCGAACGGATCAATGCGATGACTCCCTTTCTGCATTTGGACAAGGATCCGTATCTGGTTGTGGCCAAGGACCGCTTCTATTGGATTCAGGACGCTTACACCCTATCGAAATGGTATCCGGCTTCGAAACCGGCCGCCGATGAATATCTCGAAGGCGACCAACCTTTCAATTACATCCGTAATTCGGTCAAAATTGTCGTGGATGCCTATGACGGCGCGGTCGACTATTATATTGCCGATCCGTCGGATGTGTTGATCAACGCCTATGCGCGGGCCTATCCCAGCCTGTTCAAGAACATGGAGGAAATGCCGCTCGAACTGCAAAAACATTTACGCTATCCGCGCGACCTCTATTACATGCAGATGAAGGTATTCGCCAAGTACCATCAGACGAGACCGGAACTGTTTTACGAACAGGCCGAAACCTGGCAGTTTGCGAATGTTCGCGGTGAAGAGGTCAAGCCTTATTATCAGACCATGGATTTCGGGAACTGCAACGACAAGGAAGAATTCGTGATGATCAACCCGATGACTCCGATCAATCGAGACAACCTGAGCATGATCGGGGTCGCCAGTATTCTGGACAAAGAAGCCTGCGGCAACAGTTACAAGCCCGGCATTACGGTTTACCGCTTCCGGAAGGAAGTGCAGGTGAACGGTCCCGCCCAGGTCGAAGCGTTAATCAATCAAAATCCGGAAATCTCCGCGCAGTTTACCTTGTGGAATCAGGGCGGTTCGCGGGTCGAACTGGGGCGCATGGTGATTTTGCCGATGGGCAATACGGTGTTGTACGTGCAGCCGGTCTATCTGGTGTCGACCAAGGTCAAGATACCGGAATTGCGGAGGGTGATCGTCTCGATCGGCAATGAAGTGGTGATGGAAAAAACCCTTTGGGCGGCACTCAATCGACTGAAGCAGACGTTTATAAAAGAAGCCTCGGAAAGCAATGGGTCGGGCACCGCGGCGCCTACCGCTCAGTAAGGCGGGGCGAAGCCAATAACGGACCAGGAGCCGATTCCGGGAAATCGGGTCTCTCGCGTAGAATGGGGTTTATAAAAAGACCCGCCAGGTTTTAAAAACCTGGCGGGTCTAGGCCTTCATCAAGCGAAGCAGCAAGCTTGGCAATTCAGCGCCGCATTAATCCGCACAGCCGGTCTTCCAGTTCGAACCGCCTGGCTAGCGATTCGCCCAGCGCGGACAAATCGTCCGCCAAGTTCGTCAAGGCGGAGGCCTCGTCGGCGTTTTCGTATTTGTCGTTGAAAGAAACCGACAACTCGGTGACCTCGGAAAATTCCGGATAGATGTCGGTCGCTACCGCGATCAGGCTTTCGCGGCGTTCGGTGCCGGACAGGATTCTTTCGTACAATCCGAAATGCCCGAGCGAAACGTAGTCGACCAGCACTTCCGCAAATCGCATCAGCTTGCTCTTGACCGGTTCGACGTCGTTGAACGGCTTCAGTTCGCCGATCTGGCAATACAGGGACCACAAGTCCCGTCTTTCATGTTGCAGTTCATCGATCAGCTGAGCGGTGCGCTGTCGTCTTTCCGGCCGCGCCGGTTCTACTGTCGTCGCCATAGCGGTTTCCTCTCAAATGGATTTCCCATATTTTGCCTTAACTGTATGCCGGATGCTGCTAATCCGCAACGTTTTTTTGTAAAATCAACGGTCAGCCATGCAGTTTGTCTTTCAGCATGCGGTTGACTTCCTCGGGGCTGGCTTTCCCTTGCATCGCTTTCATGACCTGGCCGACAAAAAAGCCGAACACTTTGTCCTTGCCGCTGCGGTATTGTTCGACCTGGCCAGGATTGTCGGCGATGATCTTGTCGATGATCGCTTCGATTGCGCCGGTGTCGGTGATCTGCTTCAAGCCTTGCGTTTCGATGATTTCGTCCGCTTCGGCTTCGCCTTGCCACATCACTTCGAACACCTGCTTGGCGATCTTGCCGGAAATCGTATTGTCGTCGATCCGTTTCAGGAGTCCGGCCAGGCGCTGATAACCGACCGGCGAAGCGGCGATTTCGAGTCCCGATTTGTTCAATGCGGCCGACAGCTCGCCAGTGACCCAGTTCGCGCACAACTTCGCCTCGCAAGCCGAGGCTGCCAGCAGCGCCTCGAAATAATCGGCCGTTTCGCGTGAGGAGGTCAGAATCGTCGTGCTCTCGTCGTCGAGGCCGAACTGGTCCTTGAAGCGCTGCTTTTTCGCGTCCGGCAGTTCCGGCATCGTGGTCCGGACCTGCGCCTTGAATGCTTCGGAAATGTACACGGGCAGCAGGTCGGGATCGGGGAAGTAGCGGTAGTCGTTCGCTTCTTCCTTGCTGCGCATCGAGCGGGTCAGGTCTTTTACCGCATCGTAAAGGCGGGTTTCCTGGACGACGGCGCCGCCCGCTTCGATCAGGTCGATCTGGCGTTCGACTTCATAGTTGATCGCTTTTTCGACGAATTTGAACGAGTTGATGTTTTTCAGCTCGGCGCGGGTGCCGAACTCCTTCCGGCCCTTCGGGCGCACCGAGACGTTCGCGTCGCAGCGGAACGAACCTTCCTGCATGTTGCCGTCGCAAATGCCCAGGTAGCGCACCAGCTCGTGCAGCTTGCGCATATAAGCGACCGCTTCCTTCGCCGAACGCATGTCCGGTTCGGAGACGATTTCGAGCAGCGGCGTACCGGCCCGATTCAAATCGATCCCGGTCAGGCCGTGGAAATCCTCGTGCAGCGATTTACCCGCATCTTCTTCGAGATGTGCGCGGGTAATGCCGATCCGTTTGGTCACGCCGTCCACCTCGATGTCCAGATGGCCGTTGCCGACGATCGGCAATTCGAACTGGCTGATCTGGTAGCCTTTCGGCAGGTCCGGGTAAAAATAGTTTTTACGCGCGAACACCGAATAAGGCGCGATCTCGGCTTCGATCGCTAGGCCGAATTTGACCGCCATATTGACCGCTTCCCGGTTCAATACCGGTAAGACGCCGGGCAGGCCGAGATCGACCGCGCAGGCCTGCGTGTTCGGTTCGGCGCCGTAGGCGGTGGCGGCGCCGGAAAAAATTTTGGATTTCGTGGCAAGCTGGGTGTGAATTTCCAGGCCGATGACGGTTTCCCATTCCATTTCTTAATCTCTCTATTCGAAACCCGGCGGCGTCAGTCGATGCCATTGAGTTGCAAGCTGATATTGGTGTGCGACATTCAATAAACGGTCTTCGGCGAAATAATTGCCGATGATCTGCAGGCCGACCGGTTTGCCGGAAGCCAGTCCCGCCGGGATCGACATCGCCGGGAGGCCGGCCAGGTTGACCGCAATCGTGTAAATGTCGGACAGATACATTTCGATCGGGTTGCCGATTTTTTCGCCGATTCCGAACGCGACGGACGGCGCGACCGGTCCCATCAGCACATCGACCGACGACAGCGCGTTTTTGAAATCGTCGCTGATCAGGCGGCGGATTTTCTGCGCCTTGATGTAATAGGCATCGTAATAGCCGGCCGACAGCGCATAGGTGCCCATCAATATCCGCCGCTTGACTTCGCGCCCGAAGCCTTCGCCGCGCGAACGGGTGTAAAGGTCGGTCAGGTCGGCCGGGTTGCTGCAGCGGTAGCCGAAGCGCACGCCATCGAAGCGGGACAGGTTCGCCGAACATTCGGCCGGGGCGATTACGTAATAGGCCGGGATCGCGAGCTTCAGGTTCGGCATCGAGACCTCGACGGTTTCCGCGCCCAGTTTGCGGTACTCGGCGAGCGCGGCCTCGATCGCCGACGCGACTTCGGAAGACAGGCCCTCGCCGAAGAATTCCTTCGGCAAACCGATCTTCAGGCCGTCGAGGGGCTGCGTTAAACCGGCCCGGTAATCGGGAACCGGCCGGTCGACGCTGGTCGAGTCCTTCCCGTCGAATCCCGCCATCGATTGCAACAGAATCGCCGCATCCTCGGCCGTCCGGGCCATCGGTCCGCCTTGGTCCAGGCTGGACGCATAGGCGATCATCCCGTAACGCGACACCCGCCCGTAGGTCGGCTTCAGCCCGGTGATCCCGCAAAACGCGGCGGGCTGGCGGATCGAGCCGCCGGTATCGGTGCCGGTCACGCCCGCCGCGAGCCGGGCCGCGACCGCCGCGGCCGAACCGCCGGACGAGCCGCCCGGCACCGCGTTCAGATCCCACGGGTTTTTGACCGGGCCGTAAAAGCTGGTTTCGTTCGACGAACCCATTGCGAATTCGTCCATGTTCAGCTTGCCGAGCATCACCGCGCCGGCCTTTTGCAGCTTGGCGACCACGGTCGCATCGTACGGCGCGATGAAGTTGTCGAGCATTTTCGAGCCGCAGCTGGTCCTGATCCCATCGGTGCAGAAAATATCCTTGTGCGCGATCGGAATGCCGGTCAAAGGTTCCGCATCGCCTGCGGCAAGCCTGGCATCGGCCGCCTCGGCCTGCTTGAGCGCCAGATCTTCGGTCGCCGTAATGAAGGCATTCAATGCCTGATGCTGCCCGATTCTCTCCAAATAGGCCAGTGTCAATTCGCGGCTGGAAAACTGCCGGCTGCGGAGCCCTTCGGCCAACTCCGCGATGGTCTTGTTATACATTCCCGGTTTATCCTTTATTCAATCACTTTCGGGACCAGATACAGCCCGGCCTCGACTTGCGGCGCAATCGCCTGAAATTTTTCGCGTTCGTTCCGTTCGGTCACCCTATCGTTTCTGAGCCGTTGCTGCAGATCCAGAGGATGCGCCATCGGCGGCACATTTGCGCTGTCGACCGCGCCCATCGCGGCCATCAGTTCCAGCATGCCGGACAAATCTTCCGCGTAATGCGGCACATCCTGTTCGTCGATTCCCAGACGCGCCAGATGCGCGATTTTTTTTACTTCGTCTGCCGTTAACGACATTGAATGACTCCATGAGAAAATTTAAAATCGCGGCCGGATAAATGCAGCGTCTCGCAGAATTAGGGATGCTCATCATCATTCCCCCCGCTAGCCGCATGCGAAAAGCGCCAACAGGTATTCAGAATCCGGTCCTTGAGATATGATACTATATCTTGCTCGAATACCGGCTCGATTGATAAAGTAGTCCCATTTATTTCCCGTCAGGAACCATCCTCAATGCTATTCAAAAGAATTCGTGGAATTTTTTCCAACGATCTCTCTATCGACCTTGGAACCGCCAATACCTTGATCTATATCCCGGGGCAGGGCATTGTCCTGAACGAGCCCTCGGTCGTCGCGATCAAGGAAGACAAGATCCGCGGGGCCAAGACGATTGCGGCCGTCGGCGCGGACGCGAAACGCATGCTCGGCCGAACGCCCGGCAACATTACCGCGATCCGTCCGCTGAAGGACGGGGTTATCGCCGATTTTGCGGTCACCGAACGGATGCTGCGTTTTTTTATCGAAAAAGTGCATAAAAGTAAAATTTTGCGGCCGAGCCCGCGTATTCTGGTCTGCGTTCCTTGCGGCTCGACCCAGGTCGAGCGGCGCGCGATCCGCGAATCCGCGGCGATGGCCGGCGCGCGCGAAGTGTATCTGATCGAAGAACCGATGTCGGCGGCGATCGGCGCGGGGCTGCCGGTCGACGAAGCTTGCGGTTCGATGGTATTGGACATCGGCGGCGGAACCTCCGAAGTCGCGGTGATTTCGATCAACGGCATCGTCTATTCGTCCTCGGTCCGGATCGGCGGCGACCGTTTCGACGACGCGATCATCAATTACGTGCGCCGCAATTACGGCACGCTGATCGGCGAGGCGACCGCCGAAAAAATCAAGATGGAAATCGGTACCGCCTATCCGGGCAGCGAAGTCAAGGAAATCGAAGTAAAGGGCCGCAATCTGGCCGAAGGCGTGCCGCGCAGTTTCGCGCTGAACAGCAACGAAATTCTCGAAGCGCTGCAGGAGCCTTTGTCCGGCATCGTCAGCACCGTGAAGGCCGCGCTCGAACAGACGCCGCCCGAATTGGGCGCGGATGTCGCGAACCGGGGCATTTACCTGACCGGCGGCGGCGCGCTGCTGAAAGACATCGACCGGCTGATCGCGGAAGAAACCGGCTTGCCGGTATTCATCGCGGACGATCCGTTGACCTGCGTGGCCCGCGGCGGCGGCATGGTACTCGAAATGATGGACAAGAAAGGCGTCTCCGCGTTTTCTCTGGAATGACCGGGCTTCCTCGCTTCTGCCCGGCGTTGCGGACCGCAGTGCGGGCGGCCGGTTTCAATTCGCTGTTTGTTTAATTCGTTAAGATTATTCCCGGTCACCGGTCGGTTTGCCGCGGCCGGGGCCAATCGCAGAGGAATTTTGCCATCAAACTGTTATTCGCCACCGGCCCATCGATCCATACCCGCTTGCTGTTCGCCGTTCTCGCCTCGATTGCGCTGCTGTTCGCCGATCAGAGAACCCGGCACCTGGAATCTCTGCGCACCACGCTTTCGCTGTTGACCGACCCGATCAAATATCTGGTCGACATGCCCACCACCGTGTTCCGGCATACCGCCGATTCGGTCAGTTCGTACGCGGCCCTGAAAAAAGAAAACGAGCGCTTGCGGGAAGACCATTTGATGCAGCAAACCCGGCTGCTGAAACTCGATGTGCTCGAAAAGGAAAACATTCGCCTGCGCGCGCTGCTCGAAAACTCGTTCAAGCTCGGCGAGCAGGTGATGATCGCGGAGCTGTTGTCGGTCAAAATGGCCCCTTACGAACATATCGTGGTCGTGAACAAGGGTACCCGTTTCGGGGTGCATCCGCAGCAGCCGGTGATGGACGAAAACGGCGTGGTGGGACAGGTGTTCCGGTCTTTCCCGATGACGTCGGAAGTGATGCTGATCACCGATCCGAATCATGCGATCCCGGTGCAGGTCAACCGGAACGGGCTGCTGACGATTGCGGTCGGCAGTGGCCAGACCAATCGCCTGATCTTGCCGTTCCTGCCGAATGACGCCGACATCAAGCCCGGCGATTTATTGATCACTTCCGGGCTCGGCGGCGTATTTCCGCAAGGCTATCCGGTCGCGGTCGTCGATAAATTTACCTCGGAGTCGGACAAGCCGTTCGCGACCGTGACTGCCACGCCCAAGGCGTTTCTGGACCGCAGCCGCGAATTGATGATCGTGTGGAGCAATTCGACTCCGATTCCTTTGGTCTCCAAGCAGGCCGCCGAACAGAACCAGGTACTCCAGGATGCTCTTGAATAACAAGTACGCCTGGGGGCGTATCGTGATCACTCTAGGGTTGGCGATGGCCCTCAGAATCGTGCCGCTGCCCGGCGATTGGGCGTTCCTGAACCCGGACTGGGTGTTGTTGAGCCTGATTTACTGGTCGCTGGCGGTGCCGGAAAGGGTAGGCATTTTTTACGCCTGGTCGTTCGGGCTGTTGACCGACGTGTTGTTCGGCCGCTTGTTCGGCCAGTATGCGCTGGCCTATTCGCTGGTGATCTTTCTTTGCCTGAAGCTGCACAAACGCTTGCGCCTGTTTCCGCTGATACAGCAGACGCTGTTCATTTTTTTCTGTCTGCTATTGTCGCAGTTGCTCCTATTCTTCATCAAGAATGCGCAGCATCCCGCGCAATTGCATGCGACTTTTTGGGTGCCGATTCTGACCGGCACGTTGTGTTGGCCGCTGGTGTATACGACGTTGCGTTTCGTCCGCCTGGCCAGACGCGTCAAATAATCCGGGCCGGACCATGGACCGCGTGTTTTCGATCAAAAACGACTTGGCCGAGAATCGCCTGTTTCTGCGCCGCATCTATGTCGCCATGCTGTTTATCGGGCTGATGAGCGCGGGACTGGTCGTGCGTCTCATGTATCTGCAGATCGTCGGTCACGAACATTACGCGACGCTGGCGAAGGAAAACAGCATTAAGCTGACGCCGGTGCCCCCGACCCGGGGAATCATCTACGACCGCAACGGCAGGATTCTGGCCGAAAATACGCCGTCGTACAGTCTCGAACTGATTCCCGAGCAGATCGAGGACATGGAGGATACATTGAGACGGCTGCAGGCGTTGTTCGGTCTGCCGGACGAGAAAATCGAACAGTTCCACAGGCAGCGCAAACGCGAAAAACGCTTCAACAGCGTGGTATTGCTGCCTGCGATGACCGACGAGGAACTTGCGAAGTTCGCGGTATCGATGCCTTTTTTTCCGGGCGTCGAAATCAAGACGCACCAGGTGCGCCATTATCCGTATTACGAGCTTGCCTCGCATGTGGTCGGTTACGTCGGCCGCATCAACGAAACCGAATTGAAGGAATTGCCGATGCCAGAATACCAGGGCGCTACTCATATGGGTAAACTCGGCATCGAAAAAACGTATGAAACACAATTGCACGGCACGACCGGCTATGCGGAAATCGAAACCAACGTACAGGGCAGGGCGCTGAATACGCTGAACGAGGTCAAGCCGGTTCCTGGCGCGAACCTTTACCTGACGCTCGATATCGATCTGCAAAAAACCGCTTACGACGCGCTCGACTTTTACAATGGCGCCGTGGTCGCGATCGATATCAAAACCGGCGGCGTGCTGGTGTTCGTCAGCCGCCCCGGCTTCGATCCGAATCCATTCGTGGTCGGCATTCCATCCGAAGATTATAAGGCACTGAACGAATCGGAAAACCAGCCGCTGTACAACCGCGCATTGCGCGGCCTCTATCCTCCCGGATCGACGATCAAACCGTTCATCGCGCTGGCGGGGCTAGAATACGACAAGGTCCGCGCGCCGCAGGGTTTGTATTGTCCGGGATATTACACCTTGCCCGGCGTCGATCACCGCTACCGCGACTGGCGCAGGGGCGGCCACGGCACGGTCGACATGATCCGCGCGATTACCGAATCCTGTGACGTGTATTTTTACCGGCTGGCGCAAATGCTCGGCATTCAAAAAATGCACGACTTTCTACAGCAATTCGGTTTCGGCGAAAAAACGGGCATCGATCTTTACGGCGAGGTGGCGGGGTTGCTGCCGTCGCCTGCCTGGAAACAGGCGAAGAGAAAGCAGCGATGGTATGAGGGGGAGACGCTGATTACCGGGATCGGCCAGGGCTATCATCAGGTTACGCCTGTGCAACTGGCGCGGGCGACCGCGACGTTGGCCAACCACGGCCAGGTCGTCACTCCGTTCCTGGTCGATAAAATCGTTACGGCTCAGGGCGTCCAGAAGAGTCCGGAACAGCCCGCCCGCATCATTCCGCTGAAAGCGCAGAATCTCGATCCGATCGTGGCCGGCATGATCAACGTCGTGCACAGCGCTTCCGGCACTGCGAAACGGATCGGCTACGGCATTCCTTACCAGATTGCGGGCAAGACCGGCACGGCCCAGGTGTTCGGGATCAAACAGGGCGCCAAATACAACGAGAGCCAAATCGACTTCAAATTGCGCGATAATGCGCTGTTTGTGGCGTTCGCGCCGGCCGACGACCCGAAAATCGCGGTCGCGGTCGTCATCGAGCATGGCGGGCACGGCGGCTCGGTGGCGGCGCCGATTGCAGGCAAAGTGATCAAGCAATATTTACAAAACCTTCATGAAAACTGAGACTCGGCGCGAACATTTTCATCCTTCGTCGATGATCGGCAAATTGCTGCGCCGGATGCACATCGACATTCCGTTGTTTCTTTGCCTGTTTCTGACCGCGCTGTTGAGCTTCGTGATCCTCTACAGTTCGGGCGGTCAGGACTTCGGAGTCTTGCTGCGCCAGGCGGCGCGCGTCGGGCTCGCGTTTTGTTTGATGATCGTGCTGGCGCAGGTCAATCCGATTCAGTTCAAACGCTATTCGGCCACTCTGTTCGGGATCGGCATTTTTTTGTTGATTGCCGTGCTGATCATGGGGCAAATCGGGAAAGGCGCGCAACGCTGGCTCGATCTCGGCTTTTTCCGTTTCCAGCCGTCGGAAATGATCAAAATCACCACCCCGATGATGGTTGCCTGGTATTTGGCCGAGCACCATCTGCCGCCGAAGCCTAAACAACTGGGAATTGCCGGTTTTCTGATCATCCTGCCGACTTTGCTGATCGCCAAACAGCCCGATCTCGGGACCGCGCTGCTGGTCGCTTCGGCCGGTGCGGCGGTATTGTTCTTCGCCGGCATTTCCTACTGGTTTATCGGCGCGATCGTCGGGCTGGTCGGCGCTTCGACGCCGGTCATCTGGCATTTGATGCACGACTATCAGCGCGACCGGGTGCGGACTTTCCTGAATCCTGAAGCCGATCCCTTGGGCAGGGGCTACCATATCATCCAGTCGAAGATCGCGATCGGTTCCGGCGGCATTTACGGCAAGGGCTGGCTCGGCAGTACGCAGTCCGAGCTCGAATTTCTGCCTGAAAGCTCGACCGACTTTATTTTTGCGGTGTTCGCAGAAGAATTCGGGCTGTTCGGCTGCATCGCGCTGTTGACTCTTTATTTATTGATTATCGCGCGCAGCCTTTATATCGCCTCGCAGGCGCGCGACAGTTACAACCGTCTGCTGGCCAGCGCGCTGGCCTTTACTTTTTTTGTCTATGTGTTCGTGAACATCGGCATGGTGATCGGGATTCTGCCGGTTGTCGGGGTGCCCTTGCCCTTGATCAGCTACGGCGGTACCTCGATCGTCACACTGCTTGCCGGTTTCGGCATGCTGATGTCGATCCACACGCATCAAAAATTTTCGATTGGTTGAGGATCTGGTAGAAGATAACTTCCCGAATGTTGATTGTTTCGAAAAGCGGATGATTCACCCCCCTCTTTGAAAAAGAAGACCGCATGGGCAGCGATTTGCTCCTCGACAACCGCTCCTTGTGTTGCCCCACCTCCTGCCTCCCTGCAGTCGTGCAATCTCTGCATTCACGCCATCCCTGGCGTTCATGCGGGAGATACGAGCCCAAGGAAGGGCGAGGTAGATCGTGTCGGGAACACGCGATCGAGGATAACGCAGGAAGCCGTTACCGACGACTGCAGGGAGGCAGGTGGCAATGCAGGAGCGATTGCCGAGGGCCGGGGGAGATTGATCGAATAAATCCCCCTCGATCCCCCTTTTTCAAAGGGGGGAAGTTGTTTTTGACGGAATTCCCCTTTTTCAAAAGAGGAAATTATTTTTGATGAAATCCTAAGGAGCCTGTCCATGCCTGTTCGCGCCGCTCTGCTTTGTTCTCTGGTTGCACTCGCTTCCTGCGCCGCGCAGCGCGAGAAAAGCGCCTTCATCGATGCGATGGTCGCCAAGCATCGGTTTTCCGAAGATGAACTGGAGGATGTGTTCGCTCAAGTCAAAATCAGGGACGATGTGCTGAAGAAGATCGCGTTTCCGGCGGAAGCGATGCCCTGGCACAAATACTGGAAAATTTTCCTGACCGATGCCCGAATCAAGGAAGGCGCGGTATTCTGGCGCCTCCACGCGGATACGCTGAAGCGGGTTTCGGAACAATACGGGGTGCCGCCGGAAATCATCGTCGCGGTACTCGGCGTGGAAACGCTGTACGGCCGCCGTACCGGCTATTACCGCGTCATCGACGCGTTGTCGACGCTCGCTTTCGCGTATCCGCCGCGCAGCCCTTTTTTCAGCAAAGAACTGGAGCAATTCCTGCTTTTGTGCCGTGAAGAAAAAGTCAGCCCGCTGCAGCCGTCCGGCTCGTATGCCGGTGCGATGGGTATGCCGCAATTCATGCCGAGCAGTTTCCGTATTTTTGCGGCCGATTTCGATCGGGACGGCAAACGCGATCTATGGCGCGACCCGAAAGACGCGATCGCCAGTATTGCCAGCTATTTCAAGGCTCATGGATGGGCCAGGAATCAGCCGGTTGCGGTGCGGGTTTTTGCCAAAAGCGAAGATTATAAAGCATTGTTAAATGACAAAATTAATAGAGATTTAAGAATTGATGAGTTAGAATCGGCCCGTGTTGAATTTTCAAGACCGCTACCTTTAGAAAGTAAAGTAAAACTTCTGGCGTTCGAGCAAGAACGTGGCGACGAACTTTGGGCTGTTTTAGACAATTTCTCGGTTATCAAGCGTTATAACCAAAGTTCCTTCTATGCCATGGCCGTTTACCAGCTCAGCCAGGCCCTCTTAAATTATCGAAACTCGTCTCCCTATGAATAAAATCATACCGGCTCTCTCTATTACTGTGCTTTGCAGTTGCTCAGCCACTCAAGTCAAGACCTCTTCACTCGCTACCGATATTACCGCAGTATCTTCCTCCACCGCTGAAGCGGCGGCCTCGCAGGCCGAAGAGCGACCTAGGCGGCACCTGACCGCCAACCACCAATTCCGCCATCATACCGTACTCAACATCGGCAAATCCCAAACGTCTTCTTCCGATGCCGGACAGGAGGAGCCTGGACAGGATGAAGCCTTGCTGCCGCGCCTCGCCCGCTATATCAAGCAAGGCGTCGCTTCCTGGTACGGTCCCCGCTTCCACGGTAAAAAAACCGCCACCGGCGAAATTTTCGATATGTATGCGCTGACTGCCGCGCATAAAACGCTGCCGATTCCTTCTTATGCCGAGGTGACCAACCTCGAAAACAATCGCAAGGTGATCGTGCGGATTAACGATCGCGGCCCTTTCGTTGCCAACCGTGAGATGGATTTATCCTATGCCGCTGCCCAGGAGCTTGAAATGAACGGCACCGCGCCGGTCCAAATCAAGCCGATTTCGGACAAGCAGGCGATCCGCAAAATGCGGGAAGTCGCGAAAGAACAGCGGAAGCAGGGCATCTATCTGCAGGTCGGCGCTTTTAAGAGCGCCAGCCAGGCGCACAAACTGAAATACAAAATTGCCGCGAAGCATCTGGCCAGAACCAAAGTGCTCGCTTCACGTCATCACAAAGCCACGCTCTACACTGTTCAGGTCGGTCCGGTCGACAGTCAATCCAAGGCGGACAAGCTGAATGTCCGGTTGGCTAGGCTCGGCATTACCGGGGCTCAATACGTGACGGAAAACGACCCAAACGAAAGCGTCATGATACAATAGCGCTTACGTTCCTTTCAGTTAGTCTTGTGGCGCAATGTTTTTTAAGAGAAAATCAAAGCTGACTCCCAGTTTTTTCATGATCGTACTGCTCGCGCTTGCGCTGCAGGCCAATGCCGAATCGCTGGAGATACAAACGCCCGCGCCTCCGGCTATCGATGCGAAAGCGTTTATTTTGCAAGACTTCCAGTCCGGCAAGGTGTTGGCGGAAAATAACGCCGACGAGAGGCTCGCTCCGGCCAGTCTGACCAAAATCATGACGGTTTACGTGGTGTTCAAGGAACTTGCGAACGGCCATTTGAAGCTGGACGATCTCGCCACGATCAGTAAAAAAGCCTGGAGCACCTCCGGTTCGCGGATGTTCGTCGAAGTCAACGCCCAGGTCAAAGTCGAAGACCTGCTCAAAGGCGTGATCATCCAGTCCGGCAACGATGCCAGCGTGGCATTGGCCGAACATCTCGCTGGCGACGAAGCCACCTTCGCGGATATGCTGAACCAGCACGCCGCGCGGCTGGGCATGAAAAACACCCATTTTAAAAATGCGGACGGCTTGCCGGTCGAAGACCATTACACCTCGGCGCGCGATCTGGCGATTTTGACGACTGCGTTGATCAAGGAGTTTCCGCAGTACTATCCCTGGTTTTCGCAAAAAGAATTTACCTACAACAACATCGTTCAGCATAACCGCAATCTGCTGTTGTCACGGGACGGCACCGTGGATGGCGTCAAGACCGGCCATACGGAGGATGCGGGTTATTGCCTGGTTGCGTCCGCGCTCCGGAACGACATGCGCCTGATATCGGTGGTGATGGGGACCAAAAGCGCCAATGCCAGGGCTGTCGAGAATCAGAATCTATTGAACTACGGTTTCCGCTTTTTCGAATCGCCTCGCCTCTACGAGGGCAAGACTTCCCTATCCGATTCGAAAGCCTGGAAAGGCGACGTTCGGACCGTACCTTTGGGATTGGCGGAAAGCCTTTATGTCACGGTGCCGCGCGGCAGTGCGGGCGACGTGAAAACGGCCATTCGCGTCAATGCGCCAATCGTGGCGCCTTTCAATGAAGGCGACAAGTTCGGTACGGTCGAAGTCACCTACAAGGATCAGGTGGTCGACCAAAAAGACCTGATCGCCTTGAAGGCAGTCGGCGAGGGGAGCGTGTTCCGCCGTCTCTTCGACGGGATTTTGATGCGGTTTGCAAAAGCGGATGGCCAATAACCCCGTTTATCTGAACGGCCGTTATTTACCTGTCGAAGAAGCCCATATCTCGGTTCTGGATCGCGGCTTTTTGTTCGGCGACGGGGTCTATGAAGTGATCCCCGCCTACCGCGGCCGGCTGTTCGAATTCGAAGCCCACATGGCAAGGCTCGACAACAGCTTGGCCGCTGTTCTGATCGGCAATCCGCACAGCCTGGACGAATGGCGCGGCATTCTTGTTCCGCTTCTGAAGGGCGGAACCGACCAATACGTCTATCTGCAGATTACCCGCGGCGCCGCGCCGAAACGGGACCATCTGTTCCCCGAAAATATTCCCCCGACCGTTTTCGCGATGAGTTCGCCGATTCCCCCTTATCCGGAGCGCGATACCGGCATCAGGGCCGTTTGCCTTGAAGACAGCCGCTGGGATAACTGCCATGTCAAAGCGATCACCCTGCTGGCCAATGTGCTGCTCAGACAGGAAGCGTCGGAGCGCGGCGGCGCGGAAGCCATTCTGGTCAAAAACGGCTTCGTGACCGAAGGTTCCTCAAGCAATGTCTTTGCGGTGCTGAACGGCGTATTGGTCACGCCGCCGCTGAGCCGGGACATTCTGCCCGGCATCACGCGCGCAGTGATCTTGAAAATCTGCCGGGAAAACCATGTCTCATGCCGGGAACAATCGATGACGATCGACGATCTGAAACAGGCCGACGAAATATGGATCGCGAGTTCGGTCCGGGAAGTCGTGCCGGTTGTCGACCTCGACGGCCGAGCCGTCGGCGGCGGTGAACCCGGCCCCGCCTGGCAACAGGTCAACCGCCTGTTTCAGGCTTACAAACAATCCGTCTCATGAACGAAGAATCCCTCTTAACCTTTCCCTGCACCTTCGCGATCAAGGCGATGGGCAAGACCAGTCCGGAACTCGACCTGCTCGTCGTGGAAATCGTGCGCCGGCACAGCCCGAACATCGGCGAGGGCGCGGTCTCCTCGCGTCCGAGCAAGGGCGGCAACTATACCGCAGTCACGGTCACGATCGAAGCGCACAGCCGCGAGCAGTTGGACGCGATTTACCTGGACCTGAACCGCAGCCCGCACATTCTGATGACGTTGTAAGCCGGGGGCAGGGAGAGTCTTCGTTCTTATTTTATGGCGATCACGATCAGACAGCTCGGCTTACAGGACTACGAAACGGTCTGGCAGGCCATGCAGTGTTTCACGCTGGACCGGACGCCGGAGACCGGCGACCAGATCTGGATCGTCGAACATCAGCCCGTCTATACGCTCGGATTGAACGGCAAACGCGAGCATTTGCTGAACACCGGCCCGATTCCGGTCGTGCAGAGCGATCGGGGAGGGCAGGTGACTTACCATGGTCCCGGCCAACTGGTCGTCTACCCCTTGCTGAACCTCAAGCGCCGCGAACTCGGCGTCCGCCCGTTGGTGACGCTGCTCGAACAAACGATGATCGCCGTGCTCGCACACTACGGCATTCATGCCCTCGCACGGCCCGAAGCGCCGGGCGTTTACGTGGAAGGCAAAAAAATCGGCTCGATCGGAATACGAATCCGGAACAACTGCTGTTATCATGGGCTCAGTTTGAATAATGCGATGGATCTGGCCCCGTTCAAATTCATCAACCCCTGCGGCTATGCCGGGCTCGAAGTTACGCAACTGGCCGACCTCGGTGTTGCGGTCGATCTTGATGAGCTGGCCGAACGGCTTCTCCAAATACTGACGGAAAAATTGCCATCATGACTTACCAAGCGCCTTCCCGGGCTACGCCGGAAACGCATCAACGCAATGCCGAAAAACTCGCGCGGATTCCGGTCAAAGTCGAAACGGGCGATGCGCCGCTGCGCAAGCCGGAATGGATCCGAATCAAGCTTTCCGCGGGCGACGAAGTGACCCGGGTCAAACGGCTGCTGCGCGAGCACAATCTGCACACGGTCTGCGAAGAGGCCGCCTGCCCGAACCTGGGCGAATGCTTCCAGCACGGCACCGCGACCTTCATGATCATGGGCGACCTCTGCACGCGCCGCTGCCCGTTCTGCGACGTCGCGCACGGCAAGCCTTTGCCGCTCGACCCGAACGAACCCGGTCGTCTGGCCGAGGCGATCAAGGCGCTGGCGTTGAACTACGTGGTGATCACTTCGGTCGACCGCGACGATCTGCGCGACGGGGGCGCAGGGCATTTCGCCGATTGCATTAAAGAAATCAGAGAGCGATCCGCGAAGACCAAGATCGAGATCCTGGTGCCCGATTTTCGGGGACGGATGGACAAAGCGATCGCAATCCTCGCGGCTCAGCCTTGCGACGTGTTCAATCACAACCTCGAAACGGTGCCGCGGCTGTACAAGCAGGCCCGCCCCGGCGCCGATTACGCGGGTTCGCTGAAATTGCTCGAAGGCTATAAAAAAGCCCGGCCCGAGACGCCGGCCAAATCCGGCTTGATGCTCGGGATCGGCGAAGAATCGGAAGAAGTGCACCGGGTGATGCAGGACCTGCTCGATCATGGCTGCACGATGCTGACCCTCGGCCAATATCTGCAGCCCAGCAAGGCGCATCTACCGGTCAAGCGCTATGTGTCGCCGGCCGAATTCGGCGAATTCGGCGAAAAAGCCCGACGCATGGGGTTCGAACAGGTCGCCAGCGCGCCGCTGGTCCGCTCCTCCTATCATGCCGACGCGCAGGCGAAAGGCGTGATAGGCGATTGACCCCCGTTTCCCCCGCTGTAGAAGCGCTCGCTCCTCAGGTCAATGCCGTTAAGTTAACGCTTAACCGTTCGTTCTGAGCCTGTCAGAAGGGCGAACGGTTTAACTTAAGGAGATTGGGTCGATCATAGCTTCTTCCTCTCGTTTCCCCGCCGAGCGCCTATCGTGATACCCTTTGTGCTCAGCTGTTACGCCCCAAAAGGCACAAACCGCGGTAGGGTACGCTGTGCGTACCTTTTCACCCTCCAATGGTACGCACAGCGTACCCTACAGTTTAATGCCATTCCCCTCAGATTCTGCATCACTCTACAACTGCCTCATAAACGCCACCAAATCCTGTTTTTCCTGTGCGTTCAGTTTCAGTTGCAGCACGATGTTGAAAAATTCGACGGTATCTTCCAGCGTCAGCGCGCGGCCGTCGTGCATGTAGGGCGGCGAATCCTTGATGCCGCGCAATGTAAAGGTCTTGATCGTGCCGTCGCCCGGCTCGTTCACGAAACGTTCGAGATGCAAATCGTGCATTTGGTGATCGAGATAAGTCGGCGGCATATGGCAGTTCGAACATTGGCCTTTGCCGAAAAAGATGTTTTCGCCGCGCGCCTCGCTTTCGGTGGCTTTGGCCGGGTCCAGCCTGCCGGTGGCCGGATCGAGCTTGGGCGCAGGAGGGAAGTCGAGCATGTTCTGCATCTGCGCCATGTGGCTGACCGGGATGCGGTCGAGAACATTCATGCCTTTTTTGATCGCGTGAATCTCGTCGCCGTTGAAATATGCGGTGCGTTGCTCGAACTCGGTAAAGTCCTCGACCGAACGCAGGCTGCGTTTGGAACTGTGAATCTGTTGGTTGAACACGCCTCTGAGACTGGTGGTATCGAGCCGGAAGCGCCGCTCCTGTGGCCGGATATCCGGACTCAAATGGAACTGGCCGGTGGTATGGCCGTTCACGTGGCAGTCGAAGCAGGTGACGCCGAGGCTGGGTTCTTTGCTTTTGCGGTCGTCGGTCGGGTTGAACTCCTCTTGCGGAAACGGCGTCACCAGCAGCCTTAATCCATCCAGTTGTATCGGCGTCAGAATGTCTTTGAACAGGCGATAATAATTGTTGATCGAGATCACCTCGCCGCGCGATACGTCGCCCAGCTCCGGCCGGTTGTTCAGGAATAGCGCCGGCGGGAACTCGGGCAGGAACGCTTCGGGCAGGTCGAAATCGACATCGAAACGCTCAAGCCGCGGAAACATGTCGATCTGCATTTTCGGAAATACTTGGCCGCCGTTCGACTGTAACGGATGCGGCAGTGACGGGTAAGGGAAAATGCCTTGTGCCCTGATTTCCTCGGGAGCCGCTTCGCCGAGCTTGTCCCAGGTCATGCCGGAAGGCAGCCTTGCCGTAGGTCCCACCGCCAGCGGTTTGCCGCGCGACATTTTGGCCGACGGATCGGTCTTGACGTTGAGGTCATAGCGTTGCTCCAGCAGCTGTTTTTGCGCAGCCATGACGTCGGCTTTGCCGGCGGTTTCTTTTTTCATGATGTCTTCGGGCTTTTGCATGGGCTGGTCCGCGTTCAACGGGTCGCGGTAAAAATCGAAGCCCGAGATCCTGCCGCTTTTGGGCTGGTTCTTGACTGCCGGCGACAGCGGCGAAGGCTGGTTCGGAGTGAACCTTTCCGAACGGTCGTGCTCGGTTTTTTGCTGTTCAGGCCTGGTGCTTCGAACCGTGCGCGGCGTCTGTGCTTCGGCGATGGCGTCAAACAGCCGTTTCTCTCCCTGAGCTTGGGCTGTCGCGGCGAAACAACCGCCCAGCAGTAACAGGCCCGACGATATTTTCATTATCCTTTTGGACGTCATGGTCTTCTCCTTAATGAGGCTTAAGAAACGTTTCAAAATCGCCGCGTGGCGCTTTGAGGCCATAAGCGGCAGAACATTTACTCAGCCGGGCATCTAATTTATGTTTCAATTAATGGAAACGATGCATTCGCAACGGTGAAAAGACAAAATCAACATTCTCGCGTATAGTCGAATAATGACTGTACCCATAAATCAGGGATAGTTCTGTACGATAGCGTGCACAAATTTCTTATTTTTGAGGGTGAATAACCGATGGCGTACTGTTTGAAATGCATTCTGCCAGTCTTTCTGGCAATGGCCGTTTTCGGAAAGGCCGGAGCCGTGGAACTGCCGCCGCCGGCCGATTTGTCGAGTCAATATGCGCTTCCGAGCCGACAGGTGATCGTCGTCGAGCCGCATGAATCGACGAACGAGCGGCAGAAGCGGGTCGAATATACGGCGCTACCGATCGACGGGCTTTTGACGCGCTGGTTCGGCGACCGCTGGACGTCGGAAGAGGCGGAGATCGTGTTTCTCGCCAAGGACGGCTACCGCTCGGTCGTTCCCGGCCCGAAACTGAAAAAATACCGCGCTTTTCTGGCCTTTGCCCGCTCCGACGGCGCGCCTTTCACCGTCGACAACAGCAGCCAGAACGAGCGTAAAATCCCGCTCAGCCCGTATTATCTCGTCTGGGACAATAAGAAGGAGCCGGAGCTCTTGCGCCAGGGAGCCTATGGCTGGCCTTACCAGGTTACCGCGGTCGAATGGCACAGTAAAAGCGAGGATCGGGCACTGCTTCCGGCTCGCGCCTCCCCCATGCTGGAGCAAGGTTTTGCGGAAACCAAGGAATATTGCCTGACCTGCCATAACATTCGCGGTATCGGCGGTAAAAAATATCCGGTCGATCTGATCCGCGCCCTATGCCGTTGGCAGGAGCCCGATTTGAAAGCCTGGATCGATTCGCCGAGCCGCGTCAAGCCCGGCACGGCCATGCCGCCTTTGGCCCGCCTGTTGCCGGAAGCGGAACGTCAGCGGATGATCGGGCGCATCGTGGGGTATTTGGGTGCGATGAAAGTTGAATCTCCGGAAGCATGCGCAAGACCGGCGCCATGAGCGAACGGGAAGGCGTGATCAAATACCGCCTGGATTACCGGGTTGCACCCTCCCGAACCATCGCCGGATTTGCCGAGCTGAACGCCTGGCGCGGTCTGTTGTGGAGGATCGGCCTGATCGGGCAGGATGATGCCCGCTATGACGGTCTGGGCTACGGCAATCTCAGCCTGCGGCTGAAAGGCGAGAGTTTTACGGTGACCGGCACCCAAACCGGCCATTTGCCGCATCTGACGGCCGACCATTATGCTTATGTCAGCCAGGCGCTTCCCGAAGAAAATTATCTGCAGGCCGAGGGCCCGCTGGCGCCGTCTTCGGAAGCTCTCACGCATGCGGCGATCTATCGTGCGGCGCCGGAGGTGTGTTGCGTCGCGCACGGACATAGTCCGGAAATCTGGCGGCATGCCGAGACCCTGGGGCTCACCTGCGTAGCGGAAGCGATTGCCTACGGCACGCCGGCAATGGCCCAGGCGGTCAGCGCGATTGCTGAAACGAATCCGGAGCAGGGTATTATCGTGATGCGGGGCCACCTTGATGGGTTGTTGACGTACGGCAGGACGCCGGAGATTGCCTGCTGGCAGATGGTGCGGAGTTTGGCCAGCGCCTGGGCGCTGGCGGATTTATCCGAAGACCGGTAATTAGAGAGGCGGTAAGGTTCTGTCTAATGGGGATGACGACCAATGCCGTTAAGATATTGTGTAGGCCGGATAAGCGAAGCGCATCCGGCGATCATACGGTGGATGCGCTTCGCTTATCCACCCTACGCTCCATCAACTTAACGGCATGGGTGCAGCTCAGGCTCGACGTATACCGTTATCGGAAAAAGTAATCTATTATCTGCCTGCAGCGCGAGTATATTACGCGGCTTACAGGGATGACCGGTTATAAGCCGCCAAAACCTGCTTGACGTAGTTTTGGGTTTCGGGATACGGCGGGATCGAGTAATTGTATTTGATCACCGCGCCTTCGCCGGCATTGTAAGCCGCGACGGCCAGTTCCAGATTCGGGCTGAACATTTCGATCAGGTCGCGCAGATAATGCGTGCCGCCGTCGACGTTCTGGAGCGGGTCGCGGCGGTCGTCCACGCCGTAGCGCCGGGCGGTGTCCGGCATCAGCTGCATCAGGCCGACCGCGCCGGCCGAGGAAACCGCGCCGGCGTTGTAGGCCGATTCGGTCTGGATCACCGCATGGACCAGTTTGGGATCGACCTGGTGCCGATAGGCCGCCTGGTTGATCAAATCGCTGAATTTATGCTTGTTTCGGCCGAAATAGCCCCGGTAACCGGCCATCGTCGGAGCGGGCCGCATATAACGATACGGCTTCGTCTCCATGATGCGCTTGTATAGGCTGCTGTTGGCGGGTTTGGGTTTGATATTGGTATAGTAGGTGCGGCCCGCACTGTCGACATATTTATAAATGTCGGCCAGCGCGCCGCCGGACACGCTTAAGGTGATTAGGATTGTGGTCCATCTCAGCATGGCTCCCCCTTTTATTGTTTTGCATTAATACTAACCAGACTCGCGGCTTTCACCGCTTTTTGCGTTGCTTCTTCAATCGTTTCCGCGCTGGCCAGCGCCACGCCCATCCGCCGGTTGACCAGGGCGCGCGGCTTGCCGAACAGGCGAATTTCGCTGTCCGGTACGTTCAGCGCGGCGTCAAGCCCTTCATAAACGACATCGTCAGCTTCTGTTTGGCTCAATATGACCGCGCTCGCGCCGACTCTCAAGAGGCGGGTGTCGACCGGCAGGCCCAGGATCGCGCGCGCATGCAGCTCGAATTCGTTCTGCTGTTGAGTAATCATTGTAGCCATGCCGGTGTCGTGCGGTCTGGGACTCACTTCACTGAACCAGACATGGTCGCCTTTCACGAACAGCTCGACGCCGAAGAGGCCGCGTCCGCCGATCGCCCCGGTGACTTTCAGCGCAATCTGCTGTGCCGCCCCGATGGCGGCCGGCGCCATCGGCTGCGGCTGCCAGCTTTCGCGGTAATCGCCGTGTTCCTGCCGGTGGCCGATCGGCTCGCAAAAACGGGTTTCGATCTCGCCGTTCGGATTCAGCGCGCGCACGGTCAGCAGCGTAATCTCGAAGTCGAAGTCGATTTTGGATTCGACGATCACTTTGCCGGTATCGACCCGGCCGCTGACTTTCGCGTAGTTCCAGGCCGCTTCCAGCTCTTCCGGGCTTTTGACCATCGACTGGCCCTTGCCCGAGGACGACATGGTCGGCTTGACGAAACAAGGATAGCCTATTTTTTGCTCGACGGCGTGTTTCAGCTCGGCAAAACTTTCCGCGAACGTATAGGCGGAGGTCGGCAGTTGGAGCCGTTCCGCGGCGAGCGTGCGGATGCCTTCGCGGTTCATCGTGAGTTGAATGGCGCGCGCATTCGGGACGATCGTACTGTGGCCTTCCTGTTCGATTTCGGCCAGCGCGTCGGTCGCGATCGCTTCGATCTCCGGAATGATGTAATCGGGTGTTTCGAGCGCGATGATTTTCTTGACCGCCTCGCCGTCGGTCATGTCGATGACATGGCTGCGGTGCGCGACATGCATCGCCGGCGCATCGGGGTAGCGGTCCACGGCGATCACCTCGACGCCGTAGCGCTGCAGCGAAATGACCAGTTCCTTGCCCAGTTCGCCGCTGCCGAGCAGCAGCGCCTTGGTGGCGCTGTTCGATAGTGCGGTGCCTAGTTTCATGACGATCCTGCCAGATAGTTGTCGATGTCTTCCTTCGAAAAGCCGATTTTTTTGGCGACCCGGTCGGCATGGCTGACCCGCGAAATGCCCGGAATCAGCCGGTAGGTCGGGGTATCATGCGCGAATTCGACCTGCTTGGCGATGCCCATGCCTTGGGCGATGCAATGATCGACCAGTTGATGATTGTGAGTGATCAGCACGGTGCTGTTGCCTTTCCGGTAAAAGCCGGTCAACACGTTGATCGACGATTCCATTTTTTCCTCGAAGGTAGTACCTTCGGACATCTCGTCCAGTACCACCAGGCTTTTCGCGGTCGAGGCCAGAAAAATATCCTTGGTCCGTTTCAGTTCGGTGCCGAAGCGGCCCTCGCCGTCGACCAGATGGCTGATTTCGGGCGCCTGGTAAAAGATCCGGTCCGCGACGGTCAGCGTCGCCGCTTTGGCCGGTACATAACAGCCGATCTGCGCGAGCAGCTGGATTTGGGTGAGCGTTTTGCAGAACGCGGTCTTGCCGCCGCTGTTCGGGCCGGTGATCAGGACCAGCTTGTCGTCGTCGAGCATGAAGTCGTTCGGAACATAATTCGGATTCGCCTTGCCGAGCACCGGGTTTTTGGCGGCGGTCAGATTGATCCGGTGATGCGGCGCGTCAATCAGCGTAGGCAATGTCGTTTCGCTGCCGAACGCTTCGGAGAATTTGACGAAGGACAACAGTTCATCCAACTGACCGAGCGCGTCCAGCGCCTCGCCGACCTCCTGGGAGCTCCGGAACCGGTTGCGCAGCGGGATGATGCAATTGTCGCGGTCGTAGCCGCCGACGATCGGGAAATAAACCAGGAGCAAAGGCGCGAAGAAAATGATCTGCGCGGGCGTGGTGATGTTCATCGCCATCGGCAGCAGCCCCAGGATGAAAGCCAGCGCGGCGAAAATCAGCGGCTTGAACAGGCGCGGCTTGAAGATCACCGAAACCGGAAACCAGCCCTTCTTTTCTTCCTTCGATTGGATCACGCCTTCGGTCACGTAAACCGGTCCCGCCATCAGCGAATAATCCCGGCTGGCCGCGAAACGGCGGATTTTATCGAACACCGCGTCCAGGAAAGGACTTTGAGGCGCTTCGGTCTGCCGAATCCGCTCGACCAGATCGAGCATGAAGCGCACGCCGCGCTTGTACTGGGCATAGCCGTAGCCTTCGATTTCATGCTCGCCGCGCGCGGCGCCGAACGAACCGATGAATTCGGCGTAGAGCAGCATGTACAGGTTTTTTTCGGTATCGGCCGCATGTTGCACGATACGTTCGATTGCTTCCCGGAGCGCCGGATTGCGGCCGATTTCAGCGGCGGCCTCCTGTTTCGCTTTGAGAAGCCGGATGTCGTCCAGCGGGCGGGACAGCGAACGGTACAAAAACGCCTGTCCGACCGTGGTCGAGCAATGATTGACCGCGTCGAAAAGGTTGTCGACTTCGATCGTGTTGAAAGCACTCGGGTCGATTACGCCGGCGCCGGTTTCCGGGGGCCGGGTGGATTTGATTTCGGGCCAGGCATTCTGCCAGCTTTGTAATATCGTTTCCGTCATCGGTGATCTCTCGTTGTCGGTTTTGTGGAACAATACCCGTAGCCGCGATGCGGCAAAGCCGAACCGGGAAATCTCGAAGTCCGGCACCTTCGATTCCGCAAAGCTTCATCGAGGCTACGACCACTTCAAATATTTCGGGTATAAGTAAGCCGTTTGCGGAGAATTTGTCAAATCACGAGCCGCTTTGCAAGCTCGGCAAGTGCCCGGCGCTTTTCTTCAATCGCTCGACAGCAGTAAATTGACGAGTACGTCCGCATGCGCATCCGAGTCGTTCAGCGCCGGAATATAATGATAAGCGCTGCCGCCGGCCTTCAAGAAGGCTTGCTTGTTCGCGATCGCGATCTCTTCCAGCGTCTCCAGGCAATCGACCGCGAATCCGGGGCAGACGATATCGACTGTTTTGACGCCGCGTTTCGGCAATTCCTGCAGCGTGTCCAGGCAATACGGCTTCAGCCACTCGGCCTTGCCGAAGCGCGACTGGAATACTATTTGCCACTCGTGATCCTGCAGCGAAAGCTGTTCGGCGATCGCGGCGGCCGTCCGTTCGCAATGCGTGAAGTACGGATCGCCCAGCTTGGTCAACATTTCCGGCAGGCCGTGGAACGACATCAGCAGCCGTTCGTGTTTGCCGTGCAGATGCCAGTATTGCCGGATCGAATTCGCTACCGCGGCAATATAGCCGGGGTCCCGATGATAATCGCCGATGAAGCGGATTTCCGGAATGTGGCGCCACTGCATCAGTTCGGCGGCCGCCGCGTCGAAGACCGAGGCGGTCGTGGTCGACGAATATTGGGGATACAGCGGCAGTATCGATACGCGGTCGACGCCGGCTTTCCTGAAAGCCCGCAATTGGCTCGCAATCGAGGGTTCGCCGTAGCGCATCGCCTCGCGTACCGCGATATTTTTCGCCGCCAGTGCGGAGGCGATTTTTTCGGCAAGCCGCCGGGTCAGATAAATCAGCGGCGAGCCTTTTTTATCCCAGATCTTGCGGTAAGCCAGAAAAGACCGGCGCGGCCGAAGCGGCAGCACGAACAGGTTCAGGATCAGCCACCATAACGGCCGGGGCAGATTGACGACGCGCGGGTCCCGGAGAAATTCGCCCAAAAACCGGCGGACCGCCGCGACGGTCGGTTCCGCAGGCGAGCCCAGATTGACCAGCAAGACGCCGGTTTTTTTCGGGGGCATGCTAGGGCTAGCGGTTGATCAGGTTCAGGAATTCCGAACGCGTATTCATTTCTTTACGGAAGATGCCGGTCATCACCGAGGTCGTCATCACCGAATTCTGTTTTTCGACGCCGCGCATCATCATGCACAGATGCTTCGCTTCGATCACGACCGCGACGCCTTTCGCATCGACCGCATACTCGATCGCGTCGGCGATCTGCTTGGTCAGTTTTTCCTGGATTTGCAGGCGGCGGGCGTACATATCGACGATCCGGGCGATTTTGGAGAGTCCCAGCACCTTGCCGCGCGGCAGGTAGCCGACATGGCATTTGCCGATGAACGGCAGCAGATGGTGCTCGCACAACGAATACAGCTCGATGTCCTTCACGATCACCATGTCTTCGGTATCGGCCGTGAACACCGCATTGTTCAGCACCTCGTCGAGGTTTTTTTGGTAACCGTTGTTCAAAAATTTGAACGCCTTGGCGGCACGTTTCGGGGTATCGATCAGCCCCTCGCGGGTCAAGTCCTCGCCCACCGCGGCGATAATCTTCGAGAAATATTCTTCCACGATTCAGTTCTCAATAAATACAGGATCTCCGCAGTATAACATCATTGTGCGGTGAATTTTAATGCTTCGCGGACAACGGAGGCGCCCGCGCCATATTTGACCGCCTCTTCGCTCAAATGCCTGCGCCAGGAACGCGCGCCCGGCTCGCCGTGGAACAGGCCGAGGATATGCCGGGTGATGCTGTGCAGGCGCACGCCTTCGGCCAGTTGCCGCTCGATGTAGGGCATCAGCCGGTTGACGATCTCGCTGCGCGGGACGGCATCGGCCGGCATGCCGAACAGGCGCCGGTCGACTTCGGCCAGAATATAAGGATTGTGATACGTCTCCCGCCCCATCATCACGCCGTCGACGCCATTCCGCAATGCTTCTTCCGCTTGTTCCAGCGTGGTAATGCCGCCGTTCAGCACGATCCGAAGCGGCGGAAAATCCTGCTTCAGGCGGTAAACCATCTCGTAGCGCAAGGGCGGCACTTCCCGGTTTTGTTTGGGGGACAGCCCTTTCAGCCAGGCCTTGCGGGCATGCACGATGAAGGTCCGGCAGCCGGCATCGGCGACCGTGCCGATAAAATGGGCCAGCTCCTCGTAGGAGTCCCGGTCGTCGATTCCGATCCGCGACTTCACGGTCACCGGAATCGACACCGCGTTCCGCATCGCCGCAACGCACTCGGCCACCAGTTCCGGCTCCGCCATCAGACAGGCGCCGAAGCGGCCGTTCTGCACCCGGTCGCTGGGGCAGCCGACGTTCAGATTCACCTCGTCGTAGCCGAAGTCTTCGGCCATTTTCGCGCAGGCGGCCAAATCGGCCGGATCGCTGCCGCCCAATTGCAATGCCAGAGGATGCTCGCTCGAATCGAATTGTAAAAACCGTTGCCGGTCGCCGTGCAGCAGCGCCCCGGTCGTGATCATTTCGGTATAGAGCAGCGCCCGTTTCGTTATCAGGCGGTGAAAAAAGCGGCAGTAGCGGTCGGTCCAGTCCAGCATCGGGGCAACGCAGAACCTATGTGATTTATTCATTAAGAAAATCTTGAATATTCTTGACTTGGTAAATTAGGATATTGGTCAATCATCACTTCCCTCATGGTTTCCACGCCAAGCGCTCATCATTATGCGCGAGTAGCGTCATGCTCGCCGGGAAGTGGGTATCCGGTGCCAAGGATGACGAGTCTTAAGCTATCCATGCGGCCTGGATTCCGGCAATTCCTGCCGGAATGACGGATCATATATAGCGTCGAGCGAGGGAACGATCAGGCGGCATTTCGTTTAGCCGGATCATTAGCTGTCACGGTATTTTAAACACTCTGCTGATTTGAGCCAATGTTACCCATATCGGCAACTGGCTTTCATAAAGAATGTACGAGTTCTCGTGCTGACGTTTTTTTGCCCTCAAACTCTCGGTATAGGCATCACGCCTTGAAACAAAAGGGGACGCTGCATTGGCATGAAATCCGTATTCCTCAAAGGGGATTAACGACCCATACCGGTCTATTGATGTTGATCTTTGAATGTCTGTAAAAATCGCTATCTTAGTCATTTTAAGTTTGAATTTTGGAATTATCCTAATCAGTTTATCATGAGAAAAATGCATGCTATCCCGCCTAGTCAATCCATGGATTCCAGACTTTTCTTTCAATTTTAGTTTGCAATGAAATCAGGACCAGAAGATATCGCTGACCTTGCCGCCATGATCGTACGTTCAGACTATCTGACTGGCGAAGTCATAGTTGCAGACGGTGGTCTCAATCTCACATGACAGGAAAAGCCCCCTAACCCTTCGTTGCACTGGATTGCCTATGGCAACCGGTGAACTCAAACGTTAGCCGTCACGACTGCGAACTGCCAAATGAAGATCTCCTGGGCCGAGTATAAAGCGATCGCCACATCCGATCTCGAGCTCGATGGCGCGGTCATCTATCGCGGACAGCGACTTGCGAGCTGGGGTCTGGTTTCCTCTGTGCACCGAACCGCGTTGGTTCGCTCCATTCCCGATTTGAAAGGGTATGCGGACTACATGCTCCCACGCGTGCATGACGCGCTTGAGGCATGGGTCGGACGCTCATGGGATTTAAAGCATTCTTTGGGCTTGGCAGAGTTTCTTGCGTTCGCTCAGCACAACGGCTTTCCGACTCCGCTGCTGGATTGGACCGCGTCACCGTACATCGCCGCGTATTTCGCGTTCGAGGGCGTGAATCATTTCAAGCCACAGTCCGAGCGCGTTGCCATCTTTGCCTTCAATCAGGAGGTCAAGTCTACGATTTCGCCGACTTCACGCCGCACGTCTCAGTACTGCGGCCGCGCCAGGTGGGCAATCACAAGCTCGCTGTTCAACAAGGTTGCTTTACGGTGACCAACGTTCTAGATATCGAACAGCACATCCGCCTCAATGAATCTGAAGGGCGTAAATTCCTGACGAAGTACGAACTTGATGTTCGCGAAAGACCGAAAGTGATCCGGGAGCTCTCCCTCATGGGCATTTCTGCGGTGCAGCTGATGCCTTCTGTCGAGGCTGTGTGCAAGAAGGCCCTCGAAGATCTCATTGGCCTCGTACCAATAGAGCCACCCAAGTGACGGCTAACCCTTCGCTGCACCGGAAACGCTACAGCCGTCTTCGGCGGCTTCCACGTTCGTTAAGCATTTTGGAGAGCGTCTGTTTAGTAAATTGCTGACTGTTGCGTTTTTGGCAATCGCCTTGTTGGTGGTGTTCTCGGCTACCGTGATGTATTCGGCAAGAAATAGCGCCAAGACTATCGCCAATGACAATCCGTATTGCATACAGATCGCGACGACATCAACCGCATATAGGGAAATCTCCAGCTCCGTTGATTTGGCTGGCTTCCGCATGAAAGGCAATGGCCCGCTGAATCACGCGGAGCTCGTTGTTGATGATATGGGCGGTCAGGAGCTATACCACTGGTCATACAAGAGCAATTTTTTCGAAGAAGGCGCCTATGGAAATCCGCCTATCTTCTGCAATCCTAGGGAGAATTTTTTGGACTCGCTGGGAGAGATTGAATACAAAGACGAAAGTAGGGTTTCGTTCAGTTACGCAGGCTACAAATTCAAAATTCCAAAGGAGTACAGTCCGACTTTCAATATCCCATCATTTGCGGGAATTCAGATGTTGATTCTTTCGGCAGCTGTTCCTCGATTTGAGCCGGTCTTGGAACCGGACTTTCGAAAAGTGCCTACCGTTGGCCTGGATGTAGGCTTTGGATACAGTCCCCTAATCCAGTCATGGAGATTACGAGCAGATAAAGATCATCAAGTAGAAGGGCAAGCACTGCAAAATGGTCTAATAGTTGAGAAGGTACGTGGAAAGAGTGATTCGACCACAGTCCAGTACTATGTGGAAGAAAAAGATGGATCCACGCAGACTTTAATTCGCTGTTTTGACAGTATGGGGTATCAATGTACTCATATGTTCTTTGACGGCGAATTCTCATATTACTTCCATCACATGCCATCGGATCTTTCGAATTGGAAGGACATGCACGAAAGGGCTAAGACTGTGTTCAGGAGTTTCATAAAAGAGAAAAAAGCATAACCATTCGTCCAACCGGAACCTGACCTCGGGCTTCCTCGCAAACCCGTAAGATGCGCCAAGCGTAGGATGTGCCGAGGCACGATGAGCATCGATCGAGGGAATTCTTCTCACGCGAACGATGCGCCTCACTTCGTTCAGCACATCCTACGGCCCTGACCTTGATGATTGGAGAGCCAAGCCGGTTTTTCCCCATCGAAATCATCAGTATCCTCGGCTTTCATTTCCCATAGGTGCCGGGCCTAAATAAAGCGGGATGGTGTTTGTTGCACCGTCAAATTTCTCCTTTCAGGATTCCTTCCTTGGTCAGCCGCCTCATCCAGGCGCCGCGTTTGCCGTGGGCGCCGAGCAACTTGACGAGGCCGGCTTGAAATTCGGCTTCGCGTCCGGCTTGGGTCATGGCTTCGGCCAGATCCTTCATGGTTTGCAGGGCCTGATCATAGGCATGACCCGTGCCGCGTTGCAACGTTTGGTCGATGTCGGCCCAAACCCTGTCGGAATGGGCCGCCAGGCGTTCCAACCGTTGCTTGCGTTCGGCATGGCGCTTGGCTTCCTCGGCTTCGCGCTTCCGTCGTTCGATCTCAAGGCGCTGGTTCCTGACCCATTCACATGCGGCATCGATTTCGGCCACCGTGCGGCGCGAAGAGGATTTGGGGTGGGATGAACGTTCCCGTTGCCAGGCCAGATAACGCTGCCGCAATGCGCGCTCGGCTTCCTGGCTGCGTCCTTCCAACAGCAGACGCAGCGTTTCTCGCATGGCCTCCTGGGTTTGCAATGCAAGCCAGTCGTCCCGTTCCGGATCGATCGTATCCCGATCGGGTAACGTGGGGCTGGCGCCGGCCGCGGCGGCGAGCCAGTCGGGATCGATCAGGAGAAATTCCGTCAAGGCGGTTTGCGCGGGGGTCAATGTTTGCAAGCCCGCCGGGACGGGTGGCTCGATATCGTCATCGCCCACTTCCTCGTTACACACTCGCGCCAGCCAGCCCAAGTAGAGCGGCCGCGTATCGCCCCGCAATAACTCGTCCCGTAGCGGCAATAAACTGCTCATCCAGCCCGGGCCGTCTTCTTGACTCCAAAAACGTTCGAATTCGCCCGAGTCGTCATTAAAGCCCCAATACACTATCCTGTGATCGGCCGTGGGCGTTACGCCGAAAGCATCACGGAAGCCGGATTGCGCGCCGCATCGCGAAGACTGAGTGAATGGGTCCAGCATATCCTTATCCAAGGCCGAAAGGGGTAAACGCAACATCAAACTGCACGTTCCCCAACTGGCCGAATAAACGTGTGCGTCAAAATAACGCTGCACCCAGTCGAGAGGGTCGCCTTTGAGATCGCCCCAATGGTATTCGTTGATGAAGCTGGTCGCTGTGATGGTCGCGCGCGAGGAGCGGCTGCGCAGTTCCGCTTGTTGTTGTGGCGTGAGCGGTTTATCGACCGCTCTGAATTCGTAATATTGGTATTCACTCATGAGATGTTATTCAGTAATGGTTTGGGCGGCATGGCGCATTTCTGACAGAGCCTTTCAAAATAATTTGCCGCCAAATGGTATTCGGCTTTCATCGTAATTTTATTTTTCTTGGTCTATCAAATTGATCAAACCGATGGCTTGCACCGTTTCATTCATGGGATAGGTTTCTTGTCCGGGATAGGCCACAAAGCTGGCCTCCGGCTTGATATCGCTTTGCGCGAAATAGAAGCCTTTCGACAAAGTTGGCGCCAGATTGCGCTTGATTTCGATCGTCCAAGTCTTCTGATCGGGAAAGGTAATCAGCAAATCGCATTCGGCGCCGGCACTGGTTCGATAAAAACTGGCTTTGCAATGCGGTGGCGCTACGGCCAGGCAATTTTCGATCACGAAGCCTTCCCAGCTTTGCCCGCAGACCGGGTGGCCCAGCAGCGCCACGGCCGGATAAGCAGCCAACAGTTGTTCGAGCTCGGTTTGTAATCTTCGTCTAATCATCATTGTAATTGTGGCATTTAATTCCGTAATTGTAATGTTCGATGAAATTGAAAACTATACCGGTGACTCATTCGTAAAACGGGTAAGGTGCTGGTTCGAATGGTGCCATATTACTCTGGCAAGCACTTTCCTATTTTTACTGGGTTTTGTTGCATAAATCGGCGAGGTCATGCGATGCTTGATAAAAACAACCATTTTCAATTTTATTGCTTTTGCCGGTTATCACTCTGGCCGTTATCGGCTGCGAGCCCTTTCAAGATCGCGCGTTTAAGCCGTCTGAGTCTGTGGTAAACCGTAGGGGGACGGCCATGAAAACGATGCCGATCAATAAAGCCTTCACGCTGCTGGAACCGGGTCCGGTTGTCTTCATTACGACCCAGGATGGCGGGAAGCATAACCTCATGACCATTTCCTGGACCATGGTGATGGATTTTACGCCGAAATTTGCTATCACGACGGGTTCCTGGAACTATTCTTACCGTGCGCTTCGGGATTCCAAAGAATGCGTTGTGGCTATTCCTACTCTGGATCTGATCGATCAGGTCGTTGGGGTGGGGACCTGTTCGGGCGCCGATACGGACAAATTTGAAAAGTTCGGGCTGACGCCCCTCCGGGGAAAATATGTCGGAGCGCCCCTGGTCAAGGAATGCCTGGCAAATATTGAATGTAAAGTGATCGATATCGTCGAAAGGCACCACATCGTTGTGCTTGAAGGTGTCGCCGCGTACTTCGATCGATCACGGGAAGAAAAGCGCACCCTTCACGCCGTCGGGGACGGTACCTTCGTCGTCGACGGATACAAATTGGACCGGAGGGAAATGATGCGCTCGAAGCTTCCGGCGGGGTTCTGACGCGGAAAAGACGGGCTGTTTTCGAATGTGTACCGCCGTTCCTTGAACAGGGTCGATAACCCGCTTTTAGCCGATACTCGCCGATTAGCAAAAAAAGCGTTCGAACTTACCCGAATCGTCATTAAAGCCTCAATACCAGTGATCATGCCGTGGGCGTTACGTCGAAAGCATCGCTAAAACCGGATTGCGCGCCGCACTGCGATCGCAGGGCGAATGCGTCCGGCGCAGCCTTATCCAATGCCGAAACGGGTACTCACTCATAAGGTATCATCAATCGTCCGGCCGGGTTGGCGCATTCGTGGCATTGGTCCTTTCAAAATGGCGCGGCACCCGGTTCGGGAGCTTGCTATTCAGTTGTCTTGCGTTGGAAATCAATCAAAGTATATCGCCCGCCTCTTTATTCAAGAGCGATAACGATCCTCTATGTGGGGCATAAGACAGACCTCAAGGGCTCAAACGATTAAATTTTTTCTTCCGCTCTTCCACAAAAATTTTGGGATTTACCAGAGTAAAGGGACATTTGATGCCCGTGGAAGCTGTGGATCATAAAAACTTTATCTTGAATATGCTGCGGCTTGGCTGCAACTCCTAAGAGGAGAAAGAATCATGAAGATCGATAAACGAAATTCGCCTTTCCAGTTTAAACCTTTGACGCGGGCAGTCATGCTCACCTGTATTCAGTTTTCTGCGCTCGGGGCTATCGCCGGCGCGGCGCAAGCGCAAAACACCGGTCAGAGCGGCAACACCGCGACGGCCGCGGGAAGCCAGAGTACCACCGGACAGAATGCCGCAAGCCAAGGCAATACAACCGCTGCAGGCGCCCTGAATGCCACAGGAGCTGCCGGTGCAGCGGGTGTTGCCGGCCAAAATATCGGTATCCCGCAAAATCGGCTGAACCGTTATCGCGTGACGAATCTGGTAACCAATCAATCCGATTCACGCCTGGTAAATCCCTGGGGACTGGCATTCAATCACGATAGCCCGGCCTGGATCGCCAATAACGCTACCGGGACGGCGTCGCTTTACGACGGCAATGGGGCTGCGTTTACCGGCCTGCCTTTCATCACGATGCCGCCCTCAGCCGGCGATCCTACCGGCATTGTTGTCAATCATACCGTCGATTTTGATCTTCCGACAGCCGCCAACAACGGTACGGAAAACAATCCGGCCCGCTTTATTTTTGCGACAGAAAGCGGCAACTTGGCAGGGTGGTCCGATCAAACCGATGTAAATAATGCGGTTGTGCTCGAAAACGCCGTGCCGCCGGACGAGGATGCGCCCGTTTATAAAGGGCTTGCCCTGGCCAGCAACGGGCAGGACCATTATTTATATGTCACGGATTTCCATAATGGCAAAATCCAGGTGTTCGACAGCGATTTCAATTGGGTGGATCCGCAGACGGAACTGGGATGCAATTTTACCGATGCGAGAATTCCTGCCGGATTTGCCCCGTTCGGCATTCAGAATATCCGTGGCGTGTTGTACGTCACTTATGCGAGGCAGGATCAGGACCGGGTGGACGATATGCCCGGGCGCGGCGCGGGTTATGTGGATGTTTACGATGCGAATGGCTGTCTGATTCGCCGTTTTGCAGCCCGCGGACGATTGAACTCTCCTTGGGGAATGGCGCTGGCGCCCGCCAATTTCGGGATTTACAGCAACACGTTGCTGATAGCCAACTTCGGCGACGGTTCCATCAATGCTTACGACCCGGTGACCGGCCGTTTCCGCGGTACATTGCTTAATGTAGCCAATACAGGAACCCAGGGCGGAAACAACAGAGTCTCGCTCGACGGTTTGTGGGGGATTGCATTCGGGAACGGGGTGCTGAATCAGCCAACCAATACCCTGTTCTTTACCGCAGGCCCGAATGGCGAAGCGAATGGCGTTTACGGAAAGATCGAACCGGTCAGCCGGACGGGTCAGACAGGAGCGACAGGTGCCACGGGCGGCGCTACCGGAGCGACAGGCGCCACGGGCGGCGCTACCGGTGAGACAGGCGCCACGGGCGGCGCTACCGGTGAGACAGGCGCCACGGGCGGCGCTACCGGTGAGACAGGCGCCACGGGCGGCGCTACCGGTGAGACAGGCGCCACGGGCGGCGCTACCGGTGAGACAGGCGCTACGGGCGGCGCTACCGGTGAGACAGGCGCTACGGGCGGCGCTACCGGTGAAACAGGCGCTACGGGTGGAGCTACCGGTGAAACAGGCGCCACGGGTGGAGCTGTCGGTGAAACAGGCGCAACCGGTCAAACGGCGTAAGTTGGGTACAGTCCCTGCCGGCTCGGGGAGCACAGGTGGCGTAGCGAGTTAAAAACACAGGGACGACGGCTCTCGAATTCGGCGCTGGCCGAAACGCCCGGTGCAGCCGGATCATTTGCCATCAATACCTGTTCGCAAGCGACCGCCTTTCTTAAATTTAAGAAAGGCGGTTTCCTGGGGTGATTCGGAAGCAATTGCCGTTTTCGGGTATTCGCCTGAAGAAGCTCGGTACCCGGCGGCCGAGCTGCGCATTGATATTGCTATCTTTGTGATTTTAAGCAATCCGGCCTATTTCTGAGTGAATGGCCGGATTGCCTGCCTTCATCTTCCGAACGGTTCCAAATCGATGTCTTTGACCTTGAAATTCCTATAATTTCCAGCTGAACGCCGGCCGATAAGTTAAAATAGCCGATTGCCCAATCCTGTTTTAACTCCATGAAAAAAATCGAACTTCTTTCTCCCGCCGGCACCCTGAAAAACATGCGCTACGCATTCGCGTACGGTGCCGACGCGGTGTATGCCGGACTGCCGCGCTACAGCCTTCGGGTGCGCAACAACGATTTTCTTGCCGAAAATCTCGGCATCGGGATCGCCGAAGCGCACCGGCTTGGCAAGAAATTTTTCCTGGCGACGAACGTGATTCCGCACAACGCGAAAATCAAGACCTTCCTCAAGGACATGGAGCCGATCGTTGCGATGCGGCCGGACGCCCTGATCATGGCCGACCCCGGCCTGATCATGATGGTCCGGGAAGCCTGGCCGGAGATGCCGGTGCATCTGTCGGTGCAGGCGAATACGGTCAATTACGCGACGATCAAGTTCTGGCAGCGTTTCGGCGTCGAGCGCATCATCCTGTCGCGCGAGCTGTCGCTGGACGAGATCGCCGAAATCCGCCAGCAATGCCCGGATATGGAACTGGAAGTATTTGTGCACGGCGCGCTCTGCATCGCCTATTCCGGACGTTGCCTTCTGTCCGGCTACTTCAACCGGCGCGACCCGAACCAGGGAACCTGTTCGAATTCCTGCCGCTGGAAATACGACACGATGCCGGCCCAAGAAAACGCCGAAGGCGATTACCTGCCGGCCGGCGGTTTGCTGTCGATGCACGATCTGAGTAGCGGAGGCTGCGGCGGCGAGCGGCATCCGCTGGCCGACAATATCTATTTCCTGCAAGAAGAAAACCGTCCGGGCGAGTTGATGCCGGTGATGGAGGACGAGCACGGCACCTATATCATGAACTCGAAGGATCTGCGCGCGATCGAGCACGTACAGCGGCTGGTCGAAATCGGCGTCGACAGCCTGAAAATCGAAGGCCGCACCAAGTCGCACTATTATGTCGCGCGCACCGCGCAAACCTACCGGCAAGCGATCGGCGATGCGCTGGCGGGGCGCCCGTTCCGTCCGGAACTGCTCGGCGTGCTCGAAAACCTTGCGAACCGCGGCTACACCGACGGTTTCTATCAGCGCCACCATACCCAGGAATACCAGAACTACATTACCGGCTATTCGAAAAGCCACCAACAGCAATTTTGCGGCGAAATCCGCGGTTACGACAGCGCCACCGGCCTTGCGGAAATCGAGGTGAAAAACAAGTTCGCGGTCGGCGACCGGGTCGAACTGATTCTGCCCGAAGGCAACCGCGATATTGCGATCGAACGGATGCAGGACCTGCACGGCCAGGAGATGCAGGAAGCGCCGGGGGCTGGCTATGAAGTAAGAATACCGATCCCGGCGGCGAGCGCAGGGTATGGGCTGATGGCCAGATATTTTTGAATATCCGTCCGGTATCTCCGCAATTTGCAGGGTGGGGCCGCGCCAGGTTGCCGGCCGCTCGGCATGCATCCTTTGAGGGAGCATCATCCCGTTAAGTCAAGCGCCGGGGAATTGCAAAGCCGGCTCTACCGGTGCCTCAACCAATTGACAAAGGAGCATAGGATGAGCGGAGGGATGCGCTTCACTTCGTTCAGCCCGACGGCTCTTGTAGGGCGCACCGGCTAGGCAGTCCGGCGTTTTCTTCGACCCGGACCGGCGGGAAAGAAAATCATTGCGGATCGTCGGCTATATGGACAGCGAGGCCTTGCTGGCGCAGATCAAGCGGCTTGCCGGCTAAGCGCCTTCTGCCGCGTACCTTTTGGCAATCATCAATCACGGGAAACCGCATGCAAAGCGAACACAAAAATAAGACATTCACTGAGGAAGATTCCGGCACCAAAACCGACGCCCTGATCAAGTTGGGCCTGATTACGGTCGGCACCCAGATCGCCACCGAGGTGCTCCATCGCGCCGCCCGCTACCCGCTGCTGGTCTTTGGCCTCGGGATGGCGGCAGGCGCGTATGCGCACCGGCACCGTAAAAAAATTATCCGCACGGCCAGACAGATTCAGCATCAGACTAAAAACCTGTTGCCTTTCCAGTCCGAGGATCCATGAGGGCAGGCTTTTTTTCTAACATTTTGTCTGCCCCGGATTGAATCCGGCCGGCATCAACTTCCCGAGCCCGTTCGCGCATTTTCCGATAGAATGCGCACCTTTCTTCATTTTTGATCGCCATCCTGCCGACAGGTATGTCCCCCTCATCATTGCCTATCAGTCCTTATCCCGCCGATTTATCCCGCCGGGATTTAAGGCGCATGATCGACGTTGTCCGCCTGTTATACAAGTTGAGCGAAAATGCCGGCTATCGAAATTATCTGGAAAGCCTGCTGCCGGCCAGCGCCCGCTTCGATCCGGGCAATCAGGCGGTCATGATGGGGTATGACTTTCATGTATCCGAAACGGGGCCGAAGCTGATCGAAGTGAACACCAATGCCGGCGGGATATGGTACGCAAACCTGAGTCATGACCCTATGGCAGTCGAATTTTCCGCGCGGGTGGGCTCGAAGCTGCTCAAAACCTTTTGTGACGACTATGGCCTTTTTCGGAGGAATGCGGCGGCGCGCCCCGAAAGGATTGTGATCCTCGACGAAAATCCGACCGGGCAACCGCTGTATTCCGAAATGCGGATTTTCGTCTTAATGTTTGAAAAAGCCGGCATCGAGGCGGTGATCGCCCCGCCCGAAGCGATCGAAACGCAAGCATCCGGACTCTCTCTCGGCGGCAAGCCGGTCGAGATGATCTATAACCGGCACTGCGATTTTTACTTGAACGCTTCCCCGCTGGATCACATACGCGAGGCCTATCTGAAAAGGCAGGTGTGCCTGAGCCCGAATCCCCGCGCTTACGGCTTGCTGGCGGACAAGCGCCGGATGATGCTGTGGTGTCGGCCCGTCCTCATGCGCGGCTTCGGGCTTGCGGATGCGGAGCTTTCCATCCTGGCGGAAACGATACCTGAAACCTTGCTGTTAAGGGAACTGACGGCCGATGAGGCTTGGCGGACCCGTAAGCAATGGGTGTTCAAACCCGATACCGGCTATGCAAGCCGGGGGGTGTATGTGGGCGAAAAGCTGACCCGGCATAAACTGGCCGAGCTTGATCCGGAGAACACGTTGATCCAGCGCCGGATTCACCCGTCGATGACACCGGGCGCGCCTCAACAGGCATTCAAGACCGATTACCGGCTGTTCGTATACCGCGACCGCATCCTCGGCGCGGCCGCGCGGATTTATCAAGGGCAGGTAACCAACTTGCGGACCGAAAACGGCGGTTTTGCAAAAATCCGGTTAACTGTTTGAACGGATAACAGTCTTTAACTCTGACTTTTCAAGGGTTAAATAAACTATGTTATTTAACGCGGCCCGAATAGGTCAGATCACATAACGGCAGCGGAAAAGCAGGCAATGGGAAACGGGCATCCGGCAACGATAACGGACGGCGGTAAGGATCCGGTCCGGATAGAGCGGCATCATGCGCAGTAAAATCAATGTATTACGGTGTTTGTACCAAACGGCGCGAAAATTTGGAATTTCCTTGAAGTTTTGGCATTGATTGTGCTTCTAGTTAAGGAAGAACCACTCCCTGGAGGTTGCAGCAATGAACCAACAATTAGCACAACACACCCTCTCCCAGTCTTCCGGCGGCAACGGCGCCTTATTGGTAGGAACGGGGCTCGCATTGGCATCGATGATTTTGATTCCCGCTCTGGCAACCCGCATCGGCTTGGGCGCAAGTCTGACCGGTGCGCTCAGGATGGCGCTGATGAAAGCCGGGAATCAGGCGATTAGACGTTAGTATTCGGGCTGCGGAGGTCGAAATCGTCGATTTAGGAACGGCGCAATCGCTTCGCAGGCCAAATCGGGCGGCCGGGCCATGCCGCTAACGTTTGAAAAGAGCCCCTGCGTTGGTTGATTAGGTAGGCTATCCGGATAGGAGGGGAAGTTACAGCCCGCGTAACGAATTATCCGCAGCTATTTATCGTCATACATACTCGCCCGATTCGCCCTCCGCAACGGTTTCAGTGAATCGGTTTTTTATTATTTCCCCTCGGAATTTTTATAAATACATTGCGCCTTGTTGCCGAGTTTAGTAGCATTTTCATATCCAATAATAAATTGATATTATCATGAGCGAAAACGATAAGGCCTGCGATCTTTGCGGGTTGCCGGTATTGAACCAAGATTTCAAGTGGCGCACGAAAGAAGGGGACAAAGCGTTTTGCTGCGAAGGGTGTAGGGGTATCTACCAAGTACTGCATGAAGACGAAGCACTCACCGTTGCCGACGAGCCCGATCCCAACGTTTGAAACGCTCTTTAAGGTAGAGTCCGGTCTGGCGAAATTCCGGATTTGGATTGGCGAGACCCTTCGTGTTCAGGTTCTCAGGATAAACATCAGCGCTAGACCGGAATTCAAGGCTTTTTATCCCTAACACAGGTTTTTTAGCAAAAACAAAATTTAAACCGTTTGTCACCCTGCCGCGCGGCATTACCTGAGCGGTGAGGCTGGATTCAATTCAAGAGGAGTCTCGTGATGGCGCATGTACATGGCAAGGACATGATGAAGGAAATGAGTAAAACAAAGAATTCCATGGGCAAGGAAATTATGAAAGGCTCAATGGCTTCCGTTACCGTTCACACAGGAGCAAAACTGATGAGCAAATTAGCGAAATATCCCGTTCTGGTATTCGGCGCCGGCGTCGTGGCCGGTGTTTATGTATACAAATACCGCAAGCAAATCATCGCGTCCGCTAACAAGGCGCTCGATTCCGGCAAGGATTTTGTATTGCAGCAAAAAGAAAACCTGGAAGACATCGTCGCCGAAACCAAAGAAGAGAGCTGAGCCGGCGCAGGGCTTTTTTCTTCCCCATTTTCGCAGAAACGGGTGATTTCTTCGGGTTCGGAAATCACCCGTTTTTTATCCGGGTATTTTTGACTATGACTATTCAAAAAGAGTTTATTTTGCGCTATCGGGGCTCGGAACACGTTCGTTTTGAAATACCCTCGGCGTTCTGTACGGCAGGGGCCGCGGATGCGTTGACAGGAAAATTGCTGGCGGTGGACGGCATTTACCGGGTCAAGGTCTATCGCAGCCAGAAAAAATTGGCCATCCGTTATCAGGAAACGGTGCATGATTTCGTGGGTTTGTGCCGATTGTTATTCCGGATCGTCGGCGACCTGGAGAAAGACGTGTTGGCCGCCGTCAAGCCCAAAATCCTTCAGGCCGCCAGGCAGCGAGTCGGCGATCGGTTCAAAAATTTGCAGGCCTTCCGCTGGTTCGGCCGCAAATACGACGATGCCAGGGAAACTTTGCAGGCGGCGAAGATCGTCGGCAAGGGACTCACTCAGCCCGGTAAGTTTTTCAAGGATCCGGAAAAAATGGTCATCGATTTTCTGAATGACGTACTGGTGCTGTTTCTGATCCGGCTGCACTGGGATCACATCACCAAGGAGTGGATTCCCCGGCCGCTGAAGTACCGTTACGAATGGATGGCGGTGTTTTATATGATTTATCTGTTGATGCGCTCGCGCCGGCCGAGGTAAGGGCGCTTTTTCCTGAGGATGTGGCTAAAAATCCCTTTCTCTGTAATGATTTTCAGCTGTAGGGTACGCTGTGCGTACCACGGGAGTTGAAAAGGTACGCACAGCGTACCCTACATCGGCTTGTGCCCTTTTGAGGATAACCCAAGTGGGCAAAAGGTATATCACGCTGAGCACCTGGCGGGGGAAACAGGGGGAAAGTGATGACCGACCCAATCCTAAGTAACTGAAAACAAGTACGGGAGTGACTCATGAGCTCTGACGCATCGCCAGCCTATAAACATTTTCGAGTAGCGCATCAACTGCAAAGACGGGTTCGCATCGAAGCGCCCATGCTGAGAAAGGACGGCGAGCGCTGTTACATCCTCGAAATTCTGCTCAAAAAGCGCGCCGAAATCAAAAAGACGCGTTCCACTCCCGCGCTGGGCACGGTCGTGATCGAGTTCGATTCGAACCGTCTGCCGAAGGCGAATCTCTTGCTGATGCTGGATACGGTGCTCGGCAATCTGGTCAGCAGGCCCCGCTCGGCCGGCCCGCGTCGAAAGAGCGATTTCTCGAACGAAATGAGGGAAGTCGATCTGGCGATCGAGGGCATGACCTGCGCCTCCTGCGCGCTGCTGATCGAAATGGTGCTTAACCGCGACCCGAAAATCAAGCAGGCCAGCGTGAATTTTGCGACCGAAACGCTGGTTGTGCAGGGACAATTGGACCGGGACGAGGTTTCGGCAAAAATAGAGGGTCTGGGCTACAAAGCCTATCCGATGGATACCCTGGCACAGCGCAAGAAGCTGATCGAAAAGGAGCAAGCCCGCATCCGGTCGGCCTGGCGGCGTTTTTTGTGGTCGGCGGCGTTGAGTACGCCGGTGGTCATTCTGGGCATGGCGATGGCCAAGTCGCGCCCGCTGCACTGGTTGCAATTCGCGCTCGCGACGCCGGTCGTGTTCGGCGCCGGCAAGCCGTTTTTCGACAAGGCTTTCCGGCTCGCCCGGCACCGGGCGGCGAATATGGATACGTTGATCGCACTGGGCGTCGGTGCGGCCTATGCCTTCAGTTTGTCGTCATTCCTGAAGCGCCGCGGCCACATGTATTTCGAAGCAGCCGCAGCGATCATCGTGTTCGTGCTGCTCGGCCGTTATCTCGAAGAACGCGCCAAAGGCAAGGCCGGCGAGGCGATCCGGCAACTGGTCGATCTGCAGCCGCAGACCGCGACTCTGCTCCGGGACGATCAGGAAATCATCGTCGATGTCGAGAACATTCAGGTCGGCGACATACTTCTGGTGCGGCCCGGCGAAAGAATCCCGACGGACGGCGAGGTCGTACAGGGCATCTCGACGGTCGACGAATCGATGGTAACGGGCGAAAGCCTGCCGGTGATCAAAGACGTGGGCCATCAAGTGATCGGCGGCTGCGTGAACGGCAACGGCGTGCTGCGCATTCGCGCGACCGCGGTCGGCAGGGATACGGTGCTGGCCGGCATCGTGCATATGGTCGATCAGGCGCAGTCGGCCAAACTGCCGATCCAGAAACAGGTCGATCAAATTTCGGCGGTATTCGTGCCGGCAGTGATGGCGGTGTCCGGGCTGGCCTTTGCCGGCTGGCTGGCCTTGGGTGCGCCGTTCGGCTTTGCACTCGGCAATGCGATTACGGTGCTGCTGATTGCCTGCCCGTGTGCGCTGGGTCTTGCGACGCCGGCGTCGATCATGGTCGGCACGGGCCAAGCCGCAAAGAAAGGCATTTACATCCGCAACGGCGAAAGTCTGGAGGTGGCGGCGAAACTGAACGTGATCGTGTTCGACAAGACCGGCACGATCACCGAAGGCAGGCCGAAAGTCAGCGATCTGTCGAACGTCTCGCGCCTCGGCGAGGAAACGATCGTGATGCTGGCCGCCTCCGCCGAGCACAACTCCGAACATTTTCTCGGCAAGGCAATTGTCGAATACGCTCACGAACGGGGCATCGGCCCGGCCGAATGTTCGCACTTTTACAGCGAGCCGGGCCGCGGCATCGAAGCTGACGTCGACGGCAAATCCCTGCTGCTCGGCAATCTGGCCTGGATGCGCCAGCGCGAGGTCGATGTGCGGAATCTGGAAGCGGCGGCCGGGGACTTCGCCGAGCAGGGCAAGACGCCGGTGTACATGGCGGTCGATCATCAGGAAGCAGCCGTATTCGGGATCGCCGATCGGCCGCGCGAGCATGCGGCCGAGGCGATCGCGCGCCTGCACCGGCTCGGCGTGGAAACCGTGATGGCGACAGGCGACACCGAAAAGACCGCCGCGTTCATTGCCCGCAAAGTCGGCATCGCCGACATCGTCGCGAATGCGAAGCCGGAGGAGAAGCTTGCGATCATCCGGCGCCTGCAGGACGAAGGCAAGCAGGTCGGCATGATCGGCGACGGCATCAACGATGCGCCGGCGCTGGCCGCCGCGAACGTCGGCTTTGCGGTCGGCAGCGGCACCGACATTGCGATCGAGTCGGCCGACATGACGCTGACCCGTGGCGACATCGGCAAAGTGACCGATGCGATCGAATTGAGCACCGATACGATCCGTATCATTAAGCAGAACCTGTTCTGGGCCTTCGGCTACAACACCGTGGCGATTCCGGTCGCGGCGGTCGGCAAGCTGAATCCGATGATCGCCTCCCTGGCGATGGCGTTGAGCTCGCTCTCGGTGGTGCTCAATTCGCTGCGCTTGAGTAAAAAGTAGGTTTTCGGCATGGATCATTCGATGATGGATCACGCCGCGATGCAGGGCATGGCGGAGGCCGCTGCTGCAGCCGGCGGCTTCGATTACACACTCGCCTTCGTCGCGGGTTTTTTGGGCAGTGGCCATTGCCTCGGCATGTGCGGCGCACTGGTGTCCGGCTATTTCATGAACGCCGGCAAACAGCGCTCGTATTGGCCGTATCTGTTGTATCAGGCTGCGCGCATCTCGGTTTACGGCCTGATCGGCATCGCCGCCGCGCTGCTCGGCGTGGTGCTGGTGTCGGGCGGAGTATTCGGCAAAATCCAGAGCATTTTACAGATGCTGATCGGTCTTGTGGTGATCGGCCTCGCGCTCGGCATTTTGGGCTGGCTGCCCCGGCAAGGCGCGTTGCGCCTGTTGCCCGTGCAATGGCTGCGCAAAGGCTATGCGGCCTCCCGGCGGCAAGGCCCCCTCGGCGGTGCGCTCCTGGCGGGCTTATTGAACGGCATGATGCCGTGCCCGTTGACCTTTGCGATGGCGGTAAAAGCGGTCACCGCCCCGAACGTTCTCGGCGGCGGCACGCTGATGCTCGCGTTCGGCGCCGGCACCCTGCCCATGATGCTGTTTATCAGCCTTGCTTTCGGCAGAATCCAGGCAGACCTTCGCGGGAGGATGTACAGAGCCGCCGCGATGGTCATGGTGGTGATGGGTATCAACACTTTTTACCGGGGCTTGAGCTTTTATCTGGACCAGAATTTCAAGCATCATAACCACTATGTCATGCTGCAGGCCTGGGTGAACGAGTTGATGGCTTATCTGTATCAGTTGGTCGCGTATTTCGGCGATCTGGTCGGCAATATTCAGAACATGTAGTTGTATCAACTGTAGGGTACGCTGTGCGTACCTTTTCACCCTCCAATGGTACGCACAGCGTACCCTACAACAGCTTGTGCTCTGGGGGGCAACCGACGCATGAACCCTACCTTCGTGGAGCGTTTTCCCGTCGCTGGGCAAAGGGCGTCTAACGCGGAGGCGCCGCGATGGAGGATGGTTCTGAACGGCCGTCGGACGATGATCGGTAGCTGTATCGGACTATCCACGCGTTATGCGGTTTTTCCTGCCGGTTTTTCGGAAATCCTGCAAATAGTTCCGGAAGCGGAAAGTTCTGCCGGAGTCCGGAAAGAAGCGGCCGGCGCGGTTGCCGGCCGAATCTCCCATAAAAACGGTCACGCAAGATTAATCACCGCGGCTTTTCTCGTCTCGGCTTTGCCGATCGCCAGCAAATCCCAGAACAGCAAGCCGCCGCCGGCGATCGTCATCAATCCGAAGATCACCCGCCATACCATCGCCTGCACGAACCAGGGATGGTTTTGCGCGTCGAAATAAGCCGTCCAGGTCGAGCCTTCGATCGCGCGTTCGATGAAGGATTGCTCGTAGCCGGCGATCAGCAGCGCGACGGTCATGCCCATCACGCCCAGATTGAGCAAAGCCAGCGACCATTTCCAGCGCCAGCCGTTCGCCAGCCCGCCGCCCATCCAGCAGTTGCCGCGCGCCTGCTGGGCGGCCAGATAGAAAAAGGCGATATTGATCGTCGCATAGGCGCCGAAGAAGGCCAGATGGCCGTGCGAAGCGGACCATTGCGTGCCGTGCGTGTAAAGATTGATTTGCGGTAGCGTGTGCATGAATCCCCAGACGCCGGCCCCCAAAAAGTTACCGAAGGTATGCGCGATGATCCAGGCCAGCGCCGGATGATTGCCGTTTTTGAAGTTATGTACGCCGGAATCGTAAACCGAATGCACCACCATCGCGACCAGCGGAATCGGCTCCAGCGCGGAGAAAAAGCCGCCGATCGTGAACCAGTATTCCGGCGTGCCGATCCAGAAATAGTGATGACCCAAGCCCAAAATGCCGGAGCCGAACATCAGCGCGACCTCGATATACAGCCAGGTCTGTACGATCTGCCGGCGCACGCCGAGCAGTTTCATCAGGCTCCAGGCCATGATGCAGCCGACCAGCACTTCCCAGGTGGCCTCGACCCAGAGATGAATCACCCACCACCACCAGTATTGGTCGACGCTGATATTGGTGGCGTAGAACATTCCGGCCAGGTACAGGCCGGCCAGGGCGACCAGGTCCAGCGTCAGCACGCCGGCGATGCCGGACCATTTACCCTGGGCGAAGGTCGCCGCGACGTTGTAGAAGAACACCAGCATCACTGCCACGATGCCGATGTCGGCCCAGCGCGGCGCCTCGATATATTCGCGGCCTTCGTTGATGAACCAGAGCGAGGTGTCGTTGCCGCTGCCGACCTGCACCAGGAGATATACCAGCACCACCAGCGCGACCGCCCCGGTCAGCACCCAGAATGCCAGTTGGCCCCATTTCAGGCCGACGACCGGCACGCCGCTTTCGTCTTCCAGAAACCAGTAGACCGAGCCGATGAAGCCGTACAGCATCCATACGATCATCGCGTTGATGTGAACCATCCGGTTGACGTTGAAATCGAGGACTTCATACAGGAATCCCGGCCAGATGAACTGCAGGCCGGCCAACAGGCCGAACAGCAACTGCGCCATGAACAGGACGACGGCGGCCGTAAAATAGTGCACCGCCAGTTTCTGTCCTCCGGTCAAATGGGGATTGGCCATGAAGACCGAGTAGCGGGAACGTAAACCGGCATATAATGCCGCGGCTTTGTCTTGATACGCTTGAATCGCCATGATCATTCCTCCTCTGCGCCGATGGCTTTAAAGTTGTGCGGGAACCCATTGGTGTCGATGGCCGACATCCATTTCAAAAAGGCTACGACGCCGCGCGCTTCTTCTTCGGTGATGCCCAGATTCGGCATTTTCCGGTTGGAGCCGTAAGTGTGGGCGTATTTTTCCGGATCGAGCAGAAACTGCGCCATCGCCGTTTCACGGCCGGCTCCGCCCCACGCCTGATCCAGCCAAGCCTTGGTCAGGTCCGGCGCGTAATAGGCGCCGTTGCCGAGCAGGGTATGGCAATTCATACAGTTTTTCGCTTGGGTGGTTTTTTTGCCGAGCGCCACTAGCTGCTCCGCTTCGGTCTCGCTCAGCATTTTGCCGAACAGCGGCGCATCGCCGAGGATTACCGGCTGGTAGCGCTGCAACTGTTTGTCGAAGCGGTAACTGATGTCCTTGTTGATGACGCTATAGGCCGGCACTCTCGAACCGCCGGCGGAAATTTTTGCCAGCGAGTCGAAAGTCAGCAGGATCAACAGGACGAAAGAGCCCGAGGTGACCCAGATAGCGGTTTTTTTCCAAAACGTTTCCGAAGCCCAGAAGGGAAGTGGTTCGTTCATAACGCCTCCGATTTTTTATTTTTTTAGAGTTATCGTCCGGATTCATGTGCGTGCGTGGCCGTACATAAGCGCCATATCAAACGCGGCATCCACCAATAGCCGACGACCATCAATACGGCCAGGATTTTCCAGTGCCCTTCCAGATGCAGAACTTTCGCGAAGATCGCCACGCAGGCCAGCAAGAGCCCGTAGGTCAGCCAGGAACCGTAGCGGAATCCTGCGCCGCCCTGCAGTTTTCCCCAGGCGAACAGCGCCGCATAAAGTGCCGCCAGTAAGATAATCAGCGCACCGCTGAAAAACACGATAAAAAAATCGGACAAGGCCACCGGTTCGATCATGCTTCGTTTCTCCCAGTCAGTCGGCAGCGGCTATTTAACACTAATAACCACAAAAAGTTAAGTGTTACCGATCGAATTTAAGATTTTCCTGTCGTCGATCGGCCGGTAGTCTTGCAGGAATTCGGTGAATCTATTGGGTTTTCTGCGCGGATCGATCGCCGTATCGTTCGGCAATTCGTCGTGATAATGGATCATGGGCCGCTTGACGATCTTGCTGCGGCTGCCGATCGGCGGCATGAAGCTTGGCTTCCTTCGCTTCATCGACTCGATTTACGCGAGCATGCTTTCCCGATCGACAACTCAGGAATCGACGCAACGAGGGCAAGCGCTAAAGGCTATAATGGGGTTTAAGTTGTTTTACGGGCCCGTGAAGATCGCTATTGGATGCGGCGGCGCCGGAGTGAGCGGTTAGTCCGGTGTTCGGGCGAGCAAGGCGGAGCGGGATGAAGGGGAAATTAACCCATCACTTCGGCCGTTCCGTCCGTTCCTCTACACGAGGATTTCAACCGCGAGATTGAGCAGCGTCAGCAGCACGCTTCCCATCAGAGCGGCCCAAAAACTTTCGATGCGGATACCGGGCACGAGTCCGGCAACCAGCCATAGCATCAACGCGTTGATCACCAGGAGGAAAAGCCCGAAGGTGAGAATCGTAAAGGGCAGGGTCAGCACGACCATCAGCGGCCGTACGACGGCATTCACGATGCCGAGAACGAGCGCGCCGATCAGCGCCGAGCCCCAGCCTTCCACTTGAACGCCGCGGACGAAGTGGGCGACAAGCAGCAGCAAGGCTGCCGTCAGGATCAGGTGTGCCAGAAACGCCATCATAACGACCTCCGTTTAGGTTCGAACAGGAAATCGGCAGAAAAAATCACTCTCTTTACCGATATGCTTCTATAACTATTCAATCTTTTTTACCCATCGTGACTCTTACGGGCGGCAGTTTAGTGACGGCAACCCCGGCATCGAGTTTTACATCGATCGGTTTGTCGACAGTCATGTTCAGCGCAATGGGTTTATCCGTCGCCACGTTCAGGTTTACCGTGAGCGGACAGCCTGATAAGGATAAAACGATCGGAGCCGCCAATATCGATTTTCCGGGTAACAATGAAGAAAAAAATCCTATTCATATCCATTACCTTTTCAAGGACAAAAAGCCTGAAATCCGGTTCGTGTAGATGGGAGAACTACCTGGGCTAATGCGCAGGCTTGGCGAGCATGCCTTTAAATAGGGCGGACCGCAATCTGGAAACACTCTGAACGTAAAACCCTGCCAGGTCGGTGCGTTAACGCACCCAGCGGAGGATGGAGACTTTGAAAGGGATGGGCCAAGCGGTTGGCGGCTCGCTCGAATACGGGCGAAGATCCGGTTCGCCAGCCCGAAAACGCCCGCTTACCCTTAGAAAAGGTCAATGTCCCAATATCTCCAGGTATTGGCCCTTAAGTGTTCGCCGGACCTTTTCTTCAGCATCCACAGATAGTTGTCGGTATTATCGAAATTGCCGGTCAGGCAGCCGCAGCTGAACTGATGGCAGTTGTTCAGCAGCACATGGTACCTTCTAGAGGCGCCGACCATCGAGATGGCCCGTTCCGCGGAAAGATAAGAGCCGATCGAAACGCCGTTGCGGCACGACACATAGATATGGATCGCCGTGCCGCCGTTGATGAAACCTCTGGGCGTGGTGACCTGAATTTTTCCATGTCGATTCAAATGGACGATTTTGTTATCGCCGATATAAATACCGGAATGATCCATATAGCCAAAAGCCAGATCGCAATAGAGCACGCTGCCAATTTCGGGAGCGACTCTGTTGCGGCATCCGTCGATAATGCTTTCGACCGTATTGTAAATGGGCATCAAAAACGCACGATAGGGCACAATATTTTCCGGCAGGCGGATGATTGAACGGATCGTTAAACGGGGGCAATCGCTTTTTCCGTCATTGCAAAACGGTAAAAGCGGGCTTCATGCGCTTGAGCTGATTTCATCAGTCCGTCAGAATAGCTTCGCTGGATCAATAGTTTACCTGAGAAAGAACGCTACGGCTATCGGTTGGGCGCAAGAATGATCCGGTTAGCTTGCGTAGGGCCGATGCCGTCACGGCTGCATGAAGGCAGGAGGTACGACCCCACGGATGAGGGAGATAGATCGCGTATGGAACCAACGATCGAGGGCAATGCAGGAGCAGTTGCCGAGGCGACCGCCGCCATGCCGAGCACTCCACCCTTCTGCAGCAGAATCTCATCCGGCGGAACCCGGCAAGCCGGTTCCGCCTTATGGGTTTCGGATTTGGGTGTCGGTTAGCATGGTTTCATCTCCCGTCATCTTTCGGTTCGGGGCGGTTTTGTTGGTATCGGCGTACGGGGTAAGTCATGATACCAACAAATCTACCAACAATTTGTTGGCATTCGGTGAAACGCTATAATGCAACACAAGCCAATAAAAAACCCGCTAAGCCTTGTGGCTTGCGGGTTCTGGGGCCGTATGAGACGGCCTGAAATTGCGATTTGGTGCCTCGGGCCGGAGTCGAACCGGCACGGTGTTTCCACCGAGGGATTTTAAGTCCCTTGCGTCTACCAATTTCGCCACCGAGGCATCGCTTGATGAGCGGGGTATTATATAAGAATTGCGAAAATAAACTAGGGCAGGACGGTATTTTTTCTGGGAGGACGCCAGCTGTGGGCAAATGGAGATTCAACCTGTAAGTCGGAACCGTTTACGAGTTTCGACGAATCGTTCGGCGGAACCCGGCAGGCTGGTTCCGCCTGAGCTAAGTACCTGCAAATGGTCAACTTTTCAGGGTTACTCGGCCTAATACCTTAACTTGACGGCATTGGAGACTGGAGAGCGGGGCGGTTCTGATATCCTGGCCGTGTTCTCTCCGGAGCATCCGGCTGGAATTAGGGTTTTCTTTCTTTCAGCAGATCGCGGATCTCGGTCAGCAACAGTTCTTCGCGGGTCGGTTCGAGGTCCGGGGCAGGGGCTTCGGGCTCGGCCTTTTTCAGTTTGTTGATCAATTTGACCAGCAGAAATATCGCAAAGGCGATAATCGTAAAATCGACGACCGTTTGCAGAAAGTTGCCGTATTTCAGCATGACCGCCGGAGTATCGCCGGAGGCATCCTTGATTTTGACTGCCAGATCGGTAAAATCCACGCCCCCGACCAGGACGCCGATCGGCGGCATGATCACATCGGCGACCAGCGACGAGACGATCTTGCCGAAAGCCGCGCCGATGATGATACCGACGGCCATGTCCACCGCGTTGCCTTTAACTGCAAATTCTTTGAATTCTTTTAACACATTCATGAAGGATCTCCTCGTGATTGATCATGATTTGCCGTATCGCCTGAAAAACGCCATGTCGGGCAAAAACTGAGCTGCCCGGCGCCAATTCTAATATAATTCGCGCTTATGAATCATGAACATTTCATGCGGCGTGCGATCGAACTCGCCAGGCAGGCGCCGCAATATCCTTTCGGCGCGGTAATCGTCCGGCGCGATGATGGACAATGCGTCGGCCAGGGTTTCAACCGCTCGGATTTGAATCCGACTTATCACGGCGAGATGGTCGCAATCAACGATTGTGCCGTCCGGCATCGTGCGGAAGACTGGCGCGGTTTCGATCTTTATACGACGGCGGAGCCTTGCGCGATGTGCCAGGGTGCGATCGAATGGGCGGGAATCGGCCGGGTTTTTTACGGCACTTCGATCCCTTACCTGCAGAAGCTCGGTTGGTGGCAGATCGATTTACGCGCGGCCGAGGTCAGCGCGCGAGCCGTTTTTCACGATACGCTGATTGTCGGCGGAATTCTCGAAACTGAATGCAATGCCTTATTTGCCGCCGCCCGCCGAGGCTGTTTCGGTACAGGTTCCGAATAGTCCGGTTTTATGGGGAGGATTTATCGTCCCTACCGTTCCAGGTTTGCCTTCAGTCGGGAGGTGTCATAAAACTGTCATAAATTCGGGATTACAATCCGGGCTTTAATTTTTGCTTTCGTAATCTATGACTAAATCGACCATTCTCGTGGTAGAAGATGAAGAGGCGATCCGCGCGATGCTGCTGCTGGTGCTCGAAAAGGCCGGCTTTACGGCGTATGCGGCAGGAGATGCCAGGGAGGCCCAGGCCGTGCTCGATCAGACGCCGGTGGATCTGATTTTGCTGGACTGGATGTTGCCCGGCATCAGCGGGGCGGAATGGGGGCGCCGCCTCCGGAAGGAAACGGCTTACCAGGATTTGCCGATCATCCTGTTGACTGCGCGCGGCGAGGAAGAAGATAAAGTGCGCGGTTTCGACGTGGGGGTAGACGATTATATGACCAAGCCGTTTTCTCCGAAGGAACTGATCGCCAGAATTCGCGCGGTGCTGCGCCGCAGCGGCAAACTTTCGGACGCCGGGCAGATCGTGCTCGGCGATATGATGCTCGATGCCGAGCAGCACCGGCTCAGCATCGGCGAGCGTCAGCTCGAGGTCAGTCCGACCGAGTTCAGGCTGATACAGTTTTTCATGACGCATCCGGACAAGGTCTACACGCGCACGCAATTGCTGGATCAGGTCTGGGGGCGCAGCGTGTATATCGAAGAGCGTACGGTCGACGTGCATATCCGCCGGCTCCGGAAGATTCTGGCCGAGTACGGCAGAGAGGAACTGTTGCAGACGGTGCGCGGTTTCGGCTATCGCTTTTCATTGACCGCATAGACAAAAGGCTTTATGGGAGTTTGGAAAAGGGAAATCACTATCGCTTTACTGTCTCTGCCGGCGATAGCGATTGCCGGCTTTCTGTCCGGCCATCTGTTGCCCTTGCTGCTGGCGGCGACCTTGATCTTTCTGTTTCGGCAGATTCAGCAAATCAGCCGTTTCGAATACTGGATCGGCAGAGGCGGCAAGGGCGATTATCCCAACACCAAAGGGATTTGGGAGGACATTTATTACCACGTCTATCGGCTTAAAAAAAGCGAAAAGCGGCGTAAGAAGAAGCTTAGAAAACTGCTCGAACAGTTCCGGGAATTTACCGGCGCATTGCCCGATGCCGCCGTGATTCTCGGCCAGGACGACGTGATCGAGTGGGCCAACAAAGCCGCGCTGAAAGTTTTGGGGTTGCAGCCGGGAGACAAGGGCCAGCGCATCCCCAACCTGATACGCTATCCCGAATTCGTCCGCTATCTCAAGTCGCGGGATTACCGGGACGGCATCATTCTGCCTTCGCCGGTGAACGGACAGATCACGTTGGCGGTCAGGATCGTCAGCTACGGCGCCGGCCTCAGGCTGCTCTTGGCGCAGGACGTGACGCAATTGAAGCAGATGGAAAGAATGCGCAAGGACTTCGTCGCGAACGTTTCGCACGAGCTCAGGACGCCGCTGACGGTATTGAAAGGCTATCTCGAAACCTTACAGGACATGGACGACGGCAGCTCGCCGCTATTGGCCGGTTCGCTGGAGCAAATGCGCGGACAGACCGAGCGCATGCAGCACCTGGTCGACGACCTGTTGATGTTGACCCGCCTCGAAACGCAGCAAAGGCGGACGGTTTGCGTCGATGTGCCGGCCTTGCTGAAGCAGATCTGCAACGAAAGGGGAATGGTCGAGAATTCGGCCGGGCGCCTCGAATTGGTCCTGGCGTCCGTTGCGAATCTCGATGGCGACGAGCAGGAATTGCGCAGCGCCTTCACCAACCTGGTCGGCAATGCGCTGAAATATTCATCCGCCGATTCGGTGGTGAAGGTGCGCTGGTTTGAAGAGGGCGGCACGGTTGTGTTCGAAGTCGAGGATCGCGGCATCGGAATAGCGCCCGAGGACATCCCCCGGGTAACCGAGCGCTTTTACCGGGCCGACTCCCTTCATGGCCGGAAAATTCCTGGCACCGGCCTTGGCCTGGCGATCGTCAAGCATGTGCTGATGCGCCATGACGGCCGTTTGAACATCATCAGCGAGCTCGGCAAGGGCAGCTGCTTCAGCTGTCACTTCCCGCCGAACCGCAAGTGCGATTGATCGGTAAGTTTTTCGATTTGGCTTATAATGGGGAGCCGGCCCGGTCCCGCCTCTGCGGCGAAAACCGAAAGGCAGCGGGGCACGGCGTTCGATAATAATAACCCGATAAAGTAACGGCCTCGGCGAAAGTCCGCTGGTGAAGGCAGAGGAGCGATAATGAGCGACACGTTAAAAAAGATGTTCAACTATTTCATGATCGGCGTGCTGGCGGTGATCCCGATCGTGATTACGCTGGAAATCATGATCTTTATCAAGGACCGCCTATCCGATCTGATCGGCACCGTGTATGCGGTGGCCGACAATTACCTTTATACCCTGATGGTGTTCGGCGTCAGTATCGCGATTCTGGTCTGGATCGGCCATAAAATCGTGAAGGACGGCCGCTACTGGGTGATTGCGACTTTCGACAACTTTATCGGCAGAATTCCGGTTTTAAATACCATTTACCGGGTCATCAAGAAAGTCATCAATATGTTTTCCGGGCACGATAAGGCGGCCGCGAAAGAGGTCGTTTATGTCGAATGGCCGAAGGAAGGCGCCTGGATGGCGGCTTATGTCACGAACCGCTTCGATGACAAATACGTACTGTTTATCCCGACCTCGCCGAACCCGACCTCCGGCTATACCACCATCGTGAGCAAATCGAAAGTGGTCAGATCGACGATGAATATCGAGGAAGCCAGCAGCCTGATTATCAGTGTCGGGGTCGATTTCAGCAAGGTTTCCGAGATCGCGGCTTTACCGAAAGACTAACTTGACAGCCTTTATTCCAACCGCTAAGCCGGAGCCAGCCTGATGGTCAAGCCCAGCATTCTCGCGTTTTCCGGCAGCGCCCGGAAAGACTCTTACAATCAACGGCTGGTGCGGATTGCGGCCCAGGGAGCGGAGCAGGCCGGAGCGGAGGTGACGCTTGTCGATCTGGCCGATTATCCGATGCCGATCTTCAATCAGGACGACGAAGCGGCCTACGGACTTCCCGAAGCCGCGCGGGCCTTCAAAAAGCTGTTGATCGCGCATGACGGCTTTTTGATCGCCTCCCCCGAATATAACAGCGCGTTCAGCCCGCTGCTGAAAAATGCGCTCGACTGGGCTTCCCGGCGCGAAGGCGACGAGGCGCCGCTCCTGGCTTACCGGGGCAAGGTCGCCGGCATTATGGCCGCTTCGCCGGGCGCGTTAGGAGGGCTCCGGGGGTTGGTATTTCTACGGCTGATGCTCAGCAATATCGGGGTGACCGTTTTGGCCGAGCAGCAGGGCATCGCGCAGGCGGACAAGGCGTTCCATCCGGAAGGCTATCTGAACGATGCGCAATTGCAGGATGCCGTCGTGAAGATCGGCGGCCGGCTGGCCGATGTCCTGCAGAAGCTCCAAAACAGCGGGGGTTGACGATTTTCCTGCCATTTCGTTGCCTGCACGGGATGATTGAACCGGGCAGGCCGATGAAATACTATTCTCCGCCCGAATCGATAACCCGCTTTTTCGATGCCTGACTTTGACCCTTCCTACGGCTATTCACTGGATCAGTTACTGCGGATCATGCCGCCGTTGCCGCCGGATGATTTTGCCTCATTCTGGGAGGAACGCTACCGGCGGGCGCTGGCGCTGGACCCGCGCCAGCGCCTCAGGCCGTGCGGCTGGCCGCATCCCGATTTCGAGTGTTGCGATCTCTATTACCGTTCCACCGATGACTTCGATATCCGGGGCTGGGCGTTGATTCCGAAGCACCAGCCGGTGGAACGGGGAGTGATCGTCGGCCACGGTTACGGCGGGCGCGAAGGGCCGGATTTCCATTTGCCGATCCCGAATGCGGTGCTTTTGTTTCCGTGTTTCCGCGGCTTGTCCCGCAGCCGGCGCTGGCCGATTTCGGATAATCCGGCTTACCACGTTCTGCACGACATCGACCGGAAAGACCGTTATATCCTGGGCGGCTGCGTCGAAGACCTGTGGCTGGCGGTATCCGCCTTGCTGGCGTTGTTTCCCGGGGTAGAAGGCCGTGTCGGCTATCTCGGCATCAGCTTCGGCGGCGGGATCGGGGCGCTGGCGATGCCCTGGGACGGGCGCATCCGGCGCGCCCATTTCAACGTGCCGAGTTTCGGCGACCATCCGCTGCGCCTGAAGCTGCCGACCTGGGGCAGCGCGGCGGCGGTGCAAAACTACCAGCGCGACCATGACGGTCATGTTCTCGAAACATTGCGCTACTATGATGCGGCCGTCGCGGCGCGGTATATCCGGGCGCCGGCCCATGTGGCCGCGGCGCTGGCCGATCCGGTGGTGGCGCCGCCCGGCCAGTTCAGTATTTACAACGCGTTAGCCGGGGAAAAGCGCCTGTTCGTTCTCGACTGGGGACACGCGGACTATCCGGACAAGGCAATGCAGGAAAACGCGTTGATCGCGGAGTTGGGAGAGTTTTTCGGCAACTTATGAAGCGGGAATATCACTGTTGGTACAGTCCCGAGCTGGGACGCGAGATGGAACTCCTGGTATTCGGCGGTGAGGGAGCGAAAGTGCTGATGTTTCCGACCCGCGAGGGCCGTTTTTACGAATATGAAAACATCGGGGTCGTAAAAACGCTGCAGCACAAAATCGAAGCCGGCCATCTGCAATTGTATTGCGTGGACAGTATTGCCGGCGAGAGTTTTTATTGCGGCTGGTGCCATCCTTCCGGGCGGATCCGGCGGCACATCCAGTACGAGGACTATATTCTGAAAGACGTGCTGCCGTTTATGGAAAAAAAGAATCCGTATCCCTGCACGATCGCCTACGGCTGCAGCCTCGGCGCGTATAAAGCTGCCACGCTCGCCTTCCGCCATCCCCATCTGTTTCAAAAATTGTGCGCGTTTTCGGGCCGGTACGATCTGACGCTGGCGGTCGAGCATTTTGGCAACCTGTTCGACGGCTACTACGACGACGACATTTATTTTCATACGCCCACGCATTTTCTGCCCCAGCTCGACTGTGAACGGAGACTAGAACAGTTGCGGCAGATGGACATGATCTTCGCGATCGGCCGGGACGATCCCTTTCTCGACAACAATCGCCATTTGAGCCGCATCCTGTGGTCCAAAGGCATCCGGCACGAACTGCACGAATGGGACGGGCGCGCGCATCGCGGCCGGTACTGGCGGCGGATGTCGAGTCTTTATGTCTGAGGCGGACTTGAGCGATATGGACCTGCCGGGTTTTAAAAACCTGGCAGGTCTGGAGAGCCGCCCAGGATCATTTTCAGCAGCAACGTTTGATCCCGTTCCATTTTTGATCCTGCCACTGTTTGAAAAACTCGGCCCGGCTCAAGGGACCCTCGCATTCGTGGGGGTCTTCATGCGTGTGGCAGTGCGCATAATGCTCAAGGTAGCGTTCGTAAGCGTCGTCGCCGCTCAGGCGGCGGACGGCCTGCCAGAAGGTTTTCAGGTGTTTGAGCATCAGTCCCGTACCCAGTTCTCGATCAGTTGGCTCGGACAGTGCGGCGCTTCGGATAGCGGCAGCGCCGGCCTGCCGGACAAATGCCGGTAGACGGCCCTCAACATGTCCAGTACGATCAGCCAGAGCAGCACGACGAAGCTCAGCGTGATCGCCGCGTCCAGGTGCAGATTGAGGATCAGCTGCGGCGCGATATGGGCTTTTTCCGGGGGCAGCAAGCCGCCTTCCAGTTTTGCGCTCAGGTCATTCGCGGCGGCGAAGAAGCCGATCCGAACGTCCGGGCTGACCAGTTTTTCCCAGGCCGCCGTCGAGGTGATCGTGACCAGCCAGGCCAGCGGCGCGCCGCTGATCCAGGCATGGCGGAGTTTGTTCGACTTGACCAGGATGCCGGTCGCGACACAGAGCGCGATCGCGGCGAGCATCTGGTTTGCGATCCCGAACAAAGGCCAGAGGATGTTCACGCCGCCGTTCGGATCGATCACGCCGATGTAAAGGAAACTCTGAATAAGTCCTACGCCTGGGATAAAATATCCGCAGCTTGCCATTTTCGATAGGTGCCCGCCATGAAGCAACTCGGACTCAGTGCCCCACTGTTTGTGAAGAAACCGAAACAGACTCGGCGGCAGCAATTTCTCCAAGAGATGGAGCAGGTAGTGCCTTGGAGTTTGTGGACGAGCCGGATAGCGCCGCACTACCCGACAGCGGGCCGAGGCCGCCGCCCCTTTCCCTTGGCGACGATGTTGCGCATTCACCTGATGCAGCAGTGGTTCGGCTATTCCGATCCGGCGATGGAGGAAGTATTGCACGACATGCCGCTGCTGCGCGAGTTTGCCGGGCTCGATGCGGGCGAGGACGCCCTGCCGGATGAAACCACGATCCTCAAGTTCCGGCATCTGCTGGAACGCCATCAGTTGGCACAAACCCTATTTGATGAAACGGCGGCGCTGTTGGCCGAAAAAGGCCTGTTGCTACGGCAAGGCACGATCGTCGATGCGACATTAATCGCTGCCCCGCCGTCCACCAAGAACCGGGCGCGCAAACGGGATGCCGAGATGAGTTCGACCAAGAAAGGGAACAATTACCACTTTGGGATGAAGGCGCACATTGGGGTCGATGCCGAGTCGGGGTTAGTGCATACTGTGGAGATGACCACCGCCAAGGTGGCGGATGGGGTCATGACGGAGGCGTTGCTGCACGGCGAGGAACGGGTCGTGCTGGGCGATCGGGCCTATACCCGCAAGGACCGGAATCTGGCGGCGGATCGCCTGGAAGGTGAGCCGGTTTGGGCCTTTCCGTTCAAGCGGGGGAAGGGTGAGGAGTTGCCGGTAGAGCAAGCCCTTCACAACCACATGCTGGCGCCGTTACGCGCCATGGTCGAACATCCGTTCCGGATCGTCAAGCGCCAGTTCGGCTATACCAAAGTGCGTTACCGGGGGCTGTTCAAGAATGCCCAACAACTCTACTTGCTGTTTGCCCTGGGCAATCTTTATCACGTTCGGCAGGCGCTGCAGCCGACCTAGGGAGACCTTTGTCCTTCGCCCTGGAAAACCGAGAACACTGAGTGAAATCACCCCGATAGCGGGCGCTGCCGGGAAGGATTTGCCCATTTTCGGCGAGGTGCCACGGATGTCGCACGGTGTCGCTTATAAAAACCACTTATTCAGAGCTTCCTAAAGGAAATAACCCCAGCCGGCCACGACGATTCCGCTGCTCAGCATCACCGACGGCGTCCAGGAAGTTTCGCCGAGCTTCGGCCAGAAATTGCCGAGCATGTCCTGCAGCATGAAGCGGCCGACGCGGGTGCCGGCGTCGAGCGTGGTCAGGATGAAGATCGCTTCGAACATGATCGCGAAGTGATACCAGAGGGCCAGGAAGCCGTTGCCGAACGCGCTGCCGAAGAGGCTGGCCATGCCTACCGCCAGCGACGGCGCGCCGCCGGTGCGCGCGAACAGGCTCGCTTCGCCCATTTGCGCGGCCAGGGCCTGCATCTGCTCGGCCGTCACAGGAAAGCCCCAGGAAGAAATCTTCGCGACCGCGGCGGCCGCGTCCGCCCCGACCACGCCGGCGGGGCTGTTGATCGCGAAAAACACGCCGGGATCGAGTACGGTCGCGGCGATCATCGCCATCAGTGCGACGAACGATTCGAGCAGCATGCCGCCGTAGCCGATCATCCGGATGTCGCGCTCGCTGGTCAAGAGCTTCGGCGTGGTGCCGGAGGAAATCAGCGCATGGAAACCTGAAATCGCGCCGCAGGCGATGGTGATGAACACGAACGGAAACAGCTTGCCGCCGAAGATCGGGCCGGTGCCGTCGATGAACGGGGTGAGCGCGGGCATCTTCACGTCGGGCCGCAGAATCACGATCGCGATCGCGAGCAGCGTGATCGTGCCGAGCTTGACGAAAGTGGACAGGTAATCGCGCGGCGCGAGCAGCAGCCAGACCGGAAACACCGCCGCCGCGAAGCCGTAGGCGATCACGGCCCAGGCCAGGGTCAGGCCGTCGTGATCGAACACCACGCGCCAGGTTTCGCTGCGGTCGACGAAGCCGCCGTAAGCGACCGAGGCGAGCAGTAAGGCCACGCCGAATATCGACGCTTCGAGCACGCGGCCGGGACGGATGCTGCGCATGTACAGGCCGACGATCATCGCGACCGGAATCGTCGCGGCGACGGTCGAGGTCGCCCACGGGCTATGCTTCATCGCATTCACGACCACCAGCCCGAGCACCGCGATCAGGATGATCATGATCGCGAAGGTTGCAACCAGGGCGGCGGTGCCGCCCAGTACGCCGATCTCGTCGCGGGCCATCTGCCCGAGGCTGCGCGCGTTGCGTCGGGTCGAGAAAAACAGCGTGACCATGTCCTGCACGCAGCCGCCGAGCACCGCGCCGATCAATATCCAGAGCGTGCCGGGCAGGTAGCCGAATTGCGCCGCGAGCGTCGGGCCGACCAGCGGGCCGGGACCGGCGATTGCCGCGAAGTGATGACCGAACACGATCCATTTATTTGTCGGCACGAAATCGCGGCCGTTGTCGAGGCGTTCGGCGGGGGTTGCGCGGGTCGGATTGACGGCCAGCACCTTGGCCGCAATCCAGGCCGCATAGAAGCGGTAGGCCAGCGCGTAGACGCAGACCGCCGCGATGATGAACCAGAGCGAATTGACCGTTTCGCCGCGCTGCAGGGCGATGCCGCCGACCGCCGACGCACCGAGCCCTCCGACCAGTATCCAGAGTAGAATTTTAAGCATGACTTTGCCCGTGTCGAATTGAAAAGTAAGGTATGCCGGTTTCCCCGGCGTAGTTATACGCGAAAAAAATCATGAATGCACAGCGAGCTGGCTAAAAAGTCGGTTTCATAGCAAAACGCCGTGGAGTGCGGGGCAAAAACAATCGATCGGCGTTCGGAAACCGAATCGGCAAGGCGGATCTGGCCGAGCGGATCGTGTTCCTGCCTGTTAAGCGGCGTGCAAAACTCAAGGCGGCCAAAGCGCCGGGGACGGTACAGCAGACTTTCCCGAAGGGATGCCTCTTATCTGCTGTACTGCACAATCAGATTCTGCAACGCGTCGGTATTCAACTGCTGCTTGTCGACTTTCAGGTAAGCCACCGCTTCTTCGGGATGCAGGGTCACGTCTTCGACGCCGTCGATTGCCAGTATCTCCTGTTCGAATTCGTCGAATTTTTGTAATTCGATCCGTTCCAGAGACAATAGCAGATTGGTCCAATGCCGGGGCGTTTTCATCCCGAACGCGAGCAGCAGCCAAGTTGCTGCCAGCGCGGCGCAGGCCATGAATAAGCCGCCGGCGCCGTAATGGCCGTAACACCAGCCGCCGGCCGCGCCGCCGATGCCGGCCCCCATGAACTGGCAGGTCGAGTAGATGCCCATCGCGGTGCCGCGCAGGTCGCCCGGCGCAGTTTTCGAAATCAGCGACGGCAGAGTGGCTTCGAGCAGGTTGAAGCCGCTGAAGAATAGCAGCAGCAAGCCGATCACCTGGAACAAGGAAGCATGGAACAGCGACAGGCCCAGAAAGGCCAGGATCAAGATCGACACGGCGCCGAGAAACACGCCTTTCATTTTTTGTTTCTTTTCGGCCAGGATGATGAAAGGAATCATGAAGGCCAGCGACAGCACGAAAACCGGCAGGTACACCATCCAGTGCCGTGCGGGAATAAGGCCCGCATCGCGCATCAGAAGCGGCACGACTACGAAGCTTGCGGTCATCACCAAATGCAGGATGAAAATGCCGTAATCGAGCCTCAAGAGTTCGGGATGGGTGAGTACCTCGCTGAAATGGCTCGGAATCACCTGCGCTTCGCGGTGCTTTCTGGACAGCCGAGGATTCGGGACCAGCAGTAGAACGATCAGGATCGCCAGCAGCGCCAGCCCCGCAATCAGCCAGAAAATGCCGTGTACGCCGATGAATGAGGCGATCACCGGCCCTGCCGTAATCGCGACGCCGAAAGAAACGCCGATGCTCGCGCCGATCAGCGCCATCGCTTTGGTGCGGTGCACTTCCTGGGTCAGGTCGGCGACCAGTGCCATCACCGCGGCGGCGATCGCGCCGGAGCCCTGGATCGCGCGTCCGATGATGATCCCGTAAATGTCGGTCGACAGCGCGGCGATCACGCTGCCGGCAAAGAACAGCAGGAGGCCCGCGACGATCACTTTCTTGCGGCCGAAGCGGTCCGAGACCAGTCCGAACGGGATTTGCAAAACGGATTGCACGATGCCGTAGATGCCTATCGCCAGGCCGATCAGCGCGGGGGTAGCGCCCTCGATCTGTTCGGCAAACAGGGAAAGAACAGGCATGACCAAAAACAGGCCGAGCATCCGGAATGCATAAATGCTGGCCAGCGACCAAGTGGCGCGTTTTTCGGGCCGCGTCATCGGGCTGGCGATGTCCTGTATCGGGTTCACAACCGGAATCTCCTCATGATGTCGTGATAAGGTCTACCTTTGATGCCGCCGTGCATGGAGCGGCCGGGCGCTTTCCGGCAGGGTTCGCCGGAAGGGGCTCGGCTCGGCGGGAGCGAATGATTGTCATCGCACGGCTGTTTCCCGGCGCGCGCCGAGGCGCGTGGGGAGCAGGCCTGCGTTTATGCTTGAATCTGGAACTCAGGAATCGTCGACGCGTTCCGCCAAATCGCTCAGCTTTTTCAACTGCGCGGACAACTGCGCGCGCGATTCCGCCCGGATAGTCGCATGCGCGACCTTGCGGCCTTTGCGGGGCGCCTTGCCGTACAGATGCAGATGCGCATGTTCGACCGCCAGCGCTTCGGCCGTTGCCGGCAGGCCGCCGATGAAGTTGACCATGGCCGGATGCCCGACCGGCCGGGTGGAGCCCAGCGGCAGCGACAGAATCGCACGCAAGTGGTTTTCGAACTGGCTGGTTTCGGCGCCTTCGATGGTCCAATGGCCGGAGTTGTGCACGCGCGGCGCGAATTCGTTTGCGACCAGCCGGCCGCCGACCTGGAACAGCTCGAGCGCGAGCACGCCGGCATAATCCAGCCCTTCGAGCAGGCGCGTCACATAATCTTCCGCCTGCGCCTGCATCGGATCGGCTTCGCGGCATTCGGAAACGCGCAGGATGCCGCCTTTGTGCAGGTTTTCCGATAACGGATAAAAGGCGATCTCGCCTTGCGGGCTGCGCGCGGCGATGATCGAGACTTCGCGGTCGAACGGGACGAACGCTTCGACGATGGCCGGGACGCCCGTCATGGACTCCCAAGCCTTTGGCAGATCCTCGGGGGTTCTGACGAAAGCTTGGCCTTTGCCGTCGTAGCCCATCCGCCGGCTTTTGACGATCGCAGGCCAGCCGATCGTTTCCATTGCCCGGGACAATTCGTCCAGGCTCTCGATCGGCGCAAACTTCGGCGTCGGAATGCCGATCGAGTTGAAGTAGTTCTTTTCGACCAGCCGGTCCTGCGCGACCGCCAGCGCATTGGGCGACGGATGCACTTCGGTGTGGGTCGCCAGAAAATGCGCGACATCGGCCGGCACGTTTTCGAATTCGTAAGTCACCACATCGGACATTTCGGCCAGCCGGGCGAGCAGCGCCGGGTCGTCGTAATCGCCGTGCAGATGCGTGCCGAGCGTATTGGCGCAGGCATCTTTGGCCGGGTCGAGGAAAATGAAGTCGATGCCCAGGGGATAACCCGCCAGCGCGATCATGCGGGCCAATTGGCCCGCGCCGAGGATGCCGACTTTCATAGGAGGCTGCCTTCGCCAGTGCCGCGCGGATCCGAGCCGGCCAGGACCGATTCGGTCTGCTTCTGCCGATAGCCGTTCAACGCGGAACGGTAGGTGTTGTGCTTGTTTCCGACGATCGAAGCGGCGAGCAGGGCGGCGTTGATCGCGCCCGCCTTGCCGATCGCCAGCGTGCCGACCGGAATGCCGGCCGGCATTTGCACGATCGACAGCAAGGAATCCAGACCATTCAGGGTTTTCGACTGCACCGGGACGCCTAACACCGGAACCGCCGTTTTGGCGGCGGTCATGCCCGGCAGATGCGCCGCGCCGCCCGCGCCCGCGATGATCACTTCCAGGCCTTTGGTTTCGGCGGTTTCGGCATAATGGAACAGTTTGTCCGGCGTCCGATGCGCCGAGACGACCTCGACTTCGTGCGGAATGCCCAGTTCCTGCAGCGTTTCCGCGGCGAAGCGCATCGTTTCCCAGTCAGAGGTCGAGCCCATTATGATGCCAACCAGTGCTGTCATGTCGTACTCCTGAAGATAAAAAGCGGGATGCGGCCAGCGCTCCCGGTCCGGTCGATAAATGAAGCGGAAAATTATCGCATAAATACCGGGCGATGTAGCGTTTAAAGTGAAAAAGAACGGGAGGCCGGGAAGATGCGGAATCGGAGAATCCGCCTTGTAAGAAGTGGCGTCCCCGGGGTGATTCGAACACCCAGTCGCCTTCTTAGGAGGAAGGTGCATTATCCGGCTTATGCTACGGGGACATCGGCCCATTCTAACAAGACTGGCTCGCTCATAACAAGCCGACGACGGAGACTGGCTCTCAAGCTATGGAGAAAATGTGTATATTCTTACCGGCGAAATGGCCGGGTTACACGTTTGCCGGGAGCCGGCTTTAGGGAAGAGCGAGCCGAACTTGCCTGATTCGAAAACTTTGTAATGCATCTCGGAAAATATGATTGTGTCATGCAATACAATGAATGATAGAGACGGTGGGATGAAAGCTGAAAGCGGACTGAGTATGATCGAAATGGACAATAAACTGGAACACATCAAGAAAGCAACGCGAGCGATCCTCAAAAACGAATCGCTGAATCTGCAACTGGTGCCGGTGATCGCCGTCAAACTGGTCAATTTGACTTACGATCCGGATGTACGTATCGAGGCGCTGGCGAAAATTATCGAAACCGACCCCGCCCTGGCCGTGAAAGTTTTGCAGACGATCAATTCCGCGGCTTTTTGTCTGCCCGCCAAGGTGACTTCGATCAGCCGTTCGGTGAATCTTTTGGGAGTGGATGAAGTTCGGCGGATCGCGTTGACCATGCTGTTGTTCAGCAAGATGATCCAGCGCAAATCCGGCCGGTTCGATTGTCTGTTCTTTTGGCAGCACTGCCTGTTCGTCGCCGAGCTGAGCCGGCGGATTGCCTCCACCCTGCGGCATCCCGACCCGGAAATGGTGTATGCGGCGGGGCTGCTGCACGATATCGGCAAGCTGGCCTTTGAAGTTCACGGCAAGCTGACTTACAGCCAGTTTATCGGTTCCCTGCATAACAGTTCCCACCCGCCGCTTGAAGAGGAAAAACATTTTTTCGGCATCACTCATGCCGAAATGGGGTTGGCGTTGTGCTTGGAATGGCAATTGCCAATGCCGATTACCGGCGTGGTTTCGCATCATCACGTATTGCCGGACCCCGGTTCGCCTTTTTATCCCTACCGGACCGAAATCGCGATCGTCGCTTTTGCCAACTATATCGCTTCGCTGCAGGGGATTTCCTCGACCCGCCATACCGGCCCGCCGCAATTGCCTCCTCAGGTATTCGAGTGGCTGCCGGTCGATGAGCTCGAATTGGACGGCCTGATGGAAGAAACCGACAAGGAAATGCGCGCCGCGCGCCAGTTTTACCGCATCGAATTTCCGGACGTCAACCGCCTCAGGGCCAAGCTTCTGCAGGCGAGCATCGCGATGAGCCGGAGTCATCACACTTCGGAGAAACCTGTTTCTCCGGCGGTCGTACGCAATATTTCGGCCAGTTTGACGGCGCCGCATCAAAGTCTGGAACCGGCGGATTTCGTGCCCTGGACACTGGAATCGATCAGGCATGATTTCGATTTCGACCGCGTGCTTCTGTTCAGAATCGATCCGCAGCGCCGTAGTCTGGTCGTTTCCCATGCTTGTCCGGAAGCTGGCGAAACGGGACTGGAAATCGACATCGGCCGCGTATCGGGCAAATTGCTGCATTGTTTTCGCGAGAAGACGGCGGTGCTGATCCCTGCGGCGCTCGAACCGGAAAATCCGCTGGTCGGGCAGTTCGGTGCGGCGGAGTTCATCGCGGTGCCGGTACTCAGCCACTGCCGGCTCGCCGGGATCATTTACGCGGATTACGGGCTCAGCCGTAAACCGATAAACGCCCGGGTTCTCGAGGAGATCGTCGCGGTTGCCGCTCAATTGGGCGTCGCGCTGGCCAATGCCAGGCATTACGAAATACAGAAGCATCAGGCGCAACTGGACCCCCTGACCCGGATTTACAACCGAGGTATGCTCGAGTTCTCGTTGAACCGGATTTGCCGCCGCCCTGCCGGGGAACTGCAAAACGTGGCGCTGGGTTTTGTCGATATCGACCGGTTCAAGCTGTTCAACGACCGGTGCGGGCATCAAAAAGGCGATGAAATCATCCGGCTGGTCGCCGATATGCTGAAGCGCCTGACCCGGCCGGGCGATTTGGTCGGCCGTTTCGGCGGCGAGGAATTTTTGTTCGTGCTGACCGATACCGACGAAAACGATGTGCGCGCTTATGCCGAGCGCATCCGTTCGGAAATCGAGCGTCGCGGGAAAACCCTGAAGCCGAGGTTTCGGCAACTGGAACTGACGGTGAGCATCGGCGTGGTGCTGTATCGGCCGAACTTCGGGAGTTATCACGAATTGATCGACGCTGCCGATCGGGCGATGTACCGCGCGAAAATGGCCGGCCGCAACCGTGTCGTTTTATTCGACGATCTTCCGGCTGGCGATGGGGCGCCGGCCAGCTCGCCGAAACAGGAGGCATGAGAGAGACTTTCCGCTTCGCTGCCGGTAGACTTTCAGGTGGTTTCCAGCGCGGTGCCGTTCCGGATAGCCTGTTTGATGAGTGCGGCCGCCTCGCCGTCCAGCTCGGCGGTTCTATGGTGCCGAACGCATAAGGCGCCTCTGAAACCCAGGTAATTCGGCCTGTAGCGCAGCAGCGTTGGAATATCCTTCAAGCGCAGCGAGCCGGCGAGTCCGCAGAGCAGATGGCGGGCCCTGGCTGCCTCGACGAAGCGTTCGATTTCGGCGGACGTCAGGATCTCGGGCAACGAGCCCCGGCTTTTATCCATCGTATCCAGCATCACGCCCGCGAAGCCGGCCTGCTGCAAGGTGGGGATGAAAGCCGAATCGGGCGACGCGTCGCCGAACAACACTGCAATCAAGGCATGCCCTCGTTCTGTCAGCACCGTCAGGCGGTGGGCGACGCCGGACCAATCTCCGCCCGGAAAGAAGCCGATTTTCACATAATCGACCCCGGTTGCCGCCATTGCCTGCACCGCATCGAAGACCAAGTCAGGCAGCATCGGCAGGTCGCCGACCGTGGCGCTGACCGGGATTTTGTCCGCGCACCAGGCGCGAATCCGGGCGACTTGTTCCGAGGGCAGCGCGCCGAGTGCGCCGGCAGCCGGCTGTTTCAGGTCGATGATGTCGGCGCCCGCCCGATAGGCGAGTTGCGCCTCCGCGAGGCTGTTGACGCTGGCCAGCATTCGGGTCATGAGCGGGGTTCTCCTTTCGCCTTGAACGATTCGATGTGCGCCATCAGCCAGTTCCAGGCTTCCAGCTCCCGGGGACCGGCGGTTTTTTCGATGCCTATCCGCAGATAGCCGATCTCCAGTTCGATCCGTTCGAGCGGCAGCCTGCTCAGGCGGCTGACCAGGATGGCCGCTTCGAGCACCGCATACTGGGCGCGGTTGAAACCTCTGAACGGCGCATGATTGACTTCGGTTACCGGGCGGCAGAAAAATTTCGGGCGGAGCGGGTCTGCTTCGATCCGCACGACTTCGACCTCGGTGTGCGCAAGCGCCGAGGCCAGCACGTGGCCGGCAATCTTTTCGGCCGGTTTGAGCGGCCAGTCGCGCCGGCCGGTCAGGCAGCCCGCAAAGATGCGCACGTCGTCGCAGTAATTGATCACGGCCGTTTTGGTTGCGGCCAGATTGTCGAGCGTTGCGGAGGGATGAAAAGGCAATATCGCCAGTTCTTCGCCTTGCGCGTGAATGCCCATCGGCGCGATATGCGGGTTTCCGGCGCGGTTTCGGGTTGTGACAATCGTTTCCAGAATCATGAATCAATAAATCGATGCAAAGGGGAACCCATCCTAGAGCAAGATCGGGTCCGAGTCATTAAAAATACCGAGCAGGATGCCGGTTACTCCAGCCGGCGGCGAATGTCGGCGAGTGCCTGCCGCAGCAGGTCCGGCCGGCCGGCCGGGTAGCGCAAGGCGTCCGTTTCCCGGCGCAGCCAGGTAAACTGGCGTTTGGCCAGCTGCCGGGTCGCGATGATGCCTTTTTCGGTCATCGTTTCCCGGTCGTATTCGCCGGCGAGATAGGCCCAGACTTGCCGGTAGCCCACTGCACGGATCGACGGCATTTTCTCGCTCAGATCGCCGCGCCGGTATAACGCTTCCACTTCCTCGATCAGGCCGGCTTTGAGCATTTGCCGGAAGCGTGCGGCGATCAGATCGTGCAGCGCGGCGCGCTGTTCCGGCGCGATGATCAGCTTGATCAGGCGGTAGGGCATGGTTTCCGCCGGCGTTTTATCGAAAAACGAAGACAACGGCATGCCGCTAACTTCGAAAACTTCCAGGGCGCGCTGGATGCGCTGCGGGTCATTCGGGTGAATTCGGGCGGCGGCTTCGGGATCGATTTCTAGGAGCCGTTGATGCAGGGCGCCTGATCCGAGCCGGGCGAGGTCTTTATCGAGGCGGGCCCGAATGGCCGGGTCGGCCTTCGGCAGCGCGGCCAGCCCTTGCGTCAAGGCGTTAAAATACAGCATCGTGCCGCCGACTAGGATCGGCAGTTTCCCGCGCTCGGTCATTTCTTCCATCAGTTTCAGCGCCTGCGCCCTGAACTGTCCGGTCGAAAACGCTTCGGCCGGGTCGAGGATGTCGATCAGGCGGTGCGGAATGCCGCGGCGTTCCTCTAGGGTCGGTTTGGCGGTGCCGATGTCCATGCCCCGGTATACCAGTACCGAATCGACGCTGATGATTTCACCGCCGAGCGCGGCGGCCAGCTCGACGGCCAGCGCGGATTTTCCCGACGCGGTAGGCCCCATCAACAAAACGGCGGGAGGCAGGGAGGAACGGTCGGGCATGCGTGACAGGAAATCGGAAACAGGAGGACGGCAGGGTTGCGGTAAGGCTCCGCGTGGCGAAGACTTATCGCAGCGGCTGTGCGGAAGCTATGCGAATCGGGTTTGTTGTGAAGCCAACAGCGCGGGTATCAGTAGTGCTGCAGGTATTGGTAAGGAACCGATCTGTCCCCCAGCGGCCGGGCAAAGGTATAAGCGGCCGGCGTATTGACCAGAATGTCGAACGCTTGCGGGAACGCATCGTGCGGTCTCGGGATCGACGCCAGTGCGGTTAGTGGCGACATGCCCACGAACAAGCCCATGCCGGCCAGGGTTACCGCCAGACCGATCGGCCTGTAAATCAGGACGTCCAGCAGCGTAAAGGCCGGGTCCGCCTTGAACGGGCGCAGCCTGTAGGCCGGCATTTGCGGAGGCGGGTAGCCGGACGGCGGCGGAGCATAATACGGAGCCGCAGCGGGGGCTGTGGGCCGGTACGCGGCGGGCGGCGGATTGTTTTGCTGCGCCGTAACCTCCTCGGCGCGCAGGGGCAAGCTGGCCGCTACCGATAGCGCGATAATGGCGCCATGAACAAGCTTCATCATGTTATAAACCCTGTTTTGCAATGAATTTCCGAAGGTAGTGGAGTTCGCTGCCGGTGTCAAGCCGGTTCCGCACGGTTTGAAAAAAATTGCTTCGCGTCAGCCAAATTTTTATCGGCTGCTATACTTGCGTATCAATAACCCTATGAACGATAGAGTTTATAGCGGGTCCTATTCGTTTTGTTCGAACCCGGCAGGCTGCGCCGGATGCCGGCCCGATAGGCAGCGGGTACAGAGAGCCGGCGGTTTTTTCGTCATTTTATCAAATGGAGGTCGTGGTTGGGAGACTATTATGATCAATGATATGAATCCGCGGGACATTGTCGGCGAATTCCGGGAAACCGTACTGAATCTGTACGGCGGCATGCAGCGTAAAGTGTTTTATACCGGGATCGAAACCCCTTATCCGGACGGCAAACTGATCGTATCGACAACCGATCCGACCGGCATCATCACCCATGTGAACCAGGCATTTATCGATATGTCCGGCTATACCGAGGCAGAACTGATCGGGGCGCCGCATTCGATACTGCGGCATCCCGACATGCCTTCCGCCGCCTTTAAAGATTTGTGGGATACGGTCGAAAGAGGTGAAAAATGGCAGGGTTTCGTCAAAAACCTGCGCAAGGACGGCGGCTATTACTGGGTTAAGGCGACCGTGGTTCCGAATATCCGCAAAGGCGTGGTCGTCGGTTATACGTCCGTGCGCCGGAAGCCTTCCCGCACGAAGGTGGAAGAATGCATCGCGCTTTATCCGACACTTTTTTGATCAGGAAATCCTATGTCGTTTCTGTTTACCGTCAGTCCTGATTTTACGCCCGACCACTTGTCCGGCTGGTATATTTTCAACACGTGGCTGCAAAAGCAAACCGGCGTCGCGATCCATCTGGAGATGTACAACGGTTTCAACGCCCAACGCGAGGCGATCAGCCAGGACAAGGTCAACCTGATTTATGCGAATCCTTACGACGCGGCAATGCTGGTCAGAGAGAAAGGTTTTCTGCCGCTGGCCAAGCCGGTAGGCGAATCCGACGAGGCGATCATTGCGGTTTCCGCGAGCAATCCGGTCAGTGACGCGGCGGAGTTGACGCCGGGTATCCGGCTGGCGTTTACCGACGATCCGGATGTCAAGATGATGGGAATGATCATGCTCGAACCGGGCGATCTGGATGTGGGCAATATGCAAAGCATGCCGTGCGACGCCTATGTCCAGGTCGCCAAGCATTTGCTACGGGGCGAGGCCGATGTCGGGATCTTCCTGGCCGAGGCTTACGACGGCCTCTCCGAGATGATCAAGAAACAGTTGAAAATCCTGGTGCGCAGCCAGATCAGCGTGATCCATCACTCGTTGATGATCGGCCCCGGGCTTTTGGACAAGCGCGAACAGTTTCAGCAATGCCTGCTCGGCATGACCGGAGACGAAAAAGGGCGGGGCGTGCTGGAAAGCCTCGGTTTCAGGGCCTGGGAAAAGGTCGATGACGAAGAAATGGAGTTCATGATCGACCTGATGGATACGCTCACCCTCTGAGCGCTTGAGAGGTTCTCCGGAGGATTTTTCCCGAGGACCGGCAGCCTTCCGGCCGGGAGGCTCAATGCGCACCGGCAGCCGGCCGGCGGATGCCGGTGAAATGTTTGCGCCAGTAGGGATTGTTCAGGCTCGAAACCAGCACCTTTCCGGTTCGGCGGCTGGCGGCGTGCACGAACCGGTCGCCGCTGACGAACAGGCCGACGTGCGAAAACGCGCCGCCGTCGGTGTTGAAGAAGACCAGGTCGCCCGAGCGCAAGTCATCGGCGCGGGGCAGGGCTCCGGCCATCTCTCCGGCCGTGCGCGGCAACAGGATGCCGTGCCGCTGATAGACATGGCGCACGAAGCCGCTGCAATCGAAGCCCTCACCCGGTGATGCCGCACCGTAGCGGTAGGGCGCTCCGACCAGGCTCAGCGCATAGCGGGTAACCGGCGGAAGATGCGCCTGCGCAGCCGGTGAGGGCATCGGGGCGGGGGGCATCTTCGGCGCGCTCGAGCAGGCGGCCAGCAAGGCGAAAACTGCCGCGAGCGCCGGCTGGGGAGGGAGGGCGATTGGAAGGAAGTCAGTCTGATGTTTCACCGTACCCGCTCGTATTTTTATGCACTTTAAAAATAGACCCGTTGATTAAAATGACGCATAAATACTCCCAAAGGTACGTGGCGTGATTAAATCGTTCGATCCCGCTGCGGCGGTTCGGGCGAAACGGACTTTTCCAAACGGCGGCGAAAGTCTTCCAGTTGCTGCAGCAAGCCGTCGCTGAAGCCTTCCAGCTGCTCTTCAAGTTCCGGAAGATGCTGTTGCAGGTTCCTGTTGATCGCCTCGCCGATTCCCTGCAGGCTTTTGAAAATCTCTCCGAACGGCAGATGAAGAAAGTTGTTCATCGTCTGCAGGTACTCGACTTTCCATTGATCGTCTTCTTCGGCCAGTACGGTATCGAAAGCGACCGTCCTGTGATCGGGTGGTTTCAGCGTCAGGACGGTCGCCACCCTGGCGTTGTCACCGTCGACCTTGACGGCCCCGGTTCGAACGGATGCCTGTTCCAGTTCGGGTTGCTGGGTGACCAGGTATTGAGAAACCTGAGTCGTGTAAGTTCTGGCGATTTCGGGATTGCCTTGCGCCATCGCTTCCCAGAACGCCTGGGCTACTTTTTCCGGCGGTGGGCCGCTCTGGCAGCCGTTCAATAGGAACAACAAACCGAACAAGCCCGCGAAGCGGGCCGGATTTTCTTTTAGAGGATAAAGAAAGATCCGCGGCGATAGGGTTGTCGTAATCATTCGAAACCTCCAGGTAATAGCGGTAACCCCCGACAAGGTTTTATGCGCAAGAGGCGGAATCGAACGAAAAATGCCTCCAGGTCAGTAACGCACCTTGTCGCCTTTCTGCGTCCAGGCAGCGAACGGCCGCAACGCATCCGGCAGGTCGAGACGCAGCATCGCGATCCTTCGCTCGGCGGGCGGAACGGCCAACTCGTCATAGATGAAGCTGTCGTCGAACTCCGCGGCCGCCGCATCGTGTCGGTCGCAGGCGAAGTAAACCTTGTGCAGCCTGGACCAGTAAATTGCGCCGAGGCACATCGGGCAGGGCTCGCAGCTGGTATAAAGGATGCAGTCGGTCAGCTGAAAATCCTGCAGTTTCCGGCAGGCAAGCCGAATCGCCATGATTTCGGCGTGCGCGGTCGGATCGAGGCGGCGGGTGACCCGGTTGCCGCTACGCGCGATGATCTCGCCCCGCTTCACGATCAGCGCGCCGTAAGGGCCTCCCTGTCCCGATTCGACATTCTCTACCGCCAGATCGATCGCCTGCTGTAAAAATTTTTGATGCGTCATAGACCCAGCGGATTGTCCGGATCGATCCCGTCCATGAACGGCAGCCGGCGATCCTGATTGGTCAGCTGATATACCTTGCCGAGCCAGTTGTCGAATACCGCTCTGGCCGTATCGCGCCAGGTGTTGTCGATCGTGCCAAGCACCTGGTTTTCCGGAAACTCGTCAAGAGGAGAGCCCGCTTGCCGTGCGGCGATCACATGCTCCCGATAGTCGGTGAAGACGCGCTGCGCTTCCGGAGTGAAATAATTGACCGGAAACGGCGGATAGCCGTCGGTTTCGGCGCGGTAGTAACGCAGGACCTCGCGCTTGTATTCCTTCAGCAGGCTGATATCGTCGTACTCGGGATGGCCCTGGAAGAACACGACCCGGAATCCGTCCGGGCTGACCGCCAGATGCACGCCCGCATCCGGACTGACTGCGAGCACCTTAAGTCCCTTTGCCTCCATGTCCTTCCGAAAAATTTCATTGAAACGCGAATGCGGCACGTCGAAGCGGGTGTTGATCTCGGCGACCAAAGGATGCGAACGATTGACCAGTCGATGCGAGAAAACGCCCCAGCGCTTGTCCGGCAGCCGGGTGCGCTCGATGCCGTAACAGAACTCGATCAAGGCATGCGTCGCCAGGCACGAACACAGCACCGAAGTGACGTTTTCCTTGGCCCAGGTAAACACCTCGGTCAACGGTTGCCAGAAGTTTTCCTCGGGCAGGTGCGGATGGGTCACGTTCGCGCCGCTGATGATCAGCGCGTCCAGGCCGTCCTCCTTGATTTTTTCGAACGGCTCGTAATAGCGGGCGATATGCGCCTGCGCCGCTTCGCCTCGCGGCAGGCCGTCGATCGTAAACGGATGGACGTGGAACTGCGCGATCTGGTTGCAGGCGCCGACCAGCCGGAAGAATTGCCGTTCGGTAGCCTCCAGCGCGGCATCCGGCATGATGTTCAGCAGGCCGATGTGCATCTCGCGGATGTCCTGTCGGCTGGCGCGGTCGACTTCCAGGATTTCTTCGCCTTCCTCCCTGAGTCGGGCGAACGTCGGTAAATCGGTATGGGCGACTAAGGGCATCGTCCGAATCCCTCACTGCCGAGCCGCGATCGCGGCGGCGACGAGCCGGATAAAATCGTCTTCGTTCCGCACCTTGGCCGCATCGTGCGCATTGACCGTATAGCCGTACCGGTCGGCGATCGCCCGGTAGCGCGGGAGGCGGGACCGGTACAATTCCGGAAATACCCAGGTCACGAATTCGTCGGGAGGCATCGCCTCGGTCGACGGATAGTTTTTCAGCGCCATGAACTCGGCGAGTTTCTCGTCGAGAAAGGCTTCCCGGTAATAGAGCGGCTTCGGGTCGGTCTTGGAGCGCCGGATGATCGTCTGTTCGAGATCCTTGGGGATTTCGATATAGACGATCAGCGTATGCTTGGCCAGCGTTTCGAGCACTTCGGGGCGGTCGAGCTCGCAAACGCTGCCGCCGGCGTCGTTGATGAAATGCTTGTAGCCGTAGATATCCTCGGCCTTGCGGATGAAGTCCGGCACATCGTTCATCGCGCAGATTTCGGCCTGATGATGCAGCTTCTGCCGGCGCTTGAATTCTTCGAGGGGAAGCCCGTGGAGTTGGGGATTGCCCAGTTTGCCGAGGAAACTCGATACCGGGGCGAGATTCTCGACGGTGATGTTGTTGCTGATCCGGATCGAGTCGGAGAGCAGCAGGTCGCGCAGGAAAGGCACATGCATCGCCTGGCGCTTGATGTTGTCCATGATCGGTTCTTCGAGATAACGGGTGCCGATCCGGTAATCGCCCGAATAATGAAACCATTTGGCTTTGGGCAGTTTGTTGGCGAGGGTGGTCTTACCGGCGCCGGACATCGCCAGCAAGGTAATCCGCTTCGTTTCCCAGTCCAGGAATTCCTGGGGGTCCATTTTCATAAAGTTTTATTTCCCGCTTCAGTCCAAATAATCCTCGAAATCGATGTCATCGGGGTTGCGCCGATGTTCGTCCAGGTCGGTATAGCCCAGATCGTCGTCTTCGAGGTCGTCGAAAGGGGCGCTCCAGTCTTCCGGTTCTTCAATATAGTCGAAGGTCGAATTATACCAGCTCTCATGGTCGTATTCGCCGATGTCGCCGTCGAGATACTGGACCTCGATCGAATCTTCGCCTTCCTCGATATTGATGACCTTGAAAGTCAGATTGTTTTCCAAATCTTTGTACCAGTTTCCGACGATGGGATCTGCCACGGTTGCCATGCGAGTTACCTCCGATAAATTGAGTTTGTGCTGTATCTGAATGAAAAACGGCAGGATTTCAATCGCGCTCCTGACCGACAGCGCAATCATCGTTCCGTTGATGACGATATGGATGCGTCCTGCCCGGCTTCAGTTCAACCGGGCCGACAGTTTTCGCCAGCTGTAGAGGAAGTGTTGCTTTCTTGCAAGGTGGGGCTGTGCTAGGATGCGCACACTTACGACTCTTCAGCGGGTTTCACATGCAGAAATTATTTATCGGTGGGCAGAACGGCGTCAAGGTATTCTTGAATGCCGCGATGGGTAATCGCCACGGGCTGATTTCCGGCGCGACCGGAACCGGCAAGACCGTGACCCTACAGGTTCTGGCCGAAGGGTTTTCAAGGATCGGCGTGCCGGTGTTTCTGGCCGACATCAAGGGCGACCTGTCCGGCATTGCGCTGCCCGGCCAGGCCGGCGAGCGGATCGGCGAACGCGTCAAACAGGTCGGCCTGGAAGATTTCCAGCCACGCGGCAATCCGGCGGTGTTCTGGGACGTGTTCGGCAAGACCGGCCATCCGGTCCGTACGACCATCGCCGAGATCGGCCCGCTGTTGCTCGGCAATCTGCTGGAACTGAACGACACGCAAAGCGGCGTCTTGTACAGCGCCTTCAAAATCGCCGACGACAACGGGATGCTGCTGCTCGATCTGAAAGACTTGCGCGCGCTTTTGATCTGGATGGGCGAGCATGCGAAGGCATTGCAGGCCGAATACGGCATGATCGCTTCCGCGAGCCTGGGGACGATTCAGCGGCAGCTCCTGGTGCTGGAACAGCAGGGCGCCGAGCATTTCTTCGGTGAGCCGGCGCTGGATCTCGAAGACATCATGAAAACCGACTTTTCCGGCAACGGTGTGATCAGCCTGCTCGATGCCACCGAACTGACCAGCAAGTCGCCGCGCCTGTACGCGACCTTTCTACTCTGGCTGTTGGGCGAACTGTACGAGAATCTGCCCGAAGCCGGCGATGCCGACCGGCCGAAGCTGGCGCTGTTCTTCGACGAGGCGCACCTGATGTTCGATCAGGCGCCGAAAGCGCTGGTCGACAAGATCGAGCAGATCGTCCGGCTGATCCGTTCGAAAGGTGTGGGGATTTATTTTATCAGCCAGAATCCGCTCGATATCCCGGAGGAAATTCTCGGCCAGCTGGGACTCAAAATCCAGCATGCGCTCAGGGCGTTTACGCCGAAAGACCAGGCGGCCCTCAAAAGCGTCGCGGGCACTTTCCGCACCAATCCCTCCCTCGATACCCAAACCGCGATACTGGAACTGAAAAAAGGCGAGGCGCTGGTGTCGGTGCTCGATACGGACGGCGCTCCGACGCCGGTCGAACGGGTATTGATCCGTCCTCCCGAATCGCAGATCGGGCCTGTGGCCGAGGAACAACGCCAGGAAATGCTGAACCGCTCGCCCTTCAAGGGGCGCTATGAACAGGCCGTCGACCGCGAGTCCGCTTACGAAATGCTCAAACAGAAAGCGCAAGTGGCCAGCGCGGAAGATTTGCGGGACATTTCCGACCGGATCGGCGGCAAACGTTCCGCTCCCGCGCGTCAGCCGCGCAGTCGCGAAACTGCGACCGAAGCACTGCTCAAAAGCGCCGCGAGAAGCATCGGCAGCCAGGTCGGACGACAGATCGTGCGCGGCGTGTTGGGCTCTTTGCTGGGCGGGCGGCGCTGACTCAAGCCGAAGTAGGGTACGCTGCGCGTACCATTATTGATGGTCGTTTCAATATTGAAAAAAGGTACGCGCAGCGTACCCTACGCAAAAAGGCATTCGCTCAGTTACTGCATGAAAACACTGTATTCAGAGATCAATCCCAACCGTACTTTTTATCTTGAAACCGGCAGTGCGCATTCGGTTTACGTCGAGGAAAGCGGCAATCCGAGCGGTATTCCGGTGATTTTCCTGCACGGCGGTCCGTGCTCCGGCACCAGGCCGGACCATCGGCGCTTCTTCGATCCCGAGCGTTACCGGATCATCCTGTTCGACCAGCGCGGCTGTGGCCAGTCCAAGCCGTTCGGTGAAATCGGCAACAACACCACGCAGGATCTGATCGATGACATGGAGCGGATTCGCGCCTATTTGCGCATCGACCGATGGCTGTTGTTCGGCGGTTCGTGGGGCGCCGCGCTGGCGCTGCTGTATGCCCAGCAGCATCCGGAGCGCGTGCTCGGAATGATCCTGCGCGGCGTCTTTCTGGCCCGGCAGACGGATATGGACTGGTTTCTGAAAAACGGCGCGGGGAAAATCTATCCCGAACAATGGCAGCGCCTCTATGAAAGCGTTCCTTCGCGCGACCGCATCAATCTGCTGCAGGGGCTCTGCCATGCGATTACGGGCGAGGATGAAGTTGCCCGGCGCCGGGTCGCGCGCGAGTGGTCGGCCTGGAGCGCGCAGGTGGCGCTCGGCAATGCGTTTCAGGCGGATGAAAGCGGCCATGTGACCGAACAGATGGTGCTGCAGGCGGCGATGGAACTGCATTATGCCGAGCACGGCTATTTCATCGAGGAAAACCGGATTTTGGACCATTGCGATCAACTGCGGGACATTCCGGCCGTGATCATTCACGGCCGCAACGATCTGGTCTGCCCGATCGAAGCCGCGTTCAGCCTGCACCGGGCATTGCCGGAGGCGGAGATGACCGTACTGCCCAACGCCGGTCATATCGCCCAGAGCGACGAGATGATCGACGCCTTGCTGTCCGCTACCGACCGGTTCGCGGAGCGGCTCGCGGCCGGTGCGGCGGCCGGAACATGAAGGAGGCTCGGATGCCGAAAAAACGCTTGATCATCGCGATGACCGGCGCGACCGGCGCGGTTTACGGGGTCAGGATGCTGGAGCACCTCAAGCCGCAGCCGGAATGGGAAACGCATCTGGTCGTCTCGGATGCGGGGGTCGTGAACCTGAAGCACGAGATGGGCATGAAGCGCGCCGATTTGAGCCGGCTGGCCGATGTGACGCACGGAATCGGCGACATTGCCGCGACCATTGCCAGCGGCGGCTTCAAGACCGAGGGAATGATCATCGCGCCGTGCTCGATGAAGACGCTGGCGGCGGTCGCGCACGGCTTCGGCGACAACCTGATCTCGCGTTCGGCCGACGTGGTGCTGAAAGAGCGGCGGCGCCTGGTAATCATGCCCCGCGAAACGCCGCTGAACCTGATGCATATTCGAAACATGGCGACGGTCACCGAAATGGGCGGCATCATCTTTCCGCCGATGCCTGCGTTTTACAGCAAATCGGAGTCGTTGGCGGAAATGGTAAATGAGACGGTTGGGCGGGTGCTTGATCTGTTTGGGGTGAATGTCGATGGCCTGTACACACCCTGGGATGGGCTGTAGATACGCGGTGCGTTTACTAAATCCCGCGTTTTTTAAGTCTTGGCGCCAGAATTTGGGCTGGCCACTTATAGGCGACTGACCAGAAACAGTTTTTGATCGATCTTGCATGATTTTTAGAATATGCTAAATTTCTGCACATGAATGATTTAACTAGAATTTTAGTTTTAGAGAACTTTTTAGGCAACCCTTTGACGCAATGTTTTGCGTCATTTAGGATGGCTAATTGTAGTTAGCGCTCATATGAATGATTCCGTGACCCCAAAGCCGAAACGAGCCGACGGCCAGATCACTGGCTTAGCTGGCGAACTGTTTGTAGCTGCCGAGTTGTTGAAGCGGGGGATTCAGACATCCATCACTTTCGGCAATGCCAAAGCAATTGATTTGCTTGCGCACAACCCGGACACGGGTCGCAACTTTACAATTCAGGTCAAGGCAATCCGCAAGAAGAACGTCTTTCCCATTTCGCATAACAAGATTCAGCCTGCCCACGTTTACGTCTTTGTTGTCCTCAATCAGCCCGGCGAGGCGGTTCAGTACTTCATTGTGCCTGGCACTACACTTGCAAATGAGCCTGAGAGATTCACGCACTGGTTTCTAGATCCAAAGTTCCCAGGGTTTAATTGGCGCATCTTGCAAGAACAAGGCTTTGAGAACGCTTGGCATCTCTTTGCTGAGCGCTAACAATTCATTCAAGCCGACGCCGCTACGCGGCGCGGCTTAATGTAGGCGTTAGGCACCAGATGAAAGATCATGGCTATCACTGCTCTTGCTGCGGCGCATTTCACGATGAAATGCCAACCGCCTTTATTTCCCCAGTGCCAGCCTGTATTTCTGGACTGTCCCCTGAAGAATTTAGTGCGCACGTGGATCGAGGCTCAGATCAGTGCGTAGTAGACGGAAAGGATTTCTTCATTCTTGGCAACATCGAAGTGCCAATTACTGGTAGCAATGAGACGCTCATATGGTCTGTCTGGGGCTCACTTTCTCAAAGCAACTTTGACCGCGCATGCGATCTGTGGAGAACTGAAGGACGCGAGTCAGAACCGCCGTACTTTAGCTGGCTCAACAATCAAATCCCGGGCTACCCAAACACGATCAACATCAAAGCAATGATGCATACCCGCCCGGTGGGAGATCGGCCTCAAATCGAGATCATCGAAGAGCATCACCCTCTTACAGTTGACCAGAAGCAAGGAATCACCATGGCACGTGCGCATGAATTGATTCATAGCGCATTACATGACGAGCCTGGTGCCTAACAATTCGTTCAAGCCGACACCGCTTCGCGGCGTCGGCAAAGCCTCTATGATTGTGGCATTGCCGCCGCCGCAAAGCGGTGCGGCTTAACTCAGCCGGGTAGGTCGGGCAACAGCTTTATCGTTGCCCGACGTCAGGTGGCAATCTTGCTTCGCTATGGCGATAATCTGGAGCCGCTACCCAATTGAAAGCCTACTTTATTCAACCGTGAGCATAAATCTTCACTGTTGTGAAACGTTATGTCGGGGTTATCGCACATGATATAGGGGCATAGAAAATATGGAAAATATTCGAGCAAACTTATAATCGGGCTCGTTCGCGGCGATGGTTAACGGGACGGGCGGGTGCTGGACCTTTGGCGTAAAGATCGGAGGCTTGTATGCGCCTTGGGAGGGATTGTACGCTACGCGTACCTTACATGTCGGAGGGTTTTATATCGAACGCGACGCAGACCCGTTCCTGATCCGACTGAAACGGAACCGTTCGGTGGAACAGGGAAGAGGGGAACAGCACCAGATCGCCGACCTGCTGGTCGACGATCCGGCTCGGAAAATGGTCGTGCAGTCTCGGATAATCGTCGCCGTCGGTGCTGTATTCGAAGCTGCCTTCGTGGCCCTGCTGTTTGTCCGGCAGCTTCAGGTAGACGCAGCCGCTGATCCAGCCTTCCTCATGGATGTGCGAAGTCAGGTAGCCGCCCTGGTTCATCCTGAGGTACCAGGAACTGGCGAATTCGATCCGGCGCGGAAACGCCCGGATGATTTCCTCACTGCTCGCGGCGAAGTGCTGCCGGTATTCCGTCACCTTTTGCCGAAGCAGCGCGGCCAGTTTCCGGAACGAGGGTTCGGAGCGCAGTAACAAGTTCCCGGCAGACTGCATCCCGTAATAGAGTCTTCCCTGTTTCCGTTCGGCGATCGCCAGATGCCGGATGTCCTCCAGGAGTTCCTGCAGCAGCGGGCTTTCGGGGGCGGCCAGTGCTTCGATCCGGGTATGCAGCACATAGTCCATCGGCTGCTTGCAGAAGTTATAGCTGTTCGGCGCTTCGAAATTGGCCGCGTAGTGGGACGCCAGCGTACCGAGCAATACCGAACGGTGCGGGGCCGTGGCCGTCAGCTCGTCGAAGCGCTGTTTGAAGCGTTCGAACTGGCCGGTTTTGTACAGGCATTGCAGTGACCGCTCCTTGCTGTCCGCAAAATCGGAGGCATCGAAATGGGAAATTGCCTCGTTCAGGCGTCCGGCAAGGCAGAGCGTCTCGCCGAGATTGTAGCGGGCGCGGCCGTGCTCCGGCTGTGCCGCCAGCGCCCGCTCATAGCAGCGCACCGCTTCTTCCATCTCGCCGCGGTCGCGCAGGGTTTCGCCGAGCGAATTCCAGGCATCGGCGAATTGCGGGTCCAGATTCACCGCTTCCCCGAATTCTTCGATCGCTTCCTGATGACGTCCCAGTCCGTACAGCACGGTTCCGAGGTTGAAACGGCCTTGCGCATCGGCATGAATCGCCAGAGCCTGGCGGTAGCATTGCTTGGCTTCTTCCAGTTTTCCCTGCTGCTGGAGTACGGTGCCGAGATTGCCATGCGCTTCGAAAAAGCGAGGTTCCAGATCGGCGGCCTTCCGGTAGTGCTGTGCCGCTTCCTTCGGAAATCCCTGGCCTTGCAGCAGCGCTCCGAGATTGAAATGGGCGGACGGCAATGCCGGTTTCAGTTGCAGCGCCTTGCGGTAGCTGGCGACCGCGGCTTTCGGATCGTTCAATTGCGTTTGCAGCACGCCCAGATTGAAATGAATTTCGGCGATACCGGGATCGATCGCCACCAGCTTCCGGAAACTGGCCGCCGCTTCTTTCAATTTTCCCTGCCGTTGCTGGCAAAGACCGATCACGTTGTACAGCACCGGCGCTTTCGGATACGCCGCGAGCAGCGATTGCGCCATCAATTCGGCCTGCTGCAGGCGGCCGCTTTGGTAAAGTTGATGCAGCGACTGCAGTTCGGCGGGTTGGGGCTGTTTTTGAGGCTTCGGTTGGGATTTCACGGGAATCTGCTTTAACGTTGCGGACGGTTAGGCCAACTGACGCGAATTTTTGCTGTTCCGGAAGATCAACGGTTTTTCGTCGGTCGCCAAAGCGCTGTTTCTCGCCGAGGCAATCGCCTCGTCGACCAGGTGGTGATCCGGCGATTTGCTGCACACCGGATCGGCCGCGTACATGTCGCCGGACAACAGATACGCCTGGCAGCGGCAGCCGCCGTGGTCTTTGTGTTTTTCGTCGCAGCTTCGGCACGGCTCCTTCATCCAGGCGTCGCCGCGGAAGAAATTGAACGCTTTCGATTCGTTCCAGATCTGCTCGATGCTGTAGTCTCTCACGTTCGGACAGTCGAGGCCGGGCAGCACGCGCGCCTCGTGGCAGGGCAGCGCCATTCCGTCCGGCGCGATCGTCAAAAAGGTGGTGCCCCAGCCGTTCATGCAGGCTTTCGGGCGGTCTTCGTAATAATCGGGCACCACATAGTAGATCTTCATCTTGCCCGCGACTTTTTCCTTGAACGCCTGCGCGATCGCCTCGGCCTGTTCGAACTGTTCCTTGGTCGGCATCAGCAAGTCGCGGTTCACGTGCGCCCAGCCGTAGTATTGCGTATTCGCGAGTTCCAGATAATCGGCGCCGAGTTCTTCGGCCATTGCCAGGATTTCGGGCATCTGGTGGATGTTCTCGCGGTGGATCACCACGCACAATACCATCGGATAGCCGTGCTTCTTGACCAGATGCGCGACCTTCTTCTTATGCTCGAAAGAGGCGGTGCCGGCGATATGGTCGTTCAGTTCCTGGGTGCTGGCCTGGATGCTGACCTGGATATGATCGAGTCCGGCTTCCTTCAATTGGACGATCTTCTCTTCGGTCATCCCGTAACCGGAGGTGATCAGGTTCGAATAATAGCCGAGCCCGCGCGCATGCCGGACCAGTTCGGCCAAGTCCTTGCGGGTCAGCGGTTCGCCGCCGGAAAAACCGAGTTGCACCGCGCCCATTTTGCGGGCTTCGGACAGCACCCGCTTCCAGTCCTCGGTACCCAGCTCGGAAGGGTACTTGCTGTAGTCGACCGGATTCGAGCAGTACGGGCATTGCAGCGGGCAGGCGTAGGTCAGTTCCGCCAGCAGCCAGCGCGGCGGGGTGGGTTTAAGGTTGTTGGATCCAGCCATTGTTGAGCGCGATGTCGAGGAAAGCGGTAATGTCGTTAGTCAGACCGGAGGTGGCGAACTTCTGTTCCAGTTCGCTGACGATCTGACCGAGGTTGTGCGCGCCGTCGCACAGCTTCAGGATTTCGGCCGAGCTCAGATTCAGTTCGACCATGCCTTCGGGATACAGAATGACGAATTTTTGTTGGGCTTCTTCCCATTGCAGGCGGTGTAGGGGAGAAAATTTGAGTGTCAGGTCCGGATTGATCGTCATGTCGTATTCAGTCAGCCAGTACGGTGGTTGGGAGGCAATGAAAAAAGTTTTTTATGAAAGGGATACTCTTGCCGAAGACGGGAAGCATACTTGCCGGTACGGAAATGTCAAATGATTCGACTAGCCCTGACCGAATTTAAAGCGTCCGGACAGTCATCGCCGCAATCGGTCCGTCTACGGCGACTGCGCCGAGAACACCGTCGCCGATGTCGAGATCGTGAAGCGACCAGTCGCCGGAAGCTCCGCACGAGGCGGGTATATGCAGCATTCCCGTGGGGTGGGCGGGATTGATCACGCAATGCTGCAATCCCAAGCTGATGCCTTGGCCGACGGCTTTCACGAAAGCTTCCTTGCGGGTCCAGAAATAATAAAAGGCAGCCAATCGCTCCGTCTCGGGCAGGGACTGCCAATAGGCCATTTCTTCGGCGCCGAAGCATTTAGCGGCCAAGGCGGACAGATTGGTTCTGGGCTTGCAGGTCTCGATATCGATGCCGAGCCTGCAGCGTCGGACGACCGCGATAGCAAGCCGGTCGGCCGTATGCGACAGGTTGAAGGCGACGTCGGGAAAATCGGCCAGAAAGGGCTTGCCGTGCGCATTGCGGGAAAAGCGGAGTTGCGTCGGCGCGGCGTTGACCGTTTCGCTCAGCAGGAGCCGCAGCCGGGCATGGGTCTCGGCATAATAATCCTGTCTTTGCGGGATTCTGATCCGTTGCGCGCGGACTCTCTCCTCGCGGTCGAGAAGACTCCGGTAAAAAGGGAGATCGGCAGGGGAGGCGGCGAGCCGGCCGAGCCAGATGTCCAGGGAATGTTTACTCATGAGCGGTAGACGGCCGGATGGGGATGGATCATCAAGGCCCCACGAGCGCCAGCCCTTCGCCGCGCGGATCGCTGCCGGCGCTCAACGCGCGCGTTTTTTTGTTCCAGAGCGCCGCCTGCATGTCGCCGTAACGTTCGGTCAGAGCCGTGAGTCGATGCCCTTTCGCCGCGAGGGCATCGAGCTCGGCGCGGCTCAGCGCATCGGGTTCGAACTGGATGGCGTCCGGCAGGTATTGGTGGTGAAAGCGCGGCAGGCTCACCCACGAACGGGGATCGTGGCCTTCCGCGTAGTCGAGCGCCGCGAGCAGCGCCATCGAAATGATCCGGCTGCCGCCGGGCGTGCCCAGCACCGCGACTCCGCGTTCGTTTTCGAGGAAAGTCGGCGTCATGCTCGACAGCATTCGCTTGCCGGGTTGAATCGCGTTCGCCGCGCCGCCGACTAGGCCGAAGGCGTTGCCGGTGCCTGGGCCGCTGGCAAAATCGTCCATCTCGTCGTTCAGCAGCACGCCGGTTCCTGCCGCGACGAAGCCGGAACCGAAAGGCAAATTGATGCTCAAGGTTGCCGCGACCCGGTTGCCGTCCCGGTCGATGATCGAGAAATGGGTCGTGTTGGCGGCTTCGGTGTTTTGCTCAGGCTCGCCGGTCAGCATCGCGCTCGGCAGCGCCTTGTCGAAGCGGATCGTGCTGCGCAGTCCCGCCGCGTAATCGGCATCCAGCAAGCGCTCGACCGGAAGGTGGACGTAATCGGGATCGCCGAGGTACAAGGCGCGGTCGTGATAGGCCCGGCGCATCGCCTCGACGATCAGATGCGTGCGGGCCGTTTCGTCCGCCTTTTGCAGATCGTAACCCGACAGCACATTCAGGGCTTCGATCAGCACGATGCCGCCCGACGAGGACGGCGCGGCGCTGGTGATCTTGATGCCGCGGTACTCGCCTTTGACCGGCCGGCGTTCGACGATCCGGTAGGATGCGAGGTCCGTTTCGGTCCAGATGCCGCCGGCGGCTCTGACGCTATCGACGAGTTTTTCGGCCACTTTCCCGCGATAAAACCCGTCCCGGCCCGATCGGGCGATCCGTTTGAGCGTTTCGGCCAAATCCGGCTGGCGCAGAATCGAGAAAGGCTCGGGCAATTTGCCTTTGGGCAGGAAGATGCGGGAAGCGGCCGGGAAGCGGCGGATCACCGGCTGCCGGGATGCGAGCAGTTTATGGAATTTATGGCCGACGGCGAAGCCGTTCTCGGCATGGCGGATCGCCGGCGCGAGCGAAACCGCTAGCGGCAGGCGGCCGTAACGTTCCGCCAAATGCGCCAGCCCGGCCGGCAGGCCGGGTATCGCGGCGGCCAGCGCGCCGTCGGTCGAGACGTTCGGACGGTTCCGAAACATGTCCTGATGGGCCGCATACGGCGCTTTTTCACGGCCGTCGATCATCGTTTCGAAGCCGTCGCTTGCGCGGTGCAGCAGCCAGTAACCGCCGCCGCCCAGCCCCGAGCTGGAAGGCTCGACCACCGCGAGCGCCGCACTGACCGCGACGGCCGCATCGAACACGTTTCCGCCTTTGGCGAGGATTTCGAAACCGGCGCGGGTCGCCAAAGGGTGCGCGCTGGCGATGGCAGCTTGTGGTTCGGAAGAAGGATTCGCACGCAGCGGCGCCGCAACGCACAGCAGGCAGGCGTAAAGGCAGGCCCGACGCTTCGGTTTAAGCATCCGGTTCGTCATACAGTTCGATCACCATGCGTTTGAACCATGCCGGACGGAACAGCACGACATAGATGCCGATCACGCTGGTGACCGGCATCGGGCCGATGCCGAGTACGGTCAGCAGGATTAGCACGGTCAACAGCTTGATTCTCAGGTTCATCGACGATCGCTTATCCACCGATACGAAGGCGTTAATCCCACTCCAGAATCTTCCACATGTTGATCTGGCTGCCCCGGTCGCCGTCATTGCCCTGTACGTCCATCTGTCCGTCGCCGTCCGAATCGATGAAGTAATAGGGCGGGCCGATGTCCGGAATCACTTTGATCATATAGAGCCGGCCGCCTTGACGGTATTCCTGGATCGTGTTCTTGCCTTTACGGATGATCGTGATGTCGGGTTCCAGCGTTTCGCCGCTTTGCACCGGCATTGGCGGTTCGGGGACTTCTTGAGGGATTTCTTCGAGCTTGGGTGGGCGTTCGTCAACCGCATAAGCCGGCAAAGCAAGACACCATAACAGAAAGAATCGGCGCATGACGGTTGTTTCCAAAGTCAGAAATCGGGTTATCTTAATCGGTCGAACGAATCGGCCGCAAATAAATCGCGGCTTGAACCACCGGGCGTTACCACACCAGATCATCGGGAATCTGGTATTGGGCATAAGGATCGTCGCAGTTTTCGACCGGCGCGGCGGAAGCATCGTTCCACACGATCACGCAGGCCGGGTCGCGCTCGCGGATTTTTCCGGCAATCTCGACCGGCACCACTTCGTAGCGTTTGCGCAGTCTGACGATGGCCAATTTGCCGCCGGTGATCTGTTCGCGCATCGCTTTCGGCACGAACAGTTTTTTGACCTTGTTTCGGTCGGTAAAATGATAAGCCTGGCTGTCGTCGTATTCCTCGATCGCAGTTTCGTCGATCGCGATACGGTTGTTTTCGATCAATTGCCGGATTTGCGCGGCAAGCTGTTTTTTCTCTTCCTGCTCCTGTCTGAGCCGGTTCAGTTCCTTGTCGCGTTCGGCCTGTTCGGCCAGCGCTTGCTGCGCCAGCCGTTTGGCTTCATCGACAGCCTGCAGGTTATTATGGCGCTGCTGCTGAACCTGTTTATGCTTATCGGACTTGGCGGTCCTGGCCTGGGCGGTCGTGACAAGGCCCGCCTTCAATAATTGTTCCTGCAACGATAATTTTTTTTGACTCATATCCAACATTCCGGTGACATCATTGGGATGTCATTATAGAAGCGTCCCGAGTCATGTCAAAAAGGGATGTTTTACGAACCGGGCAGGCCGGTTTTGCGATGCCGCCGCGGGCGGGTACAATGAATCGGTAGTCAAGGTACGAGGGATACTTCATGAACGACAATTCGAATCATAGCGACGAACAATGGCGCGACAAACTGACGCCCGAGCAGTTCGCGATCTGCCGCCAGAAGGCGACCGAAGCGCCGTTTACCGGCAAATACACGGACTGCGAGACGCCGGGAATTTACCGCTGCGTCTGCTGCGGCAATCCGTTGTTCGATTCCGAGACCAAATACCATTCGGGTTCGGGTTGGCCGAGTTTCTGGGACGTGATGACCGCAAACAGCGTCGCGGAACATTCGGACAGCAGTCACGGCATGCGCCGGGTCGAGGTCGTCTGCAAAGCCTGCGGCGCGCATCTGGGTCATCTGTTTCCGGACGGCCCGCAGCCGACCGGCCTGCGCTACTGCATCAATTCGGCGGCGCTGGATTTGCAGGAAAAATCATGACCGCCAGGCAACACGCCCAGCAGTTGCTGGACTTCATCGACAACAGCCCGAGCCCGTGGCATGCGGCCGCCTTGATCGAAACGGCGGCCAAGGCGTTTCTGTTCGAAAGGCTCGATGAAACCGCGAAGTGGCAACTGCAGCCGGGCGGCCGCTATTACGTGGTGCGCGACGACTCCTCGATCGTGCTGTTCGCGCTCGGCCGGAAAGCGCCGGCCGAAGCGGGCTTCAGCATCGTCGGCGCGCATACCGATTCGCCCGGCCTTCGGCTCAGGCCGAATCCGGCGACCGCCAGTGACGGACTGGTCCGGCTCGGGGTCGAGATTTACGGCGGGCCGATCCTTGCGACTTTCACCGACCGCGACCTGAGCCTGGCTGGTCGGATCAGCTATGTCGACGACCGCGAACGGATCGAACACACGCTGGTACGATTCGAGCGCTCGTTGCTGCGTTTGCCGAATCTGGCGATCCATATGAACCGGGGCGTCAACGAAGACGGCCTGAAGCTGCACAAGCAGAACGAGTTGCCTTTATTGCTCGCGCAACTGGCCGGCGAGCAGCTGCCGCAGCCTTATTTTCTGGCGCTGCTGGAGCAGGGCGCCGGCATCGGCGCGGCGCAGGTTTTGTCCTGGGACTTGGCCGTTTACGATACGCAGAAGGGCGCGTTCTGGGGCGCCAATCAGGAGTTTATCGCGAACGGCCAGCTCGACAATCTGGCCTCTTGCCATGCTGCGCTGCAGGCGCTGCTGGACGAGAATATTCTGAGCCAGACCGACAGCACCTTGGTCTGCGCGTTCTTCGACCACGAAGAAATCGGCAGCGAGAGCTCGATCGGCGCGGCCGGCAGTTTCCTGACCGATATGCTGCAGCGGATCAATCTCGCCGTCTCGCCGGATGCCGAAGATGCGGCTCGTGCGCTGGCCCGAAGCTTTTTGATCAGCGCCGACATGGCGCACGCCTATCAGCCCAATTTCGCGTCGGCTTACGATCCGGACCATAAGGTTCTCGTGAACAAGGGGCCGGTGATCAAATTCAACGCGAATCGCCGCTACAGTTCCGAAAGCGTTTCGGCCGTGCGTTTCATCCACTGGTGCGAGGAAGCCGGCGTACCTTACCAGCGCTATTCGCACCGCAGCGATCTGCCCTGCGGCAGCACGATCGGACCGATCGCCTCGTCAAAGCTGGGCATCCGCGCGGTCGACGTCGGCTGCCCGCTCTGGGCGATGCACAGCATCCGCGAGAGCGTCGGCGTGCTGGATCATGAGTATATGATTCGGGTATTGAAGCGTTTCTTTAAAGGCGATTGAATCGACGGGGCGGTCCGTAATTGAACCGGCTTTCTCGTGTGGTGGATAAGCGAAGTGCGTCCACCACACGAATGCCGGAGGCGCTGATTTGACTTTCCACTCTTCTGGCTGGGATTGTGTTATGGTCAATACACTAAAGGGTGTAGCTAAAAATAATCTCCCGGCCTGCCGCCTGATCGTTCCTATCAGTTGTAGGGTGCGCTGTGTGTACCATTGGGAGGGGGAAGGTACGCACAGCGTACCCTACAGCGGTCTGTGCCCTTTGGAGTGTGGCCCAAAGCCGGCGGGGTATCACGATAAACGTTCGGCGGGAGAGCGAGCGGGGGAAGTTATGATCGGCCCAATCCTAAAGTCGACTTAATCCGTTCTATTTTCGGCCGCATGGGATGGTGAGCGGAAAAATGCTATCATCGTTAATCTTAAATTAACTTGAGAGCCTGGGAGAGATTGTATGAAATTTATTAAACCGGCCGTCATTGGCTTTACCCTGACCCTGTCGGCCCCTGTTTTTGCAGACGATCCGCAGGTCGTGAACCAGCCGAGCGGCGCCGATTTCGTATATGATGTCGTGCTGCGTCCGGCCGGTTTTGTGTCGACCGTTTTGGGTACCGGTTTCTATCTTGCGATGAGTCCTTTTACCGCGATCACCTCGCTCCAGCCGCCTCATAATCAGTTCGAAAAATTTGCCGATCTGGTCGTCGTGAATCCGTACAAATTTACCTTTACCCGTCCGGTGGGCGATTATAACTTTCCGCAGACCGAGAGATAATTTCAGGTAGTTCGCCAGATTTAGGGATAACGGTGCGGGCAGGATATTGGAGCATATCCTGCCTTTTGCTCAGAGAGGGTAGAAACCCCGATTCGGTTTCCGGGGGTTAAGGCTCTCCGGTTTATTCCACTTCCCTTCATTCTCCGGATCTATAAAGGACCGGCTGGAGCCGCTGTGACGCGTGCGTACGATTAGGCGCGTTCTTTATATTGTTTATAGGCATTGATCAATCCGTTCGTCGAACTGTCATGGCTGGTGATGATCCGGTCGTTTTTCAGTTCGGGCAGGATCGCCTTGGCCAGCACCTTGCCGAGTTCGACGCCCATCTGGTCGAACGAGTTGATATGCCAGATCACGCCTTGCGTGAAAATCTTGTGTTCGTAAAACGCGATCAGAGAACCCAACGTTCTCGGCGTCATCTTTTTATACAGGAAGGCATTGGAGGGTTTGTTGCCGTCGAACACTTTCGAGGCCACCAGCACCCGGTCTTCCCGTTCTTCGGGCGACAGCCGGGCTTTGACTTCTTCCTCGGTCAGGCCGTTCATCAGCGCTTCGGGCTGGGCGAGGAAATTGGAGATCAGGATGTCATGGTGTTCCGGCAGAGGATAATGGCTGCTTGCGGCGGCCATGAAGTCGCACGGGATCAGCTTGGTGCCCTGATGGATCAACTGGAAAAAGGCGTGCTGGCCGTTGGTGCCGGGCTGGCCCCAGATGATCGGGCCGGTGCTGTAATCGACCCGATTGCCGTCCAGATCGACGCTTTTGCCGTTGCTTTCCATGTCGCCCTGCTGCAGGTAATCCGCGAAATAGCGCATCGACTGGTCGTAAGGAATCACCGCGTGCGAATCGGCGCCGAAAAAATTATTGTACCAGACGCCGAGCAGGGCCATGATGACCGGAATGTTCCGGTCGAACGGCGTATGGCGGAAATGCAGGTCGGCCTCGTAAGCGCCTTGCAGCAGTTCTTCGAAATGATCCATGCCGATGCTCAGCGCGGTCGATAAGCCGACCGCCGACCACAGCGAATAGCGGCCGCCGACCCAGTCCCAGAACTCGAACATGTTCTCGGTATCGATGCCGAACCGGGCGACATTCTCCGCGTGCGTCGAGATCGCGACGAAATGTTTCGGAATCGCCGCTTCCGATCCGGAGCGCTCGGTCAACCAGTTTCTGGCCGACCGGGCGTTCATCATGGTTTCCTGGGTATTGAAAACTTTCGAGGCGATCACGAACAAGGTCGTTTCGGCGGACAAGGGTTTCAGCACCTCGACCAGATTAGTTTGGTCTACATTCGAAACATAGTGGACTTTGAGCCGATCCGAACCGTAAGGGGACAGCGCCGCGGACACCATTTTGGGACCCAGGCCGGAGCCGCCGATGCCGATGCTGACGATATCGGTGATGGCCCGGCCGCTATAGCCTTTCCAATCCCCCGCTCGGACCGCTGCGCAAAAGGCGCGCATTTGGGCCAGTACGCGGTTGATGTCCGGCATCACATCCTTGCCGTCGACATACACGGGGGTGTTGCTGCGGTTACGAAGAGCCGTATGCAGAACGGCGCGGTGTTCAGTGATATTGATGATTTTGCCGGTGAACATCGCCTCGATTTTCTGCCTGAGCCCTTGCGATTCGGCCAAGTCGACGAGGAGGGCAATGGTTTCTTCGTGGATGCGGTTTTTGGAGTAATCGAAAATGATGTCGTCGAGCCGGAGGGAGAACTTTTTGAAGCGGTCCGGGTCTTTCCTAAAAATTTCCCTCATCGATTCGTTTTGAATGTATTGAAAATGGGTTTTGAGTGCGCTCCACGCTTTGGAATGAGTCAATGACGACATTTTTAGGGACTCCAAGATCTAAATAATCCGAATTAGTGGGTGTAAGTCTACGGAAATGAAGGGAGTATGGCAATAGAACATTGGCGGGCGGAAGAAGGTTTGACGGATTACCGGCTGGAAGGTCATCAATGCCTTGAATTTAAGGGTTTTGATATGCTAGAGTGGCCTACTGGCAATTGACTTTATTGGAAATAAGGTTATTTTGGGGAGTTCAAGCGCTGCTTAGAGCTTGGTTGTTGTAAATATAATAATTTATCGAAACTGGAAGGCATTATGAACAGAGCACATTTTATCGCAAAAGGTTTTCTAGGAATGCTGGGCCTGCTGCTGTCTGCGGCGGTCTGGGCGCACGGCGGCGCAGCGGGTACCGATACCGATCAATGTAAATTCGAACTGGAGCCGAGCCACTGGATCCATTACACCGCCTATCAGCCGAAATCCTATCCGGCCGAAGAGTTTTGCGGCAAACTTCCAGGTGCCGCTACCCCGACTCAGCTGGTTTTCGATTACCAGGACATGAGATACCGGAACATGTCGGTTGAATTTGAAGTCACCAAAGAGCCGGAAGGCACCCGGGTATTTTTCCTGCCTGCCAGCAAGCACAAATCCGGCACCGTCAATCTGGACTTGCCGAACGGCGTGCCGGAAGCGGGCAAATACCTGATCCATATCACGCTGGTGCCTGATCAAGGCGATCGCCTGGATGCGCATATGAGCTTCACCGCAGGTACCGGCGCGCCGACCAGCACATCCAGCTATGTGCTGTATATTCTGTTCGCGTTTGCGGGTGTGTATGGACTGTATCTGTCCAACGCCGCATTCAAAAACAAAGTCGACGGTTTGCTCGGAAAGAAAACGAGCGCCTAGTTTTTGAGCTCCGCGAGGGCGGGGTTTTGTTCGCGTTAACGTCTTTCCTGCCGGAAGCGTTAACGCGGAATCTTAGTTTGAAGTTGTAGAGGTAAAGTGATGGTAAAATTATTGTGGGCCGGAGCACTGGTTCTGGGATTTGCTGCGCCGCTCGCGGCTCAAGAATATGAAGACCATAACAAGATGCTGATGGATCACGGGGCCGGCCACTTGATGGACATGGGCGGCGGGATGGTAATGGGGCAAAATACCGATACGTTGCCGGGCGGCTGCGACAAGATTTCGGAAACGAAAGAAATCACGGTCCGTGCCGGGCATAAATACGCGGAGAAATTTCCGGGCAGGATGTTCGCGTTCGACACCCAGGAGTTCCAGTTCAAACCTTGCACCAAACTGACGGTGCACTTCATCAACGAGGACGGCATCAGACATCAATGGATGATGCACGGTTTACCGAAATACCTCTATCCGAAAGGCATGTTTCACCTGGAAGTTTCGGGCCCTGCCAAGATTTCCGGCACGCTGATTCTGCCGCCGGGCGACAAAACCTATCTGGTGCATTGCGATATTGCCCAGCATATGGAAAAAGGCATGAAGGCGCAGCTGAAAGTCGGCGCGGGCAGCGGCGATTTGCCGAGCATTCCGGGCGTGACCGCGCTTGAAATTTCCGACGATTACACCGACAGCGCCATTCCGGTAATTGCGAAGCCGGCGGCTGCTTCGACGACTTCTTCCGAGCCGGGCTCTGTGTCGTCGCCATCTCCTTCCTCCGTTTCGACGCCTGCGGTTCGGCAAGACGATTCTTTCGTTTCCGGCATTACCGTGATCGGGCTCGCGATCGGCTTATTGCTGGCGCCGGTATTGGCGCGTACCTTCAAAGGCATGACGTTTTCCGAAGCCGCCACCCATGCGTTCGTGTTGCTGCGCCAGTTTATCGAGCTGTTGCTGGGCTTGATCGCCAAGCTGGTCAAGATGATTTCTTCGAACAAGTCGAAGATGTTGCCCCGCGGCTGATTTGGATGAATTCTACCGGACCCCTGTCTGCAGATTGCAGCAGGGGTTTTTATTGAGCATCGAAAATGCGGGAAGCCTGGTTTGAAATCGGCGGCTTGTTTGTCAGCGCCTTCGTTTCCGCCACCATCGCGCCCGGAGGTTCCGAAGCGGTACTGGCTTATTTGCTTGCGGAAGGGCGGCATCCGGCCCTGGCCTTGGTCGGCGCCGCGACGCTCGGCAATACCCTGGGTGCGATGACGACATGGGGATTGGGCATGTTGGCCGCAAAACGTTATCCGGCGGCTTCGCTGTTGCCGGAAAAATCGCAAAAAGCGCTGGATGTGGTCATGAAACGGGGCATTTGGGCGTTGTTCTTTTCCTGGCTGCCGGTCATCGGCGATGCGCTGTGTTTTGCGGGCGGCTGGTTGAAATTGCCGCTGTTGACCGGTACGCTTGTGATTCTGCTCGGCAAACTCGGCCGGTATGGGGCAATCGCCTGGGTGTTCGGTTAAGGACTTCCATATCCCAGCTACGAAGGCCTTTTCGAAAATTGAATTGAGCCGCGCTTCGATCCTTTGCCGCTGAGGTCGCGGATTCTGGCTGGAAGAGCGGTATTTGGATCGAGCCGATAAATAATAATCATAAGAGGTGCATGTGCTACGCCATTTTCCGAAGGCAGGGGCGGTCTATTCCCATCGAAAACGCGACTATTTCATCGCGGGCTTTACGTTTTTCTGTGTCGCGGTCTGTCTGTTGAGCGATGCGAATGCGAGCATGGAGAAACAGAATGCGCTGGGCGTTTGCGCCTGGGTGTTTTTGATCGGTCTGCTGCTCGGCGAAAACAAGGAAATCCGGGTACAGGTCGCGATTGCGGTCGCTTTTGCGACGATCGGCGAGCATTTCGCTTCTCCTTTCATGGGCGGCTATACCTACCGCTATCATAACGTGCCTGCCTATGTGCCGCCGGGGCACGGGATGGTATATCTGACAGCGGTTGCGCTGGCCCGCTCCGGCTTTTTCCAGACCTATGCGCGCGAAATCGCCGGCTTCGTGGTACTGGTTTGCGGCGCCTGGTCGTTCTGGGGCATCAGCGGGCTCGGCGAGCAAGGCGATTGGGTCGGCGCGCTGCTGTTCGTGGTGTTTCTGATTTATCTGTTCAAGGGGCGCTCGCCGATGGTGTATCTGGCCGCCTTTTTCATCACTACTTGGCTGGAACTGATCGGCACCGCGGCCGGTACCTGGAAATGGGCCGCGATCGATCCGGTGTTGAAACTGCCCCAGGGCAACCCGCCGAGCGGGGTCGCCGCTTGGTATTGCCTGGTCGATGCGGTGGCATTAGGCGGGGCGCCGCGGGTGTTGGCGATTGCCAAAATGCTGGGGGCGCGCTGGCGGGCCAGAGCGGACAAAAATGCCTGGCAGGGTGCCGGCAGCGGCGAATAGCGCGTCATGCCGATCATAAAAGCGCATTTCTTGAAGCGTCCGCCCGCCCGGATTTTGCTGATCGCGATGCGCTTCCTCGGCGATGCGCTGCTGGCGACGCCGCTGATTCATTCGCTGAAACAGGCATTTCCCGAAGCGAAGATCGATATCCTGATTTACCGCAACACCGCCGGCATGTTCGAAGGCAATCCCGATATCGAACGTATCATTACGACGCCCAACCGCCCGAAACTTCGGGACTACCTGACGCTGATTCCGCGCATTTTCAGGCGCTACGATCTGGCGCTTGCGGTGCAGGCCGGCGACCGGCCCTTCATTTACAGTCTGATCGCGGCGCCGTGCCGGGCCGGGGTCGTGCCGCCCAAAGGGGCCGCCGGCTGGTGGAAGCGTTATTTGTTGAACGGCTATGCCGAGCACGATAACGAACATACGCACACGGTGCTGCAGAACCTGAAACTTGCCGATGCGCTTCGGATACCCCGAAGTCATGCCCTGATACCTCCCCACAGCGGCTCGGTAAAATCCTTTTTACTGTCGCCGGAATACGCGGTGCTGCATCCCTATCCGCAATGGGCCTACAAGCAATGGACGACAGAAGGCTGGCTCGACATCGGCCGCTATCTGCGCCGGCAGGGGTTGCGGTTGGTACTCTCGGGCGGGCCGGGAGAGGAAGAGATCGCCTATCTCGACGCATTACAGAGCAAGCTGCCCGAAGACACGGTCAATCTGGCGGGACAGGTTACCCTCGCGGAATTGGCGGACATCATTGCGCGCGCCAAATGTTTCGTCGGGCCCGACACCGGCATTACCCACTTGGCGGCCGCGACCGGCATCCCGGTCGTGGCGCTGTTCGGTCCGACCAATCCGGTCAAATGGGCGCCCTGGCCCTACGGTTACCGGCAGGACCGGAATCCGTTCGAAAAATCCGGCAACCGGCAGGTGAATAACGTGTATCTGATCCAGGGAGAGGGCGATTGCGTGCCGTGCGACCTGGAAGGCTGCGAGCGCCACCGGTCGAGCCGCAGCGAATGCCTCTGCCGTCTGCCTGCGCGACGCGTGATCGAGGCGATACGGCAGGTATTGCGGTAGCATCGGCCGGAGTTGTCCCGTTTCGGTCGAATGTCCCTGCGAATAGATGGCAGGCAGATCGGCGCACATTTTTTTTACGGCTAAGCTACAATAACGGTCCCCTTTTTTGAACGCAGAAAGAGGGCCGATTTACTCATTTTACGCATGCAGATATCGTCTAACATCAATTTGCCTTCGCGCGTTCAGGAGCGGCTTCTGAATATGGGCGGCATGACCGTGGCCCTGTTCCTCGCCGGGATTTATTTCTCGACAGCGATCGCGGTGGTCGCTTCGATCGTGGTCGGTTTGATCTGGCTGCTGTCGGCCCGGTTCGTCGGTTTGACAACCGTATTGAAGCGTTATCCGGTCGCGGCCTGGTCTCTGCTGCTGTTCGGCTGTTTGATCGCGGGCCTGGCTTACGGCACTGCGCCGCATGACGAGGCGATCGCTTCGTTGAAAAAATACCGCGAGCTGCTGTTCATCCCCGTATTGCTCTCTTTATTGAATAGGCCGCGCTATCGTGACCTCGCCTGGCGGGCCTTTGTGGTAGCTTCGCTGGTGTCGCTGGCGATTTCTTTTCTGATGAGCCTGGATGTTTTGGAAACGTCCTCTTACCACGGAGCTTCCTTGAAAAGCCGGATTACCCACGGCATTTTTATCGGCTTTTTTGCTTTTTATTGCCTGCACCGGTCGATGGTCGGCGGGCCTGCCGGGCGGCTGTACCTTGGCTTGTTTTTGCTCGCCGTGTTCAATGTGTTTTTTATCGTCGAAGGACGCACCGGTCAACTGATGGTTCTGGTGCTGACTGTGTTGTTTGCGGTGCAGCGCTTAAGTTTCAAGAGATGTTTATTGACTTGCCTGGTCCTGGCGATCTTCTTCGGGTTGTTTCTGGGGTTTTCGAACAAGGCCAAGCGGGTCTTTGAAGGGATCGAAAATACCCAGGCCTATATGCAGGAAAAGCCGGAACAGACCGATTCGTCGATGGGGCAGCGTTATACGTTCTGGAAATATTCGGCCAAACTGATTGCCGAAAAGCCGTTGTTCGGGCATGGCACCGGCAGCTTTGCCGAGGAGTATGCCCGCGTTGCGCAAGACGAAAAATTGCTGGCGCAGCATCCGCACAATGAATTTTTGTTTATCGGCGTGCAGCTTGGTTTGTTCGGATTGATTCCTTATTTCGGATTCTTGAGCAGCCAGTTTTTCGAATCGCGCAAATTACCCGATCGGGAAAAATGGCTGGCGCAAGGCTTGTTGATTTCTTTGCTGATTACCAGCCTTTTCAATACCCCGATTTACGATCATACCGAAGGCCACTGGTTCGCCGTGATGATCGCGCTTTGTTTCGCAGCCTTGGAGTCCGGCGAAAAGATGGGCATCGCTCATGCTTAGCGTAATCGTGATCACCAAAAACGAAGCGGCGCATATCGGCCGCTGCCTGGAATCGGTCAGTTGGGCCGACGAAATCGTCGTGCTCGACTCCGGCAGTAGCGACGAGACGGTCGCGATTTGCCGGCGCTTCACGGATAAAGTATTCGAAACCGACTGGCCCGGTTTCGGGGTTCAGAAACAGCGCGCGCTGGAAAAAGCGCAAGGCGACTGGCTCTTCTCGATCGATGCGGACGAAGTCGTGACGCCTGAATTGAGGCGGGAAATCGAACTTGCGATTGCCTCGCCGCAGCTTAACGGCTACGAAATTCCCCGCTTGTCCGATTATTGCGGCCGGTCGATCCGGCACGGCGGCTGGTGGCCGGATTATGTGCTCAGGCTGTTCCGGCGCGAAGCGGGACGGTTTACCGATTCGGCCGTGCACGAGCGCATTATTGTCCAGGGCGAAACCGGTCGTCTGCAGTCGCCGCTCCTGCACGAAGCGTTTGTGAATCTGGACGAAGTGCTGCATAAGGTGAACAATTATTCGGCCTTGGGTGCGGAAATGCTTTACCGGAAAGGCGTCCGGTCTTCCTTGTCCAAGGCGGTCCTGAAAGGGGTGTGGACTTTTTTTCGGACTTACTTCGTGAAGGCTGCGCTGCTGGATGGACGGCATGGCTTCATGCTGGCCGTATCGAACGCCGAAGGCGCCTATTACAAATACCTGAAGCTGTGGGAACTGCAAACGCGCGGACGCCTTCCGTCATGAGCTTGATTTCGGTGATCGTGACGACCTACAACTGGCCGGAGGCTTTGCAGCTTTGCCTCGACAGTCTGTTAGCGCAGACCGACCGCGATTTCGAGATCGTGATTGCCGATGACGGCTCCCTTCCTGAGAGTCGCGATAAGGCGCAAAGCTACTGCAAAGATGCCCCGGTTCCGGTCGTCTATGTCCATCATGAAGATCGAGGGTTTCGTGCGGGCACGATCCGCAACAAGGCCGCGGCCAAAAGCCGCGGCGAATATCTGTTGTTCGTCGATGGCGATTGCTTATTGATGCCCGATTTTATTTCCCGGCATCGTCGGCTGGCCGAGACCGGTTATTTCGTACCCGGCAACCGGATCCTGCTCAGCCGGGGTTTCACGAACCAAGTGCTGGCCGAACGGCTGCCGATTTATTTGCGGCGCTGGCCTTATTTTTGGTGGCTCAGGCTGCTGGGCCGGATCAATCGCATTTCGGCGCTGCTGCATTTGCCGCTCGGCAAATTGCGTTATTTTCAACCCCGCAAATGGGAAAAGGCGATGACCTGCAACCTGGGCGTGTGGAAAAGCGACTTTATCGCGGTGAACGGCTTCGACGAACTGTTCGAAGGTTGGGGCTATGAAGATTCCGATCTGGTGATTCGGCTGATCCATGCCGGCGTCCGGCGCAAGGAAGGGCGCTTTGCGGTGTCGGTGCTGCATCTTTGGCATTCCTCCAACGACAAGAGCCGCCAGGATTTGAATTACCAGCGGTTGATGGAACGGCTGGCGCGGGAGGATTTTAAAATCGCTGAGCGCGGCGTCGTGCAATATCTTCCCGAACCCGCCTCGACGACACGATGAATTTATCCAGGAAAACTAAAAATAAAACCGCAGCAAAAGGCAGCGCCCAGGTCTATCGGCGCCTCTTGACCTATGTCAGGCCGCACCGGGGACTGTTTCTGATCAGTTTCTTCGGCTTCATCCTGTATTCGGGCACGCAGACACTGTTCGCGGCTTTAGTCAAGCACATCATCGACACCCTGCAAACCGAAGCCCGCGAAGGGATGTATTATTTGCCCCTGCTGTTTAGCGGACTGATCGTGATCCACGGCATCGGCGCCTACCTCGGCAATTATTTCCTCGCGAAAGTTTCGACCAATGTCGTGCATGCGCTGCGCTGCCAGATTTTCGACAAATACACCGAACTGCCGACGACCTATTTCGATGCGAACAACAGCGGTTACATGATTGCCCGGATCACGAACAATGTCGGCGAGGTGACCCGGGCCACGACCGATTCGGTGCGGACTTTCGTACGCGAAGGGCTGACCTCGGTCGGGATGATCGCCTATCTGTTTTACACGAATTGGAAGTTGTCGATGATATTCGTCGCGATCACGCCGATCATTGCGGTATTGGTCACTTACGTCAGCAAGCGCCTGCGGATGATCAGTAAGCGCATCCAGGAATCGGTAGGCGACATGACCCATATTACTTCCGAATTGGTCGGCGGCCACCGGGTCGTGCGCAGCTACGGCGGCGAAGCCTACGAAAAACGGCGCTTTCTCGAAAGCAGCCTGTATAACCGGCGGCAGTCGCTGAAGCTGGCGACCACGATGGCGATTCACAATCCTTTGATGCAGTTCATCATTGCGATTGCCTTGTCCGGCTTGATGTACCTGGCGCTGTTCTTCATGCAGAAAGCCACGGTCGGCGAATTCGTCGGCTATCTGACCGCGGCGTTTCTGCTGCCGCGGCCGATTCGGCAGCTCAGCGATGCGAACGGCGAGATTCAGAAAGGGATTGCGGCGGCCGAATCACTGTTCGAAATTCTGGACGAGCAAGGCGAACCGGACACAGGCGATTTCGAAACGGCCAGAAGCCGGGGCGCGCTGGAATTCAAAAATCTGTCGTTCCGCTACCCGGGCGCAGGCGACTGGGCGTTGAAGAATATCGACGTCAGGATCGAACCCGGCCAGACGGTGGCGCTGGTCGGCGCTTCCGGCGGCGGCAAGAGTACCTTCGCGAATCTGATTCTGCGCTTCTATCCGCACGACGAGGGCGAAATCCTGCTCGACGGCGTTGAAATCAACCGCTACAGACTGGCCAATTTGCGGCAGCAGATCGCCCTGGTTACCCAGCAGGTGATCCTGTTCAACGATACGATCGCGAACAACATCGCCTATGGCGCCTTGGCCGGCGCCGAGCGCGAAAAAATCGAAACTGCCGCGCGCGACGCCTATGCGCTGGAGTTCGTCGACAAGCTCGATCTGGGGCTCGATACCGAGATTGGCGAGAACGGCGTCAAGCTGTCCGGCGGTCAGCGCCAGCGGCTCGCGCTCGCGCGCGCCTTGCTGAAGGATGCGCCGATCCTGATTCTCGACGAAGCTACCTCGGCCCTCGATACCGAATCGGAGCGTTATATTCAAGCCGCCCTGCAAAAAGTGATGCAGGGCAGGACCACGCTGGTGATCGCGCATCGGTTATCGACGATCGAAAATGCTGATATGATTCTGGTGATGGAGCACGGGCGGATCGTCGAGCGCGGCTTGCATCAGGAGCTGCTGGCGCTGAACGGGGCCTATGCGCGGCTGCACCAGATGCAGGTCAAAGAGCCGGCCGAAGCAGGCGATATCACCTGATCGAATATTTCAAAGTACTGAGAGGATGTTGATTTGAAAACCTTTATTGCCGAGCTCGAACAGCATCAGGCGATGATCGAAAAGCTCAGGACGCGCACCGATGTGATCGAATCGGCCGGCGAGCTTCTGATCGATACGCTCAAACAGGGCGGCAAAATCCTGCTCTGCGGCAACGGCGGCAGCGCGGCGGACTGCCAGCATATCGCGGCCGAGTTCGTGGTCCGCTACGAAAAACACCGGCGGCCGCTGGCGGCGATCGCGTTGACGACCGACTCTTCCATTCTGACCGCGCATTCGAACGACTATCATTTCGACAGCGTGTTCGCCCGCCAGGTCGAGGCGCTCGGCACCGACAACGACTGCCTGATCGCGATTTCGACCTCCGGAACCAGCAGAAACGTGCTGAATGCGGCCGAGGCCGCAATCGATAAAGGGATGGCGGTGATCGGTTTGACCGGTAATGGCGGCGGCATGCTGGCCGGAGTCGCGACGATGTCGATCGTGGTGCCTGAGCAAGTGACAGCGCGGATTCAGGAGGCGCATATATTGATCGGACACTGGTGGTGCGGCTTGGTCGAGGAGGCGTTTCATGATCGCGACCACGCCTGATTTTTCCCCGGCGCGGATTCTCGTCGTCGGCGACGTGATGCTGGACCGCTATTGGTCCGGCCAGGCCGCGCGCATCTCGCCGGAAGCGCCGGTGCCGGTCGTCAAGGTCAAAGGCAGCGAAGAGCGGATCGGCGGCGCCGGCAACGTCGCCTTGAATATCGCCAGGCTGGGCGGCAGGGTGACCTTGCTTGGCGTGGTCGGCGACGATCCGGAAGGCGAAAGGGTGCGCGACCTGCTCGAAGCCGAAGGGGTCGTCTGCGACTTCGTGGTGGCTGAAGGCGCGCGCAGCATCTGCAAATTGCGGATCATGGCCCAGCATCAGCAATTGCTGCGGCTCGATTTCGAAGATACGCCGATCGCGTTCGACGGCGCCCAGATGAGCGCGAAGCTGAAGCGGCATCTGCCCGATCATGATGCGGTCGTGTTTTCCGACTACGGCAAGGGCACGCTGGCCGATGTCACGCACCATATCGCGACCGCGAAGCAGACCGGCCTGAAAGTGTTGGTCGATCCGAAAGGCGTCGATTATGGGCGCTATCGGCATGCGGACGTGATTACGCCGAACCTGTCCGAGTTTTTTGCGGTGGCGGGCGCTTGCGCGAGCGAAGCCGAAATCCTGGACAAAGGACGGGAGCTTCTGCAGCGCTGTGGAATGCAAAACTTGCTGTTGACGCGCGGCGAAGCCGGCATGACGCTGATTCGGAAAACCGAAACCCATTCGTTGCCCGCGCAAGCCAAGGACGTTTTCGACGTGACCGGCGCCGGCGATACGGTGATCGGGGTAATGGCGCTCGGGGTGGCGCTGGATCTTCCGCTGCACGAGGCGATGTGCCTGGCCAATCTGGCCGGTGGCATCGTGGTCGGCAAGCTCGGTACCTCGACCGTTTCGGTCGAGGAGCTGAGCCGGGCGCTGCACGGCGACCGCGGATCGCAGTACGGAATCGTCTCCGAAGACGAACTGATGCATATCGTCGCCCGCGCGAAGGCCCATAACGAAAAGATCATCATGACCAACGGCTGCTTCGACCTGCTGCATGCGGGGCACGTGACCTATCTGGAGCAGGCGAAAGCGCTCGGCGACCGCCTGATCGTGGCGGTCAATTCGGATGCGTCGGTCAGGCAGTTGAAAGGCGAGTCGCGCCCGATCAACGGTTTGAAGGAACGGATGACCGTATTGTCCGCGCTGGCCTGTGTGGATTGGGTTGTCGCCTTCGAGGAAGAAACGCCGGAACGCCTTTATTGCCGCCTGTTGCCCGACGTGCTGGTCAAGGGCGGCGATTACGCGCCCGATCAGGTTGCCGGCGGCGATTGCGTGATCGAGGCGGGCGGCGAAGTCAGAATTTTGCAGTTCGTCGAGGGGCAATCGACGACATCGATGATCAACAAGGCGAGGGGGACAGCATGATCGTAGTGACGGGCGGCGCCGGGTTTATCGGCAGCAATCTGGTCAAGGCATTGAACGAGCGCGGCGAGCGAGACATTCTGGTCGTCGACAATCTGCTGAACGGCCGCAAGATGCATAATCTGGCCGATCTCGATATCGCCGATTATCTGGACAAAGACCAGTTCATTCAAAAGCTCGAATCGCCCTGTTTCTTGAACCGGGTTCGGGGCGTGTTCCATCAGGGCGCCTGTTCCGCCACGACCGAATGGGACGGGCGCTTCGTGATGGAAAACAATTACGATTATTCGAAACGTCTATTGCAATGGTGCATCGGCAAGAATGTGCCGTTCATCTATGCCTCCTCCGCTTCGGTGTACGGCAGCGGCGAAAACGGCTTCCGGGTCGAACGCGAATGCGAGCGGCCCATCAATATGTATGCTTACTCCAAATTCCAGTTCGACCAGTACGTGCGGCGAATCTTGCCGGAAACCCGGAGCCCGATCGTAGGCTTCCGCTATTTCAATGTTTATGGGCCGCGCGAACAGCACAAAGGCGCGATGAGCAGCACCGCATTCCATTTCAACCGGCAAGTGATCGAGCAGAAAAAGGCGAGATTATTCGAAGGGTGTGACGGCATCCCGAACGGCGAGCAGCGGCGCGACTTTGTCTACGTCGGCGATGTGGTCGATGTGAATCTGTGGTTTTTCGATCATCCCGACCAGCGGGGCATTTTCAATGTCGGTACCGGCAAAGCCGAGACATTCAATCAGGTCGCCCGAGCAGTCATCGACTGGCACGGCGAAGGCGAGATAGAATACATTCCGTTCCCGGATCATCTGAAAGGCGCTTATCAAAGCTATACGCAGGCCGATATTTCCGGTTTGCGGCAGGCGGGTTATCAGAGCGAGTTTTTGAATGTAAAACAGGGTGTGTCTAAATATCTGGACCGGCTGAATGGTCCCAAGGGAAAAGTGCTTAATTCTTAAGGAAATTTTGTGGTGTTAAGATTTACCATCGCAAAAAATTCACAAAACCGTTTGCCAAGTCCGAAAAAGTGCGTATAATGCGCCTCTCTTTCGCCGGCGACGGCGAAGCGGCCGGGATGGCCCGTCGGATTCCGACAGAAACTGAAAGGGATGGGTTGACAAATGGTTGAGCTAGGGTATAATGGCCGGCTCAATTCGCCAGAAGCAAATCAGCTTCGGCGGAGCCTGAAAGGATTTTAGGTCAGGATGTCCAGAAAGGAAGTCGAAAAAAAGAGTTGACAGGTTATAAAAGATCTTTATAATAGTCCGACTCAACGAGGCTTCAGCCTCGGCTCTTTAACAAGTCGATCAAAATAATTTGTGTGGGTGCTTGTGGTGGAATGGTCAGCAAAGAAACATTCGACCCAAGAACCGACGTTAATTCAAGTAATTTGCGTTGAATTCTGAAGTCGAGCCAAGATTGGCGACTGATCTATAGTCGCACCGAGATTGAACTGAAGAGTTTGATCATGGCTCAGATTGAACGCTGGCGGTATGCTTAACACATGCAAGTCGAACGGTAACAGGCCTTCGGGCGCTGACGAGTGGCGGACGGGTGCGTAACGCGTAGGAATCTGCCTGTTAGTGGGGGACAACGTGGGGAAACTCACGCTAATACCGCATACGCCCTGAGGGGGAAAGCGGGGGACCTTCGGGCCTCGCGCTAACAGATGAGCCTGCGTGGGATTAGCTAGTTGGTAGGGTAAAGGCCTACCAAGGCGACGATCCCTAGCTGGTCTGAGAGGACGATCAGCCACACTGGGACTGAGACACGGCCCAGACTCCTACGGGAGGCAGCAGTGGGGAATATTGGACAATGGGCGCAAGCCTGATCCAGCAATACCGCGTGTGTGAAGAAGGCCTGAGGGTTGTAAAGCACTTTTAATCGGGAGGAACATCTGATGGCGAATACCCATCAGTCTGACATTACCGATAGAAAAAGCACCGGCTAACTCCGTGCCAGCAGCCGCGGTAATACGGAGGGTGCAAGCGTTAATCGGAATTACTGGGCGTAAAGCGTGCGTAGGCGGCTGCTTAAGTCAGATGTGAAAGCCCCGGGCTTAACCTGGGAACGGCATTTGATACTGGGCAGCTCGAGTTGAGTAGAGGAGAGGGGAATTTCCGGTGTAGCGGTGAAATGCGTAGAGATCGGAAGGAACACCAGTGGCGAAGGCGCCTCTCTGGACTCAAACTGACGCTGAGGTACGAAAGCGTGGGTAGCAAACAGGATTAGATACCCTGGTAGTCCACGCCGTAAACGATGTCAACTAGCCGTTGGTCTTATTCGTAAGATTCGTGGCGCAGCTAACGCGATAAGTTGACCGCCTGGGGAGTACGGCCGCAAGGTTAAAACTCAAATGAATTGACGGGGGCCCGCACAAGCGGTGGAGCATGTGGTTTAATTCGATGCAACGCGAAGAACCTTACCTACCCTTGACATCCAGAGAATCTGTGAGAGATCGTAGAGTGCCTTCGGGAACTCTGAGACAGGTGCTGCATGGCTGTCGTCAGCTCGTGTCGTGAGATGTTGGGTTAAGTCCCGTAACGAGCGCAACCCTTATCCTTAGTTGCCAACGGGTGATGCCGGGAACTCTAGGGAGACTGCCGGTGATAAACCGGAGGAAGGTGGGGACGACGTCAAGTCATCATGGCCCTTATGGGTAGGGCTACACACGTGCTACAATGGCCGGTACAGAGGGCAGCGAACTCGCGAGAGCCAGCCAATCCCACAAAGCCGGTCCTAGTCCGGATTGGAGTCTGCAACTCGACTCCATGAAGTCGGAATCGCTAGTAATCGCGAATCAGAATGTCGCGGTGAATACGTTCCCGGGCCTTGTACACACCGCCCGTCACACCATGGGAGTGGGTTGCAAAAGAAGTAGGTAGTCTAACCTTCGGGAGGGCGCTTACCACTTTGTGATTCATGACTGGGGTGAAGTCGTAACAAGGTAGCCCTAGGGGAACCTGGGGCTGGATCACCTCCTTACAAAGATGCCTGACGCAGCATGAGCATCCACAACAAATTATTTTGATCACGAAAGACATGAGCCTGGGCCTGTAGCTCAGCTGGTTAGAGCGCACCCCTGATAAGGGTGAGGTCGGAGGTTCAAGTCCTCCTAGGCCCACCAATGACCAAGGTGAACAAAGGCGAAAGGCAAAGAGGCAAAGTCAACTTTGGCCTTGCCGCTGATTTGAACCGACATTGGGGTCATAGCTCAGCTGGGAGAGCGCCTGCCTTGCACGCAGGAGGTCAGGAGTTCGATCCTCCTTGGCTCCACCATCAACTCTATAAAGTTTTCATGCACCGCCGCCGGCACTGCCTCGAAGCAGCGCAGACGGAGTGAACCGAGACTTTATAGAATTGATGAGTCCGCTCATCAATAGCTCTTTAACAAACTGGAAATCTGTAACGAAATCACACCATGGTATCACTGCCATGAAGTGATGCAACGAGTTCAAGTGAACTGACACAGAAAAAGTGACGAAGCTTCCTCACCGAAGCCGAGCCATACTCGCTGTGCCAGCAAACAAGAACCCGTTCTCAAGCAGAACAAGCGAAAATGTCAGCTGATCGATAACTTCAGACTCATTGGGGTTATATGGTCAAGTGAATAAGCGCATACGGTGGATGCCTAGGCAGTAAGAGGCGATGAAGGACGTTGTAGCATGCGATAAGCCGCGGTGAGTTTGCAAACACACTTTGACCCGCGGATGTCCGAATGGGGAAACCCACCTGGGATAACCCAGGTATCCTGTCCTGAATCCATAGGGGCAGGAAGCGAACCCGGAGAACTGAAACATCTAAGTACCCGGAGGAAAAGAAATCAACCGAGATTCCCTTAGTAGCGGCGAGCGAACGGGGATTAGCCCTTAAGTTTTGGCACCTGTTAGTGGAAGGGTCTGGAAAGTCCCACCAAAGACGGTGATAGTCCGGTACACGAAAACGACGCCAAGATGAAGACGAGTAGGGCGGGGCACGTGAAACCCTGTCTGAAGAAGGGGGGACCATCCTCCAAGGCTAAATACTCCTTACTGACCGATAGTGAACCAGTACCGTGAGGGAAAGGCGAAAAGAACCGGGGAGACCGGAGTGAAATAGATCCTGAAACCGTATGCGTACAAGCAGTGGGAGCCGACTTTGTTCGGTGACTGCGTACCTTTTGTATAATGGGTCAGCGACTTAATCTCAGTGGCAAGCTTAACCGCATAGGGGAGGCGTAGCGAAAGCGAGTCTGAACAGGGCGTTCAGTCGCTGGGATTAGACCCGAAACCGGGCGATCTATCCATGACCAGGTTGAAGGTCAGGTAATACTGACTGGAGGACCGAACCCACTCCCGTTGAAAAGGTAGGGGATGAGTTGTGGATCGGAGTGAAAGGCTAATCAAGCTCGGAGATAGCTGGTTCTCCTCGAAAGCTATTTAGGTAGCGCCTCGTGTATCACTCTGGGGGGTAGAGCACTGTTTCGGCTAGGGGGTCATCCCGACTTACCAACCCGATGCAAACTCCGAATACCCAGAAGTGCGAGCACGGGAGACACACGGCGGGTGATAAGGTCCGTCGTGAAAAGGGAAACAGCCCAGACCGTCAGCTAAGGTCCCAAAATCTATGCTCAGTGGGAAACGATGTGGGAAGGCCCAGACAGCCAGGAGGTTGGCTTAGAAGCAGCCACCCTTTAAAGAAAGCGTAATAGCTCACTGGTCGAGTCGGCCTGCGCGGAAGATTTACCGGGGCTAAGCATAGTACCGAAGCTACGGGTTCATCGCAAGATGAGCGGTAGAGGAGCGTTCCGTACGCCTGCGAAGGTCGATTGAGAAGTCGGCTGGAGGTATCGGAAGTGCGAATGCTGACATGAGTAACGATAATGCGGGTGAAAAACCCGCACGCCGAAAACCCAAGGTTTCCTGCGCAACGCTAATCGACGCAGGGTTAGTCGGTACCTAAGGCGAGGCCGAAAGGCGTAGTCGATGGCAAACAGGTTAATATTCCTGTACCGGTCGCAACTGCGATGGGGTGACGGAGAAGGCTAGATCGGCTGCCGGTTGGAAGTGGCAGTGCAAGCCGGTAGGGAGAGCGCTTAGGCAAATCCGGGCGCTC